>JAFDVJ010000076.1 GCA_018269075.1 Acidobacteriota bacterium
GAATGGGAATACGCCTGCCGCGCCGGCACGACGACGCCGTTTTATTTCGGCGAGAGGCTGACGACCGAACAGGCCAATTTCAACGGCGAACAGCCGTTCGGAAACGCGCCGCCGGGCGAATTTCGAAAGCGGCCGACCGCGGTCGGGTCTTTTCCGCCGAACGCCTTCGGGCTTTACGATCTGCACGGCAATGTCTGGGAATGGTGCGCCGACGTCTGGCACGAGGATTACCGGAACGCGCCGGCGGACGGCAGCGCGTGGCTCGCAGGAGGCGACCGCAGCTACGGCGTCCAGCGCGGCGGTTCGTGGCTCGACCGCGCCTCGAACTGCCGCTCGGCCTTTCGCGTCGGCGACATCGCGCACAACGACGAAAACATCGTCGGCCTGCGGGTCGCGCTCTGAGCGAATAAATTTCTTCTCAAACGCGCCGCGCTCTGCTAAAATGGCTTTTCCGTTTCGGCGGAAGATTTCAATCAGGGAGGATAAAACAATGACGAAGAAATTAAAATTTGAGGAACATTACTCCTTTTGAACCGACCAGCAAACGCCGCAAAGGCTTCCCGTCCGAAACGCAGGTCAAACGCGGCTTGCGGATCGTCCACGGCGACAAGGAGCTGATCGAAAAGCTCGGCCGCAACGATCTCTGCCCGTGCGGCTCGCGCCGGAGATTTCAAGCACTGCTGTCTGTCGAAAGGTAAATACGACGGCGCTCTGCGCGACCACTACTTTTAGATAAACCAACCCGGAAAGCGGGCTCGAAACGGAGCGCGCTTTTTTAATTATAGTTACTGACAGAGCTTATTGGAAAAAGCGGCGATTCAGGTCGCGTTCGCTTTTTCCAATAAGTTCTGTCAGTAACTATAAGACTCAAAACTCAAGACCTGAGGCCCGGAGTTTGTTAAAATTCGATCCAGTCGGTCGGCTGTTTGTGGTACGAAACGGTGATCTTCGTTTCGGCTTTGAAAAAATTGGGGCGCAGCTCGAGCGCGGTTTCGGCCATCAGGCGCGCGAGATGCGGTTCGTTGGCGCGCTGCGAGAGATGCGCGAGGACGATGTCGCGGGCCGCGCCGTCGAAATCGTTGGTCAGCCAGTCGGAAAGATCCTCGTTCGACAGATGGCCGGTGCGCGAGAGAATCCGCTGTTTCAGATCCCAGCTGTAAACCGGACAGGTCTTGAGCATATCGCGCGAGTGGTTCGATTCGACGACGATGCAGTCGCAGCGCCGGAGCTTTTCCTTGATCAGCGTCGTGACGTACCCGAAATCCATCAGTGTCGCGATCCGGACGCCTTCTTTTTTGGCGACGAAACCGAAATTGTCGGCCGCGTCGTGCGGGACGGTGAACGGCTCGAAGTCGATGTCGCCGATCCGGAATTCGCGGTTCGACTCGATTCGTTCGGTGCGGCTGCGGAGCACGTCGCGGCGCTTGACGGCCTCGCTGTCGCCGTTCGCGACGCCCTTGCGCGTCGCGTAATAAGCGTTTTCGGTCGCCTCGGAAACGAAGACCGGGCAATTGACGCTTTTCAGCAGCACGCGCAGGCCGCCGGCGTGATCGGAATGCTCGTGCGTGATCAAAATCGCGTCGAGCCGCGCCGGGTCTTCGCCGACCGCCGCGATCCGTTCGAGAATCTGCTTCGCGCTCAGACCGGCGTCGACCAGCACTCTGGTTTTTTCGGTCGCGATCAAAACGGCGTTGCCCGTCGAACCGCTCCCGAGAACGGTGATTTTCATCCTTTTTTTAGTTCGGGGAATTTTGGAAGTTTTGGAAGTAATTGGATTCTTCCCGAACTTCCTGAATGTACGACGGACTGTTAGTCTGTCGCCGTGCCGCGCGGGTGTGAATCGCTTCTACAGGCTGTCGCCTGTCAACCGGCTGACAGCCGATTGTACGTTTTCTTCCCAAACTTCCCAAACTTCCTAAACTTCCCAAACTTCCTAAACTTTTTTCTTCAGTTTCGGCCGCAAAAAGCTGCCGATCGTGCGCGTCACGAGCGCGTCGGGCGCGAGCGTTCCGAGGACCGAGCCGATGTAGTTGCGGAAACCGGAAACCTTGACAGCCTTGCCGGCGCGGACGGCTTTTAAGGCGTTTTCGACGACGTCCTCGGACGTCTGGACGCCGCGCGCCGTGAACGGGACGGCGTTCGCGACCGCGAAAAAATTCGTGTCGGTCGGGCCCGGACAGAGCGCCGTGACGGTGATGCCGTAGGCGCGGTTTTCCTCGTTGACGGCTTCGGAAAACGACGTCACGAACGCCTTCGTCGCGGCGTAGGTCGCCATATACGGGATCGGCTGAAAGCTCGCCGTCGACGAAACGTTGACGATCACGCCGCTTTTGCGCGCGCGCATCGCCGGCAGGTAATGGTGCGTCAGCGCGACGAGCGCCGAGATGTTCAGATCGATCATCTGCAGCTCGCGTTCGAGCTCGAGCCCGGCGAAATCGCCCATCGAGCCGAAGCCGGCGTTGTTGACGAGCCAGTCGATCTCGAAGCCGTGCCGCTCGGTTTCCTCGAAAAGCCGTTTGTCCGCTTCGAATTCGGTCAGATCGGCCGCGATGTAATGCGCGGTGATTTTGTGTTTGAGCATCAGTTCGTCGCAGAGCTGATGGAGCTTGTCTTCCGAGCGCGCGACCAGCACGAGATTGTGCCCGTCGGCCGCGAGCCGCCGGGCAAATGCTTCGCCGATGCCGCTCGACGCGCCGGTGATGAGCGTAAATTTCATAAATCCGTCTATTTTTCCTGCCCGGCTCGCTTCCGCCGTCGAACATTCGCGCCCTTCGACTTGCCGAAAAAGCGGCGGCGTTCACGCCGAAAGTCATATTTTTACCGTCTTTATCATTTTGGGGAAAAAGATCCGAGCCGTCAAATTCGAGCCGCCGGCCGCCGGTCTTTCGATTCCGCGAAGATTTTATAAAATTTAAGTTTTTTGCCGTCCGAACCTGGTATTATAATGATATTACCCGATACCGAAATCGCCACCCTTAGCCTGGAGGACACATCAATGAAAACGGCTGATTCTGTTAGTTTCTCTCCCGAAATCGAATGGCAGAAAATCACTCTTGGGGTCATTTTTCTGCTCGGTCTGATTCTTTTCTGCCCCGACCGGAGCCCGGCGCAGCTCGACCCGACGTTCGGCACAGGCGGCGTCGCGACTTCCGCCGAGGCCGGCCCGCCGGTCGGCAGCTTCGTCCTGTCCGACGGGAAAATTCTCGTCGCCACCAAAACGAGCTTCGTTCGCTTCAACGCCGACGGCACGCTCGACAGTTCTTACGGCCCGAACGGCGCGGTGCAGCTCGCGATTCCCTACATCGGGCAGACTCACACGATCACCGCCGCGGCGCGGCAGACTGACGGAAAGATCGTGCTCGTCGGCTTCGACAACGGCGACGGTCTCGTTATGCGCTTTAACGAAAACGGGACGCTCGACACGAGCTTTGCGGGCGGCGGCATTCACCGGCCGAACCTCGCGATCGGTTTCAACGACCAGCTCCAGGCCGTTCTCATCCAGCCCGACGGAAAAATCGTCGCCGCGGGATATGCGTCGAGCGTTACCGGCGCCTATTCGTCGACCCTGATCCGCTACAACCCGAACGGGACGCTCGACCCCGGTTTCGGCGGCGATGGGTTTATGCTTTACCCGGCGGCCTCTTATCAGTTCTTTCCGATGAAGCTGCTCCGGCAATCCGACGGAAAGCTTATCCTGATGGGGAAAGACAACTACGACGGCCCGACCGGTTTTGCCCGCCGGATCAATGCCGACGGTTCGATCGATAGTACTTATCCGCTCATCAATTTCACGAACGAAGCCTTTTATTCGGCGACGCTGCAGCCCGACGACAAGCTCGTGGTGGCCGGAAGAATCGCGAAAACAACCTCCTGGGGGCGCGGCCACAAGGACGTGCTGGTCTCCCGCTACACGACGGCGGGCGCTCTCGACGCCGCGTTCGGCACCGGCGGCCAGACGTCATTCGACGTCACGTCCTTCCTCGACGACGCCCCGAACGCCGTCGCGGTCAGGCCGGACGGGCAGATCCTTGTGAGCACCACGACGTTTATCCCTTCGAACCGCAGCAGCCGGCACGGAGTAACGCTCGGGCTGGCCCGTTTGTCGGCCGACGGGACGACCGTCACCGGAAAATTCCTCGAAACTAATTCCGGCGGTTTCTACTGGAGCCTTTTAACCGTTCTCGGCGACGGAAAAATCCTCACGACCCATTACAACACCTACGCGTCGGAAAGCATCCTGCTGACGCGGGCGGTCGACGTCCCGGTCGAGTCTTACCGGTTCAAAGCGACGCCGTTCGACTTCGTCTACGGTCCGGACGACAGTAAAGCGAAGGCCGAACCGACGATTTTCCGGCCGAGCGATCGAAAATGGTACCCGAACCAGGTTTTTCCCGGCTACTTCTTCGGGCTCGCCGACGACATTCCGGTGCCGGCCGATTATTTAGGCAACTACTACAGCCAGCTGGCGATGTTTCGCCCGAGCAACGGGACGTGGTATATCGCCCGCAGCTATTTCAATGCGGCCAGCAATTACGTCTCGGTCCCGTGGGGTATGACGGGCGACGTGCCCGCGCCGGCCGACTTCGACGGCGACAGCCGGACCGACATCGCCGTCTTTCGCCCGTCGAACGGCGTCTGGTATATCCGCAACAGCGCCGACGATTCCTACCGCTTCGTGCAGTGGGGAATCAACGGCGACAAACCGGCGCCGGGCGATTTCGACGGCGACGGCGCGGCCGACGTCGCGGTCTGGCGGCCGTCGGACGGCGTCTGGTATATCCTGAAAAGCTCGAACGGCCAGCCGTCGTTCATCCATTTCGGATCGACCGGCGACATACCGGTGCAGGAAGACTACGACGGCGACGGCAAGACCGACATCGCCGTCTGGCGGCCGTCGACCGGCGTCTGGTACATTCTCAAAAGCTCGGACGGCAATTTTATCTATCTGCAGTGGGGGCTCGCTTCGGACGTCCCCGTGCCGGCCGATTACGACGGCGATCTGAAAACGGATTTCGCGGTCTGGCGGCCGTCGACGGCCCGCTGGTATATCTATTACAGCGCCGACAATTCGAACGCCCAATTTCCGTGGGGTCTGGTCGGCGACGTTCCGGTAGAGGGCAAAAATTGATCGTCCCGTAATCCGAAAATTAAAAAAGCGCCGAAGCTTTTCGGCGCTTTTTTCTATGTCGAAAGCGATCACGGGCCATTATCGTTTCCGGCCCGAAGACGGATTCAAAATCGGATCTTCAATCGTTCCGGAAATCCGTTTCGTCCTGCGGGTAAATCGAATAATAGACCGCGACGACGCCGGCCGCGATCATCGTCAGCGTTCCCGCCATCCGGATCAGACTGGCGACCGCTTTGGTCGAATTGATGAGCCCGGTTTCGGTCAGCAGATAATTCCAGTCGTGAAAGCTGCCCTCGCTGCCGGTCATTCCGCTCGTCAGCACGAGCTGCATCACGACGGCGTCGGCCGCGTAGACGTAAACGTTGATGATGCTCTGCCCGACCCATAAAAGCACGATGCCGGCCGAATAATATTTCTGGTGCCAGACGAAATAGCCGACGAAGACGGCCGGCATAATGATCTGGAAAAGCGAACCGCCGGCGACCATCAGAAACTGTCCGAACGGCCGGAACAGAAGATGCCCGGTTTCGTGGATCGGCAGATCGACGATGTCGAGAAAGCTCCCGTTCATCGGCGCGTAGGCGATCGACAAAAAATAAAGGATCATCACGACGGCAAAGATCAATTTCGGATAGCTGATTTTCATAGAAGCTCGACGGTCGAAAAAAGGAATGAAAAACGATTGCCGGCAGGCCGGGAGAAGGATACTGCTTTCAACATTTTACCGTAAAACGCCGGTTTGAGAAAGCATTTTTTTAGTCCGGGAAGAAAACGTACGATCGGCTGTCAGCCGGTTGACAGGCGACAGCCTGTAAAAGCGCTTCACACCCGCGCGGCGCGGCGACAAACTAACAGTTTGTCGTACATTAAAAAGAAGTTCAGGAAACTCACAAAATTCAGGAAGAAATCAACCAACTTCCCAAACTTCCCAAACTTCCTAAACTTCCTAAACTCGCAAAAGGTATTCGTCGCGCGAAATGCCGTAGAAGACGCATTCGAAGCCGTAGTGTTCGGCGGTTTTCTCGTAGCGCATCCCGCATTTTTCCATAATCCGCCACGAGCCCGTGTTTTCGGGCGCGGCGACGGCGACGATGCGCTCGGTGGCGGTCTTCGTAAAGGCGTAGTCGAGCCACGCCCGCGCGCATTCGTAGCCGATGCCGCGGCCCCAGAATTCTTTGATCATCCCGTAACCGACCTCGGTTTCGCCGCTTTCTTCGAGCGGCTGCAGACCGCTCCAGCCGATCAGCTCGCCGGTCGGCTTCCAGTGCATCGCGCACATCCCGTAGCCGAATTTGGCGTAGCAGTCGAGGTAATACCGGAGGCGTTTTTCGATCATTTCCGGATTCTGCAGCCGCCGCCCGCCGAGAAAGCGGATCACTTCCTCGTCCGCGCGCAGCTCGATCAGCTTCGGCAGATCGCCGTAGGTAAATTTTCGAATCAAAAGTCTTTCGGTTTCGAACATAATTTCGATTGCGGATTTCGGATTTCGGATTTCGGATTGCCCGGGTTTCGAAGTCCTGCCTTCATTTCTCAAGCTTTTGTTTCAGAGTATTAATTTGCTTTGCAGACGTAAAGGCGGCGCTTCAGTCCAATCCGGAATCCGGAATCCGAAATCCGAAATCGCCCTGCGAGATCGAGTAGTGAACCAGCTCGCTTTCGTAGAATCGGCCGGTGTAATCGTAGGTCATCCCGAGCCGCTCCATCACGCGCCACGAGGCGCGGTTTTCGGGCCGCGCGACGGCGACGATCTCGTCGAGGCCGAGCGTTTCGAAACCGTATTTCAAAAAAGCGCCGGCGGCTTCGAGCGCGTAGCCGCGGCCGCGAAATTCCCGGCGCAAAGCGTAGCCGACCTCGGTTTCGCCGGTTTCCTTCAGCCGCCAGAGCCCGCACCAGCCGACGAAGCGGCCGCTGGCTTTTTCGACGACCGCACAGAAACCGATTTTATCCGTCGCCCAGCGGCTCGAAACGAGCCCGATCCAGCTTTCGGCCTCGGCCCGGGTCGTCTGAACCGGCCGGATATAACGCATCACGTCGGCGTCCGAGCGCATCGCGAAAACCTGATCGACGTCGTTTTCGTCGAACGGGCGCAAAATCAGTCTGGCGGTTTCGAGTATCAGCATCCCGGCAGTAACAGTTTAGTTTATTTGAAAAAAACTTGAAAGAAAATCCCCCGGCGCGCCGTCTAATTTTTCGTTCGCAATTTTCGACAGGAGAAACGACGATGAACCGACCGACCGAAAACCGCCGCGACTTTCTGCGGCGCACGATGCTGGCGGCTTTCGCGCTGCCGTTTTTGACCGACTGCCGCGTTTTCGCGCAGAAATCGACCAGGGAAATCCTCGAAGCGATCCGGAAAAACGCCGGCGACCCGGAAAACTGCAACTGGTGCGGCGCGGCCCGCGAAGCGCCCGACGAAATTTCGTGGAAAACCGCGCTGGCCGACGAAAAGGATGCCGGCGAGCCGCTCGTGATCGCCGGCACGGTCTACGAAAAAGACGGCCGCACGCCCGCGCCGAACATCCTGATCTACGCGTATCACACCAATGCCGAAGGCTTTTACGGGCGCGGCAAAGGCGAGCATCCGCACGGGAAACACCACGGATGGATGCTGACCGGAAAAGACGGCCGCTACGAGTTTCGAACGATCAAACCCGCGCCGTACCCGGCCCGCGACACGCCGGCGCATATTCATTTTACGCTGACGGGCCTGCGATTCCGGGAATACTGGATCGACGACGTCTGGTTCGAGGGCGACGAATTGATCACGCCGGAAATCAAAAAGAAACAGCTTTCGGGCCGCGGCGGCTTCAATCCGATCGTCCGGCTCGAACGCGGTGCGGACGGTGTCCGGCGCGGCCTTCGCGACATCCGCCTGGATTACTGATTACCGTCAAAAAAACTCTCGGGGATAACAATGATTCGATTATTCAAGATCAAATTTACCGCGCTTCTGATTTGCGCGGCGCTCGTCTCGCCGCCGCTTCCGGCCGCCGCTCAAAGATCGTCGAAATCTGCTGCCGATGAAAGAATCCGGCGAATCGAAAACGGCCTGCTCGCGGAATACGTCGTCAGGGGCCGCCCGGCCGCCGCGATGAATCTGCTCGAACGGATGAAGCATTACAAAGTCCCCGGCCTGAGCATCGCGGTCATCGACGATTACCGGATCGCGTGGGCCAAAGGTTACGGGCTTATGGATGCGGAGAAGACCCGGCCGGTCACGACCGGCACGCTTTTTCAGGCCGGTTCGATCAGCAAGCCGGTGACGGCCGTCGGGGCGATGAAGCTCGTCGAAACGGGCCGGCTCGCGCTCGACGAAAACGTCAATGACCGGCTCGTTTCGTGGAAAGTTCCGGAAAACGAGTTCACGAAGGACCGGAAGGTGACGGTGCGCGGACTGCTGACGCATTCGGCCGGCATCACCGTCCGCGGATTCGACGGCTACGCGCCTTACGCGCTGCGGCCGACGCTCGCGCAGATTCTCGACGGCGAAAAACCGGCCAATTCCGCGCCGCTGCGCGTCGCCGCCGTGCCGGGCAAGCGAAACGATTATTCGGGCGGCGGCTTTACGATTCTTCAGCAATTGATGATCGACGTCGCGAAGACGGATTTTCCGCAGTTGATGAACCGGATCGTGCTCGCGCCGCTCGGGATGAAACGCAGCTTTTTCGGGGTTTCGCTGCCCGCGAAATTTCGTGATGCGGCGGCCGCCGGCCATCGCCCGGACGGCGCGGCGGTCGCCGGGAAATGGCACGCTTACCCGGAACTTGCGGCCGCCGGATTATGGACGACGCCGTCGGATCTGGCGCGATTCGTGATCGAGATTCAGAAAAGCCGGAACGGCGCATCGAACCGGATCCTCGCGGCGAAATCCGTCGACGAGATGCTCACGCCGCAGTTTCCCGAAGTCGGTCTCGGCTTCGGCCTGAAGGGCGCGCCGCGTCCTTTCCGGTTCGGGCACAACGGCTCGACCGAGGGTTTTTACTGTTTGATGCTCGGCTATTTCGAAAACGGCCGGGGCGCGGTCGTGATGACGAATTCCGATAACGGCGCGGAGCTCGTGATGGAAATTATGCGCGCCGTCGCGAAGGAATACGGCTGGAACGATCTGCGGCCGACCGAAATTCTCGGCGCGCTCGATCAAAAAATCATCGATTCCTACGTCGGCGCTTACGATTCCGGCAGCGGGTTCCGACTGTTCGTCACGACCGAAAACGGAAAGCTCTACGCCAATCCGCCGGGCGGCTCGCGGCAGGAGCTGATCCCCGAAACGGAAACGACGTTCCTCATCAGAATGGGCGGCAATCCGCGCGTCGAATTCGTCAGGGACGCGGCCGGAAAAGCGCGGGAAATCGTCTTCCGGCGCGGCGGCGGCGAAAATCGGCTGAAAAAAGTCGAATGAAATTTATCGGTCTTAAGACCGATTTGAGATAAAATCGTTGAAAAAGATAATGGAGCGCGCTTTCGGAATGACCGAAAAGGAGATCGAGCGAGACTTGCTGGCCGACTGTCGAAGCGGCCGTCGCGAGGCGTTCGCGCGTCTTTACGAAAGACACCAGCGCCGCGTTTTTTCGGTCGCGCTGAATTTTTTCGGCGGCAATCGAACCCTCGCCGAAGACGTCTCGCAGCTCGTTTTTCTGAAGATTTTCGAGAAGATCGGCTCGTTCCGGGCCGAGGCGGAGCTGACGACGTGGATCTACCGGATGACGATCAACGCCTGCATCGACGAACAGCGCAGACACCGGCGCTTTTTCTCGCTCGAAAACTTTTTTGGCGTGATTCGCACGAAAACCGCGGCGGACGAAAAGCTGGAGCGGCACGCATTGTCCGGCGAAGTGCGGAAAGCGATCGCCGCGCTCAAACCGAAATTCCGGCTCCCGATCCTGCTCAAATATTCCGAAGGTCTGAGCTACGAGGAAATCGCGCGCGTGCTCGACTGCTCGATCGGCACGGTTTCGTCGCGGCTCAACCGCGGCCATAAAATGCTGGCTGGAAAACTGAAGCATTTGAAGAAAGAGATTAAATGAACGAGAAGCATTACACCGAGAGACTTTCGGCCTTCGTCAATCACGAACTGCCGAAAACCGAGCAGCAGTCGATCGCCGAGCATCTGCTGGTCTGCGCCGGCTGCCGCGCCGTGCATGACGAGATCAAATACGGCGCGGCGCTCGCGATGATCGGGTTGAAGCCGGAGGACGCGCCGGACGCGCTCTGGCATAAAATCGAAAAAGCGCTCGACGACGATCCGCGGCCGTCCGTTTTCGCGTCACCGGCCGCCGGTCTCGGCTTTCGCGCCGTCGCGGCCGCCGCGCTCCTGCTCGTCGCCGCGACGGCCGCTTATCTCGTTATCCGGCCTGCCGCTCACGCGCCGGAAACCGCCGTCCGTGAAGATCCGTCGCCGTTCGCGCAGCCCGCGATTTCGCCGGACGCGACCGTCACGCCGTCGGCGAACGCGCCCGGAAACGCCCGGACGAACGCCGCGAATCCGTCTTCTCCGCCGAACCCGCCGCCGGTTTTCAAGGAATCGAACACGCCCGTCGCCCCGCAGGTCCGGCCGGCGCCCGCTTTGCCGCCGCCGCTGACGCCCGCGTGGAACGTCGAAACGCTCGCCGGTCTGCCGAAAATCGGCAATTCCTTCGCCGGCGCGCGGCTCGCCGTCGGCGAAGTTCTCGAAACCGACGCGAATTCGCGGGCGCGCGTCGAGGTCGCCGACATCGGCGACGTCGAAATCGCGCCGAACTCGCGCGTCCGCCTCGTCGAAACGAAAGCGACCGCCCACCGGCTGGCCCTCGAAAAAGGAACTCTCTCGGCCAAAATCCTCGCTCCGCCGCGGCTTTTCATCGTCGACACGCCGTCGGCCGTCGCCGTCGATCTCGGCTGCGAATACACGCTCGAAGTCGATCCGCGCGGCAACGGCCGGCTTCAGGTAACGATCGGCTACGTCGCGCTCGAACGCGGCGGCCGCGAAGCGATCGTGCCCGCCGGAACGATCGCCTTCACCAGAAAAGACGCCGGTCTCGGAACGCCGTTTTCCGAGAACGCGTCGCCGGCGTTCAGGGACGCGCTCTACCGGTTCGATTTCGAAAACGGCGGCGCGCCGGCGCTCGCGACCGTGCTCGACGAATCCGCCGACGATTCCCCGGTAACGCTCTGGCACCTGCTCTCCCGGGTCGAAATAAAGGACCGCGGGAAGGTTTTCGACGCCCTCGCGTCGCGCGTCGCGCCGCCTCCGCGCGTGACGCGGGCGGGGGTTTTGAAGCTCGATAAAAAAATGCTCGCCGCCTGGTGGAAGGCGGTCGAAAAATTCTGGTTTGCCTAGCGAAGCGCAGAGAGCCGCGGCGATGATCCGACCCCGGAAGAATTCGGGGTTAGAGGAAGGTTTGTCCTTTTCTTAAGCGCGGCCGGCGGCGCGTTTATTTTCCGGCGGCGTCGAGCAGCCAGATGTCGGATTCGCCGGACTGCAGCGTGTAGTAGAGCAGGCGGCCGTCGCGGCTGATCCCGATGTCGCGAAGATCCCCGGCCGGCCGAAAATCGAGCTCGCGCGTTCGCTTCGTTTCCGTGTCGGTAATAAAGATGCGGTCGTTATGGCCGTAGACGATCCGCCGGTTGTCCGGCAGCCACATCGGGTAGCTGTCCATCGCGTCGAGCGGCTCGAACCGGTTCCCGGCCAGCGAATAGATGCCGGCCTTCATCGGCGAGCCGCTGAAGCTGCCGGCCAGCCGCGTGCCGTCCGGCGACCAGTCCCAGACGACGAAGCGCTGGCGGTCGGCCGGATCGAAAACGGGCAGCGTGACGGACGTCTGCTCGTCGGCGCCGTCGGACAGGTCGATGATCCGGCTCTGCGGCGCGATGCGGTATAAAAGCCGTTTGCCGTCGGGCGACCAGATCGGAAACGACGTCCCTTCCCGGCCGGTGAAGGTGATCTGCCGGAGATTGGTGCCGTCGGCGTCGATCGTCCAGATTTCGTAAACGCCGCTGCGGTCCGAGGCGAAGGCGATTCGCCGGCCGTCCGGCGACCAGCGCGGATAGCGGTCGAAGGCCGCGTCTTTGGTCAAATCCCGCTGGTTCGCGCCGTCGCGGCTGACGATGACGATGTCGTCCTGCGTCTGGCGCGAAAGCGAAAAGACGAACTGTGTGCCGTCCGGAGAAAGCTCGGGCCGCTGAATCTGCCGGTCGCCGCGCGTGATCCAGAACGGCTCGCCGACCGTCTTTTCGGTCGCCGGGTTGAAAGCGACCGCCTGGAGGTTCGAGCGGACGTCGGTCGCGACGAAGATCAGGCGCGTGCCGTCGGCCGAAAAGGCGAGATGGCGGCTGTATTTCGAGGGCGTGACGACCGGTTCGGGCTCGGACTCGAATTTTCCGGCGTGAAAGGCGACGCGCCAGAAACGCATATTGCCGCCGCGGTCGGAGGCGAAATAGAGATACCGGCCGTCGGGCGACCAGACCGGGTTCCAGTTCGTCGTCCCGTCACTCGTGATGACGGTCGGCTCGCCGCCCGCGACCGGGACGATCCCGACGTCGCGGCGGCCGACGTTCGGCGGATAGAACCAGTAGGCGATGAACCGGCCGTCGGGCGACCACGCCGGCTGGAGCGCGTCGGCCGCGCTCAGCAGCCGTTTCGCGCCGGTCTCGGCGCTGACGATCCAGAGTTCGCTCGGCGTGCCGTTGCGCGTGTCGGGCAGCTCCTTGCCCTGCGTGCTGACGACGAGCTCCTTCCCGTCGGGCGACCACGCCGGATGAAAACCGAAATCCGCGACCCGCCGCCGGTTTTCGCCGCCGGCGCTCATCACGTAAATTCCCTCCTCGCCGGCCTTTTCCGATCGAAAGGCGAGCCGTTCGCCGTCCGGCGAAAAGGCCGGCATCGTCTCGTCGGCGGCGGAATCTTCCGTCAGGCTGCGGGCGCGTTTTTCGCCGACCCGCTGCCAGAAAAGATCGTAATCGCCGCGCTCCGATTTCGCCGCGTAAACAAAAGACTTCCCGTCCGGCGAAAGCGTCGGAAAGATCTCCGAGCCGGGGATCTCGGTCAGCGGCAGAGTGCGCGCCTTCGACCAGTCGACAGGCGGCCGGTTCCGGTAAAAACCGAAATACCAGAAGGCCGCGCCGCCGGCCGCCAGCAGAAACAGGACGACCGCCGCCGCGAACCACGCCCGCCGCGCCCGCCCGCGCGCCCGCCGCGCCGAAAGGTCCTCGCGCCCGCCCGCCGAGGAATCGAACTCGCGCCTGACGCGCCGCAGATCGGCCCGCAGATCGGCGGCCGTCTGGTAACTGAGGGACGGGTCTTTTTCGAGCGCCTTGTACAAAATCCGGTCGAGCTCGCCCGACACTTCCCGGTTGAGCGTGCTCGCGAGCGGCGGTTCGTCGAGCAGGATCGATTGAAACGTCGCCTGCCGCGTCTCTTTTTTGTACGGGTTGAACCCCGTCAGCAGCTCGTAGAGAACGACGCCGACGCTCCACAGATCGGTGCGGTGATCGATGCGGTCGTCGGTCACCTGTTCGGGCGACATATAGGCCGGCGTCCCGATGATGATGCCCTTCGCCGTCCGCGCGAAATTGTCGACCGGCGGCGGCTCGCTCCCGCTCAGCTTGACGAGCCCGAAATCGAGAACCTTAACATAGCCGTCGGGCCGCAGCATAATGTTTTCCGGCTTGATGTCGCGATGGATGATCCCGGCCCCGTGCGCCGCCGAAAGCGCTTCGCAGACCTGAATCATAATGGCGAGGATTTCCGCCAGCGACGGCTTTTCGTCGATCAGCTCGCGCAGGGTCCGGCCCTCGACGAATTCGGTCGCGATGTAGTTGATGCCGGCGGCGTTTCCGACGTCGTGGATCGTCACGATATTCGGGTGATTGAGCGCCGAGATGGCCCGCGCTTCGAGCTCGAAACGCTTGACGCGCTCGTCGTTCGAGGTGTATTCGGCGGGCAGGATCTTGAGCGCGACCGCGCGGTGCAGCTTTTCGTCCCGCGCCAGATAGACCTCGCCCATTCCGCCCGCGCCGATCTGCCGCTCGATCCGGTAATTGCCGATCCGCATTCCGACGAAATCGGCTTCGGCGGCGGACGTCGCGGCGGCCAGATTTTCGGCCGCGATCCGCATCGCCGACCGTTCGAGAAACTCGCCCGGCGCCGCCGCCCGCAAAAGCTCCCTGAGCTTCTGCTCGAGTTCGGCGTCGCCGCCGCAGTTCTCCGACAGAAAAGCCTCGCGCTCGGCTTCGGGCAGGTCGAGCGCGATGTCGAACAGGTCGTCGATTTGTTTCCATCGTTCGGGGTTCACGAATTATGTCTCAAAAAAATCAGTCCGGGCTGAGCTCGCAGTAGAGCCACGCGCGCGCCTTCTGCCATTCGCGCATCACGGTGATCGGCGCGATCTTCAGAACTTCGGCCGTTTCCTCGACCGTCAAACCGCCGAAAAACCGGAGCTCGACGATCCGCGCCTTGCGCTCGTCGAGTTCGGCGAGCGCCCGCAGCGCTTCGTCGAGCGCCAGCAGATCGGCGTCTTTCTCGGTCGTCAGCCGAAACGCCTCGTCGAGCACGATGTGTTCGGCGTCGCGGTCCGGCGCGACGCGCGGCCGCCGGCGCGCGAAATCGACCAGAATCCGCCGCATCAGATTGGCCGCGACGCCGAAAAAATGCGCGCGGTTCTGCCATTTGACGGCCTTCCAGTCGATCAGCCGGAGATACGCTTCGTTGATCAGCGCCGAGGTCTGCAGAATATGGTTCTCCCGTTCGCGCCGCATATACTGCCGCGCGAGCCGGTGCAGCTCGGCCTGCACGAGCGGCGCGAGACGTTCCAGCGCGAGCTCGTCGCCGTCGCTCCACGCCGTCAAAAGTTCGGTCAGATTTTCAGTTTCGTTTTTTTTCATCCAGAACTTTAGACGGGAATCGCTACCCAATTTAGCACAATTCAAAAAAAAACAAAAAAAATTTTCCGGCGATGATAGTTTTCGCCCGGCAGTTTCGCCTTAGGTCTCCGGGACGGCCGGAAGCGTCGCATTTTGAAGGAGATTTTCGAACGGCCGCCCGCTGAAGGAGGAATGACGATGACGGAAAAGCAGATCAAATCAGTCCGCCGGACTTTTAAGAAAATCCGGCCGATCGCCGGACAGGCGGCCGCGCTGTTCTACGCCAAGCTGTTCGACCTCGACCCGAAGCTGCGGTCGCTGTTCGTCCACGATCTCAAGGACCAGGGCCGCAAGCTGATGGAGGTGATCGAATACGCGGTCGTCCGGCTCGAGACGCCCGGCGAGCTGCTCCCGGCGGTTCGCGAGCTCGGCCGCCGGCACGTCGCTTACGGCGTCGCCGACGAGGATTACGAAAAGGTCGGAGAAGCGCTCATCTGGACGCTCGAAAAAGCGCTCGGCCGCGATTTCAACGCCGAAGCGCGGGCCGCCTGGACGGCCGTTTACGGCCTGCTCGCCGAAACGATGCGCGACGGCGCGCGGAATCTGAAGGGCTGAAAGCCGCCAACCGTTTTTTTTGGAGATGATGATGAATTTTTTTAGATTGACCGAAACCGACTGTTTTGAAACCGTGCCGCGCCGCGACGGCGTTTTTTCGCCCCGCCCGCGGCCGACCGGCGGCCTTCGAAAACTGTCCTTTTGGCTGCTGCTCGCCGCCGGCCTGATTTTTCAGACCGGAATCAGAGCCCAGAGCGGCCCGACCGTCGCCGGCCCGGACGGTTCGGCGGCCGAATTCAAAGAGGCCGGCTGGAAGCTGCTGGCCGAGGTCGAGCGCGAGACGAAACAATACCGGCTGCCGGCAAACCGCATTCAGGCGCAGACGATCGTCGCCGATCTGATGTGGACCCGCGACGAAGAAGCGGCCCGCGCGATCTTTCGAAGCGCCTTCGGCGAGCTGCAGGGCCTGTTCGCCGGACTCGAAACGCCGGCCGGCGACGAATCGAGCACCGCCGAAAAAGCGCGGATGTATGACGAGCGCTACCGGCTGGCCGTGCTCCGCCGGGAGTTTCTGCTGACGCTGGCCGCGCGCGATTCGCGGACGGCGCTCGACGCGCTGGCCGCCCTCAAAGCGCCGCTCACGGACGAAAACGATCCGCTCGCAACGGACGAGCTCGAGCTCGAGCTGACGGCGGCGATCGCCAAAAAAGACCCGGACACCTCGTACACGGTGGCCCGGAAAAAACTCGACGCGGACGGGATCACCTACCAGTTCGTCGAAAGCCTGAAAAGTCTCCACCGCAAGGATTCCAAACTGGCGGCGAGCCTCGGGCGCGACCTGCTCGACAAGATCCGAACCGTCAAAATACGGGTGCCGGCCGCCGAAACGGGCGGCGCGAATCCGGTTCCGGCGAACAATAAAACCGAGATCGAGTTCCTGCAGCTGACCTCGTTTCTGAGCGCCGCCGTCGAGCTGAACCGGACGGCCGAAAAGGACAAGACCCGGAAGACCGCGCCGCTGCTTTCCGGATCGGAGATGAAGGAGCTGGCCGAGCTGACCGCCGGCGCCTTTCTCGCGGAGCGCAGTCCGGCGCAGTATGCGATCAGCGAAGTGCTCGGCCATATCGCGCGCTTCGCCCCGGCGCTCGCCCAGCAGATTCGCCGGAAGCTCGGGCCGGAATGGTCGCGCCAGCTCGACAAAATGGCCGAATCGAACCGGTTCCTCGAAGCGAGCCGCGAAAAAACGCCGGACGAGCTGGCGAAAATCGCCGATGTCTCCGCTCCCGACGTGCGCGATTTTCGCTTATCCTACGCCGTTTCGCGGGCGCTCGAGGAAAACGACCCGGAAAAGGCGCAGGCGATCGCCGCCCGGATCGGCGACCGTAAAAACTACGCCTATCTTTTCGAGCAGATTCAGACGGCCCTGCCGCTCGCCAAAGCGCGGCGCGGCGATCTGCAGGAGGTTCGCCGAATGCTGGCCGGACTCAAGACCGACGGCGAACGCATCGCGGCCCTCACGGAGCTCGCCTCGGCGATGGTCGGAAAGGACGACCGCGTGACGGCGCGGGCGCTGCTCGACGAAGCGCTGCAGCTGCTGCCGCCGCTCAAAAACCGGACGGCGCTCGAAAACACCGTCAAAATCGCCGTCGTTTATTCGGCCGCCGCGCCGGACCGCGCTTTCGAGCTGGTCGAAAACAGTCTCGGGCCGCTCAACGATTTTATCGGCGCCGGCGTTCGGATGGACGAATTCGACGAGGGCGGCGCGGTCGAAAGCGACGAGCTGCTTTTCACCGCGATGAACAAACCGCTGCTGATGTATGTCCCCAACTTTTTCGAGCTGTTCAAAAATCTGGCGCGCGCCGATTTCGAACGGGCCGTCCGGCTGGCCGAAAAATTCGATCGGCCGGAGATCCGGCAGTTCGCACGGCTCCGGCTCGCGCAGGCGGTGCTCGACGAAAACGCCGCCGAGACCGAACGGCGAATGCGCGACGAGCTCGTCTCGGACGGGGAAACGGATTGAAAGAGTGGAGAGTGGAGAGTGGAGAGTGGAGAGTCAAGGCGGAAATTCCCGGATTTTCCGCTCAAAAAATTAAGGAGAAAATATGAAAAAAGACAATCGGAACGACAGACGTAATTTTTTGAAATCGGCGGGCGCGGCGCTCGCGGCGGCGGCGGTTCCGGCGGCCGTTCTCGGCCTCGGCCGGACCGCGGAGGCGTCCAACAATCTCAAGCAGATGCTCATTTTCGGCGGCATCTCCGGGCCGGATCCGCAGATGCCGGGCATCTTCGGCCTCGCCTGCTTCCAGTTTCAGATGAGCGCCGAGATCGGCGGATCGGGATTCGCGACGCTCAGCGATCCGGTTTTAACCGACATCAACTCGCATATCCGGATCAGCTCCGGCCGCCGCGGCGGAAACAATATCTACGTCTTCAGCGGCATCGTCGAACGCTCGAACAGCTCGGAGCTGACGGGTAAGCCGGTGACCGTCCGCGTGCAGGTTCTGCCCGACGACAACTGCAATCTGTCGCTGACGATCGAAAACACGCCGGTCGCCGTGATCCTGCTGCCCGCGATCCAGAAAGTCCGCGACAAGAACGGGCTTTAGGCGAGTGAAAGCTTGATTGACACAGCCGGCCGCGCGGGCTCGAACGAGACGTTCCGGCCGCCGGCCCGCCGAAAAAGAGAGGTTGAGAAAAATATTATGCCGAGATTTCCATTGAATTTTATTCCGAAGCTGGGTTTTCAGAAAGGCAGCGGGCGGCGCTGGTTCGGCGCTTCGCGCGATCACGGCGAGCGGATGCACGCCGGCTGCGATCTGATCGCCCGGACCGGCACGCCGATCTACGCCGTCGCCGGCGGCTTCGCTTTTTACAAAAAAAAGTTTTACCAGGGCACTTACGAGCTGGTCGTCATCCATCCGCCGCTGATCGTCCGCTACGGCGAGATCGACCGCGAGCTGCCGGCGGGCGTCGTGATGGGCGAAACCGTCCGCGAAGGCCAGCACATCGCCAACGTCGGCTGTCTCGGGATGCTTCATTTCGAGATGTATAAAAACACCGCGTCCGGTGAGCTGACGAATCTCTACAACAAGAAGTTCGACTACGTCGAGGGCAGCAAATTCAAGCGCCGGCGCGATCTGCTCGATCCGACGCCGTTTCTCGAACGATGGGCGGCGTGGACGGACTGGTCGCAGACGAACGCCGAAGACTGGCAGTAAGGGAGCGAATTATGGCATCGATTTATATTTACGACAGCAATCAATGGGGTTTGTTCGGATTAGCCTACGACCGGTCTTTTCAGGTCGGCAGCGTCGCCGAAATGGTCAAAAACGTCCTCAGCGTGACCGAGAACGAAAAATACCGCAGCCATCTCGTACTGGCCGGCGGCGGCGGCGCCAATTATCAGAGCGTCGGCGCCGGCGCGAATCCCGATCCGGGCGGCGACCGCAGCCTGCAGCTCAACGAGCACGGCGGTCTGCTCGGGAGCGCGGCCTACTGGATTCCGCGGCTCGCCGGCCAGATCTACAAGCTGCACCTGCTCGGGATCACCAACGAAGCGGCCGAAAGTATGCCGCTCGTGATGCGGCTCGGGACGATTCTCGGCGTCGGCGTGGAAATCTATTACCGCAACGGGCTTTATCTGAACCGGGGCGAGCGCCCGGTCGTCGTGCGGCGGCCGACCGATTCCGCGACGCTCGACCGCGAGGCGCTCAAAAAACGGCTCTCGGAATACACGGCGAAATGAGTCGAACGGCGGCCGAAGCGTCATTAGAATTTGTGAATCAGCAGCCCGTCGCGCAGCTTGGGCTCGAACCACGTCGATTTCGGCGGCATTATCCGGTCCTCGTCCGAGACGCGCAAAAGCTGTTCGACGGTCGTCGGGTACATCGAAAAAGCGATCCGCCATTGGCCGGAATCGACGAGTTTTTCGAGCTCCGAGGTGCCGCGGATGCCGCCGACGAAATCGATCCGCTTGTCGGTGCGGACGTCTTCGATCCCCAGAATCGGCCGCAAAATATGGTTTTCGAGCCGGCTCACGTCGAGCGTTTCGATCACGCCCGGATCGGCGAAATAAAGGATATTGAACCGTAATTTGCGCCATTTCCCGTCCGCGTAAACGCAGATCTCGCCGGGATTTTCGGGCGTCGGGTCGGCGGTTTCGAGGACGTTGAAGCCCGATTCCGCGACCTTTTGAAAGAATTCCTCGACGCTCAGACCGTTGAGGTCTTTGACGACGCGGTTGTAGGCGAGAATCTTCAGCTGTTCGGCCGGAAAGAGCGCGGCGATCACGTAATTGTATTCGGCCTCGGCCATTTCGACCTCGGGCGCGAGACAGACGGCGCTCTCGTCGAGATTCTCGAGCGTCTCGCGCCGCAGAAAGGCGCGCGCCCGCGAGCTGCTCGCGGCGCGGTGATGGCCGTCGGCGATATAGAGCGCCGGAACTTTTGCGAACGCCTCGACGAGCGCGGCCGGCGCGCCCGCTTTCCAGACCGTGTGGCGGATCGAATTCCCGTTGACGTCTTCGGCCTCGAAATCGTAGAGCGGCGCGGTTTCGACGGTTTCGGCGACGAGCGCGTCGATCTCGGCGCGGCCGCGATAGCAGAGAAAGATCAGGCCGGTCTGCGCCTCGAGCTCGATCATATGCCGCGTCCGGTCGTTTTCCTTGTCGGGCCGCGTTTTCTCGTGCTTTTTGATGAGGCCCGTATCGTATTCGTCGATCGAGCAGCAGGCGACGACGCTCGTCTGCACCTGTTCGCCCATCTCGAGACGATAGACGTAAAGCGCCGCTTCGGTTTCGGTTTCGAGCACGCCGTCGCGCTCGAGCCGCTCGAAATTTTCCTTCGCTTTCCGGTAGACCTCGTCCGCGTACGGATCGACGGTTGGCGCGAGATCGATCTCCGAGCGCGAAACGTGCAGAAAGCTGTCCGGATTGCCGGCGGCGAGCGCGCGCGCTTCCTCCGTGTTGAGAACGTCGTACGGCACGCTCGAAACTTGTTTGGCGAATTCCGCCCGCGGCCGCAGGGCGCGAAAAGGTTTGATGACCGACACTAAAATTGCTCCTCGTTTGATTTCCGACTGTTTTTATTCCGGCCGCTTTCGAAAATTCGAAAACGTCCGAATCCGAATTATCATTTTCGATTTCCAATCGAATCCAAAAGCCCGAAAACGTCCAAACCTCTGAATTTACAGTGTGTGACAAAACCTGTTGCAATAATGAAAGTTAAACCCGCGATCGGTTTTTAATCGATCCACTAAAAACACGAAAAAACACGAAAGAAATTTAGTGTTTTTAGTGAAAGATCAAAAAAGCTGACGCGACCTGAATCGCCGCTTTTTCAATCAGTTCTGTCACTAACTATAATGGACAATTGAAAATTGAAAATTCAAAAACTTCCCTCAATCCAAATTTTCCCAACCCTCTAAAACCGCTCGTGCCCAAACCAATCCGAAATCCGAAATCCGAAATCCGAAATCGCTATGGTTTTTTGAGCATCTGTTCGATGTATTTGTCGCGGGCGAGCTTCCACGCGCCGTTTTCGCGGACGAACGGGTAGACGACGTCGAACTGACCGGTCGTTTCGTTCTTGACCTCGATCGTCGCCGTCTCGCCCTCGATCCGCTCGCTGCGCGTTTCGGGAATCTTCGCGATTTTGACCATTGATTCCTGCCGCAAAACGTCGTCGACCGTCATTTTCTGCGGCGCGACCGTTTTTTCGATCAATTCGAGCGAGCTTTTCGAGAGCAGCGACTTCATCGTCGCGACGTCCTGTTTCTGCGACGCTTCGACATAGCGCCGGAAAACGCCGCTCGGGCTCTCGGGCGACGGGTTCGAACCGCAGCCGGCGAGCATCGCGGTCAGCACGATTAAAACCAAAAATATTCTCATAAAATCCGGCGTTTTTGAGTTTTGAGTTCCGCCTTGAGGCGGCTTTCGTTTCAGAACGAATCGATTTCACTTTGAATCGAAGCCGCCTCAAGGCGGAACTCAAAACAATTAAAATCCTACTGCTGGCGGCCCTGGTTGATGATCCGGTCGAGCTCCTCGTTGCTCTTATCGACGTCCTGCTGGATCTGGTTGGCAAAGCTCCGGCGGTCGATCTTCCAGACGCCGTCCTCCCTGACGAACTGGATCGTGTTCCAGACGCCCATCGAATCCTTCATCTCGATCGAGGCCTTGTCGTCCTCGGTCCGCTCGTTGCGAAATTCGGCGGTCGTCTGGTTTTCGGAGAAAAGCGTCTCGCGCTTGACGATCTCGTCGACCGTCGTGTTCTGCGCCTTCGCCTCGTCCTCGTGCATCTTCATCGTGTCCTGCGAGAGCAGGAGCTTCATCGCGGTGATGTCCTTTTTCTTATAAGCGCTGCCGTAAGCCTTGAGCGTCTCGAGCGGCGTCAGCGGCTTCGGCTTCGCGGTCGAACAGGCGAGCGCGCCCGCGAGCAGTATGAAAATCAAAAATCTTGTATAAAAACGCATTGTTTGAATATAGTTTTATAATAGTCGACAGTCACGAGTCGAGAGTCGAGAGCCGGAATTCAATTTACTCTCCACTCTCCGCTCTCCACTCGCGACTCAAAAAGATTAGATTATACCGCAAAACAAGGGAGTGAAAAACGAATGGAACGCAAAAAGCTCGCGCCCGAGGAAATTCTTCGGAATCTGGAAGGACTGGAAAACTGGCAGGCCGTCAACGACGTTTTGTCGCGCCGCTTCGAGTTCGGCGATTTCGCCGGGGCGCTCGAATTCGTCAACCGCGTCGGCGCGATCGCCGAAAAATACGATCATCACCCGGACATCGCGTTCGGCTGGGGCTACGCCGAGATCAACCTGACGACGCACGACCGCGGCGGTCTCACCGACTTCGATTTCGCGGTCGCCCGGGAGATCAGTGAAGAGTAGAGAGTGGAGAGTGGAGAGTTAAATTCTCCGAATTCCCGACTCTCCGCCAATCCGGAGAAGTTTCCCGCAATGCGGCAAAGAGCTTGTTTTCTGATGCCGGCATTGCGGGAAATTTCCCTTGACTCTAAATCCCGTCGACGATCGCGTTGAGCGTCGCCGAGGGACGCATCGCGGCGGAGGTCTTCGCGGGATCGGGATGATAATAGCCGCCGATGTCCTGCGGTTGGCCCTGCGCGCCGATCAGCTCTTCGTTGATCCGCGCTTCGGCGTCCTCCATCGCCTTCGCGACGGGCGCGAATCGGGCGGCGATTTCCGGATCGGCCGTCTGATGCGCGAGCGCTTCGGCCCAGTACATCGCGAGATAGAAATGCGAGCCGCGGTTGTCGATGCCGCCGACCTTGCGCGCCGGCGATTTGTCGGTCGCGAGGAATTTCGCGTTCGCTTCGTCGAGCGCGTCCGCCAGGATCTGCGCTTTCGGATTGTCCTGCGTATGCGCCAGATGCTCGAAGCTCGCCTGCAGCGCCAGAAACTCGCCGAGCGAATCCCAGCGCAGATAGCCTTCGTCCAGAAACTGCTCGATATGCTTCGGCGCGCTGCCGCCGGCGCCGGTTTCGAACAATCCGCCGCCCTTCATCAGCGGCACGATCGAGAGCATCTTGGCGGAGGTGCCCAGTTCCATGATCGGGAACAGGTCGGTCAGGTAGTCGCGCAGGATATTGCCGGTGGCGCTGATCGTGTCCAGCCCGCGGA
>JAFDVJ010000077.1 GCA_018269075.1 Acidobacteriota bacterium
CGGGCCAACACGATCCTGAGCTGGAGCAAGCTCAGTTATGTAAATTCGCAGAATTACTTCCGGCGGGCGGTCAGACTGTTCGACGGCGACACGCTGAGCACGACCGGCGCGGCCGGCAAGCTCTCGCCGCGAAAAGGCATTACCATCGCGACCGAGAACCCGCTTTTTATCTGGGGCAACTACAATACGACCGGCGTCGACGCGATTCCCGTCAACGGTTCGACCCTGAACGACGGCGGTTATCTGGGCGCGCAGGTGCCGGCGTCGATCGTCTGCGACGCGATCTTTCCGCTGTCGCGGACGTGGTTCGACGCGTCGAGCGCGCTCTACCCGGAAGGCGCGGGCAACGGGAATACCTACCGGATCGCCGACGAAAATCTGCCGGGAACTTCCGCCAGCACATCGGTGCGCGCCGCGATTATCGCCGGCACGACGATCACCAGCCTCACCCAGAAACCCGGCCGCGACGCCGACGGGATGCGGCGCAACGGCGGCATTCATAATTTTCCGCGGTTTATGGAGCAGTGGGTCTGCAACGACGGCAGCTGCCCGTGGAACTATACCGGTTCGTTCGTGCCGCTGTTTCACTCGACGCAGGCCGTCGCGCAGCACGAGGATTTCAGAAACGTGATCTATTCGCCGCCGCGCCGCAACTGGAGCTTCGACATCGCGTTTCTGACGCCGAACAATCTGCCGCCGGGAACGCCGTTTTTCCAGTTTACCCAACCGACCGCTTTTCGGCAGAGCTTACGCTAGGGCCGAGGAACGATTTCAATGGACAGACCGATGCAAAAGAATAATCAAAAAGGCTTTTCGATGATGGAGCTGATGATCGTGATGGTCATCACGCTCGTCATTCTGGCCGCCGTGTTTTCGCTGATGCGCGGCGCGATCACGACCGCCAACGCGAATTACGAGCTGACCGCGGCGACTCAGGAGATGCGCAACGCGCAGGAATATCTGACCCGCGACATCCTTGTCGCCGGCGACGGGCTCAAAGGGCTGGCGAACATCTGGCTGCCGACCAGCTTCATCACCCAGAACCTGACGACGCGGTCGGCGGCGACGCTCGACCCGTCCGCGACGGGCTTCGTCAACCTCGGAATGGTCGTTTCCGACGACAACGTGCCGGCCGGCACGCCGGTCCGCTACGCGGCGCCGGCGATCAACGTCCTGCCGGTCAGCGACCGGCTCGGAATCCTGTCGCGCGATCCCTCGTTCGACGCGATCAATCTGTCCGCGACCGACGTTGATTATAACACCAATCGGATCATCGTTCCGGGAGCCCGGATCGGCGATTTCTCGAACGGCGAGATCTATTTCATCTCGAACGGCGTCGCCGGCGTCTTCGGAACCGTGACGAACGTCAATGGCGGCGCCAATACGATCACCTGGGATGCCGGCGACGCCTACGGACTCAACCGGACGGGCGCGACCGGGCAGCTCGCCTCGGTCACCAACTACGGCTCGTACCCGACCGTGATGCAGCGCATCCGGATCATCCAGTATTTCGTCGATACCGACAATCATCTGATTCGCCGCGTGTTCGGCGTCAAGGGCAGCGGGTACGTCGACAGCCTGATCGCCGAGCACGTCAAGACGCTCCAGTTTCGCTACGTCCTGAAGCCGAGCGACGCAACGAAGATTCTCGATCAGCCGCAGGGCCAGTTCGATCTCAACGAGGCGCCGATCGTCCGGACCATCGAGCCGAGCCTGAGCGTCGAAACGGCCTATCCGCTGCAGGACGGTCTCATTCACGAGGTCGAGGGCACGACCCAGATCGGCGTCCGCAACATCCAGTTCGGCGAAGCGATCGTCCCGCGCGATTCCGCCGGCAACACCGATCTTCCGGATCCCGGCCCGACGCCGGTGATCACCCCGACCCCGACGCCGACCCCGACCCCGACGCCCGCGACGCCGACCCCGACCCCGACCGCGACGCCGACCGCGACGCCGACCGCGACGCCGACGCCGCCGCCGCCGACCCCGACGCCGACTTCGACCCCGACGCCGCCGCCCACGCCGACGCCGACCCCGACGCCGGTGCCGACGCCGACGCCCGGCAACGGAGAAGGTTGATCGAAGCAGCCGTTTTTCGAACGAAAAGGGCCGCCGTTTGTCAGACGGCGGCCGTTTTTCGTGGTTAGTTCCAGAGTTGTTCGGCACGGTAATTGACCGGTGCATTGATTCGTTCGTGAGCCGCGTTTTCGATTGAACCGGAACCGGCAGCACGGCGAACAGCCGGTTTTTGTCCACCAAAAACACCAAAAACACTAAATTTCTTTAGTGTCTTTTTAGTGGTTTTCGTGTCTTTCGTGGATCAAAAAACAACCGAACGCTGGCCGGGCTTTTCATTTACCGGCAAATTTGGCGGCGTTTGGCCTCAAAAATCATTAAACGCGCGTTTGAGCAATGATCGTGCCGGACAGTTCTGGGTTTTTGCCTGATTTCAGCGGACGGCATTAAAAGCGAACGCGGCCGAACAGACTAACGGTCTGTTCTACATTATTCGGCCAGCAGACCGCCCGGCACGGGCAGGTCGCCGGCGAGGCCGAACGAGACGATCGAGACGCCGTTGTCCGAGCTGCGGAAAGCATACCACGTGCCGTTGCGGTAGACGGCCATATCGGCCAGCCCGTCGCCGTCGAAATCGGTCGGCACCGGCAGATCGCCGTTCGCGCCGAACTGGAGCGAGCCGAAGCCGGCGGTCGAGCGCTGCAGATACCAGACGCCGTTGGACGGCCGGAAGACGGCGAAATCGTATTTGCCGTCGCCGTCGAAATCGGCCTGCACGGGCCGGTCGCCGTTCGCGCCGAAATGGAAGAAGATATAGCCGTTGTCGGTGCTTTTCCAGACGTACCAATCGCCGGACGACTGACGAAAGACCGCGATGTCGGTCTTGCCGTCGGCGTCGAAATCGCCCTGCGCGACCTTGTCGGTGCTGATCCCGAACTGGCGGATGTCGTAACCGTTGTCGGAGCTCCGCGCGATGTACCAGACGCCGGTCGAAGGCCGCCAGACGGCGATGTCGGTCTTGCCGTCGCCGTCGTAATCGCCCGGCACCGGGACGTCGCCCTGCGTGCCGAACTGCGTGATCAGATAGCCGCCGGTGCTTTTCTGGACGTACCAGACGCCGGTCGAGGGCCGGAAGACGGCGAAATCGGTCTTGCCGTCGGCGTCATAGTCGCCGGGCGCGATCTTGTCGCCGTTCGAGCCGAACTGGACCGCCTGAAAACCGCCGTTCGTGCTGTTGAGCGCGTACCAGACGCCGGTCGACGGCCGGAAGACCGAAAAATCGCTCTTGCCGTCGGTGTCGAAGTTCGTGTTGGCGCTGCCCGCGAGCAGGCTTTTCGACGTCGTGTAGATGTAGTCGCCCGAGGTCTGCCCGTCGCTGTTCGAGGCGTTGCCGGCGGCGTAGAAACGGATCTTGCCGACGCGCTGGGCGGGCGCGGTCCACGTAAACGTCCACGAATTGAAGTTGAACTGCTGCGGGATGATGCCGTCGACCGTGTGTTCGATATACTGCCGCTGGTTGCCGCCGATGAGCCCGTCGATCAGCTGCATCCGCGCCGGCGCCTGACCCGGCAGCGTGTAGGTGCCGACCTTGCGGCCCTGCGAGTCGATCGCGGTGAACTGAAAGCCGTAGATCGTCTGGCCGACCTGCGCGGTCGTGACGGTGATCGGAATTTGCTGGTTCGGTTCGTAATTGACCGGCAGCGCGCTGATCGAGACGCTGCCCGAGCCGCTGTTGACGCCGAAATCCGAATGACACGCCGTGCAGTTGTCCTCGCCCGGCGCGTTCGTGTGCGAGGCCGACGGCCCGGAGGCCGACGCGCTGACTTTATCGAAACGGTTTGCAGACAATAAAATAACGGCGACCGACAAAACGACCGCCGCTAACACGGTCAGTTTCGTCAAGGCCGACTTACGAACAGGGGTCCTCATTTTTTCTTTTGCTCCTTAAAAGGGAAACGATACCGATTTCGGATTTCGGATTTCGGATTTCGGATTGCTCGAACTCGACGTCAATCGTCTTTCTAAATCACTCATAGTATCGAGAAAGTAATCCTAATTCACCGGTTTCATTCAAAACACTCAAAACGGTATGACTTGTTATAGTTTGACGACGCGGGAGCGGCGAAAGTCTAAGAAATTTGCCGATTGCTTTAAAGATATTGGATCGCCGCGAAAAAAGCAATCATTTGGATTTCGGATTTCGGATTTCGGATTGCGGATTGGTTTCGAGTCGGGCGGCTTCGGTTTGATTACGGAACGGTTTCATAGCGGCGGCGTTTCGTCCGGAATCGACACCTCCGCCCCCGAACCAATCCGAAATCCGAAATCCGAAATCCGCAATCAAATGTCCTGCCCGACGAAATACGTTTGCGAATCGAATTCCGGGGCGTTTTCGGCGGGACGGATCTTTTCGTAGGAGCCGTCGGCGTGCAGGACCGAGGCGTTGACGTTGTCCTGCAGATAGGCGGCGAGCGCTTCTTCCTTGAGAAACTGGCGGAGCGTCGCGTCGCGGATCGGGACGATCGCCTCGACGCGGCGGTCGAGATTGCGGTGCATCCAGTCGGCGCTGCCGATGTAGATCTCCTCGTTGCCGGCGTTGGCGAAATAAAAGATCCGGCTGTGTTCGAGAAAACGGCCGACGATCGAGACGACGCGGATGTTTTCGGAAAGCCCCGCGATGCCGGGCCGCAGGGTGCAGATGCCGCGGACGATCAGATCGATCGGGACGCCGGCCTGCGAGGCCCGGTAGAGCGCGGCGATGATCTTGTCGTCGGTCAGACTGTTGATCTTGACGATGATCCGCGCGTCTTTGTCGTTTTTCTTGTTTTCGGTCTCGCGCGCGATCAACTCGAGCATCTTCTCGCGCAGGTTGACCGGCGCGACCATCAGGCGGCGAAATTCGTGCTGGTAGGAATAGCCGGTCAGAAAATTGAAGAGGTCGGTCGCGTCCGCGCCGATCTCCGGGTCGCTCGTCAGCAGCCCGAGATCGGTGTAGATGCGCGAGGTCGTCGGGTTGTAGTTGCCGGTCGCGATATGCACGTAGCGGCGGAGCTCGTCGTTTTCGCTGCGGACGATGAGCGCGACCTTCGAATGCGTCTTCATCCCGCTCAGCCCGTAGACGACGTGGACGCCCTCGTTTTCGAGCCGCCGCGCCCATTCGATGTTGTTCTCCTCGTCGAACCGCGCCTTCAATTCGACGAGCGCGGCGACCTGTTTGCCGTTGCGGCTCGCCTTGACGAGCGATTTGATGACCGGCGAATCCTTGCCGGCGCGGTAGAGACAGATCTTGATCGCGAGCACTTTGTCGTCGCGCGCGGCCGCGTCGATGAAATCCGTCACCGTGCTGTAAGCGGTGTACGGGTGATGAAGCAGGACGTCGCGCTGTTTGAGGATGTCGAAGATGTTGTCCTGCCGCTTGAGCGCGGCCGGGATCGAGAAGGCGATCGGCTTGTCCTTGAGCTCGGGCCGGTCGAGCGAGTAGAGCCGCATCAGGTGCGGGATGTTCAAAAATCCCTCGACGCGGAAAATGTCCTGTTCGGTGAGGCCGATCGAGCCGGCCAGATAATGAACCATCTCGTCGGGCATCGACGCCGCGACTTCCATCCGGACGGGAAAGCTGAAGCGTTTCTTGAGATGCAGCTCCTGTTCGATCGTCTGGAGCAGGTCGCCCGCTTCGTCCTCGCGGATCTCGATGTCGGCGTCGCGCGTGATCCGAAAAAGATACGGCGTGCCGGTCTTCATATTCGGGAAGAGCAGGCCGGCGTTGGCCGCGATCAGCTCTTCGAGCAGGACGAACCGCGTTTCGCTCTCGTCGATCGGGATCAGCCGCGTGACGTTCGGCGGCAGCTTGATCCGTGCGAACCGCCGGTTCGTGAAGAGATGGCCGATCTTGTCGTTCGCAAAGCTGTCTTCGGGTTCGACGATCAGGCCGAGATTCAGGCTCAGATTCGAGATGAACGGAAACGGATGGCTGACGTCGACCGCCTGCGGCGTCAGGACGGGAAAGATGTTGCGGTGAAAATAATCGTCGAGCCGTTTCTTTTCGGTCTTGTTGAGCTCCTGGTACGAATGGATCCGGTAGCCCTGTTCGGCGAGCTGCGGGAGGACCTCGTCGTTCAGACAGTCGAGCTGGTCTTCGAGCATCGGCCGCAGGCGGTCGCGGATTTCGCGGAGCTGCTCGGCGGGCGACAAACCGTCGCGCGAGAGCTTGCCGACGCCCTCGGCGATCTGTTCCTTGAGGCCCGAGACGCGGATCATAAAAAACTCGTCGAGGTTGGTCGAAAAGATCGCCAGAAATTTGAGCCGTTCGAGCAGGGGATTCCGTTCGTCGAGCGCCTCGTCGAGCACGCGGCGGTTGAACTCGAGCCAGCTCAGCTCGCGGTTGAAAAACGGATTGACGGCGGTTTCCGCGGTCTGGATTATTTCGGAAGAATCATCGCGGGCGGCGAGCGGAACGAACTCTCTGACGGTCTCAAGCATACAAAATTACATCAGCGGGAAACGGGAACGAAACGATTCTATTCGGTCTCGAGGGTGAAAGGCAATCGGCCGGGCGTTAACTTTTTCGGCCGCCGGACTGCCTGATTCAACTTTAACAAAAAACGGCTGTTAAGTCGAGAGTTTCGATTTCGGCCGGAGACGGAAAAAAAGGCGGCGCGAAATCATTTCGCGCCGCCTTTCCAGGTTGTCGGAAAAGGAAAACCGGGGACGATTTTCCTTTTCGGTGTTGATTACGGGATGTAGCGGGTCGGAGTCGGGATGTCGGTCGTGACGCCGAAGGAAACGGTCGTCACGCCGCCGGTCGACTTGTTGATCCACCACGTGCCGGTCCGGAAGACCGCCGCGTCGTCCTTGCCGTCGCCGTCGTAGTCGCCCGGTACCGCAACGTCGCCCGAAGCGCCGAAGTTGATGACCGAGACGCTGCCGCCGTTGCTGTTGCGGATCCACCACTGGCCGGTCGACGGACGGAAGGTCGCGATGTCGTCCTTGTTGTCGCCGTCGTAGTCGGCCGGAACCGGTTTGTCGTTGGTCGCGCCGAACGTCGTCACCGTGACCGAACCGCCGTTGCTGTTGCGGATCCACCATTCGTTGGTCGTCGGGCGGAAGACCGCGATGTCGGTCTTGCCGTCGCCGTCGTAGTCGCCTCTGACCGGGACGTCGCCCGTCGCGCCGAACGGCGTCGTCGTGACGCTGCCGCCGTTGCTGTTGCGAACGACCCACGAATTGGTCGACGGACGGAAGTAGGCGAGATCCGCCTTGCCGTCGCCGTCGTAGTCGCCGGCCACCGGAACGTCGCCCGAAGCACCGAAGGCGGTGATCGACGGGGTCGCGTTCGAGCTCTGCAGGACGTACCACGTGCCGTTGGACGGACGGAAGACCGCTTCGTCGGCTTTACCGTCGCCGTCGAAGTCGCCCGGCGTCGTGATGTCGGTACCGAGACCCCAGTTCGGGATCGTCAGACCGTCGGTCGAACGCTGGACGAACCAGTCGCCCGTGCCCGGACGGAACAGCGAAACGTCGGTCTTGCCGTCGCCGTCGTAGTCGGCGCGCGATTTGACCGATTGCAGCGAGCAGGCGTAGTCGTTCGCCTCGAAGGTGATCGACCAGCCGCCCGCGATGTTTCCGGTGTCGATGCCGGCATCGTCCACGACATAGAGCGACCAGGTGCCGTTAAGCGCCGAACCGGTCGTGCCGAAGGCCGAAGCCATCGTCGCCGATCCGCCCGGAGCCGGAACGTTGGCCGGGGCCGGGGCCGGAGCCGGGAACGTTTCGACCGTCGTGTCGGCCGTCGGTTTGTATTCGCCGGTCGTGATGACTGCCGGGAGTGCCGCCGCCGCCGAGTCCGAGAACGTCAGATCGACGTTGACGAGGTCGTTGGTGCCGCCCTGGTCGGACATAATCTCGAGGTTCTGGGCCGCCGTCGGACCGCCCACGAGAATATCAAGGTCGCCCGGGAAGGTGTGCGACATACCGGTCATCTTGATCTTGACGGTCTTGTTGCCGGTCAGACCCGAAACCGTGATGTTCGACGGGTACGGGCTGGCGGTCGTGTTGTCGTTGACCGTGATCGCCGCGGTGTTGCTGAACGTCACCGGAGCGCCGCCGACCGGAACGCCGACGCGGAACGATTTCGTCGACGGAACCTGCGCGCCCGCGCTGCTGGTCACGTTGATCGTCACCGACTGGAGCGCGCCGCAGGCGGTTCCCGCCGGAACGGTGAACGGAATCTGGTTGGTGACGGTCGCGCCGTCGGCCACCGTGCCGTAAGACACATTCGGACCGCCGTTGACGTTGACCTGAACGTTGGTGATCGCCGCGCCCGTGTTCGGGTTGCGGACGGCCACGCTCAGGAGGACGTTTTCACCCGGTTCGGGGAAGCCGTCGTTGTCGCCGGTCGAGTCGCTGACCGAGAACGGATCCGTGACGGCGACGTTCGGCGTGTCGAACGCTTCGACGACGGCCGAGCCGGTGTCGGTCGCGCTGAAGCCAGCGCCGCGAATACGGAAACCTTCGCGAACGTCCGCCACGTCGGCCGAGGCTTCGGGAGCGAGCGGAAGGGCGGCGGCGGCGGCGATGACCGAGTCACGCGATTGGATAAAGGTCGGATTGAGCGGTGAAAGCTTCATACCGTCCGTATAAACCTGCATAGTTCTTAAGGTACCGGCATCATGACCGAGACGGGTCACCATTCTTGCCCAGACTTCGACGCCGAATGCCGCCCAGACTTCGCCGGCGTTGTGGACTTCGGTCGCGCTGCCGGTGCAGCCGATCAGCGCCGAGCACGGATACGCGCCGTCGGTCGCCGAAACGGTCTGAATGTCGGCGAGTGTCAGCGGGTTGTGCGGACGGTTGTTCGGGCCGCCCGTGAATGCGAGCGGTGCATACGGGAAACGGCGGATGCCGTGATAATAGTTGGTCGTAAACGATGACAAACCGCTGAAGCGATAGGTCACATAGCCACCCGTCGAATAGACGCCGTTGACCGGGTCGGTGGTTTTTGACGCTAAAAGAAACGCGTAAAGATCCGACCAGCCTTCGCCGCTGCTGCCGGCGCGGTTCGTCGTCAGACCGCTGCCATTACCGACTAACCGGTTGGAAAGGCCGTGGGTATGTTCGTGCCAGACGACGTCGGCATCGAGATCGCCGTCACGCTGCGGGGCCGGGCCGGTGAAAACGTACATCTGCATACGTCCGCGACTGCCGTCGGCCGGGGTCGCGAAGTTCGCGTTGTTGGTGCCCGACGAGTCCTGCGCCTCGGCCGAAACACGGTCGGCTTCGGATCCGCCGCGACCGAAGTTCGAGGCCTGGAAATTGCGCGCCTGTTCGGTGAAACCGACTTTGTAGAGCGCGTCGTGATACCGGTTGTTCAGATAAAACAAATTCGTCACGATACCGTTGCGGTAGGCCGCGCCGGTCACCGCGTCGCCGCCGTCGACGCCGCCGGTGACGTTGCCCGGAACATACGAAAAGTTGAAGACGCGGGCCGTGCCGTTGGCTTTGCCGGTGGCATCGACGCCGTTCGTGCCGTCGATGTCGAGACCGGCTTCGACCGCGTTGCCGTCCGTCCAGCCGTCGGTGCCGTTGGTGCCGTCGGTGATCCAGCCGTTGTTGTTGAACGTAAGGCCCTGCGCCGCTTCGTTACCGATCAGCGTGACGCTCGTGCGGGCGCCGAGAGCGGCCTGGAAATTCGTCGTCGGATCGATCGGTCCCGGGGATGCCGGAGCCGGGCTGTTCATCGCGAAACCGAGGTTCTGCGTGCCCGAATAGACGTTGTAGGTCGCCGCCTGCGTCTGGTCCTCGGACAGGTTTTTACGCCAGAGCATCGTGCCGTCCTCGGCGTCGACGATCACGTAATAAGCGCGGACCGGTTCCCAGATGAGCACGCGCCACGCGGCACGGACGACACCGGGTTCGGTCGGGAAATACATTTTTTCGGCGGTCGTCGCCCAGTCGCCCTCGCCGTAAACGACTTTCAGGTCGGTCGAGGCCGCCGCATTGCGCGTCAGATTCAATCTGGATTCGTCGTATTTGATGTAGCCGGTCGCCGCTTTGACCGCGTCGAGCGAATCGTGGAAATCGGTCGGCGCCGAGGCGTAGTCAACGCCGGGCGCGAGATTGTTGATGACGCGGATGATCCGGCCGTCCTTCGTGAAGCCGGCCTTGACTTCGCCGCGGAAGACGGGAACATTGTTGATTCTCTGTTCGAGCGCGGCAAATGAAAGATTGCCGTCGGGATTCGTGTAATCCTGCGTGACGACGAGCTCGTCGGCCTGGCCGTCGGTGACGCCGATCAGCGAATTGTTTTCCCTGACGAAAGAGCGGAGAAGATCCGAGCGCTTGCCGGTCGAAGGATTCGTCAGCATCTCGATCTGGCCTCTCCAGACGTTCGGGGAAATGACTTCGGGGATCCGGATGTCGTTGTTGTATTCGATCTTGACATCCGGGATGCGCTGTCTCAGAGCCGCTTCGCCGCGGACGAATTCGGTCCGGATATCGGCCACCGCGACCGCATCCTTGCCCTGCGACTGGCGGTAGCCGATGATCTTGTCGGCCGCCGCTTTATCCTCGCGGATATCATAGTTGTCGATGCCTTCTTCCTGGCTGACGGTTCTCTGCACCAGACCCTTCCGGGTCTTGCTGACCGCGCCCGAACGGAACTGCGACGGAATGATCACCAATGCCGCCATCAATCCCAAAATTACGAGACTCAGCAGGATCGGATTACGGATTCCCGCCGTTGAATTTTTTTGCATTTATAAGCCCTCCTCAAAGCTAAAAACGGGTAAATTACTACTTTTCGGGAAGTAGTTTTCGAATTTGATAACCTTAAAAATAAGGACGAAACGAATATTTCCGGAAAGCTCCAATGCAAAAAACGGAACTCGGCAAACCGGACGGATTTATAAATTGCGCTTAAAACTAAGCAACCGAAACATATTAATGCAAATATAGACGGATATTATAATTGTATAAACAGACCTCTAGTAGAAAAATTGCACTCGGCAGATAAACTTTATTGACAATAGTCATTATTTTTAGCAGAAAAATAGTTTTCCGTCAATCTGTTTTTTCAGTCGGGCCGCTCAAACCGGGAATTTTGTCGCCGTTAACCGCTTTATTTCGAAAAAAAGGGAAATACTGAAAGCATTGGAGAAAGCCGCTTCGCCGGAAGCGGACGGCCCGAACGAAGCCGCGCGGACGGCCGTTTCGTGCGCGGCCGGCGCGATCCGGCCCGAAAAATGAAAAAAGCCGGCCAACTGCTACAAAAATAGCGGTTCTTTGCTTATAATTCTGTTACCGCGAACACGACCGTTCAGTAGTCTGAAAATTCAAGACCGTAAAAAAGCAATGTCGAGCTTCGAAATCAAAAACTCTCTTCGCTGGCGCCGGGCGGCGGCGTGGCTGCTGCTGATCGTCAATTTCGCCGTCGCGCAGACGGTCCGCCGCGACGCGTCGGAAGACGCCTACCGGGCCAACAACGCGGGCGTCGGCCTGCTCGAACAGTTTCGCTTCGACGCGGCCGAAGCCGAATTTCGCCGCGCGCTCGCGCTCCGGCCCGATCTGAAGCTGGCCGAGCTCAACCTCGCGGTCGCGCTTTTTAATCTCAAAAAGCTCAACGAGACCAAAACGGTTCTCGGCAAACTGCTCGAAACCGAAAAAAAATCGCCGCAGATCTACTATCTGCTCGGACTGACGGCGCGTTCGGAAAACCGCGCGGAAGACGGGCTCGCCGCCTTTCGAAAGGTGCTCGAAATCGACCCGGCGGACGTCGGCGCGAACGTCAACGCCGGCCAGATTCTCGCCCAGCAGCGCGATTACCCGGCGGCGCTCAAATATTTCCGGGCGGCCTACGACGCCGAGCCGTTCAATCTGACGGCCGTCTACAATCTCGCGACGACCTATCAGCGAAGCGGCGAGCGCGAAAAGGCGGCCGCGCTCCTGAAAAAATTCCAGACGCTGCGCGACACCAATTCCGGCACGCAGATCGGCCTCAACTATCTCGAACAGGGCCGCTACGCCGAGGCGCTCACCTCGACCGGCGCGGAGGACGGGCTCGTCGATCGAGCGGAGCCGCCGGTCGTTTTTCGCGAGACGCCGGTCGGGCTGAAAAACAAAACGTCGATCGCGCTGCCGTTTCCGCCGCGCGACGGTTTCGGCGTCAAACCGCAGTCGAAATATCAGATTCTGCGCGGCCTTCAGGGCGGCGAAACGCTGATCGATTTCGACGGCGACGGGCAGTTGGACGTCGCGCGGATCGACAATTCGATCGCCGGCTACCGGAAAAATGCACGCGCCGGTTCGAGCGCGAAAACCGTCTGCCGGATCGCGCTTTATCATAATCAAAAAGGGAAGTTTGCGGACGTTTCAAATCTTTCGGGCGAGCTCGCCGAACCGCTCGACGCGGTCGGGACGAGTCTGATCGCCGCCGATTTCGACAACGACAACCGGCCCGACCTGTTGCTCGTCGGTTATCACGCGCTCCGGCTTTACCGGAACGAGGGCGGCGGCCGGTTCAAAGACGTCACCGAAGCGGCGAAATTCCCGAATTACCCGTATCTGTCGATCGCGGCGGCGGCGGCCGACCTCGATCACGACGGCGACCTCGATATTTTTATCGCCGGTTTCGTGAATATCGACGACGAACGCGCCGAGCTCAACGATTTCGTCTTTCCGAAAGAATGGGAAGGCGCGCCGAACCTGCTGCTCAGAAACAACAACGACGGCACTTTCACCGACGTTTCGGCCGAATCGAAGATCAGCCAGTCGAAGGACGGTTTCGACGGGAAAGCCGTCGCCGTCGTGCCGACCGACTTCAACAACCGCCGCGATCTCGATCTGGTCGTCGCCAATTGGGGCGGACGGCTGAACTTCCTCAGCAACCAGCGCGACGACACGTTTCGTGACGTCGCCGGCGAGCTCCGGCTCGATAAAACCGACGGCTGGAGCGCGGTCGCGGCCGGCGACGTCAACAAGGACGGTTTCACGGATTTCTTTTTCGGCACGCGCGCCGGCGACTTTACGAGCGCCGGCAAGCCGCTGCTCGCGATTTCCGACGGGAAGGGCGGTTTCGATCTCAAACCCGCGCCCGCCGGGATCGAGGACGCGACGGCCGCGCAGTTTCTCGACTACGACGACGACGGCCTGCTCGATCTGCTCGTCGCGACCCGCAAAGGCCTGCTGATCGCCCGCAATCTCGGCCGGGAATTCGCGCCCGCGACCGCCAGGCCGTTTCCGAATTCGAAATCGTTCGCCGGCGCGCGCCGGCTTCTCGCGGCCGATCTCGACGGCGACGGCGATCTCGATCTTTTGATCGACGGCCGTTTCCTGCGCAACGACGGCGGCAGTAAAAACAATGCCCTGAACCTCGATCTGCGCGGCCGCGTCAGCAACAAATCGGGCGTCGGCGCGCGCGTCGTGATGCGGGCCGGCAGTCTCGCGCAGCAGCTCGATCTCTACGCGGCGAGCCCCGCGCCCGCGCCGTCGGAGCTCCATTTCGGGCTCGGAAAACGCGAACAGGCCGATTCGGTGAGGATCTTGTGGAGCTCGGGCATCATCCAGTCGGAGACCGATCTCGCGGCGCTCGCCGTCGATAAAAATCCGGCCTTTCTGAAGATCCAGGAAGTCGACCGCAAACCGGCTTCGTGCCCGTATCTTTACGTCTGGAACGGCCGCGAATTCGAGTTCGTCACCGATTTTCTCGGCGGCGGCGAGATGGCCAACTGGGAGAGCAAGGGCCGCTATCATTACCCGGATTCGGACGAATATGTGCGGATTCCGCCCGGAAGTCTGAAGGCGAAAGACGGCTTTTACGAGCTCCGCGTGACGAACGAGCTCGAAGAGGTGATGTATCTCGACCGCGTCAAACTCGTCGCCGTCGAACACGACGCCGGCACGGAAATCTATCCGAACGAGGGTCTGGGCAAATCCGAGACCGGCAAAGAGACGTTTTATGCGACCGCAAACGCGCACCCGCCGCTGGCGGCCGCCGACTCGAAAGGCGCGGACGTTTTGCCGAAAATTCGATCGCTCGACCGCGTGTTTTACGACGATTTTACAAACCTTTCGATCCGCGGCTACGCCGCGACGCATACGCTGACGCTCGATCTCGACGACCGCCGGGGCTTCAACGGCCGGACGATCCTGCTGCTGACCGGCTGGACGGATTACGCCTTTTCGTCCGACGAGGTCAACGCCTCGCAGAGCGGCAAATCGCTGTTTATGCCGTATCTTCAGGTCCGTGACGAAAACGGCGAATGGCGGACCGTGATCGAGAGCATCGGCATCGCCGTCGGCCGCCCGCAGACCGTCCCGGTCGATCTGACCGGCAAGTTTCTCTCCGCCTCGCGCGAGGTCCGGATCGTCACGAATTTCAGGACCTACTGGGACCAAATCGCGGTCGACACGTCCGAAGCGAAAACCGATCTGAAGACGATCGAGCTCGAACCGGCGGCGGCCGAGCTGCGCTTTCACGGCTTCGGCCGCGAGACGCGGTTCGGCGCGCTGAGCGTTCCCGATTACGCGAACGCCGCCGTCGAATCGCCGTGGAAATCGTTCGCCGGCCGGTTCACCGGCTACGGCGACGTGAAATCCCTGCTGTCGGAGATCGACGACACCTTCGCGATCGCCGCCGCCGGCGACGAGTTCGCGCTTCAATTTAAGGAATTACCCGCGCCGCCCGCCGGAAAGGTTTACACGTTTATGCTCTACGCCGACGGCTACAGCAAGGAAATGGACATCAATTCCGGCTCGCCCGACGAGGTCTTCCCGCTGCCGTTCAAAAAGATGACGAAATACCCGTACGGCGACGACGAACGATACCCGATGACCGACGAAAAACGCCGGATCTACGACCAAACCCTGACCCGCTTCGCGCGCGGCGGACAGTCGAAGTATTAGATGTGAAAAGGAGGATTTAACGCCGAGCCGCAAAGGCGCAAAGACGCAAAAATTTAATGTGGTTTTTAAAACCGGCCCAAAAAATCTCTGCGCCTCTGCGTCTTTGCGCCTCGGCGTTAAAAAATAAATTATGAAACTGATCAGATACTCCGCCGCCGCGATTCAGACGGATTTCGTCAATCCGACGGATCGCGCCGGGATGCGGAAAAACACCGATCGGATATTGAATCTGATCGATTCGGCCGTCATCGGCGCGCTGCCGTTTCTGCCCGTCCGGCTCGTCACGTTTCCCGAATTCGCGCATTCCGCGCCGGTTTTTCAGACCGTCAATGAGCTGCGCGAAAAGCTCGCCGTCGAGATCCCGAACGAGCACACCGAGCGGCTTCATCAAAAAGCGATCGAGCACAACGTCTTTATCCAGAGCGGCTCGATGCTCGAATACGATCCGAAATACCCGGAGCACGTCTTCAACACGACCTGTCTGATCGGGCCCGCCGGCATTTTGTATAAATACCGCAAGGTCAACCCGTGGATCCCGTTCGAGGTCCACGCGAGCCCGCACGACATCGAGGACTACGAGGAAGAATTGTTTCCGGTCGCCGAGACCGAGATCGGCAACATCGGCTGCGCGATCTGCTACGACTGGCTGTTTCCCGAAACGCTCCGGCAGCTCGCCGCCAACGGCGCGGAAGTGCTCATTCGCGTCTCGGCCTATATGGACCCGTGGAATGCGACCGAGCCGATGGACTGGTGGACGATCGTCAACCGCTGCCGCGCGCTCGAAAATATGTGCTACGTCGTCGCCTCGAATCAGGCTGCGAGCCTCAGCCATTACCCGCCGTATTCGTGGTCGGGCGGCTCGATGATCGTCGATTTTGACGGCCGCGTGCTCGCCAAAGCGTCGGAAGGACCGGGCGAAAAGATCGTCGTCGCGCCGCTCGACATCACGGCTTTGCGTCACGAGGGCGAGATCCGTCGCGGCCACCAGATGCTCGCGCATCTGCGGACCGAGGCGTACCCGGTTTATAACCGCCATATCTACCCGCCGCAGTTTCTGAACCGCGGCGAGACGCTTTCCTACGAGGAAAACAACCGCCGGATCGCGGCGTCGATCAACGATTTCTGGGAAGTGACCGAATAACCTCCGCGGCTCTGCGGGCAGTTCGTTTGCTTTTGGAGATGTTTTGAAAGTGAAACGAGGGATTAACGCGGAGGCGCAGAGACGCAGAGAAAAGATCAGGAGAAAATATCGATGAGAAAAATTTTGCTTGTGCTGGCGATGATCGCGGCGGCGTGGGGCGTCGCCTATCCGAAAGACATCGACCGTAAATGGTGGAAGGAAGCGGTCGTCTACCAACTCTATCCGCGCTCGTTTAAAGATTCGAACGGCGACGGCGTCGGCGATCTGCGCGGGATCATCCAGAAACTGGACTACATCAAAAGCCTGGGCGTCGACGTCGTCTGGCTCAATCCGATCTACGAATCGCCGAACGACGACAACGGCTACGACGTCTCTGATTACCGGGCGATTATGAAGGATTTCGGCACGATGCGGGATTTCGACGAGCTGGTCAAGGGTTTGCACGCGCGCCGGATCAAGCTCGTGATGGACATCGTCGTCAACCATTCGTCGGACGAGCACGAATGGTTCAAACAGGCGCGGAGCTCGCGCACCAGCCCGTACCGCGATTATTACTACTGGTGGCCGGCCGAAAAAGGCACGCCGCCGGCGCGCTGGAGCCTCTTCGACCCGAAACACGACGCGTGGATGTATGACGCGCCGACCGACTCCTATTATCTGCATATCTTCTCGCGCAAACAGCCCGACCTGAACTGGTCGAACCCGAAGCTCCGGCAGGAAGTCTATTCGATTATGCGTTTCTGGGCCGACAAGGGCGCCGACGGCTTCCGGCTCGACGCGTTCCAGTTCGTCGCCAAAGACCCGAAATTTCCGCCGCTCGCCGAAGGCCTAGAGCCGAGCCTGATGGGCTATTCGATGGGCGCGGGGATTCACGATTATCTCAAGGAGATGAACCGCGAGGTCTTTTCGAAATACGACGTGATGAGCGTCGCCGAGGGCGCGGGCCGCAATTTTCAGGACGCGCACGATCTCGTCGACGCCGACCGGCAGGAGCTCAATATGGCCTACGCCTTCGAGGGCGTCGACGTCGCGCGCTACGGCGGCTACAAATTATCGACGATGAAGGAGGTCTTTTCGCGCTGGGACCGGGAATTCGCCGACCGCGGCTGGCTCTCGATCTTTCTCGCCAATCACGACAAGGCGCGGATGGTGTCGCTCTGGGGAAATGACAAGCCCGAGTTTCGCGCGTATTCGTCGAAGCTGCTCTCGACCTTTATCCTGACGATGCGCGGGACGCCGTATTACTACAACGGCGACGAATTGGGGATGACCAACGCCGGTTTCGGGCGGATCGAGGATTTCCGCGACAAGCCGCTGCTTTACATTTACGAGTATGAAAAGAATTCGGGCGGCGACCTCGGAAAATTTCTCGAACGGGCGAAATTCGAGGCCCGCGACAACGCGCGGACGCCGTTTCAATGGACGGCCGGCGCGCAGGCCGGATTTACGACCGGCAATCCGTGGATCAAAATCGCGCCGAATTACCGCGAGATCAACGCCGCCAAAGAGGAGAAGGATCCGAATTCGCCGCTCAATTATTTCCGCCGCCTGACCCGGCTGCGCCGCGACAATCTCGTGCTCGTCTACGGCAAATACAAACTGTTGGACCCGCCGAACGAAGCGGTTTACGCCTACACGCGCGAATTGGACGGCAAAAAGATGCTCGTTCTGCTGAATTTCTCGGACCAGCCGGCGACGGCCGCGACCGGCGTCGATTTCGCGAAAGCGAAGATCGCGCTCGGCAACTACGCGGCGCCGTCGAAGGACGGGAAACTGCGGCCGTACGAAGCGGTGGTTTACGATCTGCAAAAATAACTCCGCGTCTCGGCGCCTCGGCGGGAAAGGTTTTCTTTCGGGATTTTGGGAGGATGAAACCGGATTTTAACGCGGAGGCGCAGAGGCGCAAAGGCGCGGAGAATTACGAAATCAATGAAACGAACGATTTTTTGGCTGATGCTGATTTTGACTTTGAAAGCAGCCGCGCAGTATGACGAGCCGCACCGGCCGCAGCTGCATTTTTCGCCGCCGGCGAACTGGATGAACGACCCGAACGGGATGGTCTACGCGGACGGCGAATATCATCTTTTTTACCAGTATTACCCGAACGCGACCGTCTGGGGGCCGATGCACTGGGGCCACGCCGTGAGCCGCGATCTCGTCCATTGGGAAAATCTGCCGGTCGCGCTCGCGCCGGACAAGCTCGGGCTGATCTTTTCGGGCTCGGCCGTCCTCGACGCGCGGAATTCCTCGGGTTTCGGGACGGCGAAAAAAACGCCGCTCGTCGCGATGTTCACCTATCACGATATGGACGGCGAAAAGGCCGGCCGCACGGATTTTCAGTATCAGGGGCTCGCCTACAGTCTCGACAAGGGCCGTTCGTGGACGAAATACGACAAAAATCCGGTCATCCCGAACACCGAAAAGCTCAAAGATTTTCGCGACACGAAATTGTTCTGGAACGAGGCCTTAAAACAATGGTCGGTCGTCTTCGCGGTCGGCGATCACGTTCGTTTTTACAGTTCGCCCGATCTCAAAAGCTGGACGAAAACCGGCGAGTTCGGCAAATCGGACGGCACGCACGCGGGCGTCTGGGAATGCCCGGATCTCTTTCCGCTGACGGTCGGCGGCCGGACGAAATGGGTTTTGCTCGTCAGCATCAACCCGGGCGGCCCGAACGGCGGCTCGGCGACGCAGTATTTCGTCGGCGATTTCGACGGGAAGACTTTTCGAAACGACAACCCGCCGCAAAACATTTTCTGGCTCGATCAGGGCCGCGACGACTACGCCGGCGTGACGTGGTCGAACGCGCCGCGCGGCCGCCGGATCTTTCTCGGCTGGATGAGCAACTGGGATTACGCGCAACAGGTGCCGACCGCGAAATGGCGGAGCGCGATGACGCTGCCGCGCGAGCTCGGCCTGGCCGAAACCGCCGAGGGCGTCCGGCTCGTCCAGAATCCGGTCCGGGAGACGCAAGCTTTGCGCGGCCGGAAATTCTTATCGATGAAGAATTACCGGCTCGAAAATGAAATGAACCTCGATAATGGCGGCTCGCCGCTCGCCGAGCTCGAACTCGAGATCGATCTCGCGAAAACTCCGGCGACGAAGTTCGGCGTCGCGCTGACGAACGCGAAGGGCGAAACTTACCGCGTCGGCTACGACGCCGAGGCGAAGCGGTTCTTTTCCGACCGGAGAAAGGCCGGCAGGAATGACTTTTCCGATTTGTTCGCGGTCAAACCTCATACGGCCCCGCGCGTCGTCACAGATCAAACGCTGCGGCTTCATCTGATCTTCGACACGGCTTCGATGGAGCTCTTTGCCGACGACGGCACCGTCGCGATGACCGATATTTTCTTTCCGACGGAAGATTTCACGCGGCTCAAATTTTTCGGTCTCAAATCCGCTTCGCAATGGAATGTTCCGGAAAGCGTCTTTTTCACGCAGGCCAATGCGTGGAACTTGAAATCCATCTGGCGCTGAATCTTCGGTCCGTCTTTCCGGACATTCAGGAGGCGAGCGGAAAGAGCCTGTTCTTGAGACCGAGCTGGGCCATTTTCAGGAGGACTTCTTCGGGGTCGGCGAGACTGCTCCACGAGAGGCCGCCCGCGTGCAAAACGTATAATTCCTCGCGGCATCTTTCGAGTACGTCGAAGGAAAGATCGTGCGTTTCGATCATCCGGTAGATCGAGCCCATCGTGAAATGTTCGGCGAACGTGCCGACCGCAAGACGTCCGACCGCGAACAGCCGGTACAGGTCGGGCAGGTGTTTTCGAAAGAGCGCGATCAGATTTTTGACCCGGCCGACGATCACGAAGCTGTTCCACAAACCGCCACGCTTCATCAACTGGGCCGCTTCGCGCGTCGTCGGTTTTTCCCAGAAACGCCCGATTTTCCGGACTCCGGGATAAAACTGCGCGGTTTCGAGCGGACACGGTTCGATCCATCCGTAAGAGCTTTTCGGCGTGAGCGGCTCGATGCCGACCAGCACGACCGCCTCCGGTTTGTTCGCGACCGCGCGATAGGCGTCGGCGACGTGGTTCATAAAGACCACGTCGTCGGACACATAATGGTCGGCCGGGAAAAAGCCGGCGACCGCTTCCGGATCGATTTTCGCGAGTCGGAAAAGACTAAAAAGCATCGCGGCGGCCGTTCCGCGGTTGGCGGTCTGAACGATCTTGTTTTCCGCCGGGACTGCGTCGAGCAGCGGCCGGTAGAACTCTTCGTGCGATTCGGTGAGGCTGAAAAAGACGTTTTCCGGCGGGAAATGGCGGGCGATCCGTTTGCGGGTCGTCGTCAACAGGCATTCGTCGCCGAGCATCTGACAGAATTGTTTGGGCAGCTCGCAGCCGGCGATCCGTTTCGTCATCTGCCGCAGCCGGACGCCGTCGCCGCCGGCCAGGATCACCGCGAAACCGCCGGCCGACAGTTTTTCGGGAATCGGTTCGATTTGAATTGCCATCAACGATTTCCTCCGATTCGGTTGAATCGACGCCGGAAAACAAGGCCTGTGTGCAAAGGCCGGGCAATCCGCCGTCCGAAAACTATATTACTATATGCAAATATAGTTGTCAAAATAATCGACGGAGCAATCGACGGCGGTGGTGGCGAAGTTCGCGTAATTCGATGCCGGCCCCGGGGTTACGGCTTTTTCGGCCGCTGATTTTCGGGGACGTGAATGAAGATGTCCTCGTATTTTTCGGCGCCGTCGTTGACGACGTCCAAAAGGTTCGATTTATCGACGATCTTCGGCTCGATGAAGATGAACGGGACTTCGCGGTCGACGGCCTTCATCGTCTTCGTCGTTTCGAGCTTTTCGCCCCGGGCGAGCTTGACGGCCGCTTCGACGGCCGCGTAGGCGAGCGGCTTGATCGGCTTGTAGACGGTCATCGACTGTTCGCCGTCGGCGATTCTTTGGAGCGCCGACAGTTCGGCGTCCATCCCGGTGACGATCACTTTGCCGGCGAGGTTCTGTTTTTTTAATGCCTGAATCGCGCCGCTCGCCGTGCCGTCGTTCGAGCAGACGAAGGCGACGATCTGGTTCTGATTCTGCGTGAGCGCGTTTTCGGCGATCTTGAGCGCGTCCTCGGGCGACCAGTTTTTGGCGTGCTGTTCGGTGACGATCTGGACGTCGCCGCGGTCGACAGCCGGTTTGAGCGTCGCCAGCTGATTCTCCTTCATCAGGAGCGCGTTCTGGTCGGTCGGCGCGCCGTAGATCATCACGTATTTGCCCTTCGGCGCGTTTTTCAATGCGTAATCGGCCTGCATCTGGCCGGCCAGCGAATGGAGATGCGAGACCAGCACGTCGATCTTGTCGCTGAGGATCAGGCGGTCGTAACTGACGACCGGGATGCCTTTCGCCTTCGCCTTATCGACGGCCGTCGCCATCACCTGACCGTTGTGCGGCGCGATCACGAGCACGTCGACGCCCTGCGTGATGAAGTCGTCGATCTGCTGCAATTGCCGCTCGTCGTTGCTCTCGGCGACGTTCGTGACGACGTCCGCGCCCAGCTCGGCGGCGCGTTTTTCGACGAGCTCCTTGTCCTTGACCCAGTGTTCCTTGAGCGTGTCCATCGAAAAGCCGATCTTGATCTTTTTGTCGGACTTCGCCGGCTGGTTGGCGGCCGTCTTCGACTGATCGGTCGGCGTCTGCACGCAGCCCGCGAAAAACGAGGAGAGGACGATGATTGCCGGTAAAAGTAATTTGTTCATAACTCGATAATTTTCCGTTTCGGGTTTTAACGCAAGGGCGCGGAGCCGCAAAGCCGCAAGAGTTTGTAAAATCGTTCGGCCGGAACCCCGAAAAAATCCTGGCGTCTTCGCACCTTGGCGTTAAAAAATCCCCTTCATTTCCCACTACTTTCCGCCCGCGAACGGGAGCAGTATCTCGCGCCGGACGTAGCCGTTGAGCGCGCCGTCCGTGCCGAACGCAATCCTGAGCTGCCGCGCGGCGCCGTCGATCCGGATGCCGTCGATTTCCTTCAGAACGCGCGGCGAGCGCAGGCCGACCGGGTAGGTTTGACCGGCGCGGCCTTCGACGAGCAAATACAGGCCGTCCGCGCGCGCCTGCGAACGGATGATCCGCAGACCCGAATTTTCCGCGCCCGCGACGAGATCGGGCGTCTCGACGAAAACGTCGGTGCCCTCGGCGTATTCGACGTTGATTTCCGCCGGCCGGCCGGTCAGCTCGAATCTGACTTCCATCTGCCGGACGTCGCCCGTTTGTTTCATCTCGAAGGCGAGCTTCTGGCCGTTCGCGGTCACCGTTTTGACGACCGCGTCGAGCGGGAACGACGGCGCGAGCGTGACGTTGAGCGGTTCCGCTCCGCTCTGCCCGACCGTGATCGTCATTTTGCCGCCGCCGCGCCGCAGTTTGAAATCGACGGTCGCCTTGCCGGCGCGGACGCGGCGCACGTCGAGCTCGTTCCAGTCGGCGGGCAATTGCGGCGCGAACCGGACGCTTTTGCCGGCGTTCGTGACTTCCACCCCGAGCATCCCGCGCATCACCGGCGAGACGACCATCGCCTCGGACCAGACCTGATGGTGCGACGAGCGGCCGAACGGCGCGTTGAAATCGCCCGACAGCAGCTCCGTCACGTAGCCGAGCGCGTTCGCGTAGGTCAGCAGGGAATTCGCCGCCAGCGCCTGAAAACCGATCTGCGGCCGGCCGTATTTGTACGCGCCGACCGACTGCCAGCCGGTGAAAAGGCCCCAGACCGAGCCGTAATGATACGAGAGCGGATCGTAGAGCCGGCTGTCGTTGGCGATGATCCGCGCGCCCCAGTCGGTCGCGATCTTCGCGCTGCCGAGATGGTCGAGCTGTTTCTGCGCGCGCGCGTCGTCGAGCGTCCGCCACCAGAGCGGGACGGCCGGCAAAACCGTGTCCTCGTCGTAGATCTTCGCCGTCTGGAGCTCGTTCAGACGCTTCTGCCGGCGCTCGATGTTCGGCCCCGGCTCGGCCTTGACCGGCTCGCTGCGCGGCAATTGCGTCGCGTAGGCGTAAAAGCCGCGGTCTTCGAGCCAGTAGGTTTTCTCCATCGCGGCGCGCGTCTTCTCGGCGTTGGCGCGGGCCCGTGCGGCCAGGTCTTTATCGCCCAATGCTTCGGCCATCTCGGCCATATTCTGCGAGGCCTCGATCCAGACGCCCTGCAGATAGATCTCTTCGTGCGGCGGGTAGAGCGCGCCGCCCTCGACCCAGCCGTGGCCGAATTTCGTGTTCTCGATCAGGCCGTTGCCGTCGGTGTCGGTCGCTTCCTCGTAAAGATAGGCTTTTTTGACCGAATCCCAGTTTTGTTTGAGATAGTCGAGGTCGCCGCTCGTCCGGTAGTAATCGGCGTTGACGATCACGTAGAGCGGCGTCGCGTCGGTCGAGTTCCAGGCGTACGGGTAGCCCTTCCACCAGTCGACGAGCGGCGCGCTCTGCGAGATCTCGTGCGGGATCTTGCCGTCGTCGCGCTGCACCTTTTTGAGGAAATCGAGCGCGAGCTTAGTGGTCGCGAAATCGCCGTAGGAATCGATCGCGAGCGACGTCCACATCGAATCGCGGCCGAAATACCACGCAAAGCCCGGCCGCTCGGAATCGCCCGAGGTGCGAAAACCGGCGAGCAGTCCCGTTCCCGCGAGCGGGTTCGTCGCGACGCCCTTCTCGACGCCGATCTTGGCCCACGAAAAGGCCGTGTCGAGCCGCGCGTCGGGCGTCCGGACCTCGGTCGTCCGGTCGAGAAAGTCCTCGTAATATTTGACGTTCCGCTCGTAGAGCGGGAGCGCTTCGGCGAGCAGGCGGTGATAATTCTCGACCGCCCGGTCGCGGCCGTCGGTGCTGCCGGCGATGACGACCGGGACGAAGTTTTTCGCCGCTTCGTCGGGCGACACCTGAATCTGGTAGCGGACCGGCACGTCGCGCGGCTCTTCCTGATACGGCATCAGCGAGAGGTCTTTGGCTTCGGGCGTGCCGACGATGCCGAAGAATTTCTTGGTTTCCTCGCCGATGAAATAGTATTTTTCCTTCTCGTCCTGCCCGTAAAAGCCGGTCATCAGATTGCCCGGCCACATCAGTTTGAGTTTCGGGCGGAACGCGACGTCGACGGTCATCGGCAATTTCGTGTTGATGTCGAGCAGGATGATCAGGCCCTGTTCGTCGACCGGCGCGTAGACGATCTCGCGGACCGTAAACGCGGCGTGCGAGTAGGTAAAGACGGTCGCCTCGGGCCGGACGTCGATATGCGTCAGCAATTCCGCGCCGCGAAACGGCAGGTTGTAGCCCTCGATCTTAAAATAAAATTCGAGATCGTCGAGGATCTTCATCGGATAGACCCACGCCTCCATATTCCGGTGCTCGTAGCCGAACGCCGCCGAACGCCGCCCGACGACGTCGTAAAACGAGCCGTTCTGCGACCGCCGCGAAAGTTCGAGCCGGCTTTTCGGCAAAGTTTTTTTCGGGATCAGTCGGCTCTGGGCCATCGCGTTAAAAGTCAGCAATCCTAGAATCAAAAGCGCCTGAGCGAAAGTCGCAAGTTTATTCATAAAATATTAGAGACTGTTTAAATTTATAGTTCAAGGCCGCGAACGGTTTTAAGCGATCCGCTAAACACACTAAAAACACTAAATTTCTTTCGTGTTTTTAGTGTGTTTAGTGGATTTAAAAACAACCGCTCGCCGTTCGGACGGTTGATGCCTTTAACCGATTTGGTCACGAACGATGCCTATTCAGCCTGTAAATAAAAAAATTTAATCAAACTCTTAGTCCAACCGCTTGATCGTAAAATGGTCGAATTCGATCGAAAAGCCGCTGCCGTCGGGCGCGGCGCACATCATCCCGATCTGGGCCGGTACGGCCGGCGGAAAATAGGCGAGCCGGAGCATCGCGAAATCCGAACTCTCGAACGAATAGCCGATCTCGACGAAATCTTTTTGCCGCTTCAGCCGGAACCGGACTTCCGGCGGATTGTCGTCGCGCGCGATCACCGACCAGTCGGAAAACTCGCGCGTCACGACGGCACTCAGGTTCTGCCGGCCGTCGACGAACTCGATGCCGGTCTTGATCCAATTGCGCTCGTCGATCCGGATCATCAGCCCGCCCTGATCGTAAAGCTCGCGGTACGCGCCGCGAATCCGCACCGACGCGACGAAATCGCCGCTCTCCTCGCGGTAGAAAAAATGCCCGTTGTCGCGGATGAAATCGTAATGCGTGATCCGCCAGAAATCGGTTCCGCCATCGACCGCGACCTTCAGGACGTCGTTTTCGTGAGACCAGTTTTGCGGTTCGTTGAGCCACTGCATAATTTTATCGTTTCAGTCAATACCGTTTCAGATTCCGCAGATCGTCGGGCGCGGCCGGTCTCAAGCTGACGGCCGCGCCGCCGCCCGGGGCGAGGGCGAGTTTTAAGGCCGTTTTATTGTCGACGAGATGGCTCTGGATTTTGTAGGCCATCGGGTTTTTCTGCCAGTCGGCGTCCGGCGCGTCGCCGTAGACGGTCGCGACGTAGGTTTTGCCGGCCGGCAGAAAATCGAGCGCGGCCGAAGCCTCGCGCGCGTTTTCGTCGGTGATCGCGCCGATAAACCACGCGTCTTTGTTTTTCGCCTTCCGCGCGATCGTCAGATAATCGCCGGGCTCGGCTTCGAGAATGCGGGTTTCGTCCCAGTCGACGGCGACGTCGCGGATAAACTGGAAGGCGTCCATCCGTTTCTCGTAGTTTTCCGGCAGATCGGCGGCCATCTGGAGCGGGGAAAACATCGTCACGTAGAGCGCGAGCTGTTTGGCGAGCGTCGTGTGGACCTGCTCGGTCTTTTTCGGATCGTAATAACTCATCTTGATCTCGAAAATTCCGGGCGTGTAATCCATCGGGCCGCCCATCAGCCGCGTGAACGGGAGGATCGTCTCGTGCTCGGGCGGGTTGCCCTGGCTCCACGCGTTGAACTCGTTGCCGCGCGCCGCTTCCGAGGCGAGCCAGTTCGGATAGGTGCGCGTTAAACCGGTCGGCCGGACCGGTTCGTGCGAATCGACCATGATCTTGTATTTCGCGGCCTCTTCGACGACGTGCGTGTAATGATTGACCATCCACTGCCCGTCGTGCGTCTCGCCGCGCGGGATGATCCGGCCGACGTAGCCGGTCTTGACCGCGTCGTAGCCGTTCTCCTTCATAAAGCGAAACGCCGCGTCGAGCCGCCGCTCGTAGTTGCTCGCCGAACCCGAAGTCTCGTGGTGCATAATCAGCTTGACGCCCTTCGCGGCGGCGTAATTTTTGAGCTCCTTAACGTCGAAATCCGGGTACGGCGTCAGGAAATCGAAGACGTTTTCCTTCCAGTTGCCGAACCAGTCTTCCCAGCCGATGTTCCAGCCCTCGACGAGCACGCCGTCGATCCCGTTTTTCGCGGCGAAATCGATGTAGCGCTTGACGTTGGCGGTGTTCGCGCCGTGGCGGCCGTTCGGCTTGAGCGCGCTCCAGTCGGTCTCGTCGATTTTGACGTTGTTGACGTCCGAATAATTCCACGACGCCTTGCCGACGTGCATCTCCCACCAGACGCCGACCATCTTCTGCGGCCTGATCCAGCCCGGGTCCCTGATCTTCGACGGCTCGTTGAGGTTGAGGATCAGCCGCGACGCGAGAATGTCGGCCGCCTTGTCCGAGACGATGACGGTGCGCCACGGCGTTTTCGCGGGCGTCTGCAGAAACGCGGCGCTGCCGACGGCGTTCGGCGCGAGATGCGTCGTCAGGCCGAACGTCTGGCGGTCGACCATCATATACATCGCCGGGTAATCGGCGAGCGCGGCCTCGTGAATGTTGATGTAGAGACCGTCGGCCGTCTTCATCATCAGCGGCGTCTGGACGGCGTTTGGCGCGAAGACTGACTTGACGGCGATCTCGGCGACGTACTTGCCTTTGGTCGCGTCGATCTCGCTCAATTTCGTCGTGTTGTAGGCGTATTCCTGCGAATCGTAGTCGCCCGGAATCCAGAAGGTCTTGTGGTCGCCGGTCAGGTTGAACTCGGTCTTTTCGTCCGTCACGGTGAAATACTTGAGCCCGTCCTGAACGGGGAATTCGTAGCGAAAGCCGAGCCCGTCGTCGAAGAGCCGGAAACGGATCGTCAGCCGGCGCGTGATCTTTCGCGCGTCGGCGTTGCTCGCGCTCGAAAAGATCTCGGTGTTCGGGTGGACCTTGCCCGCCGCGTCGACGACGACCGTCTGTTCGAGCGCGACCGCCAGTTCGCGGTAGTGGCTGCGGATCGTCTTCTGCTCGCCCCAGACCGGGTTCCACGTCTCGTCCGATTCGGCGGTTTTCGTGTCGATGATCTGAAAGCCTTCGAGCAGCGCCGGCTGGTCTTTGAGCTCGAAGCCCATTTTGCTTTCCCTGACGACCGGCCGTGATTTGTAGGTCAGGCTGTAAACCGGCGCGCCCTTTTCGCTGAGCTTGAAAGCGAACGCGAAACTGCCGTTCGGCGAATTTAAGGTCTGGGCGAAAGCCGAAACGGCGAAAAGCAGGAGCAGAAGCGGTAAAAATAGCTTTTTCATAAACAAAAATCCTTCGGAAATTCGGGCATCGCGCCGGTCTGCGAGGCGACGAAGGCCCCGGTTCGATTGGCGAATTCGTTGATCTCGAAAAGCGGCCGGCCGCGCAGCAGACCGTTGACCATCGCGGCCGTGAAGGCGTCGCCCGCGCCGATCGTGTCGCGGACCTCGATCGGCCGGCCGCCGACCGCCGAGATCTCGTCCGGCGTCGTCAAAACGCTGCCGTTCGCGCCGCGCGTCACGCAGATCAGCCTCAAATCGAATTTTACAAGCAGCGCCCGCGCCTGTTCAATCAGCCCGGTTTCGGCGACGCCGAATATTTTCGCGATCACCGGCAGCTCCTCGTGGTTGAGCTTGACGACGTTCGCGAGCCCGAACGACGCGCCGAGAATTTCGGGCGAGAAAAAATCCTGCCGGAGATTGACGTCGAAGACGCGCAGGCCGCGGGTCGCGCCGACGAATTCGCGGACCGTCGCGCGCGAAACCGCGCCGCGCTGGGCGAGCGAGCCGAAACAGACGGCGTCCGCCCGTCCAGCGAGCGCCCGCCAGTCGTCGCTCAGTTCGAGAAAATCCCACGCCGCCGGCGCGACGATCTCGTAGGCCGGCTGGCCGTCTTCGAAACTGACGTTGACGACGCCCGTCCGGTTTCGCGGGTCGCTCTGCAGCCGGGCGGTCGAAAGGTTTTTCCGCCCGAGCTCTTCGACGATCGCGCGGCCGGCCGGGTCGTCGCCGACGCGGCTGAGGACGACGCCCTCGCCGCCGAGACAGTTCGAAACATACGCGAAATTGGCCGGCGCGCCGCCGAGCTTTTGGCCGTCGGGCAGAACGTCCCACAAGACCTCGCCGATCCCGACGATGATGAATTTCCTTTCACTCATCTTCAGAAAAAGTATTTTTTAACGCAAAGGCGCGGAAACGCGAAGACGCGAAGCGATTTTAATGATCTTGCGCCTTTGCGGTTTGGCGTCTTTGCGTTAAAGAAAACAATTATTTGACGTAAACGCGGTAGCTCCACGGCGGAAGCACGAGCTTCGTTTTCTCGTCGAGCGTCGCCGGCTGGCCGCTGAAATATTCCGTGTATTGGCCGTGATAAAGCGATTCCTTGAACGTCACGGTCTGCGGGACGGCCGAGAAATTCATGACCGCGAAGATCTTATCCTTTTCGTTGCGCCGGACGAAGCTGAAAACCCTGGCGGGCGCGGAATTCGGGACGAGCGTCATCGTCGCCTCGTGGCCCCAGTTGAGGAGCGTCGAATTCGTATGCTTGAGCGCGAAGAGCTTTTTGTAAAGCTCGCCGGTCGGGCTTTCCTTCCAGACGATCTCGTCCTTTTCGAAGAATTTCAGCCGTTTCGGATTGCCGGCTTCCTGGCCGTTGTAGACCATCGGCATCCCTTCGCCGACGACCGAGAGGACGATCGCCGCCGGCAGCGCCTTGCCGAACAGCTCGACGTCGGTGCCTTCCCACGCGTTCTTGTCGTGGTTGCTCGTCCCGATCATCCGGATCGCGTCCTTCGGAAAGCTGCTCTCGTTCCACGAGTAATAGACGAACAGGCCGCTCAGGTCTTTGGCTTTGCCCTGCGCGAGCTGTTCCATCTTCTCGTACCACGTCCAGCCGTAGGTCATATCGAAGGCGTATTCGTGGAGGTCGCGCGATTCCCATTCGGCGAGCATAAAGACGGGCTTGATCTGATCCAGTTCCTTCCGCGCGTTGTTCCAGAAATCGACCGGCACGAAGCCGGCGACGTCGCAGCGATAGCCGTCGATGTCGGCCTCGCGGACCCAGTATTTCATCGCGTCGGTCATATATTTGCGAAGTCCCGGATGGCTGTAGTTGAGATTGATGATGTCCGACCAGTCCCACCACGGCGTCGGCCGGAAATCGCCCTTCCAGTCCCGGTCGTACCAGTCCGGATGTTCGGCGACGAGCGGGTTGTCCCACGCGGTGTGGTTGGCGACCCAGTCGAGGATCACGTGAAACCCGAGCCGGTGCGCCTCGGCGACGAAGTGCTTGAAATCTTCGAGCGTCCCGAATTCCGGGTTGACGCCGTAATAATCTTTGACCGAATACGGGCTGCCGAGCGTGCCCTTGCGGTTTTTGACGCCGATCGGGTTGATCGGCATCACCCACAGGATGTCGACGCCCAGTTCCCTGAGCCGCGGCAGATGTTTTTCGGCCGCCCGAAACGTGCCCTCTTTCGTGAAGGCGCGCGTGTTGATCTGGTACATCACCGCCCTGCGCGCCCATTCCGGGTGCTTGATCTTGACGTAGGGCACGGGCTGGTACGGATCGGTCGTCTGCCCGAAAACGGCCGCCGCCGGCAGCGTCAGCAGGATGATGAAGAGTAGTAAGTTTCGCATATTCTTTAATTAGTGGAGAGTGGAGAGTGGANNGGAGAGTGGAGAGTGGAGAGTGGAGAGTCCGGGGAATTTTATTTCCTTTGACTCCTGACTCTCGACTCTCGACTCTCGACTTCAGATTTCGAGAATCGCCGCCTGATACGGTTTCAGCCGGCCGTCGAAACCGTCGTAATTGCCGAACAGGTATTTCGCGCCCTCGTAATCGAAGCCCGTGTCGGCGGCCGTTTCACGGTCGGTGAAATTCAGCAAGATCAAAAGTTTCCGGTCGCCGAGCGTCCGCGTGTAGGCGAAGACCGCATCGTCGTCGATCGCGAAATATTCGGTTTGGCCGTAGATCAGCGCGTCGTTTTCCCGGCGGAAACGGATCATCCGGCGGAAATAATTGAGCGGCGAATCCGGATCGTCCTCCTGCGCGGCGGCGTTGATCTCCGTGTGATTCGGGTTGACCGCGAGCCACGGCGTTCCCGAAGTAAAACCGGCGTTGGCGGACGCGTCCCATTGAAACGGCGTCCGGCCGTTGTCGCGGGCGATCAGCTTCTGCGATTCCATAAACTCGGCGAGGTCGCCGCCTTCCGCTTCGATCAGCTTGTGCAGGTTGATCGTCATAATGTCGCGGTAATCCTCGATCCGCTCGAAACGGATGTTGGTCATCGCGAGCTCGTCGCCGAAGTAATAGTAGATCGTCCCGCGCATCGTGAGCAGGAACGTCGTCAGCAGCTTCGACGAGATTTCGCGCCATTCGGGCGCGTCGTTGCCCCAGCGCGAGACCATCCGCGGGAAATCGTGGTTGCCGAGATAGACCGTGCCCCAGCCTTTTTCGCGGAAAACGGCGTCCCAGCGCGCGAAGATCCGTTTGAACTCGCGGAAATCCCAGCCCGCCGGGTCCATCAGCTTTTTCGCGAGGTCCTTGTGGCCGAGGTTGCTGATGTCGAAATGATACGACATATTCAGCTCGCGGCGGTCCTCGTCGACGAAATCGAGGACGTTTTCGGTCGTCGTGCCCGGCCCTTCGGCGACCGTCATAATGTCGTATTTCGACAAAACCTCGCGGTTGAATTCGCGCAGATATTCGTGCAGATGCGGCCCCTCGGCGTAATACTGGACGAAATTGCCGTCGTATTTCGCGGGCAGCTCGCGAAACGGCAGGTCTTTGGAAATAAACGTGATGACGTCCATCCGGAAGCCGTCGATGCCCTTGTCGAACCAGAATTTGACGAGATCGTGAACCTCCTGCCGGACTTTCGGGTTTTCCCAGTTGAGATCGGGCTGCTTGACCGAGAAATAATGCAGATAATAGGCGTCGGTCGGCGCGTCGTACTTCCAGGCGCTGCCCTCGACGTCGAAAAAGCTCCAGCGGGCGGGCGGTGGGCCCTGTTCGGCCGGCCACCAGTGATAATAATCGCGGTACGGATTGTCGCGCGATTTGCGCGATTCCTGAAACCAGAAATGTTCGTCGGATGAATGGTTCGCGACCAGATCGAGGACGAGCCGGATGCCGCGCGCGTGCATCCCTTCGAGAAGCTCGTCGAAATCCGCCATCGTACCGAATTCGTCCATAATCGCGCGGTAATCCGCGACGTCGTAGCCGTTGTCGTCGTTCGGCGAGGCGAAGATCGGGTTGAGCCAGACGACGTCGACGCCGAGAGATTTAATATAGTCGAGTTTTTCGATGATCCCGCGCAGATCGCCGACGCCGTCGCCGTTCGAATCACGGAACGAGCGCGGGTAGATCTGATAGACGACCGCTTCCTTCCACCATTTACGTTCTGTTTCGCTCATATTTTCATTAAAAGCATCATTATGCTTCGCTCATCGTGACGCCGCGCGTTTCGGCTTCGAGCACGTCCGCTTCGGCGATGTATTTCGGCTCGACGTCGCTGGTGATGAACAAACAGGCGGCCGCCGCGAGGATGAAACAAATCCCGCATAAAACCAGCGCGTTGCGCGGATCGCCCTTGAGCAGCGAGTCGAAATAAGTCCCGGCGGTCAGGTTGTTCATAATCTGCGGGATGCAGATGAAGGCGTTCAGCAGGCCCATATAAACGCCGATCCGCTTCGGCGAAACGACCTTCGTCGTCATAATGAAGGGAATCGTGATGATCGCCGACCAGGCGATGCCGACCAGCACCATACAGTCGGCGACGCCGAAAGTCGTGTCCGACGGCGCAAAGGCCTCGTAAACATACGGGAAATGGACGGCCGTTAAAGCGCTGCGCAGCCCGTTGAAAACGGTGACGTCGACGGTGCCGTAAAAATTATTGACGAAGAGCATCGAGATAAAGCCGAGTCCGCCGATCAGCAGAAAGACGGCATAGGTCAGCCGGGTGCCGATCAGTTTGACGACCGTCGGGATCAGAAAAGCCATAACGACGGTCGTCACGTTCATAAAAATGAACGCGATGCCGCCGTGCGCCGATCCGACGGCGTAGTTCGGCGAATCGGTCGTCGGAGCGTTGAAGGAATGCCGGGCGATCGAATTCGAGAGATGCTGCCACATAAACGGCAGGCCGTACCAGGTGAAAAGCTTGACCCACCAGATTCGCCGCAGCGCCTTCGGCATATCGGCGACCGCTTCCCAGATATCCGTGAAAGCGTGCACGATCCGCCCGCCGATTCCGCCCTTGGCGGCCTGTTCGGCACGAAATTCCTCGAGATTGTCGGGCGGGTATTCGTCGGTCGTGAAATTAGTCCAGATCATCGTCACCATCATCGCGACGACGCCGATGATGAACGAGTATTTGACGATGTCCGGAATATGAGTCCCGTTCTGCGTGTCGTCCGACACGCCAAGCGACAGCAGCAACAGCGGCATAAAGCCGGCGGCGATCTGCCCGCCCGCGATCATAAACGTCTGGACGGAAAAACCGAGCGTCCGCTGCTTATCGTTGAGCTTGTCCCCGACCATCGCCCGATACGGCTCCATCGCGGTGTTCATCGAAGCGTCGAGAATCCAGAACAAACCGACCGCCATCCACAAAAAGGGCGAATAGGGCATCAGCATCACGGCGACGCTGCCGGTCAGCGCGCCGATCAGAAAGAACGGCTTGCGCCGCCCGAACCGCGTCCACGTGCCGTCGCTGATCGCGCCGATGATCGGCTGGATGAGCAGACCCGTCACCGGACCGGCCAGCCAGAGCACGGCTAATTTCGATTCTTCCGCGCCGAGGTAACGGAAGATCGGACTCAGATTGGCCTGCTGGAGGCCGAAGCCGTATTGGATCCCCAAAAATCCGAAACTCATGTTCCAGATCTGCCAGAAGGAGAGCATTGGTTTGATTTTGGTGTTCATATTTTTTCTGATCGTCCCTTATTTGGATAATTCCAGGATCACGGCCTGGTACGGTTTCAAGCGACCGTCTTTCGAGAAATTCGGGTAATTGCCGAACAGGACCTTTGCACGGCTGAGATCGAAGCCGGTGTCGGCGCTCGCTTCCCGGTCCTTAAAGTTTAATAAAACGAGCAGCTTTCGGCCATCGAGCTCGCGCGTGTAGGCGTAGACCGATTCGTTCGGCGCGTCGACGAGCGTGTATTTGCCGTAGATCAAAACGGGATTCGCCTTGCGGAAACGGGCGAGCCGCCGGAAATAATTGAGCGGGGAATTCGCGTTTTTTTCTTCGGCCGCGACGTTGATCGTCTTGTAATTCGGATTGACCTTGAGCCACGGCGTGCCCGAGGTGAAGCCGGCGTTCGTCGTCGCGTCCCATTGAAAAGGCGTCCGGCTGTTGTCGCGGGCGGCGATCTTCTGCGATTCGAGAAACTGCCGCAGGTCGCCGCCCGCTTCCTTGATCTGCTTGTACCAGTTGATCGATTCGATGTCCCGGTAATCCTCGATCCGGTCGAACTTGATGTTCGACATCCCCAGTTCGTCGCCGAAATAGTAATACGGCGTCGCGCGCTGCGTCAGCAGGAACGTCGTCAGCAGCTTCGACGAGACTTCGCGCCATTCGGGCGCGTCGCTGCCCCAGCGCGTCAGCATTCGCGGCTGGTCGTGGTTGCCGAGGTAGACCGTGTTCCAACCCTTCTCGGCGAAGCTCGCGTCCCAGCGCGTGTAGACGTTTTTGAAATCGGTCAGCTTCCAGCCGGCCGGGTCGATGATCTTTTTCGAGTTCGGCAGGTATCCGAGCCCGACGCCCTCGAAATGGTAGATCATATTGAGCTCCTTGCGGTCGGCATCGACGAAATTATGCGCGTCCTGCATCCCGACGCCGGCCTCGCCGATCGTCATCACGTCGTATTTCGACAAAACCTCGCGGTTCATCTCCTGGATGTATTCGTGCCGCCGCGGGCCGCTCCCGTAAAATTTCCCCCAGTCGCCGCCGAATTCGGCCGGGATCGGCGGATAGCTCGGGTCCTTCGAGATGAAATGGATGACGTCCATCCGGAAGCCGTCGACGCCCTTGTCGAACCAGAACCTGAGCATCGAATAAATTTCCTGACGGACTTTCGGGTTTTCCCAGTTGAGATCGGGCTGTTTGCGCGAAAAATAATGGAGATAATAGGAATTCGTCGGCGCGTCGTAGCGCCACCCGTCGCCGTTTTCGTCGAAGAAACTGACGCGTTTCGGCGGCGTGCCTTTTTCGGCCGGCCACCAGTGATAATAATCGCGGTACGGATTGTCGCGCGATTTGCGCGATTCCTGAAACCATCGATGCTCGTCCGAAGAATGATTGGCGACGAGATCGAGGACGAGCCGGATGCCGCGTTTGTGCATCCCGGCGAGCAGCTCGTCGAAGTCCTTCATCGTGCCGAACTCCTTCATAATCGCCCGGTAGTCCGAGATGTCGTAGCCGTTGTCGTCGTTCGGCGAGGCGAAGATCGGGTTGAGCCAGACGACGTCGATGCCCAAAGATTTGATGTAGTCCAGTTTCTGGATGATCCCGCGCAGATCGCCGACGCCGTCGCCGTTCGAGTCCTTGAAAGAGCGCGGATAGATCTGGTAAACCACCGCTTCCTTCCACCATTTGCGGCCGGGAATCGTTTCGGCCGGGGCGGGCTTTCTGGTATTTTGTTTTTTATTATTGCTCGGCTTTTGCCCGGCCGCCGGAAACGCCGCGGCAATCGTCAGAATGATCGAAAAAATAAGAAAATTTACGCTTCGCATAATCGTTTCGCCAATTTAAAGCTCGAAAAAAAACGAATCGGCCGATTTGTAAAAAAAGGAGAAGTTCCGAGCGGAAATTCTCCTTGAGTTTTCAGCGGGACGAAGCTTTTTTCGAGCTTCGTCCCGCTCAGACCATCTCCAGCCGGCCCTTAGAATGTGAATCTAAAGGCAAATTGGAGATTGCGTTGCTGGTCGTTACCGAAGAACGCGGTCGACGTGATCTTGCCGAAGTTGTTATTGCTCCAGCCGGTCGTCGTCTTGCTGCCGAGGAACGAATCCGGATTGCCGAGATTGACGTGGTTGAAGAGATTGACCACCTCAAGCCGGAATTCGACATTCATCGTCTCGTTGAAGTAGAACTTCTTGAGCAGCGACGCGTCGGTTCGCCAGTAGCCCGGGCCCGTCAGCGCGTTGCGCTTCAGGTTGCCGAAGGTGCCGGCCGCCGGTTTCGTAAACGCGCTGTTGCTCAAGTATTGGTCGCGGCCGCCGTTGATGACGACGTTGCCCTGGACGTTCGGACGGTTCGGTCCGGTGTCGCGGTCGGCGCCGCCGTCGTATTCGACGTTAAAGTGGAAGCCGCTCTGGATCAGCGTGTTGGAGTTGAACTGCCAGCCGCCGATGAAGGCGTTCGCCGCTCGGCTGATGCCGCTGAAGTACTTCTTGTTGCGGCCGAACGGGAGTTCGTAGATCTGCGAAAAGACGAAGTTATGCGTTTTTTCGAAATCTGCCCGTCCGCGGTTGACCGACGGATCGATGTTGTAATACTGACCGCTGTTGTTGACGGCGCGCTGCCACGTGTAGTGGGTGATGAACGACAGTCCGTTCGAGAAGCGGCGCGTCAGCTTGGTCTGCATCGAATCGTAGCGGTTGGTCGCGCTGTAGCCCTGATAGAGCAGGATGTCCTGCGTCCAGCCGAACAGGTTGAAGTACGGACGGCGCTGGTTGGTCGAAAGCGTGCCGAAGCCGACGATCGTCGGCTGGTTGACGTTCAGGTCGGGGTTGTCGCCGACGAAAACGTTGGTGCCGCGGTTGCCGACATAGGCGATCTCCCACGAGTAGTTCTTCATAAACTCCCACTGGAAGGTGATGTTGTAGGCATCGACCTGCGGGACGGTCTGTTTGTCCGAGAGAGCGCGAACCTGGACGCCGTCGGGAATGTAGAAGCTGCCCGTCGACGGGATCGCCGTGTTGTTGACGCAGCCGCCGACCGGGCAGTTGCGCGGCGTGGTCGTGATGCCGAACTGGCCGCTCGGCGCCGGCGGACCCGCCGCGAGCGTGAACACGCGGGAAGTGCTGGTCGCCGCGTTCAGGTTCTGAACCGCGAGCACCGGCAGGTTCTGGGTGACCGTGTGGCCGAAGATCGTTCCGAACACGCCCGTGTCGAAGCTCCGTCCGAAGCCGCCGCGGAGCACCATCTTATCGTTGATCTGATAGGCGATGCCGATGCGCGGCGCGAAGTTGATCTTGTTCTTGATGTTGCCGGCGAGATTGATGTTGCCGACGCCGGCGACGTCCATCTGACCCGTCGAGAGATTGACGAAACCGCCGTTGCCCGGCGCGTTCAGCTTCTGCGGGTTGAAGATGTCGGCGCGCAGACCGAGCGCGATCGTCAGTTTCGGCGTCGCTTTCCAGGTGTCCTGACCGTAGTAGAAATGCCGCCACTGGCTTTCGCGCGCGTCCGTCGAAGTGCTGACGTAGCGTTTGAAGCCGGTCACGTCGCCGATCAGGAAGGTCGCGAGACCGCTGCCGGTTCCGGAAACCGGATTGCCGCTGACGACCTGGGCCGTGCGGCTGCCGGAGAACGAAAGTTCGCCCGAACGGTGGTTGTCGCTCGGCACGCGCAGGTTGAAGGCGCGGCGGACGTCGACGCCGAACTTGAACGTGTGATTGCCGTAAACCTTGGTCAGGTTGCTGACGATCTGGTACTGTTTTTCATCCTCGTCGAGCGGGCAGTTGCAGCGGTTGACGCCGAGACCCGAGCCGAAGTTGAAGTCGCGGCTGCCCTGCGAGCCGGCCGCGATGTTGACGAAGCCCGCGAACAGACCCGAGCTGAAATCGTCGTTGTTGAGTCCCGGAATGCCGGCGTCCGAGGCCGGTTTCGTCTGGTAGTCGAACGGCAGCACCTTGACCTGATAGTTGAAATAGCCGAAGCGGACGTCGACGACGGTCGTCGTGTTCAGCGTGTAGTCGAACCCGGTCGCCAGGCTCAGGTTGCGCGTCTTCGACGAGCCGCCGAGCGAGACGAGCTCCGGACCGCCGCCGTTGCCGAAGGCCGTCGGGCCGATCAGGCTGAATTTGGCGCGGCTGAAGCGTCCGAACAGGTTAAATTTGTCCGATAAACGGCCGTCGATGCGGATGTTGAAAATATCGTTGTTGAATTTTTCACTGCCGCTCGCGACGTAGTTGTCGACGATGCCGCCGCGCGTCGGCGCCGGCATCAGCCGCAGAATGTTCTGGGCCTGCGTCGATAAACAGCCGTTGGCCGCCGGCGTCTGGCCGGTGGCGCAGACCGGGATGATGTTGCCGGTGTACTGCAGACCGGTCGTCGGGTTGAAGATGTTGACGCCGTATTCGCTCAGGTTGCCGGTGCGCGCCAGCGCCGTCGGCACGGTCAGTAATTTCGAACCGCCCTGCGTCGCCCGCGTGCCCTGGTAATCGCCGAAGAAAAAGGCTTTGTTCTTGGCGATCGGGCCGCCGATCGAGCCGCCGAACTGATCGCGCTTGGTCGCCGGAATCAGCTTGCCGGTCAGCGCATTGGGCGTCGACTGCGAGAACGGGTTGCGGGCCTGGAAACGGTCGCGCTGCAGATATTCGAAAGCGCTGCCGTGGAAATCGTTGGTGCCGCTCTTGGTCTGGACCGAAGCGACGCCGGCGATCGCCTGGCCGAATTCCGCGTCGTAGTTCGACGACGTGATCTTGGTTTCGCCGACCGAATCGAACGTCGGGTTGATGACGATGATTCCGAGAATCACGTCGCGGTTGTCCGTACCGTCGAGCTGGTAGCCGGTTCCGCTGAAGGTCTGACCGTTGACGATCGTCTGGGTCGAACCCTGCGGGTTTTCGCTCGCGGCGTGGTTCCAGAGCTGCTGCTGGGTACCCGGCGTCAGCAGGATCAGCTTGGTAAAGTTGCGGTCGAGAACCGGCAGCTCGGTGACCTGACGGCTCGAAAAGGTCGTCGCGACGTCGGCGCGGTCGGTCTTCAGGAGCTGCGAGTCGGCCTCGATGTTGACGACTTCGGAAACCTGACCGGCTTCGAGCTGGATGTCGTTCTTGGTCTGCGTGTCGACGCTGACGCTGACGTTGCTCGTCAAACCGGATTTGAAGCCCTGTTTCTCGATCTTGACGGTGTATGTGCCCGGAAGCAGGCGGTCTTTCTGATAGTATCCATCGGCGTTGGTGGTGACCGTATCAACTGTTTTTCTCTCGACACTCGTGATTGTCACAGTTGCATCCGGCACGACCGCTCCCGAATTATCCGTCACGGTGCCGGACACACTTCCATAAACTGCCTGTGCCCGGAGCTCCGACGGAAAATATATCAATGTCAGCACGAGGGCCGCCATCAATATAAGAAAACGATTTTTAGTCATTCCAAAAACCTCCGTTTTTTTTTAATAAGTTTAAGTTACAAAAGCCTTACTTCCCCTGGACGCCGGTAAAATTCGAATAATAGCGAATGTTTGGTAAAGTTAGTTTGTTGGGAAAACAAACTAACTGGATAAAGCAAAAACCCAAAACTTCTTTGGTTTTCAAAATATTTTCAAATCGGACAAAATGTCTTGTTAAAAATAATGGTTTTGATCCAACCGGAACACTAAAACGGTTAATTGAAAATCGGGTATCGAAAAAAAACTAGCAAATTTTAAGCCAAACAAAAAACAAAGCTTACAAAATTTCGATTAGGGGTGTGTTGGCTTGATTTTAGAACCAAACATCGGCTATTCAGAGATACCATACAAATTGGAATTTATCAACTTATTTGTAAAAAAATCCGATTTTATGGATAAATCAAACTAATATTTTGAAAAATCGCGTCATAAAGACTATTCTGTTGGGAACCGAATTCTTCAGAAATCGAGCGAGTTTGTTATGAATCCGTTAAAACTGTCGGCCCTTTGTTTTTTACTGCTGCTGGCGTTCTTTTCGGCGGCCGCCCAGACCGACGCGGACGCCGTCCGCCAGTCGGTCGCCGCCGCCCAGAACCAGCTCAAATCCGGCGACGCGGCCGGCGCGCTGAAGACTTTGCAGACCGCCCTGCAGACCGCGCCGGACAGCCGCGAGCTCAAGTTCTGGCTCGGTAAAACGTATTATTTACAAGGGGATTATAAAAACGCGGTCGAAATTCTGACGCCGCTCGCCGACAAATTTCCGGCCGCTTCCGCCGAACAGTCGCAGCTCGTCCAGATGCTCGGGCTGGCGCACTACATAACGGGCCGGCTGGCCGAGGCGATCCCTTATTTCGAGAAGATCCTGCTGGCCCAACCCGACAACGGCGAGGTCGCCTACGCGCTCGGCGTCAGCTACATCCAGACGCGGCAGCCGGCGAAGTCGCGCGAGGTGTTTGCGAAATTGTTTAAGGTCACAACAAACTCCGCCGCGGCCTATCTGCTGAACGCTAAGATGCACGTGCGCCAGCAGTTCGAGGAAACCGCCGAGCTCGAACTGAACCGGGCGCTCGAGCTCGATCCGAAGCTGCCCGAGGTCCGTTTCGTGCTCGGCGAGCTGGCGATCTACCGCGCCGAGATCGATAAGGGCGTCGAGTTTTTAAGACAGGAAATCGCGCTCAACCCGGCCGATTCGATGGCCTATTACCGGCTCGGCGAGGGCTTGTCGCGCCAGCTCAAATGGGACGAGGCGATCCCGCCGCTCCAGCGCTCGATCTGGCTGAACCCCTTTTTCAGCGGGCCCTACATCGTCCTCGGCAAGGTCTATCTGAAAAAACAGGACCTCGGCAACGCCGAAAGTATGCTGCGGCGCGCGACCTCGATCGATCCGAAAAACTTCGGCGCCCATTATCTGCTGGCGCAGGTCCTGCAGCAGGCCGGCAAGGCCGACGACGCGAAGGCCGAATTCGCCGTCGCCGAAAAACTGCGCGGAAACGCCGACAAGGAACCTTAATTGGTCTGCCCAATCGAGTATTGGTCTGACCAATTTGCGGCAATTTTACGATGAAACAACTGTGGTTAGTTTTAGTGATCATCTCGGCGGCGGCCGTTTTTGCGCCGGCGCAGGACAATTCCGCCGAAAAAACGCCGTTTCCGGCGACTTTTACCGACGTCGCGGCGGCCGCCGGCCTGCGCGACGCGACCGTTTACGGCGGCGTCGATTCGAAGAAATACATCATCGAGACGAACGGCTGCGGCGTCGCTTTCTTCGATTACGACAACGACGGCTGGACCGACGCGTTCGTGATGAACGGCAGCCGGCTCGAAGGCTTTCCGAAAGGCCAGGAGCCGACCAATCATCTTTATAAAAACAACAAAAACGGGACGTTTACGGACGTCACCGAAAAGGCCGGCCTGCGCCGCACGGGCTGGGCTGCGGGCGTCACGGTCGGCGATTACGACAACGACGGCTTCGAGGACCTGTTTCTGACCTACTACGGCCAGAACGCGCTTTATCGAAACAAAGGCAACGGGACGTTCGAGGACGTCACGGCGAAGGCCGGTTTTCCGACCGGCGGCGTCCGCTGGGGCTCGGGCGCGACGTTCGTCGATTACGACCGCGACGGGCTGCTCGATCTCTTTGTCGCCAACTATCTTAAATTCGACGTCGGAAGCGCGCCCGTCCCCGGCAAGGGCGGCAACTGCTTCTGGAAGGGCATCGCCGTCAACTGCGGCCCGAAAGGCCTGCCGACCGACACGAACCTGCTCTATCACAACAACGGCGACGGCACGTTTTCGGACGTTTCCGACAAATCCGGCATCTCGAAAGTGACCGGCCGCTATTCGATGACCGCCGTCCTGACGGATTTCAACAACGACGGCTGGCCCGACATCTACGTCGCCTGCGATTCGACCTCGTCGACGCTCTACCGCAACAATAAGGACGGCACTTTCACCGACGTCAGCCTCGAAACCGGGACCGCCTACAACGAGGACGGCAACGCGCAGGCCGGGATGGGCGTCGCGGTCGGCGATTACGACGACAACGGTTTTCCCGACATCTTCAAGACGCATTTCGCCGACGATCTGCCGATCCTTTACAAAAACAGCGGCCGCGAGTTTTTCGACGACGCATCAAGAATGGCCGGCTTCGATCACACGCGCTACGTGCAGTGGGGCACGGGTTTCGCAGATTTCGACAACGACGGCTGGCCCGACATCCTGACCGTCACCGGCAACGTCTACCCGGAAGTCGAAAAATATTTCAAGGAATACCCGCACCGGAGCCCGCGTCTGCTTTATCAGAATCTCGGCAACGGCCGTTTTCGCGACGTTTCGGCGACCGGCGGCACGGGCATCACCGAGCCGCGATCGAGCCGCGGCTGCGCGTTCGGCGATTTCGACAACGACGGCGACATCGACGTGCTGGTAATGAATATGAACGAGCCGCCGCTGCTGCTGCGCAACGAATTGAAATCCGCGAACAACTGGCTGAGCCTCCGGCTGATCGGCACGAAATCGAACCGCGACGCGATCGGCGCGCGCGTCACGGCGCGGTTCGGCGGTCTCGTCCAGGCGCAGGAGGTGACTGCCCAGACGAGCTATTATTCGCACAACGATCTGCGGCTCCATTTCGGTCTCGGCGCGGCCAAACAGGCCGATTCGATCGAGATCCGCTGGCCGAACGGGCAGACCGAAACGATTAAAAACGTCCCGGCCGGGCGATTCATAAAGGTCAAAGAGGGCGCGGGAACCGTGGATTGATTTCGGATTTCGGATTTCGGATTTCGGATTTATGGGGTGTGAGACGCGGGAATTATCGGGATGAAGTTGGGATTTAAGTTTTATTTCGTAATTTTGTTTTTATGCGGCGGCGCGCTGGCTCAAAATGCGCCGCCGCCGGCGGTGACGTTTCCGGTTTCGCTGACGAACGTCGGCCGGGCGGCGGGCATCAATTTCACGACCGTTTACGGCGACGAGAAGAAAAACCGCTACCTGCTCGAAACGACCGGGACCGGCGTCGCCTTTATCGATTTCGACAACGACGGCTTCGAGGACATCTTCTTCGTCAACGGGACGCGGCTCGATCCGCTGCCGAAGGACGTTGCGCCGCCGACCAACCGGCTCTTTCGCAACAAAGGCGACGGGACGTTCGAGGACGTCACCGTCAAGGCCGGCCTCGTCCGCACGAACTGGGGCCAGGCGGCCGTCGTCGGCGATTACGACAACGACGGCTTCGACGACATCTTCGTCTCGTGCTTCGGCAAAAACGCGCTTTATCACAACAACGGCAACGGCACTTTTTCGGACGTCGCCGAAAAAGCCGGCGTCGCCGACAACAAATCGAAATGGGGCTCGGGCTCGGCGTTTCTCGACTACGACCGCGACGGCCTGCTCGATCTCTTCGTCGGCAGCTACATCGATCTCGATCTGAAGACCGCGCCGCTGCCCGAGACCGGCCCGTGTCTGTATAAAGGATTGACCGTCGCCTGCGGACCGCCGGGCCTCGTCGGCGGCGTCAATATGCTGTTCCGCAACAACGGCAACGGCACCTTCACGGACGTTTCCGAAAAGAGCGGGATGCGCAAAACCGACGGCACCTACGCGCTCGGCGCGACCGTCGCCGATTTCGACAACGACGGCTGGCCCGACATCTACGTCGCCAACGATTCGGCGCCGGCGACGCTCTATCACAACAACAAAAACGGGACGTTCACCGACATCGCGCTCGAAGCCGGCTGCGCCTACTCGATCGACGGCAAGCCGCAGGCCGGGATGGGCGTTTCGGCCGGCGATTACGACCGCGACGGCTGGTTCGACATCATCAAGACGAATTTCGCGGGCGACACCTCGACGCTCTACCACAACGTCGGCAAAGCGGTCTTCGACGACGTCACCTTTCCGGCCGGTTTGGGGCTCAACACGCGCTGGCTCGGCTGGGGCACGGGCTTCGCGGACTTCGACAACGACGGCTGGGTCGACATCTTTCAGATCAACGGCCACGTCTACCCGGAAGTCGAAAAACTGACGACCGAGGCCGGCTACGCGCAGCGCAAGGTTTTGTACAAAAATCTCAAAAACGGCAAATTCGCCGACGTTTCGGCGCTGGTCGGCGGCGCGGTGATGGAAAACACGCCGGGCCGCGGCGCGGCGTTCGGCGATTACGACAACGACGGCGACACGGACGTCGTCATCAACGTCGTCAACGCCGTTCCCGAGCTGCTCCGCAACGATTCGAAATCCGGCAATAACTGGCTCAAAATAAGGCTCGTCGGCACGAAATCGAACCGCGACGGGATCGGCGCGCGCGTTCGCCTGACGACCGACGACGGCGCGCAGGCGGACGAGGTCCGATCGAGCAACAGCTATTATTCGAGCAACGACCAGCGGCTCAATTTCGGCCTCGGCGCGGCCAAATCCGTCAAAACGATCGAGATTCAATGGCCTTCGGGCCAGCTCGACAAGCTGACGGAAGTCGCCGCCAACCAGTTCGTCACCGTCAAAGAAGGCGCCGGCATTCAGCCGAAAAAATGAGGACGGCGACCGATTCGGGATGCCGGAGGCCGGAAATCGGATTTTTCGCGATTCGATTTGTCGGCCGCGGTTTGGTATTTTTAAGATGGAGTTGAATCGCCCCGAACGTCGAATCCGAAAAATTTATGCGGCCGAGATTTCTTGAGCTTTCGATCATCTTTGTTTTCCTGACGGCGCTCGGCGCGCTGCCGGTCTGCGGGCAGAGCGCGGCGGCGGCCTATCAGAAAGGCGTCGCGCTCGCGAAGAAAAACGATTTCGCCGGCGCGGTCGTCGAACTCGAAAAGGCCGTCAAAGCGAACCCGAAATATTACGAGGCCTTTGTCGCGCTCGGGACGGCGCAGCAGCAATTGCAGGCCTACGGCGCGGCCGCCGACGCGTTCCGGCAGGCGCTCGCGCTCCGCCCGAAAGCGGTCGAGCCGCACCTCCTGCTCGGCGGGCTCTACCAGCAGCTCAACAGCGCCGACAACGCGCTCGCCGAATATCGCGAGGCGCTCAAAATCGCGCCGAATTCGGCCGAGATCCGCCAGTCGATCGGCTTCGTCCTCGCCGCGACCAACCGGCTCCCGGAAGCGATCGCGGAATTCGAGGCGGCGATCAAACTCAAACCGGCGCTCGCGCAGTCGCATTATTACCTCGGCACGGCCCGATATTTTTCCGACGATCCGGCGGGCGCGATCCCGGCTCTGCTCGAGGCCGCAAGACTGATGCCGGCGAACGCCGACGCGCAGTATTATCTCGGGCTCTGCTACGGCAAGACGAAGGACCTGACGAACGCGATCAAGGCGCTCCGGCAGGCGGTCAAACTCGCGCCGCCGACGATCGAGTACCGGCAGGCGCTCGCGCAGGCGCTGATGGCCGACGACGATCTCGAGGAATCGATCGCCGAATACCGCGAGCTCTTGAAATTAAGACCGGATTTCGCCCAGGGCTACAACGATCTCGGCCTCGTCCTGATCAACACGCGCGCGCCCGACGAGGCGATCGCGGTCTTCCGCAAAGCGCTCGAATTCGAACCGGAAAACACGTCCGTCCTTCAGAATCTCGGCATCGCGCTGATGCAGAAGGCCGATTTCGCGGCGGCCGTCGCCAATTACCGCAAACTGCTCGAACTGACCCCCGACGACGCCGTCGCCAATTACAATCTGGCGATCGCGCTCAAACAGCAGGACAAGCTCGACGAGGCCGCCGCCGTCCTCCAGCGCGCGATCGAGCTGCAGCCCGACAAACTGCCCGAGATCCATTACACGCTCGGCGTGATCCGGCTCCAGCAGGCGCGGCTCGACGACGCGGCCGCGTCGTTTCAAAAGGCGTGGGACATCAAACCCGATTACGGCGAGGCCGTTTACACGCTCGGCTCGGTCCGCCAGCAGCAGGGAAAGATCGACGAGGCGATCGAGCTCTTCCGGAAGGCGCTCAAATTTCTGCCCGAAGCGGCCGAGATCCACAACACGCTCGGCGCGGCGCTCCGCTCGAAGGGCGATCTGGAAGGCGCGAAGGCCGAGCTGCAGGAGGCGGCGCGGCTCAACAAGCTGAAGACCAACCGGCAGGCGGCGACCTTTTCGCTCAACACCGGCATCGCGAACCTCAAGGCCGGCAGGATCGACGAGGCGATCGCGCAGTTCGAAAACGTCGTCAAACTGACGCCCGAAAACGCCGAGGGTTTTTACCAGCTCGCCCGCGCGCTCAAGGCCAAAGGCAAAACCGCCGAGGCCGCGGCCGCCTACAAACAGGCCAAACAGCTCAACCCGCAGATCAAACCGCTCTAGAATTATGTTTCGCCCGTCCGTCGTTTTCGTTTTGCTCGGTCTGTGTCTGGCCCTGTTTCCGTCGGCGACGGCGGGGCAGAAAAAAACGCCCGAACGCCCGAAGCCCCGGAAATACCGGCTCGTCTGGGCGGACGAATTCGATTACAAGGGCCCGCCCGACCCGCGCAAATGGGGATTCGAAACGGGTTTCGTCCGCAATAAAGAACTGCAGTATTATACCGGGCGGCCGGAAAACGTCCGCGTCGAGGACGGAATGCTCGTCATCGAAGCGCGCCGCGAAAAGTTTCGCAATCCCGAATTCACCAACCGGAAGGACAAAAACTGGCGGCTCAACCGCGCGTTCGCCAGATACACATCGGCGAGCCTGACGACCCGCGGCCGGGCCGACTGGCTGTACGGCCGCATCGAGGTCCGCGCCCGGCTCCCGCGCGGGCGCGGCGCGTGGCCCGCGATCTGGATGCTCGGCTCGAACGAGGAAAACGCCAATCGGCTGGCGGACGGCGAGATCGACATTATGGAGCACGTCGGTTTCGAGCCGGCCGCGATTTACGGGACGGTTCACACCGAGGCTTATAACGACTCGAAGGGAACCCAGAGGGTCGGCCGCACGGAAATCGAAAATCCGGCCGGCGAATTTCACGTCTACGCGATCGAATGGACGCCGGAAAAGCTCGATTTTCTGGTCGACGGCCGGGTTTATTACAGTTTTCCCAACGAACGGCGGACGCGCGCCGAATGGCCGTTCGACCGGAAGTTTTACCTCAAGATCAACAGCGCCGTCGGCGGCGAATGGGCCGGCCGCGAAGGCATCGACGACGCCAGTTTTCCGCAGCTGTTCGCGATCGATTACGTCCGCGTCTACCAGTCGAAATGATTTTCACCTTTTAGATAATCTCCAAATTCGGAAGCCCGAATAATCCCGGGTAAATATTTTTTTCGGCGGCTGTCTTTTTCCGCCCGCCGCCGTCACTGTTCAGGTGAGCCGGTTCGGAATTCAAATAGATCACCCCCTAAATGTTGAACGCCCGGCTCCGCAAAAAAATTCAGGAGATTTAAGAGGAAAAATGAAAAGAAATTTGATTGGCAGGAATGGTTTTCGGTTGGTTTCGATCGCGCTCGCGGTCTTCGTTTTGGGGGTGATTTCCGTGTTGGCGCAGGGCGGCGGCGGAAACGGCGGCGGCGGAAACGGCGGCGGCGGGACGAATCCGCTCCCGCAGACGGCGCCCGCGCCCGACATTCTGATGCGCGATTCGTTCGGGCAGGGCCCGGAAATGATGCGGCCGGCGAGCGGCAAGGGCACGCTCAAACAGACCGCGCTCGGCGTTTCGATGAACGGTTTCTGGCTCGAATATCCGGGGACGAAAGACAATCGCTGGATCACGACGGACTCGGGCGATTCGTGGCGTTTCTGCGCGACCGCCCCGAATCCATACGAATTGTTTTCGCCGCTGCAGATGACGTTCGGTTTCGAAGAGAACGGAATTCTCTGCACGCTGCTGAACGCGCCGGTCGCCTCGGCGACCCGGCCGGCGGCGCTGATGCCGCTGCCGTCGAACCTGACGACGCCGTACGAAGTCGAATTCGACGGCATTTACTGGCGGGTGGCGGGCGCCTACGTCGCGGTCGGCCTGACGAATTCCGCGGCGACGACGAACAATCTCGCGACCGGCGGCGTCGTGCTCGTCACGAAACCCGATCCGGCGAACAATCTCTATTCGATGATCTACGAATTCCGGCTCGGCGGCGTGAACGGTCAGCTGCTCGCGTCGGGCACGGCCGATGAATCGGAATTCTTAAACCAGATGAAGATCCGCTACAACCCGCAGACGCGGAGCATCGGCGCGAGCTTCAAGGGAATGGACCTCGGCACGTTCGCGTCGAACGTCGCGCCGCCGAAATACGCGGCGATCGAGGGCGTCGGCTATATGGACAACTTCGTTCTCAGAAGACTGCCGTAAAACAGGGGCGGGCAGTCGAGAAAAAAGCCGCGTCACGCGTGTGACGCGGCTTTTTTCGTTGAAAACCGTTGAGCAATCAAAAACCGGCGGGCCTGAACTTCGCGCCGCGGGTGACGGTTTGCCGGTCGTCGGTGCGGAACGGGACGGCCGGGAAGCCTTCTTTATTGAACAGGTTGCAGCGCGACGCGTCGCCGGCCCAGCCGAACCGGACGGCCGCCGGGGCGGCGACTTCCGGGCTTTCGACGACGACCGTGCCGCCCTCGATACGGCCGGTCGCTTCGTGAAAGACGCCGTCCGCGCCGGCCGTTTCGAAGCCGCGAATAATTCCGTCCGCGGCGTTCGTCGCGAGGCCCGTGCCCGGATCGTCGAACGAAAGAATCGCGCGGCGGCCGTCGATCTTCAATGCTTTGAACATCGGGCCGCCGTCGACTGTTTTTATTCCATAGACGCGGTTGAGCGCGAGCGCGCCGAGGCGGCGGCCGACCTCCTGCTTGTTGGTCGGGTGAATGTCCTTCGGGTTGCCGATGTCGGTCGTCACGACCATTCCCGTGTTCGGCGTCTTTAGGGTCAGCGCCTGCGCCTCGCGGAGCTCGGCCCACGGGCTGCCGGTGTTGCTGTCGCCGGGCGTCGTGTAGGTCGCGAGCTGGACGAAGTAGAACGGAAAATCGCCCGCGCCCCATTTTTTCCGCCAGTCGGCGATCAGCAGCGGAAAGGCCGTCCGGTACTGAAAGGCGCGGTCGGCGTTCGATTCGCCCTGGTACCAGAGGACGCCGCGGAACGCATAGGGCACGAGCGGCGCGATCATCGCGTTGTAGAGCAGCGACGGGAAATCGTTCTCGCCCGACGGCGGCCGGACGCTTTCGACCTGAAACTTCCATTCTCCGGCGAGCGGCATCGCGGAATTTCCGAGGGTCAGCTTAACGTCCGACGGATCGCCGTAAAAACCGCCGCCGCCGCCGGTGTCGGTGACTTTGACGACGATCAGGTTTCGTCCTTCCTTCAAAACGCCGGGCGGAACCGTGTATTTGCGCGGCGCGTCCCATTGATTCGTCCGGCCGATTTCGGTGCCGTTGATCCAGGTGACGTCGTTGTCGTCGATCTTCGCGAGCTCGATCACGGCCGGCGCGCGGCTCTCGGCGGCCGTCAGCGTGATCGTTTTGCGAAACCAGACGACGCCGTCGAAATTGCCCGGCGGCTGGCCTTCCCACTGGCCGGGGACGTTCATCGACGGCCAGCCCGCGTCGTCCGAAGCCGGGTTCTGAAAACGCCGCGCGTCGAATTCCGACGGCTTAAAGCCCTGCAGCTTTTCGATCCGTTTGAACGTCGCCTCGACGCTCGCCCGCCGGAGCGTGTCGAGATCGAGCTTCGAGACCCGCCCGATCATCTCGCGGAATTCGGGGCTCGATTCGAAGCCCTCGCGGCTTGTCCACGTCTCGACGTTGGTGCCGCCCCACGACGAATTGATGATCCCGACCGGCACTTTCAATTCGCCGTAAATCTTCCGCGCGAAGAAATAGCCGACACCCGAAAAATCGCGGGTATTGACGGGACTGCTCGGCCGCCAGACGCCCTCGCGGAAATCGTCGCGCGGCGTTCCGCTCGTGTCGTGGCCGATCTTGATCTCGCGGATGTACGGATTGTCGGCCGCGGCGAGCTCGGCGGCCGCGTTCAGCGACTGGCCGACCGTCCATTCCATATTCGACTGGCCCGAGCAGAGCCAGACCTCGCCGACGAGCACGTTCGCGACCCGGACGGTATTCGCGCCCGCGACCGTCAGCTCGTACGGCCCGCCCGCCTTTTCCGGCGCGAGCCGGAGCGACCAACGGCCATTCACGTCGGAGGCCGTCGCGCGCGTCTGCCCGTTGAAACGGACTTCGATCTTCTCGTTCGGTTTCGCCCAGCCCCAGACCGGGATCGGCACGTCGCGCTGGAGCACCAGATTGTCGGAAAAGATTCGCGGCAGCCGAACCTCGGCCTGCGCCGCGAGACAGAAAACGAACAGAAGCAGTGCGAACAGTGGTTTTGAAGGTTTCATAGTTAAACAAAAGCCTGAAGACTGGACCCCTTGTCTCCTGCCCGCCAACGCTGCGATAGCGGCGTCGCACGTTCCAAATCCACGATGCCGGTCGCGGTGGTGAAAGGCTTGTTCGGGCGTTCGCGCTCAAGGCGGGCAGGAGACAGGCGATCCAGTCCGGAGTTATCAGTAAACCAGCGTCTGGATCGCGTGCGCCGGGATCGTCGCTTCGGCGGCGTCGGTGCCGATGCTCAGGAAATATTTGACTTCCTTGTCGCTCGTGTTCATCACGACGGTCGCGATCCGGCCGTCCGGGTTCTCGAACGAGGTCGTCAGCAGCTGGCTCCGGCTCGCCGCGCCCGCGATGCGGCGCGCGCCGGGACGGATGAATTTCGAGAAATGGCCGATGTAGTAATACGACGAAGTATAGATCAGCTCGCCGGTCCGCGTGTCGGCGTGGATCGGCGCGAAGCAGAAATTGCCGACGTGGTTCGGGCCGCCGGTTTCGTCGAGCAGCAGGTTCCAGTCGGTCCAGCCGACCGTCCCGTTGTTGAAATCGTTGATCATCGATTTGCCGTAGCGCTCGCCGAAGGCCCAGAGACGATATTTCGCCGGGTCGAAGCTCTCGACCGTGCCTTCGGTAAAGATCAGATTCTTATCGGGATAACTGGCGTGGACCTGCTCGACGTTCTCGTACATCGGCTCGCCGCCGCTCCACGGCTCGTACCAGTGATAGCCGATGCCCCAGACGTATTTCGCGGCCTCCGGGTCGCCGAGGATCGTGTCGACGCGCTGCGTGATCAGATCGCGGTTATGGTCCCAGATGATGATCTTTTTGTTGCCGAGCCCGTTTTTCGCGAACGTCGGGCCGAGATTGTTTTTGAGAAAATCGCGCTCTTCTGCGGCCGTGAAGATGCACGATTCCCACGTCTGCGTCGCCATCGGCTCGTTCTGGATCGTGACGCCCCAGATCGGAATGCCTTCCTTTTCGTAGGCCCGGATGTATTTGACGAAATAATTCGCCCACGGCTGGTAGAATTCGTCGAGCAGGCGGCCGCCCTTGAGCATCGATTTATTCGATTTCATAAAGGCCGGCGGGCTCCACGGGCTCGCGAACAGCGTCAGCCGGCCGCCGGCCGCCGCCATCGCCTGTTTGATGAACGGCAGCCGAAACTGCCGGTCGTGGTCGATGCTGAAGGTCTTGAGCTCCCGGTCGCCCTCGGCGATGTAGGTGTAGCTCGCGCTCGAAAAATCGCTCGAATGGATCGTCAGCCGGCCCAAAGTGTAGCCGATGCCCTTCGCCGGGCTGAAATAGGCGTCGAGAATCTCGCGCTGTTTTTCCTTCGGAATTTTGGCGAAGGTCTCGGCCGCGGCGTCGGTAAACGCGCCGCCGATGCCGAGAAACGTCTGGAATTTCTTCGCCGGATTGACGAAAACGCTGATCTCGCCCTCGGTCGGCTGGCGTTTCTCGACGAACTTCAGGCGCGCCGTTTCGGCGATTTTCCGGTCGCCCGTTTCGGCGGTCGTGTAGACGACGACCGTCCGTCCGGCGGTCGTGAATTTCGCCGCGGACGGGTTGGTCTTCTGACCGAAGACGGCCGCGCAGAGCGAGAACAAAAGCAGAAATGCGATCGAATTTTTCATAGTGGTTATTAACGGTCCCGAGTCTTAAGTCCTGAGTCTTAAGTCTTTGCAGGTTGATGGTGATATCTTACTCTTTTTTAACGAATCCGACGACTCAAGACTCAAGACTTAAGACTCAGGACTCAATCTTCGTCCCGTTCCCAGTTCATCGTCCGGCGGACGGCTTTTTGCCAGCCCTTGTAGAGCCGCGCGCGGCGGGCTTCGTCCATCGCCGGCGCGAAGGTTTTTTCGATCCGGCGGGCGTCTTCGACGTCCTCTTTCTTCCAGAGACCGACCGTCAGACCGGCCAGATACGCCGCGCCGAGCGCCGTCGATTCGATGATTTCGGGCCGTTCGACCGGGACGTCGAGAATGTCGGCCTGAAATTGCATCAGAAAATCGTTGGCCGCCGCGCCGCCGTCGACCTTGAGCGCGGCGAGCCGGATGCCGGAATCCCGCTCCATCGCGTCGAGAATGTCCTTCGTCTGATAGGCGATCGATTCGAGCGTCGCGCGCGTGATGTGATTTTTGCCGGTGTCGCGCGTCAGCCCGAAGACCGCGCCGCGCGCGTACATATCCCAGTAGGGCGCGCCGAGACCGGCGAACGCCGGGACGACGTAAACCGGGTTGTCGCCCGCGACTTCGAGCGCGTGCCGCTCGGATTCTGAAGCCGCCGCGAAAAACTGCAAACCGTCGCGGAGCCACTGGACGGACGCGCCGGCGATGAAGACGCTGCCCTCGAGCGCGTAGGTGATCGTGTCTTCGATTCCCCAGGCGATCGTCGTCAGCATCCCGTGTCCGGAAAACTGCGGCTTTTCGCCGGTGTTCATCAGCATAAAGCAGCCCGTCCCGTAGGTGTTTTTGGCCGTTCCGGGCGCGAAGCAGGCCTGCCCGAACAGCGCCGCCTGCTGGTCGCCGGCGATGCCCGCGACCGGAATTTTGCGGCCGTCGAGCTCGTACTCGCCGAACAGATGGCCCGACGGACGGACTTCGGGCAGAATTTCGCGCGGGATCTCGAGCGCCGCGAGCAGCGTCTCGTCCCAGCAAAGATTATTGATGTCGAAGAGCATCGTCCGCGAGGCGTTCGAGTAATCGGTCGCATGCGCGCGGCCGCCGGTCAGGTGCCACAAGAGCCATGTGTCGATCGTCCCGAAGGCGAGCTCGCCTTTCCGCGCGCGGTCGCGCGCGCCGTCCGTGTGATCGAGAATCCATTTGAGCTTGGTGGCGGAAAAATACGAATCGACGACGAGCCCGGTCGTCCGCCGGATATGGTCTTCGAGCCCGCGCGCCTTCAGCTCCTCGCAGATCGGGGCCGTTCGCCGGTCCTGCCAGACGATCGCATTGCAGATCGCCCGGCCGGTCGATCGGTCCCAGACGACGGTCGTCTCGCGCTGGTTGGTGATGCCGAGCGCGGCGATCGCGTCGGCGGCGACGCCGTTTTTCGCGATCACCTCGCGGAGCGTCCCGAACTGCGATTCGAGAATCTCGGCCGGATCGTGTTCGACCCATCCGGAAGCGGGAAAAATCTGCGTGAATTCGCGCTGCGCGACGTCGACGAGCGCGCCGGTTTCGTCGAACAGGACGCTGCGCGAGCTGGTCGTGCCCTGATCGAGGGCGATGATGAACTTTTTCGTCATAATCGGTCGCCCCTATTTTGCAGGCAGAACGCCCGCTTTTTCAAGCGCGAACGCGAATCCGACGAGATTTAATTTTCGTGATCGACGGGTTTTGATCTTCGGTCTCGGCGCTTTAGCGGATCGATTAAAAATCGTTCGCGGCCTCAAACCATAAATTTAAACAGACTCTTACTTCGGGAGCAGCTCGCCGATCTTGCGGACGAGATCTTCGACCAGAAACGGCTTTCTGATGAAGTTGTCGCCGAATTCGAAGCTCTTGTTGCGGATCCGTTCGTCGTCGAGATAACCGGAGGTGAAGAGCATTTTGATCCGCGAATTTCTTTTGGCGAGCTCCGCCGCCAGCTCGTAGCCGCTCATCTTCGGCATCACGATATCCGTGAGGATCAGATCGATCTCGTATTTTTCGATTTTTTCGAGCGCCTGCGCCCCGTTTTCGGCCGTCAGGACCTTGAAGCCGGAAGCGGCCAGCATATCGCGCGAGAAGCTGCGGACCAGCGGCTCGTCCTCGACCACCAGGACCGTGCCGCGGCCGGCGCAGACGGCGGCGCACTTTGTGGCGGTTTCGTCGTTCGTCAGGGCAACCGTTTCCGGAAAATAGATCGCGAAGGTCGAGCCCTTGCAAAGCTCGCTCTGAACCTCGATGTGGCCGCCCGACTGTTCGACGATCCCGTGGATGGTCGAAAGGCCGAGCCCCGTGCCGTGACCGATTTTTTTGGTGGTGAAAAACGGTTCGAAGATATTGGCGAGCGTCGCTTCGTCCATTCCGATTCCGGTGTCGGAGACTTCGAGCAGCACGTATTTCCCGTGTTTCAGATGCAGCTCGCCGGTGCCGTCGACCTCGACGTTTCGCGTCCGGAACGTCAGGTTTCCGCCGTCCGGCATCGCGTCGCGCGCGTTGACCGCGAGATTGATCAGGATTTGCGACATCTGCCCGGCGTCGGCCTCGATCCGGCCGAGGGCGGGGTCGAGATCGAAGCCGAATTCGATGTTCTCGCCGATCAGGACCTTGAGCATTTTGGTGGTGTCGGCGATGATCGGGTTGAGCTCGATGACGCTCGTCTCCAGTCGCTGCGAGCGGCTGAAGGTGAGGAGCTGCCGGGTCAAAGCGGCGGCTCTTTCGGCGGCTTTGTCGATCTCTTCGAGAAAATGGCGGCTCTTGTCGCCGGGGACGGGCGAGCTCAGTAAAATCTGGCCGTAGCCGCGGATGACGGTCAGCATATTGTTGAAATCGTGCGCGATCCCGCCGGCGAGCCGGCCGATCGCTTCGAGCTTTTCGGACTGCCGCAGCTTTTCCTCGTTTTTGCGCAGCTTTTCCTCTTTCTCGACCATCTCGGTGACGTCGCGGATCGTGCCGATGATCCGCCGCAGCGCGCCGGATTCGTTCTTCTCCGGATGTCCCTGAGAAACGACGTTGATGATCTCGCCGCTGTGTTTGACGATCCGGAACTGGAGCCGCAGGTCGCTGACGTTCGCCACGCATTCGCGGATTTCGCGGATCGCGCGCGCGCGGTCGTCGGGATGAATCAGCAGGGAATAATCGTTGAACGAAGTGTTCGGATCGATCCCGAGCAGACCGACTGATTCGGGCGACCAGTACATCCGTTTCGTCACCGCCGACCATTCCCAGACTCCCATTTTCGAGGCTTCGAGCGCGATCTGAAGACGGAGTTTTTCGTGCCGGGCGAGCTCTTCCGCGCGAACCTGTTCGAGCTTGTTCCAGATGCGGGTCGTCATCTCCTGCATCAGCGCCACCTGGTCGTCGCGCCAGTCGTAGGGTTTGCGGTGATAAACGCCGAGCGAGAAAAGCCATTTGCCGCGGCGGATCAGCGGCACCGTGATAAACGCGCCGACGTCGATCGTCGTGAAATTTTCCTTGACGGAAACCTTCGGGTCGTTCATCACGTCGCGGATCACGGCCGGCGTGCCGGACTTCATCGTCCGCCGGAATTCCTCGTTGACCCATTCCGACAGAACGTATTTGCCGATGATGCTCATACTTTCCGGCCGCTTCCATTCGTCGAAGATCGTCGCCTCGTCGGCGTCCTCGTTGACGTCGATAAACGGGCATACCGAAGCGCCGATGAAATCGCCGACCATCGAGCCGAAAATCTGCACGAGCTTCGACGATTCGTTGATCGGCAGGATCCGCCGCGAAAATTCGTCGAGAAACCTGATGTTTGACTCGGCGCGTTTGCGCTCGGTGATGTCCGTAAAAACCAGCGCGACCCTGTTTTCGCCGTCCCGCCCGGCGCGGCTCGCGTATACCGAGAACCAGCGATCGAGGTCCTGAGAATAATTTTCGATGCGGACGGATTCGCCCGTCCGGAGGACCCGGGAATAGGTCTCGTACCAGAACGGCTCGAGCCCGGGCGCCATCTCGTGCGCGGTCCGGCCGACCGCGCCGGTCATTCCGGTATGCGCTTCGAAGGTCCGGTTGGTTTCCAGATGCAGAAAATCGATCGGGTTTTGTTCGCCGTCGTAGATGATTTCGATGAGCGCGAAGCTTTCCCCGATGCTGTCGAGAAATTGACTGAGGTTTTTGATGTCGTCCAAATTGGCCTCCCGAAACTACAAAATTTCTTCAGGAAAAAGTCGGAGGTGATGTCGGCTTTCTTCGGGGAAAAGTCGGAGGTGTGTCGTAAGCTTTTCCCGGCTTATGGAAAGACAATTAAATTTTATGAAACAAACCGGCCCTTTGTCGAGAAAAAAGATCGATAAAATTAAAAAAAAGGCTTATTTATGCGATGTCGGATGTCGGATGTCTCGGAATTTAGATAATTCGCCTGAACGGGGAAATTACAAACCGAAAACTCTTTGCGCCTTTGCGTCCCGGCGTTAAAAAAAAAGCGGCGGAAAGTAATTTCCGCCGCTTTTCGCTGATTCGCCCGGTTTACGGAATGTAGCGCGCCGGCGCGGGCGTGTCGGTCGCGGTGCCGAACGCGCCCGAGGTGACGCCGGCCGTCGAGCGGTTGAGCCACCACGTGCCGCTCCGGTAAACGGCCTGATCGTCCTTGCCGTCGCCGTCGTAATCGCCCGGCACGGGAACGTCCGACGCGATGCCGAAGTTGATCGTGTCGACCGCGCCGTTCGAGCTCCGGAGGATCCACCACGTGCCGGTCGCGGGCCGGAAGACCGCGACGTCGTCCTTGTTGTCGCCGTCGTAATCGGCCGGGACGGGCTTGTCCGTGGAAACGCCGAAGACGGTCGCCGTCACCGCGCCGCCGCTGTTCGCGATCCACCACTGGCCGGTCGACGGCCGGAAGACCGCGATGTCGGCCTTGCCGTCGCCGTTGTAGTCGGCCCGCACGGGGACGTCGCCCGCCGCGCCGAAGAGGCTGATCGTGACGCCGCCGCCGCTGTTCAGGATGTACCAGACGTTGGTCGACGGGCGAAAGACCGCGACGTCCGTCTTGCCGTCGCCGTCGAAATCGGCCGCCACCGGGACGTCGCCCGACGCGCCGAACTGGACGATGCCGGCCGCGCCGTTCGAGCTCTGGAGAATGTACCAGACGCCGGTCGCGGGCCGCCAGATCGCGACGTCGGTTTTGCCGTCGCCGTCGAAATCGCCCGGCGTCGCGACGTCGGAAGAGACGCCCCAGCCGACGGCCGTGAAGCCGGCGGTCGAACGGTTCAGATACCAGACGCCGTCCGCCGGCCGGAAGACCGAGAGATCGGTCTTGCCGTCGCCGTCGAAGTCGGCGCGCGATTTGACGTTCGGGTTGAACGAGCAGGCGAAGTTCGTCGCGATGCCGATCGTGTCGACGTACCAGCCCGGATTCGGGCCGACGCCGGCCGTGTTGTTGTCCGCGCCGAACCGCCATTTGAACTGGACGTTCTGGCCGGCGGCGCTCGCCGGGAGCCGGATGACGGTCGTGATGTAGCCGTTCGAATTGCCCGACCACGACTGGCGGCCGCCGAGCGGGTTGTTCGTGCCGTTTGCGCCGAGCGTGCCGTTGTAGCCGTTCTGCAGAAACGTTCCGCCGGCCGCGATGATGTCCTGAAACGCGCCGCCCGCGATGCTGATCTCGACCACGCCGCCGTCCCAGCCGGTCTCGGTGTCGAAGCGGTGGCGGAACGAGAGCGTCGTCGCCGCCGCGCTGATCGCGTAAACGGGCGAGGTCAGATCGCTGCCGCCGCCGGTCGCCGTCGGGTCGGCCGCGAAGGCCGAATTGGCGCCGGTGTCCGGACTGAGCGTCGAATTGACGAAGTTGATGCCGCTCTGCACCGAAACGGCCGTCCAGCCCGCCGGGAACGCGGGCGCGGTCACGCCGTCGAAATTCTCGGTCGAGGTCGTGACCGGCGCGCCGATCGAGATCGTCCGCGTGAACGACGTCGGACCGAGACTGCTCGTCGCGTTCAGCGTCAGCGTCAGGACCGCGCCGCAGGCCGTGTTGGCCGGGATCGTGAAATTCGTCGACTGCGAAGCGGCGGCGCCGTTGGCGATCGTGCCGTAGGTCAGCAGATTGCCGCCGACGATCTGGAGCGTCGTGTTATTGGCCGCCGCGCCGGAATCGTTGACGAGCGGGATCGTCAGCGTGACGGTCTCGCCGGGTTCGAAATAGCCGTCGTTGTCGCCGGCCGCGTCGCTGACGGTCAGCGCCGGGAGCTGCTGCAGATTCGGCAGGTCGAAGGCCTCGGTGACGCTCGTGTCGTTGTTGCCGGTGCCGATGCTGTTGACGGTCGCGCTGTAGCCCATTCCGCGGATCGCGAAACCGCCCCAGACGTCGGCCGCGTCCGCTTCGGCCTGCGGCGCGAACGAGCTGCTCGCCCGGGCGGCCGAGATGATCGCGTCGCGCTCCTGCAGGAACGTCGGCCCGATCGGCGCGAGCTTCATCCCGTCGGTGACGAGCTGGAGCGCCTTGCGGTTGCCGGTCGCCCAGCCGAGCCGCGTCACGAATTTGGCGCGGACTTCCCAGAGCGCGCTGCTCCAGATTTCGCCCATATTGTGGACCTGATCGACGATCGACGAGCCGACCGGACCGCGCGGAAAAGCGCCGTCGCTGATATTGAACTGTGCCGCGTCGACGTCGGCGAAGGTCAGCGGGTTGTGCGGCAGGTTGTTCGGGCCGCCGGTAAACGATTTGACCGCTTTCGGAAAACGGCGGATGCCGTAGTAGTAATTGTTGACGAAGCCGGTCGTGATGTTGTAGGTCGCGTAGCCGCCGGTCGTGTAGATGCCGTTGATCGGGTCGGTCGGCTCCGAGAGCAGCGAATGCGCGTAAAAATCGGACCAGCCCTCGCCCATCCCGCGCGACATATTCGTCGAGAGCCCGCTGCCGTTGCCGTGGAGCCGGTTCGAGAGGCCGTGCGTGTGCTCGTGGATGACGACGTCGGCGTCGAGATCGCCGTCGATGTCCGGGTTCGGCCCGACCCACAGATACATCTGCATCCGGCCGCGGACGCCGTCGGCGGCGGTCGAGAAATTGGCGTTGTTGCCGCCCGAGCAGTCCTGCGCCTCGGCCGAGACGCGGTCGGCCTCGACGCCGCCGCGGCCGAAGTTGCTGTTCTGGAAGTTGCCGGCCTGTTCGGTGAAGCCGAGCCGGTACATTTCGTCGTGATAGCGGTTGTTGATGTAGAAAAGCTGCGTGATCGCGGCCCTTTGGGCGTCGACCATCGCGTGCGGCTGCGTGATCGACGCGCAGACCGTGCCGGTGCTCGCCGGCTCGCCGGCCGGGACGGGCGAATCGCCGGTGTTGGTGTTCGGGTTGAACGGGTTGAACGCGAAGTTGAACGTCCGGCTCGTCCCGGCGGCGCGGCCGTTGGCCGTGTCGACGCCGTTGGTGGTGTCGCGGTCGAGACCGGCTTCGACCGCGTTGCCGTCGGTCTCGTTGCCGCCGTCCGTGATCCAGCCGTTATTGTTGAACGCGTAAGGCGCTTCGTTGCCGACGAGCGTCAGCTGCGTGCGGCTGATCGCCGCGCCCTGCTGGCCGCTCAGCGTGACCGGGCCGGGCGTCAGCGGAAACGGGTTGTCGGCGATGTTGATCATCGCGTTCGGGTTCGTGTAGACGTTGTAGGTCGCCGGCTGCGTCTGATCCTCGGTCAGGTTCTTGCGCCAGAGCGGCGTGCCGGTCGCGGCGTCGACGATGACGTAATAGGCGTTGACCGGCTGCCAGACGAGGACGCGCCACGCTGGAATCGCGACGCCCGGTTCGGTCGGAAAATACATCTTTTCGGCGGTCGTCGCCCAGTCGCCCTGACCGAAGACGGTTTTGAGCGCGGTCGAAGCGGCCGGCGTCGCCGTCAGCCCTTCGGGCAGCTCGCGGTCGATGAAGCCGTAAGCGGCGCGCACCGCATCGGCCGGATCGCCGAAATCCTTCGGCGCGGACACGTAATCGAGGCCCGGCGCGAGATTGTTGATGACGCGGACGAGCTCGCCCTGTTTCGTAAAGCCGGCCTTGACCTCGCCGCGAAAGACCGGAATCCCGTCGATCGTCTGCGCGAGGCTCGCGAACGAGAGATTGCCGTCCGGGTTGGTGTAATCGGCCGTCACCTTCAAATCGTCGGCCTGCGCGCGCGTGACGCCGACGAGCGATTGATTGTCTTTCACGAAATCGCGCAGGATCGCGGCCCGGTTCTCGCCCGACGGGCCGCTCAGAAAGGCGCGGCCGCGCTTGACGTCGGGGCCGATCACTTCCGGAATTCCGATGTCCGTGTTGTATTCGACTTTGAGCGTCGGGATTTTCGCCTGCAAAGCCGCTTCGCCCGTGACGAACCGCGCGCGGACGTCGGCGACGAGCGCGGCGTCCTTATTCTGCGACTGGCGAAAGCCGCGCAGCTTTTCGATCGCGGATTTGTCGTTCCGGATGTCGTAATTGTCGAGGCCTGCCTCGCGGCTCTCGGTGCGCTGGACGAGGCCCTTGCGCGGCGCGCGGCCGCCGGCGGCCGGCCGGAATTCGAGAGGAATGTAAACGAGCGCCGTCATCAGTCCGATGATCGCCGCGCACCACACAAGCGGACTCCGCACGCCCGCGCCGAAATTTTGCTGCATTAAAAAAAACCTCCAAAAAAGCAAAGAGAAGTTGGGGAAGTACAACAGGCTGACAGCCTGTTGACAGGCGACAGCCTGTAGAAACGCTTCACATCCGTGCAACGCGACGACCGAACTGTCAGTCCGTTGTCCGTTAATCCTAAACTAGGTATCAGGTTCGCGAATAAACCGACTCTCGATTATATTCCAAACCGGCCGCCCGAATCCAATCGATTTGGGATTTCGGATTTCTGATTTCGGATTTCGGATTGGTTTCGTGCCGTTTCGTCGATTTTCATACTTTAATTTATCAAATTTCGGAAATTTTTTCGCGACTTTATTTCCGGCCGCCGGTCGGGAAAAATCCCGAGAGTTGCGGTTTTTTGCCGGTGTCGTATAAGCTTGGTAAAATACTCGATCAAAACGAGTCGGTAGACTTCAAAATCAACCGCGCCGAAACGGCGGACGCCGCCGGGTTCGCGGGAAATTCGCAGGGAGGATTATGAACGATCATCGAGAGGACGAAGATTATCTGCTGAACGGGGAGGAACGGCCGGAAACGCGGGCGGACGGGGAAAAACTGCTCGACGAGCTCGGGATTTTCGGCGTCGCGCGGCGGCGGTTTTTCGAGCAGGGACTGGCCGGCGGGCTCGGCGTGTTCGCGCTTCAGCTGTTGGCGAAGGAAAAGGCGCTCGCCGCGGTCGAGACCGCGCCCGACGCCGTCTTCGCCGAGAACGCGGGGCTCGAAAACGCGGTCAGAGTTTCTTTGAAGATCAACGGCGCGGCGCAGAGCGTCGAGATCGATTCGCGGACCGCGCTCGTCGATCTGCTGCGCGAGAATCTCGGCCTGACCGGCACGAAAAAAGGCTGCGATCAGGGCCAGTGCGGCGCGTGCACGGTGATCGTCGACGGGCGGCGCGTGCTCTCGTGCCTGACGCTCGCCGCGAGATGCGAGGGCAAGACGGTGACGACCGTCGAGGGGCTCGCGAAAGGCGACGAGCTCCATCCGGTGCAGGCCGCGTTCATCAAGCACGACGGATTTCAGTGCGGCTACTGCACGCCGGGGCAGATCTGCTCGGCGGTCGCGCTGCTCGACGAAGCGAAAAACGGCGAGGCGAGCGCGGCGACGAAGAACCTCCGGGCCACGGCGCGCGATTTGAAGCTCTCCGACGAGGAAATCCGCGAGCGGATGAGCGGCAACGTCTGCCGCTGCGGCGCGTATCCGGGCATCGTCGCGGCGATCAGGGAAGTTCAGGCGGGCCGCGAGACGGCGCAGTATTGGCAGTTCGCGACCGAAGAGGAGATCGCCGCCGCGATGAGCGCGGGAGAGGAGGAACGAGATGCGGCCGTTTAAGTTTACGAAGGCGAAGGACGAAGCGGACGCCGTTCGATTGGTTTCGGCCAACCGGGACGCGCAGTATATCGCGGGCGGCACGAACATCGTCGATCTGATGAAGGAAGACGTCCGGCGGCCGAACGAGCTCATCGATATTTCCGGGCTCAAGCTGACGCGGATCAAAACGATTCCGTCCGGCCTTTCGATCGGCGCGCTCGCGACGAACACGGACACGGCCAATCACCCGCTGGTGCGGCAGCAGTTTCCGCTGCTTTCGCAGGCGATCCTCGCCGGCGCGTCGGCGCAGATCCGCAACATGGCGACGAACGGCGGGAATCTCATGCAGCAGGTCCGGTGCTGGTATTTCTACGACGTCGCCGTCGCGTGCAACCGCCGCGAGCCCGGTTCGGGCTGCTCGGCGCTCGGCGGGCTCAACCGCCGCTACGCGATCTTCGGCTGGTCCGAATCCTGCGTCGCCGTCAACCCGTCGGACATGGCGGTCGCGCTCGCCGCGCTCGACGCGGTCGTCAATGTGACCGAGACGAGCGGCACCACGGGATACGGAATCCCGATCACGGAATTTCACAAGCTGCCGGGCGACGCGCCGCATCGGGACAAGGCGCTCGAACCGGGCGAGCTGATCACTTCGATCGAGCTCCCGCGCAATAATTTCGCGGCGAATTCCTATTATTTGAAGGTCGGCGAGCGGACGAGCTACTCGTTCGCGCTCGTTTCGGTCGCCGCCGCGCTCGAACTCGCCGGCGGACGCATCAAACAGGCGCGCGTCGCGCTCGGCGGCGTCGCCAACAAGCCGTGGCGCGCGTATGACGCCGAAAAAATGCTCGTCGGGAAAACGCCGTCGCGCGAGGCGTTCGAAGCGGCGGCCGCCGAGGAGATGAAAAAGGCGCAGCCGCTCGAACATAACGAATACAAGGTCGAGCTCGGCCGGCGCGCGATCACGCTCGCGCTGCTGCGGGCGTTCAAAGGCGCGGCGGAATAAATCGGGAGGGCGAAAAATTATGGCACGATACATCGGAAAGGATATGAGCCGCGTCGAGGGCGTCGCGAAAGTGACGGGCAAGGCCAAATACGCGGCCGAGTTTCAGGTCAAGAATCTCGCGCACGGCTTTCTCGCGACCGGCGCGATCGCGCGCGGGACGATTAAATCGATCGACACGACGGAAGCCGAACGCGCGCCGGGCGTGATCCGCGTCTTCACGCATTTGAACACGCCGAAGTTCAACACGGGTTCGGACAAATCGTTTTACGCGCTGCAGTCGGACCGGATTCTCTTCAATATGCAGCCGGTCGCGCTGGTCGTCGCCGAGACGTTCGAGCAGGCGCGTTTCGCTTCGTATCTCGTGAAAGTCGAATACAACGGGGAACCGCACGCGACCGACACCGAAAGCCTGCTCGCGAAAGCGCGCGTTCCCGGCAGCCGCAAACCGACGCCGCGCGGCAACCCCGATGAGGCGATGAAGACCGCGCCGGTCAAAGTCGCGGCCGAATACCGGATCCAGATGGAGCATCACAATCCGATCGAGCCGCACGCCGCGATCGCCCACTGGGAAGGCGACAAGCTGACGATCTTCGACAAGACGCAGGAAGTCTACGGCGTCCGGCGGCATCTCGCAAAGGTCTTCGGCCTTTCCGAAGACAACGTGCAGGTCGTCTCGCCGTTTGTCGGCGGCGCGTTCGGCGCGAGTCTCCGGCCGAACTATTACCCGTCGCTGACGGCGATGGCCGCGCGCGAATTGAAGCGCCCCGTCAAGGTCGTCTACACGCGCTCGCAGATGTACACCGGCTACGGCTACCGGCCCTACACGATCCAGAAGATCGCGCTCGGCGCCGAAAAATCGGGTAAATTAACGGCGATGATCCACGATGCCGTCCACAACACTTCGTCGTACGAGGAATTCAACGACAACACGACCTCGATGACGCGCGGCGTCTACGCCTGCCCGAACCTGCTCGCGACGACGAAGCTCGTCGACACCGATCTCTCGACGCCGACCTGGATGCGCGCGCCGGGCGCGGTCTCGGGAATGTTCGCGCTCGAATGCGCGCTCGACGAATTGGCCTACGAACTCAAGATCGACCCGCTCGAGCTGCGGCTGATCAATTACGCCGAGACCGATCCCGAAAGCGGCCGGCCGTGGTCGAGCAAGGCATTGCGCGAATGCTACCGATTGGGCGCGGAGAAATTCGGGTGGAAAAAGCGCACGATGGAACCGCGGTCGATGCGCGACGGGCGGCTGCTCGTCGGCTGGGGCGTCGCGACCGGCGTCTGGGGCGCGTTTCAGGCGCCGGCGTCGGTCAGGGTGACGTATCGCGCCGACGGGACGGCGCACGTCGCGAGCGCGACCTCGGACATCGGGCCCGGCACCTACACGGTGATGACGATGATCGCCGCCGAATATCTCGGCCTCAAACCCGAGCAGGTCAAGTTCGAGCTCGGCGACACGCGCTTTCCGCGCGCGCCGGCGCAGGGCGGATCATTAACGACGGCGAGCGTCGGCTCGGCCGTCTACGGCGCGGCGCTCGCGATCGTCGGAAAACTGCTGACGCTGGCGAACGCGGACGCGAATTCGCCGCTCAAGGCGGCCGCCGCCGCGGACGTCGAACTGATGGACGGCCGGCTCCGGCTGAAAAACGACCCGTCGCGGTTCGTCGTCGCCGCCGATCTGCTCAAACGCAATAATCTCGGGGAAATCGCCGAAACCTATCAGTCGATGCCGTCGGCCGAGCGCAACAAATACGCGACGCAGGCGCACGGCGCGCAGTTCGTCGAGGTCAAGGTCGATCCCGACATCGGCAAGGTGCGCGTGACGCGGATCATCGAGGTCACGGCGACCGGCAAAATTATGAACCCGAAGACCTCGCACAGCCAGGAGCTCGGCGGCATCGTCTGGGGCATCGGGATGGCCCTGCAGGAAGCGACCGAGATCGATCACCGCTACGGCCGGATCATGAACCATAACCTGCAGCATTATCACGTGCCGGTCAACGCCGATATCCTCGATTACGAATCGGTCTTTATCGAGGAAGACGACCAGATCGTCAACCCGCTCGGCATCAAGGGGATGGGCGAGCTCTGTCTGGTCGGCATCCCGGCCGCGATCGCCTGCGCCGTCTTCCACGCGACCGGCAAACGCGTCCGCGAGCTGCCGATCACGCCGGAAAAACTGTTGTGATTTCGGATTTCGGATTTCGGATTTCGGATTGGCTTATCGGTGGGGAGCTGCCGGTTTTGGCGGACGGGGTTAGGAAGTTCGGGTTGACGTACGGCGGGCTGTCAGCCGGCCAACGCCGCGTCAGCGGTGTCGAACGTTTCACCGGTGTGAAGCGTCACCGGTGTGAAGCGTATTTACAGGCT
>JAFDVJ010000078.1:0-9027 GCA_018269075.1 Acidobacteriota bacterium
GCGCTCGACGTGACGGTGCAGGCGCAGATCCTGGCGCTGCTCAAGGAACTCACGCGCGAGGCCAACTCGGCGATGATCCTGATCACCCACGATCTCGGCGTCGTCGCCGAGGTCGCCGACCGCGTCTGCGTAATGTACACCGGCCGGATCGTCGAGGAATCCGGCGTCGACGAAATTTTCGAACTCCCGAAACACCCCTATACCCGCGGGCTTTTGAAATCCGTCCCGAAGCTGGCGGCCGATCATCTCGAAAAGGTGACGCGGCTCCAGACGATCGAGGGGACGGTGCCGAGCCCGACCAACCTGCCCGAGGGCTGTCATTTCGCGCCGCGCTGCGAATACCGTATGGAACGCTGCACGCGGGGCGAGATCCCGCTTTACGGGCTCGAAGCGGACGTCAGGGTCCGGTGTGTTTTGTATGACGACGAACTTGAAAAATCCGCGGCTGCGGGTTAACGGCGAAAGCGTTTTTCTGCGTTATGTGACGATCGACGACTTCGAGGAGATGAGCGTGCTTTACCGCGAAAGCCGCCGTTTTTATCAGGGCTACATCGATCCGCCCGAGGATCGGGAAAAGTTTGCCGCCTATGTCGCGAGGAACGAAAGCGAGACCAGCGAATGTCTGGTGATCTGCCGGACGCAGGACGCGAAGATCGTCGGCGTGATCAATCTCTCGCAGATTTTCCGGCGGGGGTTTCAGAACGCTTATCTCGGTTATTATCTGGGCGTCAAATACACGGGAATGGGGTTTATGACTGAGGCTGTCAGGCTGATCCTGCGATTCGCCTTTCGCGATTTGAAGCTCCACCGGATCGAGGCCAACGTCCAGCCCGAGAACGTTCCGTCGATCAAGGTTCTCAGGCGCTGCGGCTTCACGCGAGAGGGCTTTTCGCGCAAATATCTGAAAGTGCGCGGCCGCTGGCGCGATCACGAACGGTTCGCGATCATCAGGGAAGACTGGAAGGGTAAATAACTTAATCTGAGCCCCGAGTTGAAAAACAAAAGTCTTGAGTCCTGAGTCCTGAGTCTCAAGTCATTTGGCGGCGGTTTCGATTTCGTCATCCGGGCGGTTTTATCGACAAAATCGTCACCGGAAACTGAAAGCCCGCGAAATCGAAAACGGACTTCAGACTCAAGACTCAAGACTCAGGACTCAGTTTAACTATACAATTGGTATCGATGACAGCACCACAAACGAAAAAAGCGGAGCTCGTAAAGGTCCGCAATCTGGTCAAATATTTTCCGGTCGAGGATTCCGACGACGTCGTCCGCGCGGTCGACGACGTTTCGTTCGACATTTTTGCGGGCGAGACGCTCGGGCTCGTCGGCGAATCGGGCTGCGGCAAATCGACCGTCGGCCGCTGTCTGCTCAGGCTTTACGAGCCGACGAGCGGGGAAGTCCTGTTCGCGGGCGAGGAACTGACGAAGATGAAGGCCGAGCAGCTGCGATTGATGCGGCGCGAGATGCAGATCATCTTTCAGGATCCGTACGCGAGTCTCAACCCGCGGCTCAGCATCCTTTCGATCGTCGCCGAACCGCTCAAGATCCACCGGATCGGCAATAAAGCGGAACGCCGCGAGCGGGTCGCCGAGCTTTTGAAAAAGGTCGGCCTCGATCCCGATTATATGTACCGCTACCCGCACGAGTTTTCCGGCGGCCAGCGCCAGCGGATCGGCATCGCGCGGGCGCTCGCGCTCAACCCGAAGCTGATCGTCTGCGACGAGCCGGTTTCGGCGCTCGACGTCTCGGTTCAGGCACAGGTCGTCAATCTGCTGCAGGACCTGCAGGCCGAGTTCGGGCTGACCTATCTTTTCATCTCGCACGGCCTCGCGGTCGTCGAGCATATCTCGCAGCGGGTCGCCGTGATGTATCTCGGGAAGATCGTCGAGATCGCCGACGCCAAAGAGCTTTACGAGCTGCCGCTCCACCCTTACACGAAGGCGCTCCTGTCGGCGATCCCGATCCCCGATCCGAAGCAGAAACGCGAGCGGATCGTGCTGCAGGGCGACGTGCCGACGCCGATCAACCCGCCGTCGGGCTGCCGTTTCCGGACGCGTTGTCCGATCGCCGTCGAGGAATGCGCGCGGGTCGTTCCCGAATTGCGGGAAATCTCGCCGGGACATCTGGCGGCCTGCATCCGGGTCGAGGGTTACGAAACGGCCCCGAAAACAGAAAGTTGAAACGAATGCGCGGGTTCTGCGTATAGCTAAAGGTAGTTTCAATCAAACAATTTAAGGCGTCCCGCTCCTTTCGGTTTGAAAGGCCGCGACGCGCAAGGAGGAATCAAAAAAATGGACGGAGAAAATACCGGCTGGCAGGAGCCGCCGCTTCCCGAACAAATCAAGTCCGAGGATACCGAGCCCCGGATGTCCGAGGCCGCGACGCTCGGCGGCATCTTTTTCGATCCCGGTTCGACCTTCGAGGATCTGCGCCGGAAACCGCGGTTCGTGATGGCGCTGCTGATCTCGATCGTGCTCGCGACAACCTTCAGTTTCGCCTTTAGCTACAAGCTCGGCGATGAGGGGATAAAGCGTTTCTTTATCGAACAGCTCGACAAGAACGATCGGACCGCTTCGCTCGATCCCGAGGCGAAACAGAGCGCGCTCAATTTGCAGCTGACGATAATGAAGGTCGTCAGATTCGCCGTGCCGGTCTTCTTCATTATCATCACGGCGATCGGCGCGCTTCTCTACTGGGGCGGCGCGAAAGCCTTCGGCGGGACGGGCAATTTTATGCACGCCGTTTCGGTCTGGGTTTACTCGTCGTTTCCGCCGCTGGTCATCGGGACCATCGCCAACCTGATCATCCTCGTTTTCAAGTCGGCCGACGACATCGATTTCGCGGTCGATCAGCGCGGCCTGCTCCACGCCAACCCGAGTATGTTCCTCGACGGCAAATCGATGCCGGTGATCGCGACGCTCGCGAGCACGCTCGATCTCTTTATGATCTGGGGCTGGGTGCTGGCGGCGATCGGTCTGCGCAAGACCAACAAACTTTCGTCCGGCTCGGCGTGGGCGATCGTCATCATTTTGGCGCTCCTGATGATCGTCTTCCGCGTCATCGGCGCGGCCGGCTCGGGCAACGTCAACTGACGACGCTTTCCGGCCGCCGCCGCGAACGGCGGAACCGGCGCGTTGAACAATAAACGGCCCCGCGATTTTCGCGGGGCTTTTTCGTGCCTCGAAGACTATTCGGGGGACGCGGAAAACTGTTCGCAAACGGTCTTCGGCAGGATCAAAAAAGGGGCGGAAAAAACGTCGTCGGGACCCTTTCCGATCCCCGCCGAAACCGCCGCCGGACGGGGCAAAAAAATATGTTGACAAAACCTTCTGAGAGGAGTATTTTTGTTATCACTTTTCAAGACCGAGGCGCTCCCCGGGATTGGTCGAGGTGTGTCCGGAAAGACTTGAAAAGGTGTCGGTTACGATCGCGAAGGCCGCCCGTCCGTGGATCACGGCAAACGGTTTTCGGGATCGGGAAAAGGTCATTGAAAAGCCGTCCCGAAAAGAGTCGGAGCGAACGTCCGGCGGGCCGTCGAACGGCCGCGGAAGTTCGCGGGCGGAAAACGCCGGAACGGACGACAAATCCGGTCGACGTTTGTTCGAACGCCCGATCAAAATCCGCTCTCACGGAAGTGCCGAACGGTTCCGGGAAACTCCGGAAGATTTCCGACGATCCCGGTTGAAACATCCGGGAACTCCGGAAGATTTCCGGGGAACTCCGGAGGAATTTCAGGGAACCCCGTAATTCTTCCGGGGAACCTCGGAAGACAACCGGGGAACCTCGGAATATCACCGGGCAACTTCGGAAGTCCTCCGGGGAATCTCGGAATATCACCGGGGAACCTCGGAAGTCCTCCGGCGAACTCCAGAAGTCTTCCGGCGAACTCCGGAAGTCTTCCGGCGAACCCCGGGAGACTTCCGGGGATCGCCGGAAAACCAAACGGGTATCCCGGAGCCGAAACGGGGATTCCGGGGGCGGCATTTCACTTTCCCAAAATTGTTGTAAGGCTTGTGAAAAGAGGTTTTCGCTTGCGAAAACCGGCTTCCATCTTCCCCAAAACAGTTTTGCTAAAGACGTTTGTCAATTCACGGATGAGGAATTGAGGAGCATTAGTTAAACAGCTTAAAAGCAAGTTAGATACAATTCATTATGGCAAGATTGAAAAAAGACATCCCGCGCGAGTTGCGCGTCGCGCAGCAGCGGGTGGACGGGATGATTTCGGTTGATGAAAGACTCGACCTCGGCAACGGCGTTTCGGTCGAAACGGTGAAAGCGGCGATCAAACGGGTCACCGACGGGATCAGCGAATACAACTCGCTGCTCGCCGAGGCGGACGAACGGTCGAACGACATCGACCGCGATCTCAAGGCGCTCGTCGATCTCAGCGCGCGGATTCTGTCCGGCACCGAATTCAAGTTCGGCCGCGACAGCAACGAGTACGAGATGGTCGGCGGCACGCGTCTTTCGGACCGGAAAAAGAGAGGCCGGAAGAACGGGGGAGGGACGAGCGGGATGAAGTAAGAGTCGAGAGTGGAGAGTGGAGAGTGGAGAGTCGGGCGGTTCAGGCTTTGAAAGGCCCGGCTCAAAACTTAACGCTCAGGACTCAAGGCTCGGGCTGAACGACAATTTTATAAGGCCGGCGAAGTGTGGGGTTGAAGGCCCGTCCATCTCGCCGGTTTTATCATTTTGGGTGGTAAATTGTTTTGGGAATTGGTTATCGTTAAATTATTGCTGCATTCATCCTTCGGGGATGGTGACAAGGGCAGGTCCCGATTGAAAAACATTAATATCTACAAGAGTTTGAAAGGCTCGTTTTTTGCGGCTCCGCCGCCCGATGGGCGGCAATGCTGCGCCTTGCCGTGACGGCTTTCCGCTAAAATGGCGAGGCTCGGCCTCGCGCCTCGCGGCTCAAGGCGCAGCCTTTCGCCGAAATCCTGAGCGGCGTACGCCGGACGGGCAGAGCCCGTCCGCACATCGGGCGGCAGAGCCCCAGAAAATAAAATCTCGAATTTGCGTAGATTCTGATGGCTTTCGCCCGGGGTTTTACGCCCTTGCCATCTCCGATGGCTGAATAACGAAAGCCCGCCGTTTCACGGGCGGGCTTTATACAAAAATCAGATTTTCGTTACTTTATCATTCATACCGCAGCGATTCGATCGGGTCGAGGCGGGCGGCCTTCCAGGCGGGGAAGAGGCCGAACACGAGACCGATGAAGACGCTGAAGCAGAAGCCGGCGATCGGCGCCCATAACGGGACGTAGGACGGCATCACGAGCTTGACGAGCAGCGTCAGCAGCCAGCCGACGAGCAGACCGATGAGGCCGCCGAAGCCGGTCAGCGTCGCCGCCTCGATCAGGAACTGCAGTAAGATGTCGGTCTGGCGCGCGCCGATCGCCTTGCGGATGCCGATCTCGCGCGTCCGTTCGGTGACCGAGACGAGCATAATGTTCATCACGCCGATGCCGCCGATCAGCAGGCCGATCGACGAGATCACGATCATCGCGAGAAAGACGCCGCGCGTGATCGCCCCAAACTGGTCGATCAGGCTCGCCGCCGTCTCCATCGCGAAATTGTTCTTCTCGCCGTATTTGACGTGCCGCCGGACGCGCAGAAGGTCCTGCACCTCGTCCTTCGCCTTTTCGAGCTGGCCTTCCCGGGCGACCGCCAGAATGAAGAGGTCGTCGGCGTTCGGCTTGAGCTTCATCGCCGCGCCCATCGGCATATAGATGACGTTCGACTGGTCGTTGTTGCCGCCGCCGCCGCCGAACAATTGCTCGCGCTTTTCGAGCAGGCCGATGATCCGAAATTCGGTGCCGCCGATCTCGATCGTCTCGCCGAGCGGGCTGTCGTACGGGAAATAGGCGTCCTTGACCGACGAGCCGATCAGACAGACGTTGGCCTTTTCGTCCGATTCCGACTGCGAGAACCAGCGTCCCTCGATCAGCGTTTCGGTCGTCGTCTTTTCGACCTGCGGCAGCGTGCCGTTCATCTGAACCGAGGTCGAGGTCTTGCCGTTCTTGCCGGTGACGTTGATCTTCTGGCCGAAAAAGTTGTTCGAGATGTCGAGAAACGGGACGGCCGTCTCGATCGACGGGAGATTGCCGATCGCCTCGGCGTCCTCCATCGTCAGCGGCTTGCGCATCCGCTCCTCGCGCGTCGGCATACTCGTCCGGATGCCGATGTCCATCTTATAAAGGAAGATCGACCGCGTGCCGAAGGATTCGACCTGTTTTTCGACGGCGACGTTGATGCCGCTGATGATCGACGAGATCAGCATCACGACGATCACGCCGATGACGACGCCGACGATCGTCAGAAACGAGCGCAGCTTGTTGCTCCGCAGCGTCGCGAAGGCCATTTTGAAGTTCTCGTAAAAGGTGCTCGTGATGAAATTCATAATTTATTCCTGCCGCAGAGCCTCGATCGGGTCGAGCCGCGCCGCCTTCCACGCGGGAAACAGACCGGCTAAAATTCCGACGCCGCCGGAAATTCCGATCGCCATAATGATCGCCCAGAGCGGGATCCGCGTCGGGATCGAGATCGTCACGGTGATCGTGAACGCGAGGATCTCAGCGATGATCAGGCCGATCACGCCGCCGATCAGCGCGAGCGTCGCGGCCTCGAACAGAAACTGCCGCAGAATATCGGCCTGCCGCGCGCCGAGGCTTTTCCGGATGCCGATCTCCTTGGTCCGCTCGGTGACCGCGACGAGCATGATGTTCATGATGACGATCGCACCGACGAGCAGGGCGATCGTCGGGACGAACAAAATGACGGTCGCGATCGGGCCGGTGATGCCGCTGATCAGTTTCGAGATCGCGTCGGGCGTGAGGATCCCGAAATTGTCCTTCTCGCCGAATTCGAGCTTGCGCTTGATCCGCATCAGCGTCCGCGCTTCCTCGACGGCGTCGTTAAACTGCTTGTCGTTTTTCGCCGAAGCCTCGAAATAAATGCCGCGGCTCCCGCGCAGACCGCCGAAGTTCGCGCCGAAGGTCTTGATCGGAAACTGGACGAAGTTGTCCATCGGCCGGCCGAAGACCGTGCCCTTCGCGGTCTGGATGCCGATGATCTTGTAGGGAATGCCGCCGACCGTGATCTCGCCGCCGAGCGCGTCGCCCTGCGGGAAGAGCTTGTTGGCGATGTCCATCCCGACATAGCAGACACGCATCGCGTTGTTGTTCTCGGTGGTCGTGAAATAGCGGCCCTGCGCGATGTCGAGCTTTTCGATCTCGCCGATGACCGGCTCGGCGCCGTCGACCTGGACGTCGCGGATCGATTCGGTGCCGCGCTTGATCTCGCGCGAATTCGGCAGCGCCTTGGCCCCGATCTTGTCGATCAGCTGGGCGCGTTCGCGGATGAATTCGAGCTCTTCCATCGTCAGCTCCTTGTTGCGGCGCTGGGCGGCGGCGATCGAGTCGGTGTCCTTGAAGTCGTCGAAACTGAACCGCCGGATCGTAAAGGCGTTCGACCCGATGCCGGCGAGCTTTTCGTCGACGTAGGCGCTGAAGCCCTGGAGGACCGAAAGCACGAGCATAAAAGCGGCGACCGCGAAGATCATTCCCAAAAGCGTCAGAAACGAGCGCAGTTTGTGGGCCCAGATCGAATCGAAAGCGAGTTTAAAGGTTTCGGCAAAATTCATTCGGTTAAACTAAACGAAACGGTTGTCAGTTATAGATTATACGCGATGCGGGGGAAAAAGGTTTAATTTCGAAGGCCGGAACTTTGGGTTCGGGAGTTTGATCTTTGGTCTTCGATCTTCGATCTTGGATCTTTGATAATCCGGCCCCGGCTCGTTTCCGAATTTCTTTTTCGACGTTCGAAGAATCAAGGATCGAAGCAGAACTTTTCGGCACGATCATTGCTCGAACGCAGTTTTAATGATTTTTTAGCCAAAACGCCGCGAAACTTAAGGGTCAATGAAAAGCCCGGTCGGCGAGCGGTTGTTTTAGATCCACCAAAGACACCAAAAACACTAATTTTCTTTCGTGTTTCTTTTAGTGTTTTTAGTGTTTTTAGTGGATCTAAAACAACCTCTCGCCGGGCTGATGATTCCGATTCGATCGAAAACTCTGTTCACGAGCGAATCTCCGGCCCGGTCAATTGCCGTGCCGAACAACTCCGGGATCGAGGATCAAATCTCCCGTTTACCGAAAAGCTTCCACAGACTCGCGAGATGGCTGAACAAAACGATCGGGACGACGATCGTCGGCAGCCAGACGAACGGGAAATAAAGGACGGCGCGATTCACCGTTTCCGGCGGCTGTCCCGGGTTGAAGGCCGGCAACGCGAGAATCGCGGTGGCGACGATGTTGAAAAGCAGGACGAGGCCGAGCAGATTCCAGCCGATCAGCAGCGGCCGGTTGACCCGGCCGCCGCGAAAGGCGACGAAATAGACGACGATTGCCGCGAGGCCCGAGACGATGTCGAAGTTGCGGCCCTCGAAGGTCATCGACTGCGGAACGAGCTGGTTCCGGTAAAGCCAGAACAGAACGAGCTCGACCGGAATCCGGACGACGCTCAACAGCGTCAGCGTCCGGAGCGGCAGCCGCTCGACGAAGGTCCGGCGGAAAAATACGAAATAAAGAACTATCAGCAGCAGCGCCGGGAAGGCGCCGAACAGGAAGAGCCGCGGCGGAAAGCCCGCCTCGACGAGATAAAACCCGTTGAGCGCGAGCACCGCCTGAAAAAAGATCCAGAACGAGAGGATAAAGATCAGGATTCGCGCCGGCGTCGTTTCGAAAACGGTCGTCTTGACCGCGCGGAAAAGAAATCCGACCGCCAGAAAGGCGGTCAGGATAAAGGTGATCGAAACATAGCCGGGCAGATTTTCGATCATTTGATGCGCTCGTCTTTTTCGATCTCGCCGTCACGGATCGTGATCACGCGGTGGGCGCGCTCGGCGATGTCGTGTTCGTGGGTGACGACGATGATCGTGTTGCCCTCGGCGTGGAGCCGTTCGAAAAGCGCCATAATTTCGTAGCTGGTTTTCGTGTCGAGCGCGCCGGTCGGCTCGTCGGCGAGCAG
>JAFDVJ010000078.1:9045-113227 GCA_018269075.1 Acidobacteriota bacterium
ACGCGCTGCCGCTGGCCGCCCGAAAGCTCGTTCGGTTTATGCATCACGCGGTCGCCGAGTTCGACCGAGGCGAGCGCCGCCTGCGCCTTGTTGTGGCGCTCGTCGGCGCGGATGCCGGCGTAGATCAGCGGCAGCTCGACGTTGTGGAGCGCGGTCGCGCGGGCCAGCAGGTTGAACGTCTGGAAAACGAAGCCGATCTCCTTGTTGCGGATCTTGGCGAGTTCGTCGTCGGTCATCTCGGCGACCTGGTTGCCGTTGATCCAGTATTCGCCCTTGCTCGGCGAGTCGAGACAGCCGATCAGATTCATCAGCGTCGATTTGCCGGACCCGGAAGGCCCGATGATCGCGACGTATTCGCCCTTCTGCACCTCAAACGAGACGCCGCGCAGCGCGTGCAGCTCCTCGACGCCCATCTGGTAGGTTTTCCAGATGTTGCGCATCGAGATCAAAGGCCGGCCGTCGACGGCCCGCATCGCCGTGTCAGTCTGAGGTTTCCCGTTTTCGTTGTCCATAAATCGATACATATTAAATTGCCGGATTCAGCTTCCGGAGCGTTTACCCGCGTCAGGATTTGTTGGCGTTCTCGCCTTCCTTCTTCTCCTGCTTCTTGACCTGCGTGCCTTCCTTGAGCGTGTTCAGGATCCGGCTCGGCCCGGTGATGACCTGCTGGCCGTCGCTCAGACCGCTCGTGATCTCGATGTCGGATTCGCCGGTGATGCCGGTCTGAACTTCGACGAATTTGGCCTTGTTGCCGTCGAGGATGTAAACGCCCTTGATCGTCTTCGGCTTCTCGTTCGGCATCTGGACGTCGCCCTGGATGGTCGGCGAAGGCGATGCTTCGGGTTTCTTTTCGATCACCGACTGGAGCGGGACGGCGATCACGTCGGTGGCGGTTTTGGTCGTGATGACGGCGGTCGCGCTCATTCCCGGCCGGAGTCCTTCGCGGACGTCCTGCGGGATGTCGGTCAGCTCGATGACGACCTTGAATTCCTTGGCCTCGTTGTTGTTGATGTTGGTCGAAAGACCGCCCGACGTCTGCGATTTGCCGATCGCGAGCGGGTTTTTGAGCTTGACCTTGCCGACGATTTCCTTTTCGCCGAAAGCATCAACCTTGACCTTCGCGCTCTGGCCTTCCTCGACCTTGTCGATCTCGGTCTCGTCGACCTTGACCTCGACGTTGATCGCCGACATATCGGCGATCGTCAGGAGCGGCGTCGACGACAGGTTGGCGACCGCGAACGTGCCGACCTTCGACGGAATGTCGGCGATCACGCCGTCGATCGGCGCGACCTGCAGGGTCTTGTCCTTCTGCGTCCGCTGTCCGCGGAAGAGCGCGGCCTGCTGTTCGGAGCGTTTCTGGCTCGATTCGGCGCTCAGGTTGGCGGTGTCGACGCCCCGCTGGGCGTCGCGGACGGCGACCTGCTGCTGGCCGGCGCGGGCGCGGGCCTCCTTGACGCGGGCCTCGGCCTCGTTGACCGAAAGCTGCGCGGATTTGAGCCGCGACTGCGCGTTGCGGAGCGAAACCTCGGCGTTCGAGACGCGGTCTTTCGCCTGATCGAACTCGAGCTTCGAGATGACGCCCTTTTCGACGAGATCTTCCGACCGGCGGAGCTCACGGTTGGCGGCCGTCAATTCGACCTGCGCCTTGTCGACGTCCGTCTGCGAGGCGACGACGTTCTGCCGCGCCGTGTTGACCTGCTGGATCGCGGTGTCGACCGAGGCCTGCGAGGCGATCAGACCCTGCTGGGCCTGCGAATACTGGTTCTGGGCGGCGACGACCTGCGAGCGCGAAACCTGCGCGTCGGTCTGCGAGGCCTGCAGCGAGGCGAGCTGGGCGTCGGTGCTCGATTCGAGCTGGGTCGGGTCGAGCTTGACGAGCGGCGTGCCTTTTTTGACAGCGTCGCCTTCCTTGACGTAGATCTCCTCGATCCGGCCCTGGACCTCGCTCGTCAGGTTGATGAACTGGATCGGCCGGATCTCGCCGGAGGCCGTGACGTTCGAGCGAAGCTCTTTCCTTTTCTCGACTTTGACGACCGTGACCTCGGGCGTATCCTTGCGGGTCGCGAAAATACTGGCGACGATGATGATGATTAAAAGGACGCCGACGGACGCGCCGATAATGATTTTTCCTTTACGGCTGACTGCCATTATATATTTAATTCCTCTCTAAACGAAGATTTGTTTCAGGTTATGAATTTTAACGCAAATTATTGCCTGTGCCGCGTCAATAAAGCTTCTACGTCGTCCCGGGCCGGATAGTTTCAAAAATGTCGTCCGGCGTTTTGGATTTTATGCAGCATTATCGACATCGAAAAAAAATCGCGCGATGCTTTCCGACTGACATCTTTACGATTTACGAACAAACATTTTAAGGTTAAAATGAGTTTGCCATAGATAAATTAATAATTTTCAAAATTAATCGCAAGGACTAAAAATAATGATAAAATGCAAAACTTGCGGAACGGAAAACTTGGACGGTTCGCAATTCTGCGATGAATGCGGGACCAACTTGCAGTCTTCAGGCCATAATCACAACGAGTTTCAAGTGCAAAGTTATCAGCCGCCCCTTTCCGAGCCGTCTTTTCAGGCAGCCAGCGTGACGTCGATCGGCATCGAACCGATCGTCGAACATATCGAGCCGACGCCGGCCGGCCAGAACGTCGAGAAAAAAGTCGACGGCGCGCATTCGAACCTGATCATCGAACGGGGAACCTCGGTCGGCAGGCAGTTTCTGCTGACCGCCGACGAATCGCTGATCGGCCGCTGGGACGCCGACAACGGGATCTTTCCGGACGTCGATCTTGATGCCCACGACCCGGAGGCGAAGGTTTCCCGCCGCCACGCGCGGATCGTCCATCAGAACGGCCGGTTTTCGATCGAGGACCTCGGCTCGACCAACGGCACATACATCAATCGCGGCCGGCGGCTGATCCCCGGCAGCCCGAATTTGCTGAACGACGGCGACGAGATCATCGTCGGGAAGACTTTTTTACGTTTTAAGGTCAATAAATAACCGGAATTACCCGAATCCGGCTTTGGAATAAAGAAAAAAAATGTCCTATTGTCATGAATGCGGTGAGCAAGTCGCCAAAGAAGATCTCTTTTGCCCGTACTGCGGAATTTCATTGAAACCGGTCGCGGCCTTCGATGACCATTCGATGACCGAAACGATCGTCGATATGCCGCCGATCAAAATCGATCGAAACGCCCTCGACGCCTTGCCGAAGCCGGTCGAGCCGCTGGTTTCCCGGATCGAACCCGAAAAAGAACCGGTTCCGGTCGCGGCCGACGTCCCGCCGCCGCCGACTTCCGAACCATCGGTCCCGTACACGCCGGGCCCGACCTCGCAGAACTGGTCGATGAAGACCGGATCGGTCGAGATCCCGGCCGGGCTGCTCGACGAAGATCAGGGAGCGCCGCTCGTGACGGATTTCGCGCCGGAACCGGAAAACGAGGCTCCGGCCGCCGACCTGCCGCCGGTTTCCGTCAATCAGGAACCGGTCGCCGATGCGCCGCCCGCCGCCGAACCCGCGCCGCCCGTGGCTGAAGAACCCGCGCCGCCGGTTTTGGAGGAACCCGCGCCCGTTTTCGAACCCGTTCCGGCCGCCGAACCCGAGGCTGTTCCGCAACAGCCCGTCATTGAATCTTTGGAGCCGACGCCCGTCGCCGTGGAGCCGGAGCCCGTCGTCGAGCCCGCCGCCGACTTTTCGGCCCCGGTCGAAGAACAGCCGGTCGAGCCGATCGTCGAACTTCCGGAAGAACCGGCGTTCGAGCAGCCGGCCCCGATCGCCGACGAGATCCACGCCTCCGATTTGAAGATCGAATCGCCGGTCGTCGCCGAACCGCCCGCGCCGGTCGATGAAGAACCGTTCGTGCCGGCCCCGATCCCGGACTGGCCCTCGCAGGAAATCCCTTCGTCGCAGCCGTCGTGGTCGTTCGAGGCGCCGGTCGAGGCGGCGTTCGGCGAGAGCCCTGTTTCCGAAGAGAAGCCCGCCGGGATCGCGCCGGCCGAGCCCGCCGAACCCGAAGTCCTGCCGGAGTCAACGTCGTCGACGGACGAGCCGGATGTTTTTCCGACGCCGCTTTCAACGACGGACGAGCCGGACGTTTTTCCGACGCCGCTGGCGACCGGTTTCGAGCCGGAAGCGGACGCCGCGCCGCCCGTGGAAACGCTCGAACCCGCGACCTTTTCGCCGGTTTCGGATGAATTAAAGGAGGAGCCGGCCGCGAATGCGCCGGTCGTCGATTCGACGCCGGTCGCCGATTCGTTCGAAAATGCGATGCCCGTCGGGGCCGTTTTCGAAGCGCCCGTGACGGACGTCGCGGATGCAACGCCGATCGCGGAGCCGGTCGAACCGGCCGCCGAAATCGCCGCCCCCGCCGTTATGGCGGAGCCGGTTTCGGAAGCGCCTGCAAGGGTCGCGGCGCTGCCGGAGACCGCCGCGGAAGCGCCCGCAGCGACCGAAGCGATGCCCGAAGCCGCGACGGATTCGACGGAAACCGCGGCCGTGACGCCGGAACCGCCGATCGCGATGCCCGAAACGCCCTACATCCTCGAACATCCCGAGGAGATCGCGAAATTCGATTCGGTCAAAATCATCGAGAGCGCGCCGGTCGAGGAGACGCCGGTTGAGGCCGCGCCGGTCGAAACGCCCGCGCCGGTTTTGCCGTCGGCCGCCGAAGAACCGGCCGCGCCGGTCGCTGAGGAGCCGAAGGAAGCCCGCTCGTTCACCGCGCCGAATATGGGAAACACCGATACCGACGGGCGCAAGGCCGCGAAATTGAAGCCGCTCGACGAGGGCACGATCCTCAACGTCCGGTACGAGATCGTCCGCAAGATCGGCGGCGGCGGGATGGGCGCGGTCTACCTCGCCAACGACCGCAATCTCGGCGGCGTCCTGCGCGCCGTCAAGGAAATGGTCCAGAGCTATATCGAATCCGATCAGCAGGACAAGGCGATCGCCGATTTCAAGCGCGAATCGCTGCTGCTGACCTCGCTCGATCACCCGGCGATCCCGACGATCTACGATTATTTCTTCGACGAGAAGGAAGCCCGCTTCTACCTCGTGATGAAATACATCTCGGGCGGCGATCTGGCGGCGCGGCTGCGCTCCGCGCCCGAGGGCCGGATCGACGAGAAGAGCGTCACCGAATGGGCGATCCAGATCGCCGACGTCCTCGATTACCTGCATAATCACGAGCCGTCGATCGTCTACCGCGATCTGAAACCGGCGAACGTCATGATCGACGGCAATTCGGGCCGCGTGATGCTGATCGATTTCGGCATCGCGCGCTGGGTCAACAAGGAGGAAAAGGGCGTCACGGCGGTCGGCACGATGGGCTACGCGCCGCCCGAGCTCTTCAGCGGCAACGTCGAGCCGCGCTCCGACATTTACAGTCTCGGGTCGACGATGTTTCACCTGCTGACCGGCGCCGATCCGCAGAGCAACCCGCTGCTGATCTTCGATTTCCAGAAGAACCCGCGGCCGCGCCAGATCAATCCGCAGCTTTCCGACCAGATCGAGCGGATCCTGATGCGCGCCGTCGAATACAACGCCGAGCTCCGGTTCGCTTCGGCCGCCCAGATGCGCGACGATCTCCGCGAACATCTGTCGAACCTGCAGACCGGCCGCGTGACCTACGGCGTGAAGGCCGCGCCGTCCTCGACCGCGCTGTCAGAACAGCTCGTCTTCTGCGGCTTCTGCGGCAAACAGATCGTCGCGACCGACGTTTTCTGCGCCTTCTGCGGGGCCCAGCAGCCGATCGCCCAGCAGGGCTTCGCGCAGCCGGTCGCCGCGCCGGCGGCTCCGACGGCCAAACTGGTCGTCCTCGGCACGGGCGAGCTCGACCCGTCGACCTTCAAGCTCGAAAAAACGGAAAACCTGCTCGGCCGGCGCGATCCGATGTCGAACATTTTTCCCGAGGTCGATCTCTCGAAGTTCGATCCGCAGACCAAGATCTCGCGCCGTCACGCGCGGATCTGGCGCGACGGCGGCAATTATCTGGTCGAGGACCTCGGCTCGTCGAACGGGACGACGCTGCTGACCGCGCTCAGCGATTCGGTGCGCCTCCTCCCGCACCAGCCGCACGCGCTGACGAACGGCGACAAGCTCAAGCTCGGCGACACGACGCTGCATTTTACGATCGGATAACAGGGCGATTTCGGATTTCGGATTTCGGATTTCGGATTTCGGATTGTTCGGGATTCGACCCGTTCGGTTGAGTCCGGCGGTTTTGGGTTTGAAAGTGACAAGCCCGGGCCGAGTTTGATCCGGGACCGTAAAATCGAATATTTTTTATTTATGAGTACTGATAAAACCATCCCCGTTAAAAGAACGAGGCCGGAACACGTCGTTGTCGAATTCGACGCCGAGCGGCTCAAAGCGCCGTTTCTGCTGCGGTGCGGTTCGTTTCTGATCGATTACATACTGCTCGTCTGCGTGCCGGTCTTCAGCCTGATCATCGGCCGTTTTTACGGGGCCGACGGCGTCAAGCTGCTCAACAGCGAGCTCAGCAACACCGGCTGGCTGATTATGCTGCTGCTGGCGCTGACCAATTTCGTGATCTTCCCGATGTTCAACGGGCAGAGCATCGGCAAGATGCTGACCGGCATCCGGATCGTCCGCAAGGACGGGACGCCGCCGTCGTTCTGGCAATTGCTGGTCCGGCACACGATCGGTTATCTGCTGACGGCGCTGACGCTCGGGCTCGGTTTTCTGTTTTCCGCCCTCAACGCCCGGGGCCGCGCCTTTCAGGATCTGGTCGGCGGCACCGTCGTCATCTACGGCAAGCAGCGGGTCGCCCGTGAAATTACGGAATAAGCCGTTTGCGCTCGGGTTACGGATCATCTAATTTATTCGAATATGCCGCAACTGATATTAAAAAGCTCGGAATTTCAGGCCGAAAAGTTTTTTTTGACGCGACTGCGGACGACCATCGGCCGCTCGGCCCGCAGCGACATCTGTATTCCGGACGCCTTTGCGTCGCGGCTGCACGCCGAAATCCGGAAGGAAGGCGACGCCTACTGGCTGCAGGATCTCGGCTCGGCCAACGGCACGCGCTATAACGGCTCGGTCGTGTCGATGCCGGTCCCGCTCCTAAACGGCGGGGAGATCCAGATCGGCGAGACGGTCCTCGTCTTCGAGGACGAACGGCTCCGGCAGAGCAAGAACGCGACGCTGATCGCCGACCACACCGAGGCGCTCGACCCGTCGCGGACGATCGCGCTCTCGCCGCAGAAAAACCCGACCGCCGAGTTTCTCGATTCGAAATTTAACACCCGCAACGAGCTGCTCGGGCTGATCAGCAAGGTCGGCATCGCGCTGCTCTCGTCGAGCGGGCTCGACGAAACGCTCAATCAGGTCGCCTCGCTCGTCTTCGAGGCGGTCCCGGCCGAACGCTGCGTGATTATGCTGCGCGACCCGGACGCCGAGGGCGGGATGAAGATCTCGGTCGCGCGGCTTCGCGGCAGCGGCGAGATGATCGAGGAAGTGCGGATCAGCCGGACGGTGATGGACGAGGTTCTCCGGAACGGGAAATCGGTGCTCACGGCCGACGCTCAGCACGATCCGCGCTACGCCAGCCAGACGATGGCGCTGCTCGGCATCCGTTCGGTGCTCGCCGTTCCCTTAAGCGTCAACACGGGCGACGTTTTCGGGCTCGTCTACGCCGATTCGCCGACGACCGAGGCGACCTTTTCCGAGGAGCATCTGAATATCCTGACGACGCTCGCGTCGGTCGCTTCGATCCGCGTCGAGAACGCGCGGCTGCTCGAAGAGCGTTTCCAGCGCGAACGGATGGAGCGCGAGCTCGAACTCGCGACCGAGATCCAGCAGAGCTTTCAGCCGTCGGCCCCGCCGCAGATCGCCGGCTACGAATTTCAGGGGATTTCGTTTTCCTGTTACGAGATCGGCGGCGATTACTACGATTTTATCGCCCGGCCCGACGGCCGGATGCTGATCGCGCTCGGCGACGTCTCGGGCAAGGGCACGGCCGCCGCGCTCCTGATGTCGTCGCTCCACGCGGCGATCCACGCGCAGGTCACCGCCCAAAGCGAGATCGAGCAGATCGTCAAATCGGTCAACCAGTATCTGTCGGACAACACGCCCGCGAACCGGTTCGTGACGCTGTTCATCGCCGAGCTGACTCCCGAAACCGGCAGCTTCAAATACATCAACGCCGGTCATAACCCGCCGCTCATCGGCCGCGTCGACGGGTCGGTCGAACAGCTCCAGTCGGGCGGTTTTCCGCTCGGCATCATCCCGATGGCCGATTACGAGGTCGGCGAGATGACGCTCCGGCCGGGCGAGGCGCTGGTGATCTATTCGGACGGCGTGTCGGAAGCCGCCAATCTCAAGGGCGAGGAATTCGGCGTCGAGCGATTGTCGCAGGTCGTCAGCCGCTTTCTGACCTCGTCGGCCTCGGGGCTTCGCGACAAGGTCGAATCGGCGCTCTCGACCTTCACGCAGACCGCGCCCGCCGGCGACGACATCACGCTCGTGATCGTCAAACGGAAATCGGCTTAGGGCGATGACGGCATCATCGAGCAACTGCCGAATGCCGGTTAATTAGGCAGAAAAACAATGGGCCGCGAGTGACGCTGATGATACTACAAAAAACGATCCTACTAAGCTGTTGTTTGCTGATTTTTGTAAGTGTTAATTATTCACAAAAATCAGCGCAAATTACAATTTCTGAAATTAAAGAAATTAAGCCGTTTTCAATACCACATCTAGCTGAAATTGCGGATAGACAAGTTGTTTTCAAATTATTGAATAATACGCAGTATGAAATCACAGTTTTTGGTAGTGATCTTGAAGGAGAATTAAGACCAATCAGGTATTTGTTAACATATAATAAAAAAATAAATGATTGGGATTACCCGACTCTAAATAATCAACCAGTTCCATGGAAAGAAGTATCTAAAATTTATAAAAATGAAAAATTACTGAAGCCGGGAGAATCAATTACCTTTTCTTCATTTTTTTCAAGTGTTTCAGATTGCGGAATCCGCTTCAAAGTAACAGCTCAGGTGAAACAAAATAAATCAAAAAAAACTCAGGAAATCAGATCAACTGAATTTATGATCGGACCGTGCAGGTAATTATTAAAAAGCTTCGTTTCTCTTCAACAAGTCTCCAAAAAACGAATTTTCGCTCAACTCCATCCGAGTCTTCAAACGTAAAATTTCCGTCCGGAACGGCTAAGCGGCGGATGCGGAAACGGACTTAAGACTCAAGACTTAAGACTCAGGACTCAAATTGACTCAAGCCCGTTGGCCTAGTGCGGCGCTTCGTCCTCGGGAAAAGGATCGGGAAGCTCGACCGGCTGCTGGAGCTTGGCGCGGTAGGTTTCGGGCAGCGTCCGGACCTTTTTGTTTTCGTCGGTCACGAGATGGAGCGTTTCGCCCTCGGCGAGCAGCGTCTGATCGGCTTCGCGGAAGATTTCGTAAACGAACCGGATGCTCCGGCTGCGGATTTCGGCGACCCGCGTCCGCAGCGTCAGGATGTCCTCGTAAAAGGCCGGCGATTTATAACGGCAGTAGACCTCGGCGACGACCAGCAGTGCGTTGTCTTTTTCCTCCATCTCTTTGTAGGAAAACCCGCGCGCGCGGCAGAATTCGCTGCGGCCGTATTCGAACCAGACCAGATAATTGGAATGATGGACGATGCCCATCTGATCGGTTTCGGCGTAGCGAACACGAATTTCGGTTTCGTGCCATTCGTTCATAAAATATTCAATCTAAAAACCAGCGAAATGACCCAAGAATGTTTGGTCGGGGTGATGAAATTGTTTAAATCATACCAGTTTTTAGGCTTTTGTAAAACAAATCGCCGGAATTAACCGCTCACGGCTCGGTCGGAAATCGGTCTTTCGAAACCGCATTTCAAACGCATTTCGGCCGCCGGCGCCGTAATTGGTCGTCGTCACGCCGACTGAAAGCCGATCCGTTTAAGACAAAAGCGCGAACCGCTTTCGTGGTTCGCGCTTTTTCGCGGCCGCGGTTAAAAGTTAATCCGGGCTGTTTTATGCGGGCGGGCGCCGGGGATGTGATGCCGGCGCTTCGTCAGTTTGAACCGGCCGATCAGGGCGAGCATTTCGGCGGACTGACCGGAAAGCTCTTCCGCCGCCCCGGCCGATTCCTCCGAATTGGCGGCCGTCGCCTGGGTCAGATTGTTCATCTGTTCCATCGCCGTCGAGATTTGCAGAACGCCCTGACTCTGCTGTTCGGACGCCGTCGCGATCTCGGCGATGACGATCGAGACCTTGTCGATTTGATCGTTGATCTCCGTAAGATTGGTTTTGACTTCCTCGTTGAGCGAAACGCCCTGACCCGTGTTGGCGGCCGCCTCCTCGATCAGCCGTGCGGTGTTTTTCGCGGCTTCGGACGAACGGATCGCGAGATTGCGGACCTCCTCGGCGACGACCGCGAAGCCCTTGCCGGCATCGCCCGCCCGCGCCGCTTCGACGGCCGCGTTCAGGGCGAGCAGGTTCGTCTGGAAAGCGATTTCCTCGATCGTCTTGACGATCTTCGCCGTCGCGTCTGAGGATTCCTTGATCTTCATAATCGCCGACGAAAGATGCTCCATCGACTTCATTCCGCGCTCGGCGGTCGAGCGGGCTTTTTCCGAAAGCTGGCAGGCCTCGTTCGAATTGACGGCGTTCTGCCTGGTCATCGTTTGGATCTCCTGCAGATTGCCCGAAACCTCTTCGATCGTCGAGGCCTGTTCCGAAGCGCCGCCGGCAAGCGCCGCGCTGCCCGTGCTGATCTCCGCCGAACCGGCGGCGACCTGTTCGGCGCTGACCGCCACCCGGTGAAAATCCTCGTCGAGATTGGCCGTGGCGAGATTTACCGATTCCGTGATCCGGGCGAAATCGCCGTTGTAGCTGCCGGTCATCTGGGCGGTCAAATCGCGTTTCGAGACCTTTTCGAGGACGATCGCCGCCTCGTTGATCGGCGTCGTGACGGCGTCCATCATCTGATTGATGCCGGCGACCAGCTGCGCGTAAGTGCCGTTGAACCGGTCGGCGTGGCCGCGCTGGTCGAGACGGCCTTCTTCGGCCGCCAGGATCAGCTCTCTCGTCTCGGCAGTCAGGTCCTGGAGCGTCCGGAAGACCTTCGACAGATTGACCGAGAGGGAATCCTCGGGCGACCGCGGTTCGATTGTCTGTTGGAGATTGCCGTCGCTGATCGAATGGGCCGCATCGGCGACGTATTTGAGATATTTTTTGACGTCGACCATCGCATTGACCATCAGACCGACTTCATCGGTGCTGGTGAACGTGATCTCGTCGTGCTGCTCGACGTTGCCGCGGGCGAGCTGATGCGCGACGTCGAGCGCCGTGTCGAGCGGCTTCATAAACCGCCGCGTCAGATAGGTGATCAACCCGGTAATGAAGATCAGCTGCAGCAGCACGCCGACAAACATCAACAGCCGGAGCCAGAAAATCGGCCCGGTGAGGCCCGGATCGTCGGCCGAATAGCCGGAAATAATCCGGTAGCCCCATTTATCGAAAATGTCGCCCGCCGTCAGCCACGAACCGTGATCGGCCTTTTCGTCGAGGATCGCTTCGAGACCGGTTTCGGGCGTTTTCGAGCTCTTGAAGACGAGGCTGTTTTTGGCGTCGGCAAAGAGGAAAAACGAGGTCGGATAATCCTGTGAATCGCCGAGCGACTTTTCGATGTCCTCGAGAAAATCGGCGACCGGATAACCGACGAACCAGACGCCGATGATCTCGCCGGAGGCGTTTTTCATCGGTTCGTAGTAGGTGATGTAGGGTTTATCGAGAATGTTGACCGCGCCGTAAAACGTATTGCCGGCGCGAATCGCCTGGATCGCCTTGCCCTGCGGATCGAGGACGGTGCCGATCGCCCGGCCGCCCTGATTGTTGGGGACGTTGGTGCTGATCCGGACGAAATCATTGCCGCTTTTGACGAAAATCGTCGCCGAGCCGCCCATCAGCTCCTTGACCTTGTCGACGACCGCGAAATTGTTGGCCTGCCCGCTGCCGCCGAAGGCGATGTCGGGGACGGATTTGTCGCCGACCTGAACGGGTTTCCCGTATTCGGGAGCGCCGAGAGACATTGCGCGGTCCTGAAAAACCTTCATCGAGGCCTTGACCTGACCTTCCATCAGGGCGTCGATCGTGTGGAGCTCTTTTTTCAATAATTCCAGCCGCGCCTGGTTGCTCCTGGCGGCGTCTTTCTGAAAACGGGAATACAGATAATTCGTTCCCACCCAGCCGCTGAAAATAGTCAAAAAGCCGACGGCGACCAGAACGGCCGCCGCGAGCTTGGTCGATAATCTTTGATACCACAACATATTATTGTAAAAAACCGGGACCCGAAAATGAATGGGTTCCCTAATAAAAAAAATGATTCAGGTTGATCGGAAAAAGTAAAAATTAATTTCAGGGGATTATTCGGATTTGACGGAGAGCGAAAGCCGCCGTTATGTTATCAATCACGTCCTCCCGACACAATAAAACTTATCGGCAGAACTGCCGCGATCTAAAGGGGATCGGGCTTTTTTTTGAGATAAATATACAGTTTTATCGGTTCGATCAGGTTTATCGAACGAAAGCGGTCTTCGATGCTGAAACGGCGGCGGCTGTTTTTTTTATTTTGCGACCCATTTGGGAACCGGAACATCCGAAGGATCGGTGGTGTCATCGATCAACGTTTCAAAAACCCCGTCGCCGTCGCTGTCGAGAATGATGTATTGATAATACGCAACGGTCAACGAATTAGAATCCAATCCGGTATTGCTGGCGGTATCGCCGATGACCTTGCCGGCATGCACGGCGTACATAAAAATCTTTCCTGATATTTTGAATTCATTGACGCCCCATAATTTTATCAGGCCGAACAACTGCGTCGTGTTTTCCGAAAAGCCCTCCACATTATAATAATAAGCATCATGATTCGGTCTAAAGTAGGTCGTGTTCGCTTTAATTAACTTTCCCGCCTCCGTTTTCATCACGATAACTTCCTTACCGGTCACATTTAACCCCTTTGTATCGAGAACCTTCCAGCCTTCTTTTCGAATGATCCGGCTGTTTTTCTGAGGGAAATAGTCGGTCGTAGGCGTGGTTGAACCGTTATCCGCCCGGCTTTCGATCGAGTTCTGATGACCGCCCGAACAGGCAATCGAAAAAAACAAATAAAACATCACCCCGGCGGTAACAACTCTCATCTTATTTTCATCCTTTACCGTTTAAATTAAGTTACCCGATAATTTCGGGTCTGACCTTTGGTCTTTGATCTTTGATCTTGGGTTTTCTTTCAAAGATCAAAGGTCAAAGACCAAAGATCGAGGATCAAATTATCAGGAAAGCGAATTTACACGGTATTTAATTGCCGTTGACGAATTCGTATTTGATTGTCCGGACGCTGAATCTTCCGGGGAAGACCTGGTTCGGTTCGATGGTAATGGTGGCGACCGCGTTCGGGTCGGAAAAGTTCTTTGAATATATGTAATTGTTGGTCGTTACGTCCTGCGGTGTGAGAAAAACCGAAACGCCCCCGCTGACGGCGACCTTCCCGACGAGCGTCGCGCTCGGCTTTTTCCGGAGATGAAAGGGAATCCGGATCGTTCCCGTAACGTTCAGACCGCCGCGAAAATAAACGAATGAATAAGTAGTCCCGTTGATGATAACCGGCCCCGCCGCGTACTGCAGGTTGTTGAGCCCGACAAAAGAATCGTTGATGATGTAACCGCGTCCGTAATTACAGCAGGAGAACGGTGAACATTCGCTGACCGACCCGCCGGGCCGCGTCGCGTCGAAATAGCCGTCGATTTCGGTCTGCTCGCCGAAAAGCTGAATGTTCCGGTTGACGGCATTCGAGGAGCACGGCGGATTTTGCGGCATCGTCGCGGTGATGATCCCGGATGTAAGGCTCGACGTCTGGGCTGCACAGTGCAGGCTCAGGAACAGAATGGCAAGGAAAATCGAGATCGAATATTTCATTTCAGTCCTCCGTTGAGATCTCCCGACAGTTGAAAATTTACTCCGAAAGTCGAAAACTTGCAATGTTTTTCGAGCAAATTAAAAAGCTTTCGAATCCGCGAACGGAACTCGAAAGCCTTTATTATTGCAAAATTAAAAGCTGGGAGACAGGGATTCGAACCCCGATAGCAAGAGCCAGAATCTTGAGTCCTACCGTTAGACGATCTCCCAACAGCAATAATTAAATTAAAAAACCAAAACGGGTTTGTCAAATGAAAAGACCTCTTTTTACTTGCCTCAAAGATAAATGCTTGGCAAAATAATAGTTTATGTCGGTCGAAGGGAAAGATATCGTCAACAACCGCCACGCCTTTCACGAATACCATATTCTGGACAGGTACGAAGCGGGCGTCGCCTTGAAAGGCACCGAGGTCAAAAGCGTGATGGACGGGCGGATTCAGCTCAAGGATTCCTACGTTTCGGTGTCGGAAGGCGAGGTCTGGGTCCTGAACGCGCATATCTCGCCCTATTCGCACGGCAACCGCGAAAACCACGATCCGCTCCGGACGCGCAAGCTGCTGCTTCACAAACGCGAGATCAACAAGCTCGAGCGCGAAACGACCGTCAAGGGGATGACGCTCGTCGTCACCCGGATTTACTGGAAGAACCGGCGGATCAAATTCGAGATCGGCGTCGCCCGCGGCAAAAAGCTTTACGACAAGCGCGAGACCGCGATGAAACGGACGATCGAAAAGGAGACGCGTCAGCAGTTGAAAGAAAAGCTGAGATAGGCTTAAGATTAAGAAAAAGTTTTGCAGGTATAATTTATATTAATTCGAGGAAAATATGAAAACTCAACCACTAACGGGAAATTTTCAGGAAGCCGGCGTCGATGCCTTGGCGGTCACCGTCTTTAAAGACGAAAAGGCGACGGGCGGCGTTCTGAAGGATCTGGACAAAATGACCGGCGGAATCGTTTCGTCGGTCTTCAAGAACGAAGAGTTTAAGGGCGAGATGGGGGAAACCGCCCTGATTCGTTTCGCGGCCAAAGGCAAAGTCAAGGCGTCGCTCCTCCTGCTGATCGGCGTCGGCGATAGGGCGGATTACAAGCTGCCGGCGGTCGGCAACGTCGCCGGCACGGCGACGCGTTTCCTGCGCAAGCGCAACGTCAAGAGCTTCGCGCTGCTGCCGCGCGCCGAGGGCGACGCCATCGAGATCGCGCAGAACGCGGCGAACGGTTTCGTAACGAGCCAGTTCGAGCTCGACAAATACCGGACCAAAGACAAAAACACGAAAACGGTCGATAATTTCGTGCTCTGCGTCGAGGGCGTGAAGGAAGCCGATCTTAAAACCGGTCTCAGCCGGGGCGTGATCATCGGCGAATCGATGAACTTCACGCGCGACCTCGCCAACGAGCCGCCAAACATCCTGCACCCGACCGAATTCGCCCGCCGCGCCCAAACGATCGCCAAGGAAACCGGTCTCAAATGCGATATTCTCGACGAGGCCAAGATGGAAAAACTCGGAATGGGTTCGCTTTTGAGCGTCTCGATCGGCTCCGAACAGCCCGCGAAACTGATCGTCCTCAAATACGAACCGAAAAAATCGACCGCCAAAAAAGGCGAGCTGATCGCCTTCGTCGGTAAGGGCATCACCTTCGACACGGGCGGCATTTCGCTCAAGCCCGGCGAGGGAATGGACGCGATGAAATACGATATGTCGGGCGGCGCGAGCGTTCTCGGCACGATGCGCGCGATCGGGCTGCTGAAACCGTCGGTGCCGGTGCTCGGCATCGTCGCGGCGGTCGAGAATATGCCGGACGGCAAGGCCTCGCGGCCGAGCGACGTCGTGACGGCGATGAACGGCAAGACGATCGAGATTCTCAACACCGACGCCGAAGGCCGTTTGATCCTCGCCGATGCCGTCGCCTACGCCGAAAAACAGGGCGCGACGCGGATCGTCGATATGGCGACCCTGACCGGCGCGGTGATCATCGCGCTCGGCGATATCAACACCGCCGTGCTCGGCAACGATCAGGAATTGATCGACGAGATCGTCGCCTGCGGACGGGAAGTCGGGGAAAACTACTGGCAGCTGCCCGTCGGCCGCGAATACAGCAAGTCGATCAAGTCGGACATCGCCGACATCAAGAACATCGGCCCGGCGCGCAAGGCCGGCACGATCATCGGCGCGGTCTTCATCCAGGAATTCGTCGACAAGGCGAAATGGGCTCATCTCGACATCGCCGGCACGGCGTGGAACGACAACGAAAAGCCGTATCAGGCGAAAGGCCCGACGGCCGTCGCCGTCCGGACGCTCGTCCGGATGGTCGAAAAATCGCAGTAACTCCGCGTTAAAACGGATAAATCGCCGAACGGCCGCCGAAATTTTTCGGCGGCCGTTATTTTTTTTGCGAAACCTTGTTATAATTCTCGGGACAGGGAAACGATCCGGATCAATAAAACCGCCGAAGCGATGCCTATAAGTTTCGAAACAGATTCCAAAAGCCGGAATTTCATCAATCTGCTGCTGGTCGCGGCGGGTTTTCTGCTCGTTTCGGCCTGCGTCTTCAGCACCGGCAAGGAGCCCGATAAAAACGACGTGAAAGCGCCGTCGTCGCCGGCCGCATCGCCCTCGGCGACGACGAAATCCGCCGATTCCAGCAAAAAGGAGGACAAGGGCGATTTCGTCGTCCGGCACCTGACCGTCGCCAATTCCCGCTACGAGGAGATCGACCGGAAGATCCGCAACGAAAAGCTGCTCGAAAAAGCCGCCGACGATCTCAACAAGGCGCTGATCCTCCCCAAAGACATCTATCTCCAGTCGAAGGACTGCGGCGAGCCGAACGCGCAGTTCGACCCGGAAACCGAAACAATCACCGTCTGCTACGAGCTGATGGAGCATTTTTACCAGCTTTACCGGAGCGACGGGATGAAGCCCGAGGACGCCGACAAAAAGATGTTTCAGGCCGTCCGCTTCGCCTTTCTCCACGAGGTCGGCCACGCGCTGATCTTCAATTACGACCTGCCGGTCACCGGCAACGAGGAGGACGCCGCCGACCGCTGCTCGTCGTACATCAACATCGAGGAGCTCGGCGACGAGGGCGTCAAAAACGTGCTCGCCGCGGCCGACGCGTTTCACATCGAATCGAAACAGTCGTCGAGCACGAAACGCGATCTGGCCGACGAGCATCTGCTGCAGGAACAGCGTTTCTACAACTCGCTTTGTATGATCTACGGCTCGGACGCCGAAAAATACCAGTATTTCGTGACCGACGGTTATCTGCCGAAGGAACGCGCCGTCCGCTGCCCGATGGAATACCAGCGGGCCGTCGACAGCTGGGTCAACCTGCTCAAGCCGTGGCGAAAGGACCGCTGATTCGGGGAATCCGAATTACATAAAAAGGGAAGAAAATACGGTTTACGAACGATTATTTTCGAGGAAAATTATGAAAAATATCATTAACGCTTTCATTTACGGGAAAAATTCGCTGGCCGGCGGTTTGGTCGCGCTGGCCGTCGTGCTGGCGATCGGAACGGGTTGTTTCTGCAACAAGGATAAGATCAACGAATTGACGAACAAATCCGGTAGCTCGCCTTCACCGGCGGCCAGCTCGTCGCCGAGCGCCTCGGCGACGCCGTCCTACAAAAAGGCCGATGCGTCGAAGAACGAAATCCCGTCCAACGACGAGATGCAGGACATCGTCAAAAAGACGATGCTCGATTTCAACGATGCTCTTCAAAGCGGCGATTTTACGGATTTTCACAAAACCGTCGCCAAGAAATGGCAGGATCAGATCACGCCCGAGAAATTCAAGGAAGGGTTCAGCGTATTCGTCAACAACAAGACCAATATCAGCAACATCAAGAACGAAAAGGCCGAATTTACGAGCGGACCGAAGATCGATCGAAGCCGCGGGCTGCGCGAGCTCGTCGTCGAGGGCAAATACAACACCTCGCCGCTGCCGGCGAAATTCAAGCTCCAGTATATTTCCGAAGGCAAGGACTGGAAACTTTACGGCATCGAGCTCGACACGCGGAAGGATTAAACGGATTTGACGATTGATGGCGGCAGGGCCGGTCGAAATATTTTGGCCGGCTTTGCTTTTTGATGCCCGGAAAGCTAAACTTTTTGAAGTCAGCGCAAACGAAATTTCTTTCTTAATTTATGAAAATACACGAATATCAAGGAAAAGAACTGTTGAAGAATTACGGCGTGCCGGTTCCGCGCGGAATCGTCGCCCGGACGCCCGAGGAAGCCGAACAGGCGGCCCGCGATCTCGGCACCGACGTCGTCGTCGTCAAGGCCCAGATTCACGCCGGCGGCCGCGGCAAGGGCGGCGGCGTGAAACTCGCCAAATCGCCCGCCGAGGCCAAAGAACTGGCCGCGCAGATGCTCGGGATGATGCTCGTCACGCATCAGACCGGCCCCGAGGGCCGCGAAGTCAAAACGCTGCTGATCGAGGAAGGCCTGCCGATCGACCGCGAATTCTATCTCGGCATCACGCTCGACCGGACGACCGGCCGCAACGTCTTTATGGCCTCGTCGGCCGGCGGGATGGACATCGAAAAGGTCGCCGCCGAAACGCCCGAGCTGATCCTCAAGGAAACGATCGACCCGTCGGTCGGACTGCACCCGTTTCAGGCGCGCAATCTCGCTTTCGGGCTCGGTCTGCCGGCGGAACTCGTCGGCCAGGCCGCGAAGTTTATGCTTTCGCTCTATGACGCCTACGAGAAAATGGACGCCTCGCTCGTCGAGATCAACCCGTTTCTGCTGACGAAGGACAACCGGCTGATCGCGCTCGACGCGAAGGTCAATTTCGACGACAACGCGCTTTACCGGCACAAGGATTACGCCGCGCTCCGCGATCTCGGCGAGGAAGAGCCGCTCGAGATCGAGGCCTCGAAATTCGACCTCAACTACATCAAACTCGACGGCACGATCGGCTGTATGGTCAACGGCGCGGGCCTCGCGATGGCGACGATGGACATCATCAAGCTGCACGGCGGCGAACCGGCCAACTTTCTCGACGTCGGCGGCGGCGCGTCGCAGGAACGGGTCGAAAACGCCTTTCGGATCCTGCTCGCCGACGAGAACGTCAAAGCCGTGCTGATCAACATTTTCGGCGGCATTGTCCGCTGCGATATGGTCGCCAACGGCGTCGTCGCCGCGGCCAAGAATCTCGGCGTCAAGATCCCGATCGTCGCCCGGCTCGAAGGCACCAACGTCGAAGAAGGCAAACGCGTCCTCAGCGAATCCGGCATCGGCATCATCCCCGCCGACGGGATGAGCGACGCCGCCCAAAAGGTCGTCGCGGCCGCCGCTTGAATTAGTGGAGAGTGGAGAGGGGAGAGTGGAGAGTCCGGGGATTTAATTTCTTCGACTCTCGACTCCCGACTCTCGACTCTCGACTTTTAACTCTCCACTCTCCACCCTCCACTCTCCACTCGCCTATTGTTGTTCTTTTTCCTCGTCGAGGACCTTTTGCGTCCACTCGCTTTGGGGGTATTTTCTTTTGAGCAGATCGCCGGCAAGATTGCGGAGCTCTTCGTTGTTGCCGCAGCCGTATTTCGTCCAGCCGTTGGCTTCGTAAACGACGTAGAGACTTTCCGGGATCCGCTTGTCGAGCGGCGCGAGGCGGGCCCATTCGAGCACTTTTTCGCCCAGATATTTCGGGGCGTCGCCGATCGCCTTGATCTTTTTGCGCTCGGCCTGCGCGGCGTCGGTCTGGGCGGCCGAAAGAAACGGCGGTTTCGCCGGCGGCTTGGCCGGAATCTCCTCGCCGGTGTTTTCGTCGGTCGTCGTGTCGTAGGGCGCGCACCACCAGTCGTTCGAGTCGAAGCTGCCGAATTCGTTGTCGGATTTGCCCATCCCGTCTTCGAGAAACGGGCTCACGACCGGGTTCTTTAGGATCATATAAAGCGCCTCGCGCTGGCGCTGTAACGGCGTTTTGGCGAGCAGCACCCGGTCGAGGGATTCCTTGAATTCGGGATGGTATTTATTGATCTCGGGCGCGATTTTCTGGAGCGACGCGAGGTCGTTGAGGATCAGCGCGCGGGTCATTACCGCGACCGCGAACCGTTCGCGGAGATATTCGGGCAGCGCCGGCGATTTTTCGGCCTCGATCATCAGCGAAACCGGGAAATGCTGGTTGATCAGCTCGATCGTCTCGTAATCGAACATCGTCCGGTTTTCCCACTGCTTCTCGGTCTTGAACCGGTCCTCGACCTCCTTGTCGTACTCCTCCCGGGATTTCGTCTCGTATTTCGGGTCGTAATACGATTTTTCCATCTTGATGAAATCCTCGATCGTCCCGCTCTGCCCGTCGAGGTCGAAGGCGAACGGCTTGAGCTGGGCGTATTTCAGGAAATCGTCGAGCGATTCGGAAAGCATCACCCGCATTTTGAGAAAACGGTTGCGCGACGAGATCGGCAGTTCGAGCGTCGAATCGAGCAGCTCGTCGAGCATTTTCCGGGCGGCGGGCGTCTGTCCGCGCTCGATCAAAAGCCGCGCGTGATGATAGGCGATCGTCGGGTAGGCCGGCGAGCTGCGGTCGACGCGGCCGGCGGCGTCGAGCAGCCGGTCGAGATCGGCCGACGATTTTTCGGCCTTCGAAATGGCCGTCAACAGCCAGATTTCCGAGCCCGTCTGCCGCCACTGCGACATCGAGTAAAGATAGGCTTCGTTGCCGCCGACCTGATAGGCGAACAGCCAGTTCGTCAAATCGTCGAGCCGCAGGTAGTCCGGCAGCAGCGCGAGCGCCATTTTTTCCGAACCGTAATAACCGCCCTGATAATCGGAATCGCGGTCCTGGCTGTAGCGCTCGGCGTAGGCCGATTTGCGGGCCGCCCGCACCTGATCCTTCATCTTGTCGGTCAGCGGTTTGCCGACCGTTTCCTCGGCCTTCGCGAGCGCTTCCTCGTCGGTCGCGTCGGGTTTGACGTAAAAGGTCCAGTTTTCATTGTAATCTTCCGAATAAACGTAGATTCGCAGATCGCCGGGATCGTGGGGCGGCTCGGTGTTCGGCGTCGCCTCGGGCGTCGGGGTCGGCGTCGCGGGTTCCTTTTGCTGTTTTTCGGTTTCCTTGCGTCTTTCCTCGGTTTCGAGCGCTTCTTTTTCGAATTTGTCGAGCAGCCAGTTGTAGTCGACGAGATCCTGCCGGAAGTTTTCGCCGCCCTGCAGCGCGATCGACTGGGCGAGCTCGCGGACGCGCTCCTTCGGATGGATGCGGTATTTGACGAGCCCGAGCAGGCGGCCGGCGGAATCGGCGTATTTGCCGCCCTTCGACGAGACGAGATTAAGATTCTGTTCAGCTTCGGCGTAAAGATCGGCGGCCTTCATCCGGTCCTTGCTCAGACTGGCCTGCCGGATCAGCGTTCGGCCGACCAGATATTCGGCGGTTTCCTGCCACGGCGACGTGGCGTCCTGCGCGATTTCGGCGAATCGGCGTTTGGCCGAATCGTAGTCGAGCGAGTAGAATTCGGCGGCGGCGATCTGGTAGGCGCGGTCTTTCCGGAGCCATTCGGCCATTCCCTCGTTCGGCGCTTCGGGCATCGATTTGCCGCTCGCGCAGTTTTCGAAAACCGCGTCCTGACCCTTGACCCAGTTTTTCAGGTCGCGGTCGTCAGACCCGTGCGAGAGCGCCCGGTCGGAAAGCGTCCGGGTCGCCGTCTCGAAGGCGTTTTTCGTGCAGTTCGGGAAGAAATCGTAGCCGCCGTATTCGCGTTCGACGTAGATTTCGGGCAGTTTTTCATCCTTGCCGACGAATTCCTTGCGCTTTTCGACCCATTGTTTAACGGCCTCGCCGACGTCGTCGGTTTCGAATTCGCGGTTGTTGAACTCGGCGTTCCAGACATCGACCAGCGCTTTCTGCTCGGGCTGCGAAAATCCGCCGCCGTTCAGATAACGATAAGCGGCGATCAGCACGATCCGTCTCTGCGTCGGTACAAGCACGCCGATCCGGCCGGCGGCGAAGTTCGCGAACGGGTCTTCGGGCGCGTGCTCATACTCGAAGAGCGGCGAAACGTAGGACGGCCCGCACGGGAAAACGTTCGAAAGAAATGCGCCGAGCAAAACGGTCGCCATCAGAATTCGGCCAATGTTTTTCATAAGTTATCGTCAATTCTCAGTCGGTAATTTATTCGTCCACTCGTTTTCGGGGAAATTTGTCAACAGTAAATTCGTCAATTCGAACTGTTCGGTCGGGTTGCCGCAGCCGTATTGATACGATTCGTTGGCTCTGGCGGCCTGAAACAGAACTTCGGGCAGCCGCTGGTCGCGCGGCGCGGCTTTGAGCCAGAGGCGCGCGTTTTCCGCCAGAAACTCGCCGCCAGAGCCGGCCGCTTTGATTTTTTTGACCTCGGCCGCGGCGGCCGCGCTCTCGGCGACCGTCAGAAAAAACGGTTTCGGCGGCGCGGCGCGCGGAATTTCCTTCCCTTTGTTGTCGAAATCATAGTCGGTGGTTGCACACCACCAGACATACGCCTTGTCGAAAGTGGCATATCCGTTATCATAGCCGCTTTGCAGAAACGGGACGAACTCCGGATGCCGGAATATCACGAAGAGCGCAGCGCGGCGGCGCGCCGCCGGGGTTTTCGCCTCGATATAGCCGGCGGTTTCCGGGGCGAACTTCAAAACCTCGGGCGCGATCGCCCGGAGGCTCGGTTCGTCGTCCAGCATCACGGCCCGCGTCCAGATGACGATCGCCAGCCGTTCGCGCAGATAATCCGGCAGCGCGGGCGATTTTTGGGCCCGGATCAGAACCGTCAGCGGAAACCGTTCGTTGATGATCGCGACCGAATCGTCGTCGAACATCGCGCGCTTTTCCCAAAGCCGGTAGGGCGCCAGTTTGCGATCGACTGATTCGTCCCAGTCGGCTTTCGTTTCCTTGTAATCCTTGGTCCATTCGGATTTCTGCGCCGCGAAAAGGTCGTCGATCGAAACGCTTTGCTCGTAATCGGCGAAGGTGAAGGGCCGGCGAACAGCGTTTTTGATAAAAGAATCGAGATTGTCGGCGATTTTCAGCCGAAGCCCGGCGAATTCGTTGCGCGTCGAGACCGGCAGGTCGAGCGGCGAATCGATGACCTCGTCGAGCAGCCGCGCGGCTTCGGTCTTCCTGTTCATTTCCGCCAGCAGCCGCGCGCGATGGAAAACGAGCGTCGGATAAATCAGAGAATCCGCCCCGATTTTTTCGCTTTCGGACAGAATATCGGCGATGCCGGGGGAATTCGTTTTCGCTTTGGTGAGGGCGGTGACGAGCCAGAGATTCGATTTAGTCTCGCGCCAGCGTTCCCGCGCGTGGTCGTAGGCCGCTTCGTCCTGTATTTGAAAGGTGAACAGCCAGTCGGTCAATTCGTCGTTGAGCAGATCGTTCGGCAGGAAACCGGTTCTGAGAACTTCGTCGCCGTTGTAGCCGCCTTCGTAGTCGGCCTGCGGGCGGCTGTCGAATTGATGGTCGATCCGCTCGGCGCGCGCCTTTTTGATCGCTTCTTTTATCTCGGCGGATTCCTTTTCGCTGATTTCATCAGTTCCGCCGGTAATTTGCGCGTAGATTTCAGCGTCAGTTTTGTCCGGACTGACGACGAGACGGCGGTAAGTTTTTCCGTAAACGGTGATTTCGAGCAGTTCGCCGCGTATGACCGCCTCGGCCTGTCTCCGACTGTTTTCGTCTATGTTGCCAAACGCAATACTGTTACCCAAAAATACAACCAAATCGTCGGAAATCCTTGTCCAGGTTTGCTCATTAAGATCTGTAAACCCGGATTGGCTGAGGACGGTTTTGATCGCTGTGAGCTTATTGGCGGGGACCGTTCCCTTCAAACTTAAACGGCCTTTTTCGACGGTTACCTCGAGTGCGACGCCGATCTTCGCGAATTCGGCGAGCATTGATTCGCGGGCGGCCCGGGCGAGCGGTTCGGAGCGGCGCGCTTCGGCTTCCTTGAGCGCGGTCGTCTCGAACTTGTCGAGCAGCCAAGTGTAATCGATCAGATCCTGCCGCAGCTGGTCGCCCGGCTGTTGTCCAGGCAGGCTGTTCGCGAGCTCGCGGGCTCGATTTGCCGGATTTGTGCGCAGCTTGATCAGATTGATCAGCTTCCGGGCGGATTCGTAAAACCGGCCGCTCTGGATCTGGTTGAGCTGAACGAGCGCCTGTTCGTAAATCTCGTTTCTTTTATCCGCGTCCTTTGTAAAACTCGCTTTTCGGACGAGCGTCCGGCCGACGAGATAGACGGCGGTTTCGCGCCAGACGGAATCGAAATCCGCCGCGATGTTGCGAAAGCCGTCGAGGGCGCCGTCGAAATCCATCGCGTAGAAACGGGCGGCGGCGATCTGGTACGACCGGTCTTTTCTGAGCCATTCGGGAGCGTCCGGCGGCGCTTCGGGCGGAATCGTCCCGTTGTCGGCGCAGTTGTCGAAGACCGCATCCTGCGCGGCCAGCCAGTCGGCGACCGCCGGATCGTCTGCCCCATAGCTTGCAATCCGGTCGCCGAGCGTCGCGGTCGCGACTTCGAAAGCGTTGACTGTGCAGTTGGGGAAATACGTAAAGCCGTCCGTGCTGATTTTCTTATCGAGCAGGATCGTGTGCGTATCTTTTTCGTCGCGGTTCACTTCCTTGCGTCTGGCGGCCCATTTTTTCAGGATATCATCCCCGCCGGCCGGCTCGGGTTTTTCGTTCCGGAATTCGGCGTTCCAGACGGCGACGAGCGCCCGCTGCTCGTCGGCGGAAAAGCCCTGACCGTTGAAATAGCGGTAGGCGGCGAACAGCACGACGCGGCGGTAGGACGGTTTGAGAATCCCGATTTTCCCGGCGGCGAAATTCTGGTAAGGGTTTTCGGGCGCGTATTTGTAGGAAAAGACCGGCGTCAGGTAGGAATCCCAGCAGCCGTTGACGGTCGGCAAAGCAGTCGCGATCACCGCCGCCGACAGCGCCAGAGACAGAATTTTTCGGGTAATTCGATTCATTTTATCGACCGAAATTCTCGATTTTTTCGAGGTCGTTTTGATCCCAGCTCTTCGATTTGAAAAAATAAATCCGTCTTTCCGGCTTTAATTTTGCGGTCACCGGATCGTCGACCGAAAACCCGTAGCTGCCGCGGCACAGCGGCTCGCGCCAGTCGTTTTCCTTCGCCAGAAAATCGCGGATCCGGTCGGAATCGGCGCCCATCTCGAAGGCCATCGGGACGGCCTCGTCGACCGGGAAGTCGTTGAACCAGTTGTCGCCGACGCACCACGAGGCGAGCGAAGTCATCGTCAGCGGCGTGTTCGCGGGCAGCTCTTTTTTCAGTTCGCCGATCAGGCCGCGATAAAATCCGCGTTCCGAGACGACGGCGTCGAAATCGATCTGGACGGCCCGGACATTCGGCAGATTCAACGTTTTTTTGACGAAATCGACGATTTTTTTTCGCTGTTCCGCCGAGAGGGCCGGGCGACTGCCGCTTTCCTTGAGCGTCTCGATCCGCGTCACGGCGATCAGATATATTCCGTCGGGCAGCTCGAGCGGCTGGCGGCGCGGCCGGATAACGACCTCGTCCCGCTGCAGCGTCAGGGTCTGGGCGAGAAACGCGACGCCGAACCGCTGCGGATCGAGAAACCTGAGGTCTTCGGGCCGTTCCCACGCCCAGACGATTTTTTTCGGCATTTCGCGGTCGAGCCGCGGGTTGACCCGGTTTTTCGTCCCGCAGGCCGAGAACGCCGCCGGAACGATGCAGGCCAACAGGATCAGAAACGGGCGGCGGAAAACCATTTGCAGGACTGAGTATAGAATAAACGCCGGAAAATCTAAAGATTTAAATTTGGGTGAAAGACCCGAAAATTGCTATACTGACAAAAACTGAATGACCATTCATTTTTTCTGGTGAACAATATGAACATCGAACGCGAACAACTCGAAATGGACGTGGTTTTCGTCGGCGCCGGCCCGGCCAATCTGGCGGCCGCCCTGCATCTCAAAACCGTGCTCGCCGAGCACGACGAGCTCGTCGAAAAAGGCATCAAACCCGGCCGGAAGATCGGCGATCTCGAAATCGCGATCGTCGAAAAAGGCTCGTTCGTCGGCGCGCATATTCTGTCGGGCGCGGTGATGGACCCGATCGCGATCCGCGAGCTGATGCCGGACTTTCTCGAACAGGGCTGCCCGGTCGATTCGGCCGTCACGAGCGACGCCTTCTGGTATCTGACCGAAGGCCGCGGCATCGAGGCCCCGATCGTCCCGCCGCCCTTGAAAAACAAGGGCAAATACATCGTCAGCCTGAGCAAGGTCTGCGAGTGGCTCGCCGAAAAATGCGAAGAGGCCGGGATCAACATCTTTCCCGAATTTCCGGCGGCCGAAGTGCTCTACGACGAAAACGATCAGGTCATCGGCGTCCGCACCGGCGACAAGGGCATCGATAGGGAAGGCCATCCGAAAGGTAATTTCGAGCCCGGCGTCGATCTGCTCGCCAAGGTGACGGTGCTCGGCGAGGGCTCGCGCGGCAGTCTCGCCAAACAGGTGATGCAGCGGCTCGGTCTGATGGAAGGCAAGGAGCCGCAGGTCTTCAGTCTCGGCGTTAAGGAACTGTGGGAAGTCCCGGCCGGCAATTTCGAGGAGGGCAAGGTCGTCCACACGCTCGGATTTCCTTCCGATACCGACACTTACGGCGGCGGCTGGATTTACGGGATGAAGAACAACGTCGTTTCGATCGGCTATGTCACGGGCCTCGATTACAAGGACCCGCTGATCGATCCGCACGCCGAATTTCAGAAATTCAAGACGCATCCGAAAATCGCCGCCGTGCTCGCCGGCGGGAAGATGCTCAAATACGGCGCGAAGACGATCAACGCCGGCGGCTACTGGACGATGCCGCGGCTCTACGGCGACGGCGTGCTGATCGTCGGCGAATCGGGCTCGTTCCTCAACGGCCAGCGGATCAAGGGCATCCACACGGCGATCAAATCGGGAATGCTCGCCGCCGAGACGATCGTCGGCGCGTTCGACCACGAAGATTTTTCGGTCAAAACACTTCGTCATTACGAGGAAAAGGTCAATCTGAGCTGGATTTACGACGAGCTGCACCCGGTTCGCAATTTCCACGCGGCCTTTCAGTCGGGCCGCTGGTCGGCGCTCGTCAACACCGGCCTCCAGTTTCTGACCGGCGGGCTGGCGTGGGGCTTTATGCCGAAAGAGCATCACGTCGCCGGCCACGAGCGGATGGAAAAGCTCGCCGATCATCAAAACAACGGCACCCGCTACGAAAACGTCAAATTCGACAAACAGCTGACTTTCGACAAGATCACCGACGTTTTTCACGCCGGCGTCGCCCACGACGAGGACCAGCCGGTTCATCTCCACGTGCTCGATCCGGAAATCTGCGCGACGCGCTGCGCCGAGGAATACGGAAACCCGTGCCAGCGTTTCTGTCCGGCGGCGGTTTACGAAATGGAATTCAACGCGGCGACCGAACGAAAGGAGCTCAAGATCAATTTCTCGAACTGCGTCCACTGCAAGACGTGCGACATCGCCGACCCGTACCAGATCATCAACTGGGTCACGCCCGAGGGCGGCGGTGGGCCGAATTTTAAAGGTATGTAAATTGCTCTCCCGAAAAACGGGTGTCGATTTTGTAACGAATCGATACGAAATTTTTCAAAAAGGGAGTAGATTTATGGCATTACCGAATAACGACGAAATCAAGGGGAAATGGGAACAGGTCAAGGGCGCGGTCAAGGACAAGGTCGGCGAGATCACCGACGACCGTGATCTGGAGGCCGAGGGCGAAGTCCAGCGGGCCGAGGGCGAAACGCAGGAAACCTGGGGCAAATTCAAACGCGGCGTCGGCGAGACGATCGACGCCGCCGGCGAAGCGATCAGCAATGCCGGGCGGAAGCTGAACGATTGAGTTTCCCCGAAAATGACCGTTTGAAAAGCCGTTCCCGCAGCGGCTTTTTGTTTTTATGATGAAGCTCGGAGAAAAATCGAGGGTCAAAATCGAGACGTTTTTCAGGGAGCATTTTTCCGACGCGGGGTTCGTGCTGCCGGAGATTTATTTTCATTCGGGCCGATTTACCCGGATCGTGACCTCGGCGCTGAAGATCGAGGGCATCACGGTCGGCAAACGGATTTTCATACTGCCGGCGAGCTTCTGGACGAGCGAAAAACAAAATCTGAGACTCGACGAAGGACTGGTCGTCCACGAGGTGACCCACGTCCTGCAGTACCGCCGCGACGGATTTTTCAGATTTTTCCGGTTTTATCTGACGAGTTATTTCGCCTATTTGCGCCGCCAGAAAAAATGGGACGCCTTTGCCCGAACCGAGGCCTATCTGCAGATTCCATACGAAGTTGAAGCGCGCGAAAACGCCTCCCGGTTCGTCGCCTGGAGCCGTTCACGAAAAAATTAAATTGGTTGAATTGCTATTTGCCGGCGGTCTGCCCGTCGGTCAGGGTGTCGAATCTGACCTCGCCGTTTTCGAGTTCGCGAAGCGCGATCCGGGTCGGTTTCGATTTGCGCGGGTCGAGTTCGACGCGCGGCGTCGCTCCGCGCTGGAGCTGTTTGCTTCGCTGGGCGGCGAGAATGATCAGCCGATATTTCGAATCGATCGTCTGGTCCTGCCCGTTTTCGCTGGTTTCTTCGGTGTTTTCCGTGATTTCTTCGGTTTCTTCAAACATTGGTTCGGTCATAATTTCTTTAATCTCCAAGGGTTTATAATTTGGAAATATCGAAACTATCAAGGATAACCCGAATCGCTTCGGTTTGTCTATCCCGTTTTAGTCTTTCGGCTAAAATGATCGTCCGCAGCTCGTCGGTCGCCTTCGTCCGGTCGTCGTTGATGACGGCGTATTGAAACCGGTCGAAAAGCGCGACCTCGCCGAAACTGTTTTTGAGGCGGAGCGAAAGATTCTCCGCGGTCTCGGTCGCGCGGGTTGTCAGACGTTCGCGCAGGACTTCGAACGACGGCGGCAGGATGAAGATGCTGACCGCTTCGGGCGCCGCCCGCATAACGTTGAGCGCGCCCTGGACGTCGATCTCGAGAATGACGTCGCGGCCATCGTTGATTTCGCGCTCGACCTGCGACCGCGAAGTCCCGTAGTAGTTCCCGTGGACCGAAGCGTATTCGAGAAATTCGCCCGTTTCGATCAGGCTTTCGAAAACCCCGGCCGTCACGAAAAAATAATCGCGGCCGTCGGCCTCGCCCTCGCGCATCGGCCGGGTCGTGTAGGAAACGGAATAACCGATGCCTGCCGTCGAACTGAGGACTTCCTTGATCAAAGTGCCTTTGCCGCCGCCCGACGGCGAACTGATGATGATCAGATTTCCTTTCATTTTGATTTTTGATTTTCGACTTTCGATCTTTGATTCGAAAGTTTGGCGGTTATTCGACGTTCTGCACCTGCTCGCGGATTTTTTCGATCTCGGATTTGATCGCGAGCGCGTTTTCCTTGATCACCAGATTGCCGGTTTTCGACGCGATCGTGTTGGCTTCGCGGTTCAGCTCCTGCGTCAGAAAATCGAGCCGTTTGCCGACGTCCTTTTCGTCGGTCATAATCTGGCGAAACTGTTCGATGTGGCTCTTGAGCCGCTGGATTTCTTCGGCGATGTCGCTTTTATCGGCGAGATAGGCGACTTCCTGCGCGAGCCGGCCCTGGTCGAGCTCGATCTGGATGTCGGATTTATTCAAAAATTCGCCGATCCTTTTCGCGAGCCGCTGCCGGTATTCGTCGGCGACGGTGGCGGCTTCGGCCTCGATCGGCGGGAGCCGGTTTTCGATCTCGCTGAGCCTGAAATTGAGCTCGTTGCGGAGCATTTCGCCCTCGTTCTCGCGCATTTTTTCGAGATCGTCGAGCGCGAAATTGACGGCCTTTTCGACGCCGACGATGAAATCCTCGCCGAGTTCGTCCTTTTTCGGCAGCAGGACGTTGGGCAGCCGGGCGATCACGTTCAGGTCGGGCTCGCCGGTCAGCTCGAACTCGTCCCGCATCTTTTTCATCGCCGAAAGATAGCCCGCGATCATCGGGCGGTTGAGCTCGTAGTTGATTTCGGTCGTTCGCTCGTAGCTCAGATTGACGTCGACGCGGCCGCGCGAGAGACGGTTGCCGATCTGCCGTTTGACGGTCGATTCGAGCTGCTGGAGCTCGCTCGAAAGCCGCAGGCTGATGTCGAGAAAACGATTGTTGACGGTTTTTAGTTCGACGGTCACGGCGAAGGTCTCGCTCGCCTCAAAGCCGCGGCCGAATCCGGTCATTGACTTCATAAGTTCTTCAATTAAACCACAAAATAAAAAAAAATCACGAAACGGCCCGCGTCGCCTCCTCGGCGAACTGCAGCTCGTAGAGCCGTTTATAGGTTCCCCCCTGTTCGATCAGCTGGTCGTGCGTGCCGGTCTGGATGATCCGCCCCTTTTCCATCACGACGATCCGGTCGGCCCGGCGGATCGTCGACAACCGGTGCGCGATGACGATAGAGGTCTTGTCGCGCATCAGGTTGGCGAGCGCCTTCTGGACCAGCCGTTCGCTCTCCGTGTCGAGCGCCGAGGTCGCCTCGTCGAGAATCAAAACCGGCGCGTTGACGATGACCGCGCGGGCTATCGCGATCCGCTGGCGCTGGCCGCCCGACAGGAAGAGGCCGCGTTCGCCGACGATCGTCTCGTAACCGTTCGGCATCTCGCGGATGAAATCGTCGGCGAACGCGATCCGCGCGGCCTCGGTGATCTCGGCATCGGTCGCCGTCGGCTTGCCGTAGGAAATATTGTAGCGGATCGTGTCGTTGAAGAGGACGGTTTCCTGCGTGACGAGCGCGATCTGCTTTTTGAGGCTCAGCAGATCGGCGTCGCGAAGATCCGTCCCGTCCCAGAAAATCGCACCGGTCGCCGGGTCGTAAAGCCGCTGGATCAGCTTGATGAGACTCGATTTGCCGCCCCCGCTTTCGCCGACGAGCGCGATCATCGACCCTTTCGGGATTTCGAGGTTGACGTCGCGGATGATGATCTTGTCGTCGGTCTGGTAGTTGAACGAGACATTTTTGAGCTCGATCCGGTCGGCGAGCGGTTCGAGTTTGACCGCGTTTTCCTTTTCGGGCAGGATCTCGTTTTCGTCGAGGATGTTCCAGACATCGCGGGCGGCGGCGAAGGCTTTGGTCAGCTCGTTGTGCTGGCGCGAGATCTTGCGCATCGGGTCGTAGCTGCGGAACAGGAAAAAGAGAAACGTGAAAAACTGCTCGGCGTTCATCGCGTGCTGGTTGATCTCGCGAAGCCCGAAATAGAAAAAGACGATGACCGCGATGATCCCGATCAGCTCGATCGTCGGCGGCGACGTCGCGGCGATCTTGCCCGACCGCAGGTTGGCCCGCGCGATCAGCTGAGCGACCTTGAGAAACCGCGATTTTTCGCGCTCCTCGGCCGTGTAGGCCTTGACGATCGTCTGGTTGGCGAGCGTTTCCTGCGCCGTGTCGGTCAGCTGTTTGTTGCCTTCGAACGAGACTTCGGCGAGCTTTCTGAGCGATTTGCTGAATTTCGAGGTGAGGCCGCCGATGACCGGCGCGATGATCAGCGCGCCGAGCGTCAGCTTCGGGTTGTAGTAAAACGCCGCGCCGAGAAAAGCGAACAGCATAAACGCCTCGCGCAGCACATCGCGCAGGTTCGACGAGACCGACAGCTCGATCGCCGCGCAGCTGTTGACGAGCCGCGAGACCAGAAAATTTGTCCGGTGGCGTTCGAAAAACGGCGTCGACTGTTTGAGCAGATGCTCGTAGAGCTCCTGCCGCAGATCGAGCACCGCCGACTGGCCGATCTTCGCCATCAGATACGAAGAAAAATATTCGGCGACGCCCTTTGCGACCGTGAAACCGATCAGCAGCACCGAGATCATCACCCACGCCCGAAACCAGTCGTTGCGCGGGATCAGGCTGTGCAGATCGAAGAGCGTTTTCGACTCCTGCCCCGGACTGCCCATAAACTGGTCGAAGATCGGTACGAGCAGCGCGCCGGTCGCGGTTTCGAAGATCGCTCCGAGAAACATCGCGACGCCGGCGATGACGAAAATCAGCCAGTAGGGTCGGAGATAATTTAAGAGTCTTTTCAGGTCTTTCATCCGGTAGCAAAAATTTGACTATACTATGCCGGTTGAAGATTTTAAATGCGGCCGGCGGGTTTCTTTCGGCCGTCTGGCCCGAAAGTTGAAATTTGCAACGCTTAAATAATTTATGGCATCTTTCATAAAGCATCGCTTTATCGGGAGAAAATATGCAGCAATCAAAATTTATCAGTATCTTGGCGATTTTTTTATTAATTTTTGCAGCCGCCGGCGTTTCGGTCGGGCAGGTCGACGTCGCGCGGCAGACGACCGCGATCACCTACCCGCTCGACGAGCTCGTCATCACGCAGTTTCGCGGGACGACGCGGTTTCCGCGGATGAAGGGCGAGGGCCGGATCAAACGGACGAACAAGAACGGCACCGAGATCGAGGTCACGGTCTCGAAGATGCCGCGCCCGTTCGAGCTCGGCGCCGGCTATGCGACCTACGTTTTATGGGCGATTTCGCCCGACGGGCAGGTCGATAATCTCGGCGAGATCAAGCGCCGCGGCTTTTTCGAGTTCGATTCGAAGATCTCGGTCACGACCCCGCTCCAGACCTTTGCGCTGATCGTCACCGCCGAACCGCATTTTCTCGTCCGCCGGCCGTCGCAGGCGATTATGCTCGAAAATCTGAGCCCCTATTCGCCGACCGGCAAAACGATCGCGACCACACGGGCGATCCAGTATTTCGGCAACACTTCGGATTATTTCCGCGACGCCCGGACGCCGGAAATCGCCGAGGCCGATTACCAGAAGACGCCGTCGACGATCCTCCAGGCGAAACAGGCCGTCGCGCTCGCGAGGTTCGCCGGCGCCCAGCGCGACGCGCCGGACGAGCTGCAGGAAGCCGAAAGACTTCTGAAGGACGCCGAGGATTCGTGGCGGGCGAGCCGCGAGTCCGAACAGATCGACATCACCGCGCGGCAGTCGATCTCGGCCGCCGTCAAGGCCGAACAGACCGCGATGGTCCGCAAGGAAGCCCGCGAAAAGCGCAACGAAAAAACCAGGCAGGACGCCGAAATCCGGCAGAGCGAGGAGAAATATCAGGACGCGCTTAATCAGGTTGAAGAACTCAAAGCCGAGCTCGCCCGCGAAACCCGCAACCGCGAGCTGGCCGAACGCGACGCGCTCAATTATTCGAACCAGATCAAGGACCTCCGGGACGAGCTCGGCAAACTGCGCGAGGAGATGGGCCGGATGAAGGTCGAATCCGCCAACGATAAGCAGAAGATCGAGCAGTATGAAAAGGAAAAACAGGATCAGCTCCAGAAGCAGGAAAACGACAACCGGCTCGCCCAGTTTCAGGCCAATCAGGGGCTTCTGCTCCAATCTCTCAAACAGTTCGGAACGGTTCGCCAGACCGAGCGCGGCATCGTGCTGACGCTGCCCGAAAACCTCTGGACCAGTATTCGGGTGAGCAGTTTTTCGGCGACCGGCCAGCCGAAGATCGCCTCGCTCGCGAGCCTGCTTGCCGGCAATCCGGATTATAAAATCTCGATCGAATCGCACACCGACAACAAGGGCACGCCCGAGGAGCTGCAGACGCTGACCCAGGAGCGGGCGCAGGCGATCGCCGACCGGCTCGTCAGTCTGGGCGCGAACCAGGAACGGGTCGAGGCCCGCGGAATGGGCGCGACGCTGCCGGTCGCCGCGAACACGACCAACGCCAACCGCGCGAAAAACCGCCGGGTCGACATCGTGCTGACGCCGATGCTTTAAATCGATCGCGCCGGGCCGGACCTTTGCGGCCGGCCCGGAATTATCAATCTTTTAATCCTTAAAAACGAGAATCCGGTCGGGCGGCAGGCCGACCATACATTCTGAGCCGACGTCGATGCCGACGAGTCTGAGGACGAGCGCTTCGAGCCGGAGGCCGCCCGCGTCGAGGACGACGAGCGTCGTCGCGCCCTGAAAACGGACATCGGTGATCGTCGCCTTGAGCAGGTTGTCCTCGGGAAACGAAGCGCCGAACGAGATCGAGATATGTTCGGGCCGGATCGTCAGGATATTGTTCTGATTGATCGGGGCAAACCGCGATTTGTCGGTCTGATCGGTAAACAAACGGTGTCCGCCGGCGATCGTTTGAAATTCGGGAATCGGCGTTTTGTTCGAGGTCAGCCGCCGCGCTTCGATCAGGTTATTGCGCCCGGTGATGTAGGCCGCTTTCGAATTGGCCGGGCGGAGGTAAATGTTTTCCGGCCGGTCGATCTGCAAAACTTCGCCCTCGTGCAGAACGACGATCCGGTCGCAGAGCGTCATCGCCTCCTCGAAATCGTTGGTCGCGACGATCACGGTCAGATTTTTTTCGCGGACGGCGTCGCGCAGCTTTTTGTAATTTTCGTAACGCAGCAGCCGGTCCATATAGCAGAACGAGTCGTCGAGCAAGAGGACGGTTTCGGCGTTCCGGAGCGCCTCTTCGAGCGCGACCGCCTGACCCTCGCCGTCGGGGAGAACGGATTTCGACTCGGTTTTGAACAACCGTTTCCAGAACGATTCGTTGGTCAGCTTCGGAAAATGAAAGTCCCGTTCGGCGCAGGACAGCGTCGTCACTTCCGCTTCGTCGTGATGGATCGAGCCGCCGTTGCAGCTTTCCGCGCCGCTGATCAGCCGGATGAGCGTCGATTTTCCCGCGCCGGTGACGCCGAAAATGCCGAGAATCTCGCCGCCGAAGGCTTCAAAGGAAACATCCTTGAGAACCCAGTTCTGTTCGTACCGTTTGGAAATCTTCTCGATTTTCAGCGCCATAGCAAAATTTGTTTTTGGAACTTTTCAGTAGTATCTTCGTGCAAATTTAGAGTATTCTTTTAGCATCAAAAAAATCAAGCGATTTCGAAACTAAAAGTATATGGCTGAAAACAAAAAGACTTTGAAAAGAAAAGCGGTCGAGGCCGGCGGCTGGATGGCCGCCAAACGGGTCGCCCGCGCGGTTCCGTATCTCGGGACGGTGATGGCGATCGGGCTGGTCGGCTACGACATCAAGAAAAAGGGTTTAGTCAGGGGCGTCATCAATTCCGGGCTCGACGCGATCCCGTTCGTCGGGACGGGAAAAAACATCATCGAGTTTTTTGCCGGCGATCTGCTGGCGGATAAAAAGACCGACGACCCGAAAAAGAAGTAGAAGATTATGAAAAGCTGGAAAGGGAAATTATACGTGTTGATCTCGCTGGTCCTCATCGCCGGCGGGATTTTGTCCTTGCCCGACGCGGCCGCCGCGCAGACGAAAAAGAAGACGGCGAAAAAGACGGCGAAACCAACGTCCGCGCCGCAGCCGGTGCCGACCCGGACGATGCCGGTGATCATTAGCCAGGCCGACCAGTATCAGAACCAGAACCAGCAGATCGTCACCGGAAACGAACAGCCCCAGATATCGACGCCCGTTCAGACCCAGCCGGAAACCTTCGACGAAAAGCTCGACAAGATCAACTCGCGGCTCAAGGAACTGAACGCGCGGATGAAGAATATCGAATCGACAAAACAGAACGAGTATGACGAGCGACAAAAACGGCTGCTGCTCAACCTCGACATTCTGACCCGCGCCGAACAGCGGGCCGAAACGCTCCGCCGGCAGATGTTCGACCTCGTCGAAAAGGAAAATTCGATCAAGACCAAGCTTCAGAACCTCGAAATGGACGCGCGCCCCGAGATGATCGACCGCCAGATCTCGACGGTCGGCAGTCTCCGGCCCGAGGAACTGCGCGATCTCCGTTCGAAGAGCCTCGATTCGGAAAAGAAAAACCTGCAGAACCTGCTTTCCGAAATTCAGGCGACGCGCGAAAGTCTCGAACTCAATGTCAGCAAAGCCGACCAGCTGGTCGATAAACTCCGGGCGGTTCTCGAAAAGGACATCGACGACGCCCTTTCGCCGAAGACCGATCAGTAGAAAAATATCGAAAAAACCGAATGAATTTTCCCCGAACGCTGCAAGTCGAACCGACGGGCAGCGTTCTTTAATTGTCAAACAAGCGTAAGCCGATTGAATTCCGCGCTTTAACTCTGGTTTTTTGGGAGAATTTATGAAACTGAAATCTTTGTTCATCGCCGCCTGCGCGTTGCTGCCGGGCCTTTTTGTCGTGCTTCCGGCCCGCGCGCAGGGCGTGATCGTGCCGATCATCTGCGACGTTCGGCCGTGCCCGCCGCCGCGGCCGGTTCCGCGGCCGATCCCGCTGCCGAACGCGCTTCCGGTCAAATCCATCCAGCTCGATACGAAGATCAACGGGCAGGTCGCGACGACCCACCTCGAGCAGGTTTTCCGCAACGACACGCCCTACACGCTCGAAGGCACCTATTTCTTTCCGATTCCCGAAAGCGCCTCGATCGTCGAGTTCGCGATCTGGGAGAACGGTAAAAAACTCGTCGGCGAGGTGCGCTCGCGCGAGGAGGCGCGCCGGATCTACGACGAGATCGTCCGCCGCCAACGCGATCCCGGCCTTTTGGAATACGCCGGCAAGGACCTTTTTCAGGCCTCGATCTTTCCGATCCCGCCGAATTCCGACAAAAAGCTCGAACTGACCTATTCGCAGGTGCTCAAAGCCGAGTCGGGGACGGTCGCCTATCGCTATCCGCTCGGGACGGGCCATAATCTCTGGTCGGGCCCGGTTTCGTGGGTCGAGGATTCGACCCGCCGGCCGGTGCGCAGCGAGCAGAAGTTCGGGACGGTTTCCGGCCGGATCGAGATCGTCGGCCGCGAGGCGCTCCGCAACATCTATTCGCCCTCGCACCAGATCGAAGTCAAGCGCAAGGGCGAAACGACGGCCACCGTATCGTTCGAGACATCGAACAACGACAACGATTTCCAGCTTTTTTACGGGCTTTCGAACAACGATTTCGGGATGTCGCTGCTGACTTACCGCGAACCCGGCAAGGACGGCTATTTCCTGCTTCAGATCTCGCCCAAGGACAATATCTCGGAAACCGAGCTCGTCAACAAGGACATCGTCTTCGTGCTCGACACGAGCGGCTCGATGGCCGACGAGGGCAAGATGGAAAAGGCCCGCAAGGCATTACTTTTCGGCATCAATTCGCTGCATACCGGCGACCGATTCAACGTCATCAGTTTCTCGGGCGAGGAGCATCTGATGGAGTCGAAGCCGATCGCGGCCGACGAGTCCGGCAAGAAAAAAGGCGTCGAATTCGTCAACCGGCTTCAGCCGAACGGCGGCACCAACATCAACGACGCGCTACGGGCGGCGATGCGCCAATTCGACTCGTCGGACCGGCCGAAAATGCTTGTGTTTATGACCGACGGGCGGCCGACCGTCGGCGAATCGAACGTCGAGCGGATCATCAAAAACGCCGGTGAAGTCAAGGTCGACGGCCTCCGAATGTTCACGTTCGGCGTCGGCTACGACGTCAACACGCAGCTGCTCGACAAGCTCGCCGCCGAAAACTCCGGCGTCGCCGACTACATCGAGCCGAAAGAGGATCTCGAGATCAAGGTCTCGAACTTCTTCACGAAGGTCAATTCGCCGGTGCTGACCGGGCTCGAACTCGATTTCGACGGCGTCCAAACCGATCTGATGTACCCGCGCCAGCTGACCGACATCTTCAAGGGGATGCAGCTGACGATCATCGGCCGCTACCGCAACGCGAGCGACGTCGAAAACGTCACGCTCCGGCTGCGCGGAAAAACCGGCCGCGAGACGCGGAGCTTCAGCTATCCGAACCTCGATTTCCCGATGCGGGCCGATAAAAACGATTTTCTGCCGCGGCTCTGGGCGACGCGCCGCGTCGGCTGGCTGATCGAGCAGATCCGCGCCAACGGTGAAAACAAGGAACTCCGCGACGAGATCGTCGAACTCGGCACGCGTTACGGCATCGTCACGCCCTACACCTCGTATCTCGCAACCGACGGAACGACGGAACAGCCGCGGATCGAGCGGCGCGCCGATCGGATGCCGGCGCCGAAGAGCTCGGCGGTGACGAACACGACCGGTCAGGGCGCGGTGATGGCGAGCCGCGACGCGAAGGATAAAAAGGAAGCGCTCAGCATTGCCGAGGAGGACGAAAACGGCAATACGGTCGGCGCCCGCAACGTCAAAAAGGCGGGGATCAAGACCTTTTATCTCGAAAACGGCGTCTGGATCGATTCGGAATACCGCGAGGAGGCCAAATTGCCCGAAACCAGGCTCAAGTTCGCCTCGGACGAATTCTTCGCGCTGCTCGGCCGGGAAAAAGATCTCGGCCGGTATTTCGCGGTCGGCGAAGAGGTGGTCGTCGTCTGGAAAGACCGGGTTTACCGGATCGTGAAATAGAAAACGGAGCATCGGACGGCAGGAGAAAACGGATCGTTTTCCGGGCCGTTCGATTCCAAATCCGTCTTTGAAGGGTGCTTTTTGATGAAAAAAAGGTTATCTTTTTAATCATCATCAAGCCCCTTTTTATTTTTATTTTCTGAGGTATCATTATGACTTCATCCCGGAAATTATTTCTTTGCGCGATTCTGATATTCATTTTTACGGCGCTCGCGGCGGCGCAGAGCAACTGGACGATCAACCGGACGAAGGGCGAGGGCGATCTCGTCGCGGTCTTTTTCACTTCGGCCGAAAAGGGCTGGATCGCCGGCGACGACGGCTATCTCGCGTGGACGGCCGACGGCGGACGCAACTGGACGAAACAGGACATCGGCACGACCGAGAGCATCAACGAGATCTATTTTCGCAACGACGACAACGGCTATCTGGTCGCCGGCAAGAAAATGTTCATCACGAAGGACGCCGGCCGCACCTGGCAGGAGACGAAGATCTACAAACCGGCCGATTTTCGGGGAACGCCGGAATTTCTGAGCATCCGCTTCGCCGATAAGAAACGCGGCATCGTGATCGGCTCGGTGCTCAACAAGGACGAGCGCGTCATCGATTCGCTCGTGATGCGGACCGAGGACGGCGGCGAGACCTGGAAAAGGGTCGTCGTGCCCTCGAAAAAAGAGCTCTTTCACCTCGATTTCGTCGGCAGCAGCCGCTGCTGGATCGTCGGCGACGACGGTCTCGTGCTCTTTTCCGACAACGGCGGCGAGACTTTTCAAACCCAGAGGTCAGGGACGACGCTCGATCTTTACAACGTCGATTTCCGCGACGAAAACGAGGGCTACATCGTCGGCAGCAAGGGGACGATTCTGCGGACGGAAAACGGCGGGGCGATCTGGGAAACGGTCAAAACGGCCTTTCCGGTCACCTATATGCGGGTCGATTTCGCCGACGACAAAAACGGCGTCGTCGTCGGCTACAACGGTACGATCCTGCGCTCGTCCGACCGCGGCAAGACCTGGACGAAACAGTTCAGCGGCACCGGCAATAATCTTTACGGGCTCTATTTCACGAAAAAATACGGTTGGGCCGTCGGGGCCGGCGGCGTCGTTTTGCAGTATCAGCGGTAAAAATCGAAAAACTTCGATTTTCGGGTAATTAATTTAACACTTTTGAAACAAACTGTGTTATCTTACCTCAAACAATTCTACTCAATTATTAGCTTTTCATAAGGCATATTTATAAATTCTATTTCTTGGAGGGAAAAATGGGCAAAAAGCCGTTTTTTTGGGGATTACCCATATTGATGCTTATGCTGGCGGCAGCCGCAAGCGTCTATGCGCAGGGAACCAACTCGCGAATTACGGGCGTCGTCACCGATTCGTCGGGCGCCGCCGTTTCGGGAGCGAACGTGACTCTGACGAATGAGGGAACGAACGCGACGCTGACGACGCAGACCAGCGATTCCGGCGCTTATACCTTCGACCTGATCCAACCCGGCAAATACCAGGTGGCGGTCGAGAAGGTCGGATTTAAGAAATTTGTTTCGAAAGGAAATGCCGCGCTGATCAACCAGCCGACGACCGTCAACGTCGCGCTCGAGGTCGGCGACGTTTCGGCGACAATCACCGTCGAGTCGAGCGCCGAGCAGGTCCAGACGAGCACTTCCGGCAACCTCGGCAGCACGATCGAGCAGCGGACGCTCGAAAGCCTGCCGATCGTCGGCACGCGCGGCCGCAACCCGCTCGATCTGCTCAACTTCCAGCCGGGCGTCGTGTTCGGCGGCAACACCGGCGGCGCGGTCAACGTCAACGGTTCGCGCGACCGTTCGTTCAACTTTACGCTCGACGGCATCGACATCAACGAATCGACGGCGGGCGGCTCGAACTTTACGCCGCTCCGGCCGAATCCCGATTCCGTTCAGGAATTCCAGATCGTGACGAGCAACTTTACGGCCGAGCTCGGCCGCAGCAGCGGCGCGCAGGTCACGCTCGTCACGCGCTCGGGCACGAACAATTTTCACGGCAGTCTCTTCGATTATTACCAAACGCCGCGGTTCAACGCGAAAAGTTACCCGACGACGATTCAGCCGATCGCTCCGAAGGAACAGTTCGTCCAGCATATTTTCGGCGGCAGCCTCGGCGGCCCGCTCTTCAATCCCGGCTTCGGCGAGGGCACGAGATTCAAGTTTTTACGCGACAAGGCCTTCTTCTTCGTCAATCTCCAGTTTCTCCGGGCCTATGACACGGCGCTCGTGACGCGGACCGTTTACACGCCGTCGGCGCGGGCCGGTCTGTTCCGCTATGTGACGGGCCGGGCGACGACGCCCGCCGGCACCACTGGCGCGGCGGTCGATGCGGCCGGCAACCAGATCATCGCCAACTGTCCGACCAACCCGCCGACCACGGCCGGCTGCGTTTCGAGCTACAACGTCGCGACGACCGCGCCGGTGACGATCGACCCGACGCTGCAGGCGCTGATCAATGCGATGCCGCTGCCGAACAATTTCACGGTCGGCGACGGGCTCAACACCGCCGGTTTCAACTTCGCCTCGCCGCAGCACGAAAAGCAGTACGACTTCGTCAGCAAGTTCGATTTCAAGCTGCGCGAGAATAATCTCTTCTACATCCGTTACGCGCAGGGCTCGCAAAGCTCGTTCGGCGATTCCGGCAACGGCGGCCGGCCGATCTTCCCGGGCTTCCCGAACTTCGTCGATACTTCGCGGACGCCGAAGAATCTGGCCTTCAACTGGCGCTGGTCGCCGACCGCGAAAATCGGTAACGAATTCATTTTCGGCATCAGCGATTATTTCTTCAAATTCGCGACGCCGCAGCCGGATGCGAACCTGCCTTTCGCCTTTATCAACCCGGCGACGCCGAACACGAACTTTTCCTACAACGCGCGCGGCGTGAAAACCTACCAGTTCATCGACAACGTGACGTTTATGACCGGCAACCATACCATCAAGGGCGGTCTCAATTTCCGGTTCAACCGTCACAAGGACGACCGTTCGTCGGTCGCCGGCTCGGCGATCGAACCGATCGTCGGTTTCGGCAGCAACCTCGGATTTACCGGGTACAATCTCCCGACGGCCTTTAACGCGACGACCAACCCGAACGGCATCGTCTCGGCCGATCTGACCCGGCTCCAGAACACGATCAACGACCTGCTCGGCCGCATCAACAGCGTTTCGCAGGCGTTCGTGTCGAACCCGGACAACCCGGACGTCTTCGCGCCGGCCAATACGCGCTGGATCAACAAGGCGCTCTACACCGAGCTCGATTTCTACGTGCAGGACAACTGGCGGTTCCGGCCGAATCTGGTCTTCGACATCGGCGTCCGCTGGGAGCCCAAGCTCAAGCCGTCGATCGCCGACCGCCAAATTCTGGTGCCGAACCAGCCGGTCAAGCTCGGCGCGCTGCCGACCAATACGCTGAAATGGGTCGAGGGCGATCTGTTCAAGTCCGATTTCAGCAAGATACTGCCGTCGGTCGGTTTCGCGTGGGATCCGTTCAAGAACGGCAAGACCTCGATCCGCGCCAACTACCGGCTGGCTTCGGATCGGTTCGCGACGTTCCTGTTCGGCTCGTCGATCTTTCAGGGAATGCCGGGCAACAATACGGCCCGGACGATCACCAACTCCGACTTTCCGGGCGGCGCCGCTTATTATCGTAATCTTGGCAGCGTTCTGCCGCTCGCGCCGACGACCACGCCGGTCAATCTGCGGCAGCCGCCGGCATTCAGCGTCAACTCGATCAACGTCATCGACCCCGACCTGCAGTATCCGCAGATCCACGAATGGTCGTTCAGCGTCCAGCGCGAGGTGATGAAGGGCAACGTCGTCGAAGTCAACTACATCGGCAAACACGCGCTGCACCTGCTCGGCGGCTACAACGTCAATCAGGTCAACGTCAATGCCAGCGATCCGCGGTGTCCGGGCGAAACTTTCCTGTCGGCTTTCGTCGCCGCTCAGGCCAACGTCAACAGCTGTCTCGTTCCGCTGCTCGTCAGCACCAACGGCGCCGGCGGTTCGCTCGCGAGCTTCCGGACGACTTTCTCGTCGCAGCTCGCCAATAACAGCGTCGCTTCGGTCGCGCAGACGCTCGCCCAGCGAAGCGGCACGACGTCGCTGACGGCCAACGGCTTCAGCCCGTTCTTCTTCCAGAATTATCCGCAGTTCGCGGGCGGGTTGAACGTCTTCGACACCAACGACTATTCGAATTACCACGGGCTGCAGCTGATCTTCAAACGCCGGATCAGCAACGGCCTCGGTTTCCAGGTCGGCTACACGTTCTCGAAATCGCTCGACAACCGTTCGTGGGATCCGTCGCTGAGCACGATCTCGACGGGTTCGGCGCAGTCGGCCGGCAGCACGCCGTTCGACAACCGCAACCGCCGGATCAACTACACCTACTCGGACTTTGACCGCCGCCACGTTTTTCAGGGAACCTACGTCTACGAACTCCCGTTCGGACAGGGCAAATGGCTGGCAGCCAACAACAAGGTCGTCGATTACATCGTCGGCGGCTGGCAGTTGTCGGGTTCGGTCGTCTGGATGACCGGCCGGCCGTTCACGGTTTATTCCGGCAGCAACACGATCAGCAACATCGTTCAGGCGACGGCCGACTGCAGCGGCTGCCCGCGAGCTCTCGGCCAGCTCGTTCTCGAATCGGGCCGTAATTTCTGGTTCGACACGGCCGCGCGGGGGAGATTTTCGGTCCCGGCCGCCGGCGCGCTCGGAAACACCGGCCGAAACTATTTCATCACGCCGATCTATTTCCAGACCGACGCGTCGCTCTTGAAAAAGTTCAAGATCACGGAACGGATCAACGTCGATTTCCGGGTCGATGCCCGCAATCTGACGAACAATCCGTCGTTCGATCTGCCGACGGCCCTGATCACTTCCAGCATCTTCGGACGCATCAACGATTCGGTGACCAACACGGCCCGCCGGATCCAGTTCTCGGCCAAGGTCAATTTCTGATTTACGGGAATGACTAAAACAAAAACTCCGCGACTCGAAAAAAAGTCGCGGAGTTTTTTTTTGTTTTGAGCAACTCGTTTTTCGAAAGCCGCATCAAGCTAATGGGTCAGTAAGTTGTGCAAGACTGTTGAAAGAGCAATTCAGCCCGGCTTCTGGTTCCTCCTGTTTCTTTTTTCACTCGCCGAGAATTCGACTCGGCGAGTTTTTTTTCAGGATTACCGTCAACCGCCATCCCAAATCCGACATCGATTCATTTTTGCTGTTTCAGACGGGCCTTGCTGGCGAGCTGGGCGAGCTGCTGCGCACGCGGGAGCAGCTCGACGGCCTTGGCGACCTGACGGTCGTCCTCGGCGAGCACCTGATTGGCCGAGATCGTCCCGAACGCGGCGGTGATCAGATCGTAGCGGATCCTGATCTTGACGTAGTCCTTTTCCGCATCGATCGACGGCGCGAGCCCGCTCCATTCGGGATTCTGGGCGAGATACGCCTTGAAAGCCGCGAAGACGTCGTCGGCGACAGGGTAATCAGCCGGCCGGATCCGCCGCCCGTATTCGGTCTGTCCCGAGATCCGGTAATTTTCGAAGCCCTTGACGCGGCCGTTGGCGAGCTCGGTCGAAAAATAAAAGATCGGATCGAGCAGATCGGTTTCGGCGTCGTTCAGGAACGGATTTTTGATCACCTCGTCCGGCGTGATCCCGTCGCCGCCGAAAACCCGGCGCCCTGTCAGCGTTTTGGCTTCGGTTTTATTTTCTTCGGAAATGCTGACCTTGTGGTTGAAATAATCGTAAAGCCCGCTCTTCGAATAATCGCGCTGAATCAGGCGGCCCGACGGGGTGTAGTATTTGGCCGTCGTCAGCGTCAGACCCGAGCCGTAGGGCAGATTGATGATGCTCTGGACGAGCCCCTTGCCGAAGGTGTTTTCGCCGACGACGAGCGCGCGGTCGTAATCCTGCATCGCGCCGGTGACGATTTCCGAGGCCGAGGCCGTCGAACCGTTGACGAGGACGATCATCGGCATCGTCTCGGGCATCCGGTTGGCCGAGCGCCAGACGCGGTTGTCGATCGCGAAACGCCCGCGCTGGGTGACGATCACGCTGCCGGCGGGCAGGAATTTTTCGGCGACCTTGACGGCCTGATCGAGAATTCCGCCGGTGTTTTCCCGCAGATCGAGGATCAGCGATTTCATCCCCTGTTTATGGAGCTCGTCGAGCGCGACCGAAAGCTCGTCGGCGGTCGTGTAGTTGAAGCCTTCCGAAAGATCGATATAGCCGATGCTGTCGCGGATGATGTAGGCGTCGGGAATCGTCGGCTGCGGCACGCGGTTGCGGCGCAGTTCGACGGTTTCCTGCTTGCGGGTGTCGGCGCGTTCGACGAACAAACGGACGAGCGAGCCTTTCTTGCCGCGCACCTTGTCGCGGACGTAGGACGAATTTTTGCCGTCCATCGGCTCGCCATTGACGGCGAGGATCCGGTCGCCGAACCGGAGCCCGGCGCGAAAGGCCGGCGAATCCGGAAAGGTCGCGACGACGAAAGTTTCGAGCTCGTCGCCCTTCTGATAGTTGGCGATCGTCGCGCCGATCCCGAAATACTCGCTCTGCTGATCGGTCAGCAGCTCCTGATATTCGGCGGCGTCGAAATAATTCGAATGCGGGTCGAGCGAATGGAGCATCGCGTCGAGCGACGATTTCGTCAGGTCGCTGTAATTGAGATTCGTTCCGTCGATATGATTTTTCCGGATCAGCTCGAGCGCTTCGCCGAAGTCCTGCGTGACGCTCGACACCGAGACGTTCGACTGGCCGGTGACGAGGCCCGAACCCGCCCGCGGCACCGAGGCCGAAAACGAAGAGCCGCGCGTGATCTTGAAGGGATCGGTCGTGTCGAGCTGCGAGACCGGTTTGGTTTTGGCCTGCGGAAAGGCCAGCACCGTGAATGAAAGGATCAGCAAAATGGATAAAACTCTTCTCATAAGCGGAAAAACACTCCGTACAATGCGTTCGAACGACTCCGGCGCGCGATCTGAACAAAAAATTAGGCTGTTAGCGCGAATCTTACAAAAATAAGTAACCCGAACGCAAGCCCGGGGCTCGTTCGATCGCAATAAATAAATTCGATTTGTCGTTTGAAAAGGTCGAATAAGCGCCGGATTCCAACTAATTCGGAGAAAAAAATCCATTTGTTTGATTCTTCAAGGTTTTTCGGTAAAATTCTATCTATGTCCGAAACCGCCGAAACCCAACTCGAAAAAAAGCTTCGTCGTCTGATCGAAACGATCGACGTCGGCAACGCGCTGACCGAGCCGCTGACCGATTCGATCGTCCATCTGCTAAGGATCACGGCCGCCGAGATGAACTCCGAAGAGGCGTCCGTCCTGATCCGCGAGGGCGATGACGGCGATCTGCGGTTTTTGTCGGCGACCGGCAAGGTGGCCGAACAGCTGATCAACCTGCGCGTGCCGGCGGGCAAGGGAATCGCCGGCTTCGTCTTTTCGTCCGGCCAGCCGATGGCCGTCGCCGACGCCGGCGAAGAGGAAACCTTTTACGCCGAGGTCGATAAGCAGACCGGCTACAGCACGCAGACGATCCTCGCGACGCCGCTCCGGCATAACGGGGAAGTGATCGGCGTGCTCGAATACGTCAACCGGATCGGCGAGCCGCCCTACGAGCCGTTTTCGCCGGTCGAGATGGACAAGGCCGCGCTGTTCGCCGAGGCCGTCGCGTCGCTGATCAACGCCTATGAATCGGTCAAGCTGTTCCGCGAGCTCGGCGAGAAGATGATCGACGGCGAGGGCACGGAAGATTATTCGCAGGTCCGGGCCTGGCTTGGCGAGCTGCGGAGCGCACCCGAGCACCGCGAGATGCTCGATCTGGCGATCCTCATCCGCGAGCTCGCCGCGCGCGGCGAGGCCGAGCGCGAGATGTGCCGCGAAGTGCTCGAAGCGGTCGTCAAATTTTCCGATCAGAAAAGCGAAACGAGTTTTTTAAGTTATTGATAAACCATTGATCCAAAGTCGAGGCAGACGGGTCGAAGACGCGTAACTCATAAGATTATGACCACGGTGACAGGCTACCAAACGGGCAAGTTCGGCACGATGTCCACCTATTTCCAGATCGACGACATCTGGAAATCGCGGACGGGCAAAGGTGTCGGCGTCGCCGTCATCGACAGCGGGATCGACCAGACTCATCCCGATCTGAGCGGCAAGATCCTCGAAGCCGTCGAAGCCCGTCACGAAAACAAACGCGTCCTTTTCGTCGCCTCGGACGCCGGCGATTCGGCCGGCCACGGAACGGCCTGCGCGGGCATCATCTCGAAGATCGCCCCCGACGCGCGTTTTCACAGCATCCGCGTGCTCGGCGCGGGCGGGCTCGGCGACGGCCAGAGCTTTCTGGCCGGGCTCGAATACGCGATCAAGCAGCGTTACCGGCTGATCAACTTGAGTCTCGGCACGACCAAGCCGCAGTTTTTCGCGCCGCTTCACGATCTGCTCGACCGCGCCTATCAGGCGGGCTGCATCGTCGTCGCGGCGGCCAACAATCTGCCGCAGCCGAGCTTTCCGTCGGTTTTTTCGTCCTCGCTGATCTCGGTCTCGAAATCGACCGAAACCGACCCGTTTCATTTCGGATTTCGTTACGGCGAGGTGATCGAGCTGACCGCCCCCGGCGTCAACGTCCGGACGGCGTGGCCCGGCGGCGGTTATAAAAGCCTGACGGGCAACAGCTTTGCCTGCCCGCATATCGTCGGGATCATCGCTCTTTTGCTCGAAACCTATCCCAACCTGACGCCTTTTCAGGTAAAATCAGCGCTCTATGCGATCGCCCGCGAAAACCTCGAGGAAAACCGGCCCGTTGAAAACAACGAGGGCGAAAGCGTCTGATTTCGCGTCAAAATCAAGATTATTCCGTGTAATGTCCGGGCGGAGTCGGCGACGTTGTTCGTCCTCGTAAGTTGTTCCTTGCCTTCCGATATGAATCGTTTCGGGTTGACGCGCGGCTTTCTCGATCGAAAGCGCCGAACAGCCAGCGATGAACGACGAACGATTTTCTTCGAAATCTTAATCGGGAAACTCGCGGAGAAACAGCACGACGCGGCGGGCTTCTTCTTCGGTCAGAACGAACGAGGTGCGGTCTTTCAAAACGAGATAGGGCGGGATGTATTCGTTGCCCCGGTCGGAGACCAGAAAAATTCCCTCGTTGACGAATTTTTCGATTTCCCGGCGTGTAATGGGACGATCCTTGATGAGGATCGTCGGTTGTTCAGTTTTGTTCATTCCCTTTGTTCGATAAAATAACCCTTTGCCAAGCATTATAACATTCGCCCGAAGAAAACGCCGACCAATCGCTTTTCGCGACCGAAAAAGCCGAAACCGCCGGCGGACGACAAACGCCGCCCGACGTTTTTGCATTTTGAGTTTCAAAATGTTTTTATTGATTTGACGGACTTTATTGGAATTATGACGGAAAAATTTAATCTCGCCCCTTTGAAATTGGAAGAATATACGCTCGGCAACGGCCTGCGGGTCGTTTTAAATCAGGATTCGACGATTCCGGTGGTCTCGGTCGCCGTTTACTACGACGTCGGCTCGCGCAACGAACGCCCCGGCCGGACGGGTTTCGCGCACCTCTTCGAACATATGATGTTTCAGGGTTCGGAAAACGTCCCGAAAGCCGGTCATTTCCAGTTCGTGATGAAGGCCGGCGGGACGATGAACGGCACGACTTCGTCGGAACGCACCAATTATTATGAGACGCTGCCCGCGAATCAGCTCCCGCTCGCGCTTTGGCTGGAATCCGACCGGATGCGCGCCCTGGCGGTCACGCAGGAAAACCTCGACAACCAGCGCGAAGCCGTCAAGGAAGAAAAACGGCTCCGCTACGACAATCAGCCGTACGGTCAGGTTTTCGACCTGATCGCCGAGATGATCTATCAAAATTTCGCCAACGCGCATTCGACGATCGGCTCGATGGAGGATCTCGACGACGCGACGGTCGACGACGTCCGCGAATTTTTCCGTGTTTATTACGCGCCGAACAACGCGGTGCTCGTCCTCTCCGGCGCTTTCGACCCGGACGACGCCAAAGCGCTGATCGAAAGGTTTTTCGGGACGATCCCGGCGCAGCCCGCGCCGCCCGCGCTCGACGTCGCCGAACCGCCCGAAGTCGCCGTCCGCTACCAGGAATACGAAGATCCGCTCGCGCCGTTTCCGGCCTTTCTGTTCGGCTGGAAGATCCCGCAGCGCCGGACGCCCGAATTCTACGCGCTGTATCTGGCCGGTAAACTGCTCTACGACGGCGAAAGCTCGCGGCTTTACCAAAAACTGGTCAAGGGCGACGAATCCGTGATCCAGCTTTTCGGTTTCACCGACGAGCGGCGCGGCCCGTCGAGCATTTTTATCGGGGCGATCCCGAAACCCGAAAAGGATTTATCGCAGATTCGCGAAGTGATTATGGAAGAGATCCGCGACATCGCCGAAAACGGGCCGACCGGCGCCGAGATGGAAAAGCTCCAGAATCAACTGTTGAACGACACGATCCGGGCCCGCCAGTCGTCGCTCGCCCGCGCCCAGCAGATCGCCGAATTCGCGCTCTACGACGGAACCCCGGAATTCGTCAACCGGGAACTTGACGAATTGCTCGCGATCACGGGCGAGATGATCCGCGAAAACGTCGGCCGCTATCTGAACACCGAAAACCGGACGCTGCTCGATGTGGTGACGAAAAAGAGCTAGGAACAATAAAACAAAAGACTCAGGATCAAATAATCGATCAACCAAAATTATGTCAGAAGATTTTCGTAAAACCGCACCCGCTCCGCTCGCGCCGGTCGCCTTTCATCTTTCGAATCCCCACGAAGAAATCCTCGAAAACGGCCTCAGGCTCGTGATCTTCGAAGATCCCAAGCTGCCGCTGGTCAGCTTCCGGCTGTTTTTCCGGATGGGCGATTCCGGCGAACCGGCCGACGCGGTCGGTTTGAACTCGGCCCTGACGGCGATGCTGTCCGAAGGCACCGAGAATTATTCGTCGCGTCAGTTGGCCGAGGAAATCGAACGCCTCGGGGCGCATTTTTCGGCCAACTCCGGCTCGGACACGACCTCGCTTTCGGCCTCTTCGCTCTCGCTTTACACTTCCGACGTTTTGCGGTTGATGGCCGAGATGATCCTGCGGCCGACCTTTCCCGAAGCGGAGCTCGACCTGTATCGCCGGAACACGGTCGAAGGCCTCAAATTTCAGCGCTCGCAGGCGAATTTTCTGGCCGAGGAACAGGTTTCGCGGATCATATACGGCGATCATCCGTATTCGATCGTTTCGCCGAAGGCCGAGGACGTCAATAAACTCACCCGCGAGATGCTGGTCGCCCAGCGCGACCGGGTTTTTATTCCCAACAACGGCGTTTTCATCATCGTCGGCGACGTCGAACGCGACCGGGTCGTCAGGGAGATCGAGGAAGTTTTCGCCGGCTGGGAGCCGGGCGAGATCCCGCGATTCGATTTCCCGCCAATTCCCGAACGGACGGGCCGCAGCCTGACGATCGTCGACCGTAAGGGTTCGGCGCAGGCCAATATCGTGCTCGCCAATCCCGCGTTTGCCCGGCCGCACGATGATTATTTTCGGGCGATCGTGATGAACCAGATTTTAGGGGCCGGCGCCTCTTCGCGCATCTTTATGAACCTCCGCGAGGAAAAAGGCTACACATACGGAGCTTATTCGAAATTCGATCTGCGGCGGCTCGGCGGCGCGTTCGAGGCGACCGCCGAAGTCCGCACCGCGGTGACGGCCGATTCGCTCAAAGAGTTTTTCTACGAGCTCAACCGGATCCGCGACGAACGGGTTCCGGAAAACGAGCTCCGTGACGCCGGTAATTTCCTGACCGGCGTTTTCCCGATCCGCGCCGAGACGCAGGAAGGCCTGACGAATTTCATCGTCCAGCAGCAGGTTTACCAGCTTCCGGCCGATTATCTGCAGACCTACCGCGAGCGGATCGGCGAGGTGACGGTCGAAGACGTGGCGACGGCCGCCCGCAAATACGTCCAGCCCGATAAAATGGCGATCGTGATCGTCGGCGACGCCGAGGAAATACTGCCGCAGGCCCGTGAATACGCATCGGACATCGAGATCTTCGATACCGAGGGCAACCGGCTCGACCCGGCCGATTACGGTCGCCCGAAGGCCGCGCCGGCCGCGGACCTGACCGGAGAGTGGGATCTGAAGATCGATTTTCAGGGCCAGCAGATCCCGGTTTCGCTCCGGCTTCAGCAAACGGACGGCAAATTGTCCGGCAGTCTCGAATCGATGCTCGGCGAAGGCGTGATCGAAAACGGAATCCTGACCGGGACGAGTTTTTCGGCCGTCGCGGTGACCGAGCTGCAGGGCCAAAGGCTGGAGCTCTCGCTCGAAGGAACGGTCGAAACCGACGGGCTCCGGGGTAGTCTTTCGGCTCCGATGATCCCGATGCCGCTCGATTTTACCGGCCAGAGAAAATAACCTTTCGGCGGCCCGTCACGGAAACTGGATGATCGAAAAGGGAATTCCGGCCGGATCGAGAACGACCGCCATTTTCCCGACCCCCGGGGCTTCGAACGGCCCGACGCGGATGCTTCCGCCGGACTCGCGGATTTTCTCGACGACCGCGGCGATGTCGTCGACCGCGATGTAGGTCAGCCACGCCGAGGGAATCTTTTCCCAATGTTCGCCCCAGCATTCGTCGATCTCCATCATACCGCCGACCGGTTTGTCGTGGGCGATGATTTCCTTGTAAACGACCGCCGAATTTTTACTCTGTTCGAGCTTCCAGCCGAACAGCTTCTGATAAAATTCTTCGGCGGACTTCAGATTTTTGGTATTCAGCTCGCGCCAGCAGATTTGCCCGTGGACGGGCTTTTCGAATTGTGCCATTAACTTGGGTCCTCCTCGGCGGCCGGTTTCGTAAATTCCATTTCGACCGCCAGCATCTCTTCGCCCTCGGGCGACACGTTGTACATCAGAATTTTGAAGGAGTTCTCGTTTTCGGGAACGATGATCGTGTTCCAGCCCCAATCCGGGTGATCGGGAACGCTGTAAAATCCCTTAAACAGTATCGTGCCGCCGCCGTCCATCCGTCCGTCCGAAACCAGAAATTTGTCGCTCAGGTGCCAGGAATCGATCCAGAAAGCCCTGATTATCTCGGTTTCTTCCTCATCGCCGATCAGCATCAGGCCTTCCTGGATCGTGTCGTCAAAACGCCAGTCGTATTCTATTTTCAGGAACCGGCCGCGGGCGGTCGGCTCGACGACGGCGACCGACGGCGTTTCGCGGACGGGGTTTTCCGGGATCCAGGTCGTATATAAACGATTGATGCCGCGCCACCGGCCGGTTATTTCGTTCAATTGGGCGGGAATGCTCATCTTGCCTCTTCTCCTTTCGATTCCGGCTGAATTATGAAAAAGGCGGCGCCGGTCGGGTCTTCGATCTGGCAGAGGCGGCCGACGCCCGGCAGATCGACGGGCGCTCCGAGAATTCGGCCGCCGGCTTCGACCGCTTCGGCCGCCGTCCGATCGGCGTCATCGACGGCGATGTAGACATTTGAATGCGGTTTCGGTTCGTCCCCGCCGTTTTTGACGGCGTCGATGTCGAACATCCCGCCGAACGGCTGATGCGGGTCGAGGCCGAATTCGAGATATTGAAATTCCGTGCCGCCGGCTTCGTTTTCCTGAAACTTCCAGCCGAAAATCTCCGAATAGAAGTTTTTGCAGCTTTCAAGCGGGCGGACGGCAAATTCCGTCCAGCAGAATGCACCGTGATGCCCGGATTCGACGGTTTCTTCGAGTTGTTGTTTTTCAGTCATCGATTTTTCTCCCTGCTAAAAAAGACGAAAGGTTTGCGGAAAAGATCATTAACCGCAAACCTTTCGCCTTTTGTCCCTAAAATACGGGTCGTGGCAAAATCGATTCGAATTTATCAGGCCTGAGTCGTATCGACGATCTCGGCGTCCGGAGCGTTTTTCTGAACCGATTCGATTCCGTTCTGACAGGCGCCGTCGGAGTTGTACATTTCGCTTCTGCCGATTTCCTGTCCGTTGCCGGCTTTCAGGACGAAATAAGGATCGCCGTTCTTCGATTCACGCTTTTCAAAACGTCCCGCGTCGGCCGCATTCTTTTTGACCGATTCGATACCGTTTTCCGCTGCCGATTTCGTTTCATACATCTCGCTGGACAAAATGATCTGTCCATTGCCGGCCTTCAAATTAAAATGAAATTTGCCGCTTGCCGATTGTTTAATTTCAAACTTTCCTGCCATTTTTATTTTCCTCTCGATTGTGTTTTATTTTGATTGCGGGGCTAATTCGTTTTGCTGTAAAAAACTGAATTTCCGTCAATATAACACAATGCGGTTGAAAATGAAACGGCCGCTGTCATTGATGCGGTTTCAATTTTCGATCGACGGATTCCGGAATGTTTGATTTGAAATTCGGAACCCGCCGTTCGAAATTGTCCTAAAATATGGGTGAGGATTGAGTTGTGAGTGAGGTGATAAAGCTTTATGGAGAAAGCAGACGGTATTTCACAACTCAACCAACCGTTGACGAGCCGGCGGAACCGTTAGACCGCCGGCTCGTCGATTCAGCTCGCGCGCCGCATCGGCACGTTCGCTTCGGATTCCTGGCTCTTCTGCAGATCCTGCAAGTGCTGGATCAGCGAAGAAGCCGCTTTTTTCGAGAGTTCGTCGGTTTTGCACTGCATCACCGTGTTGCATTCGACGTCCGGATCGACGCCGATCTCGCGGGCGATCGCGCGGATCATCCCGAGCTGTTTCGCGGTCACGAGATCCGACAGCGAGCGGGCGATCGGATTGGCCGGGTAGCCGCCGTTGTCGTTCGGCGGCGGCACCGAACCGTCGCGCTCGATGGCGTCGGATTCGCGTTTGTAAAGATCGCGGGCGATGCCGAATTTGACGGCCGCGCGTTTGAGCGCGTCGTGCTCGGCCTTTTTGATCCCGAGCTCGCTGTCGGCGACGCCGGTGCCGATGCCTTCGCGCGTCACGCCGTCGATCGTGATCGCGACCGTGACGGTGAAGATATCGCCGATCGCGCGCATATCCTTGACCGTGTGCGACCAGTTCGGCGCGTGCTGATCGAGGATGTCGGCGACCGTGTGCCATTCGACGTAGTCGACGTAGTGTGCGTTGCCGTTGCGGTCGCGCCAGCCTTCGCGCTGCTTGACGAGATTCGGATCGACGTTTTTCCGCAGCTCTTTCAGGGTCGACGTAAAATTCAAAACGTTGTTCGGCGCGTCGAAATTCGCGGCCGCTTCTTCCGCCGTCATAAACGGCATTTCTCTCAAAGTTTCCTGTGTCATTTTGATTTCTCCTTGTGTGTTCGCAAGCTGCCGATTTTCGGCCTCGACTGCTTCGGAGAGTCCATTTTCCGAAGCATCCGCCGAAAATTCGACATTCTTCTGTTCGCCATCTTCGGACAGTTCGATGGCGGATTGCGGATTGCGGATTTCGGAATGGTTAATTTCGTGATCCGCGTTTCGCGTTTCCGCATCGAAAGATGACTCAGTTGCGCTTTTGTCTTCCGAAACCATCACGACCTCGGTCTTGACCTCGATCGTCGGTTTCGTGACCGGTTCGGTATTCTTGGCGACCAGCGCGTATTTGACCGCGAGGATATGTTCGCACCGAAAAGCCGAATCCGTGACAGCCGCTTCTTCAAACTCCAGACAATTGCAACGGATCTTGCCGGCCTGATCACGCCAGACTTCATAGGATGTCTGTTTGCCGCGCAGGCTCGGCGTCGAAACGCGAAACCGGTCGTTCTCGCGATTGACCAAACCCATCGCCGCGATCGAGCGGGCGCGTTTTTCACGTTTCTCCGTTGAATTTTTTTCTACTGCCAATGCTGTCATTATTTTTCTCCCAAAATTGGCTCCGTTTATCGGAAACTCCAATAAACGGAGCCAAAATTACTATGTTCACATCCGATAAAACGATCCTCGTTTCATCTATGAAACATTGTACCAGAGAAATTTTTATGTTGCAAGCGTGAAACGGAGTGTTGCAAATAAATTTTTCCTGTGTTATGTTTGAAACAGAATTAAGACGAGTGCAACAAACACACTCGAATCTTTAATAAGTGGAGAAAGGAAATATGGCATTCAAAAATGAAAGTTTGATCAACACGATTGAATTGGGCCGGGCAATCAAACGCCGCCGTGAAGAATTGGGATTGAGTCTGCGCGACGTCGCCGACGTGACGCAGGTTTCGGCCTCGACGCTTTCGCGGATCGAAAACGGAACCGGCAAGCCCGACGCCGACAACATCGCGCGGCTGACGAGCTGGCTCGATATGCCGGTCGACCGCGTGATGAAAAAAAGCGGGAACGACGAGGCGATTGAACCTGTAATCTATTATCCGCACGAAGCGACGCCCGAAATCGTCGAGGCTCATCTTCGCGCCGATAAAAACCTGACGCCGGAAACGGCCAAGGCGCTGTCGGAACTCTTCCGGGTCGCCTACTCGCAGTTCAAGAATCCGGGCAAGTAATTGCCGTTCCGCAAACAGCTTGAAGTTTAAGCGTCAGTATTTTGCAGGGTTTTTCGGAAAAATAATATGAAAGCTTTAACGCAAATCGAATCTATCGGACGCACTTCAACCGCAGAAAAGAGTTTTGCGATTGACACGACCTTCGTTCTTTTCTTTCTGGCCGTCGAATTCGGGCAGATGCTCGGAAACTTCGCGCTCGACACGGTGCTTTTCGCGATCACTCTGGTGATGCTGATCGTGCTTCCGTATTTTCTTTCGACCAACGAAAAACCCGGCTTCGGAAACTGGGTTCTGGGCCGCAGCCTGATCGCGATTTTCGCGATCGCGGTCGGCATCCTGTTCAAACAGTCGCTCAGCGTGCTGCCGGAAATGTTCCGCTATCTGCCGATGACGCTGCTGATCGTGACCGCGATGCTCAGCTGTTACATCCAGTTTTACGGCTTATTGAAACTTCGTTTGGCAAAATAGGCAAAAGGCGTTAAACGAAAGCAGAAAAACCGCGCCCGTCTCGGGAAAGAGGGCGCGGTTTTATTTATTTGATTCATCGTTATAACGTTTGTTATACTTTTGAGGATGACCAACAAATTAAAAGTAACAACTATCGGAAACTCGACGGGTGTGATTCTGCCGAAGGAAATTTTGGAAAAGCTGCGTGTTTCCAAGGGTGATACGCTTTTTGCCATCGAAACGTCGCAGGGAATCGAACTAACTCCGTACAATCCGGAAGTCGCTGATCAGATGGAACTTGCTGAACGCGTTATGCGGGAAGATCGCGATGCTTTACGGAAGCTGGCCGAATGACGATGAAAGAGATCCGCTGGCTACTGGAAGAAACCGTTTATGCGATTCATAAAAGACAGATCGCCGAACACGGAGGCGGTGACGGTCTGCGCGATGAAGGTCTGCTTTTGTCGGCCCTTGCCCGGCCCCAAAACCTATTTGCTTACAGCGAAGATCCGCCCGATATTTCGGCGTTGACGGCCTCTCTGGCTTTCGGAATCGCTAAAAATCATCCATTCGTCGACGGCAATAAAAGAACCGCGCTGGTTGTATCACGCACCTTTCTTCTGCTCAACGGATACGACGTCGATGCTTCGCAGGAAGAAAAATACCTGAAGTTTCTGCAACTGGCCGAAGGAACTCTAAGCGAGGAAGATCTGGCCGAATGGTTTCGCCGAAAATTGATCAAAGCGGATTAATCGGAGCGAGCGAGTTTTGGGAAAAACTCGCTCGTTTTGTTTAGGCGTGGGCGATCACCATTTCCTCTTTCGCCAGAATCTCGTGGATCGCTTTGACCTGCGCGTAAAGCTCGGCGTACTGGTCGAGCGTCAACGCCTGCGCGCCGTCGCAGAGAGCCTCTTCGGGACACGGGTGAACCTCGATGATCAGACCGTCGGCGCCGACCGCGACGCCGGCGCGGGCTAGCGGGTTGACCATATAATTGCGGCCCGTGCCGTGCGACGGATCGACGATGATCGGCAGGTGCGTCAGCCGGTGAACCGCCGGGATCACCGACAGATCCATCGTGTTGCGGGCATGGTTGCCGAACGTCCGGATGCCGCGCTCGCAGAGGATCACGTCGTAATTGCCTTCGGCCATCACGTATTCGGCCGCGAGCATAAATTCCTCGAGCGTCGCCGACATTCCGCGTTTCAGAAGCACGGGTTTGCGGGTCTGGCCGACGTATTTCAAAAGCGAAAAATTCTGCATATTGCGCGCGCCGATCTGGATGCAGTCGCCGTATTTTTCGACGAGATCGACGCCGCGTTCGTCCATCGCCTCGGTGACGATGTTGAGTCCGTAGCGGTCGCGGACCTCGGCCAGAATCTTCAGACCGTCCTCGCCCTTGCCCTGAAAAGCGTAGGGCGAAGTGCGCGGTTTGAAGGCGCCGCCGCGAAAGAATTTCGCGCCGCTTTTGGCGACCGCTTCGGCAACCGTGAACACCTGATCGACCGTTTCGACCGCGCACGGCCCGGCGATCATCGCCAGATCGTCGCCGCCGATCGTCGCATTGCCGACCCGGATCACCGATTTTTCGGGCCGCAGATCCTTCGAGATCAATTTATAGGGTTTCGTGACGCGGATCGCCTCGGAAACGCCCGGCAGATTTTCAAAATGCGTCGGATCGATCGCGCCGGGATTGCCCGTGACGCCGATCGCCGTTCGCGCCGCGCCCGGCATCGCATGCGGGCGAAAACCCAATTTTTCGATGATTTCCTCGACGTGACGAATCTCCTCCCTCGTCGCGTCCGCTTTCATAACGATTAACATAAATTTCTAATAAATTTTGGCAAAATGCCCCCAAATTTGGCGTTTTGCCAATAAAAACGGCCAAATCCCCCGATTTTCCGCTCTCTTGCCATCAATTGCAAATACCCAGCCACAGGGTTACGCCCCAAAAATCCGAAATCCGAAATCCGAAATCCGAAATCCCCTCACATTCTCTCCGGCACTTCGATGCCCATTGTCCGCAGACCGGCGGTCAGCGCGCGGCGCGTGAGATCGGCGATGACGATCAAAACGGCGCGTTTGACCGGATTTTCTTCGGAAATGATGCGATGGTTGTGATGAAACAGATGCATCGCCTTCGACAGATTGAAATTATATTTCGCGAGGATCGCCGGTTCGGTGACGGCGGCGGCCTGCTGTATGATTTCCTCCAGTCGCGAAGCCAGAATCACCAGCGACCAGAGATCGTGGCCGATCTCCGACGAAAAAATCCGGGCGACTTCTTCGTTTTCCGATTCGATCGTGCCGAAGGACTTTTCGAGCAATTCGTTTTCGCCGGTTTCGAAGCGTTCGGCCACCTTCTTGAATATCGAGTTGAACCGGACGGCCGCGTTCTGACAATAGACGCCGGTTTCGCCCTCGAACGAGAGCGCTTCCTTGAAATCGAAGACGACGACCGTGTTTTTCGTGTATTTCAGCAGAAAATACCGGAGCGCGCCGACCGCGATCCGGTGCGCGATGCTTTGTTTTTCATCATTTGAAATATCCGGATGACGATTTTCGACTTCCCGGAGCGCGTCCGATTCCAAACGGTCGAGCAGATCGTCGGCCTTGACGCCGAGACCCTTGCGGCCGGACATTTCGACGAATGTCCGCTGCTTGTCCTCGTCCGACAGCTCGAAACCGAGCTCTTCGGCGGCGGCCGGGCTGAGCGCGACCATTTCGTAGCTCAAATGAACGCTCGCCGCTTCGCCCTTGTCGGGAAAGATCGTCGCGACGCCTTTTTTGACCACTTCCTGCGGGTACGACTGGCGCGTGTCGATGACGTTGTAAACGGTCTCGCTGTGACCGAACGAGGGCGCGTTCGCGTCCGTTATTTGTTCGGCGGTCGTGATCCAGACCTCTTTGCCGTCGTCGTAGGCCTGAAAAAGCTTGTAATTGAAATCGAGGCCGAGCAGACCGAGCTTCCACATCTGGTAAGCGATGTCTTTTCCGGTATAAGTAACAGTCCCGTTCGAACGGACGAGAATCTTGTCGGCGTCGTGCTCGTCGGTGCCCTCGTGCGATTCGAACGGCATCACCCAGCAGCCCTTGTTTTTGCCTTCGTTTTCGAAATGGATGACGCCGCGTTCCTTCATCAGCTCGAAGGCCTTCTGCCAGAAATGCAGGTGCAGAATCTCGGATTCGCGCGGCAGCAGATCGTAGCGGATGTCGAACCGGTTCATCGTCCGCAGGATGCATTCGACGTTGCGGGTCGCGACGTAATCGGCCAGTTCGTAGATCTCGCCCGAACCCTTTTCGAGCTCGTGGAGCGTTTCGGCGCGAAATTTCTTGTTTTCCTCGTTTTCCGCGTAAAATTTGCCGACTTCGGTGTATAAATCCCAGCAGTAATAATCGAACGGAATTTCGAGCCCGGCTTCGAGCTGTTTGATTTGGGCGAGGTCCATTTTTCTCAAATGGACGAACCCGACGACGACGTCGGCGACCTGGACGCCGGTGTTGTCGATGTAATTCTGAACCTCGACGCGTTTGCCGTTGGCCCGCAGGATCCGCACGAAAGTGTCGCCGAGCACCGAATTACGGACGTGGCCGATATGCGCGGCCTTGTTCGGGTTGACCGACGTGTGCTCGACGCAGACTTTCGGCGAATTTTCGTCGACGGTTTTGAAAAAGTTGTTTCGCGAATTTTCGGCGAGGAATTTGGCGCGGTTATAGAAAACGTTGAGATAACCCGGCCCGGCGACCTCGACTTTGCCGACGAAATCGAACGATTCGAGCGATGTTTTGAGGATTTCGGCGATCTGCCGCGGGTTCTGCTTTTCGCCCGTCGCCAGCTTGATTTGTTTGGCGAGCTCGAAGGCGATCGGAAAAGCGAGGTCGCCGAGCTCCGTCTTCGGCGGCACTTCGGCCGGAACCTGTCCGAGATCGATATCGAATTTTTCCAGCGCGGTTTTCTTGACGGTTTCGCGCAGGGTTTCCTGCAGCTTCAAAATGCTCATAAGACAAAAAGTTAAGTATATCGAAATCGGCCCAAAGAATAAAACCGGAACCGACAGGAACTTCGTACCGAGCCTCTGCGCCTTTGCGGTAAGAACAAGGTTATATCGAAAGCTGATTAATCAACGCAAAGACTCCGAGGCGCAAAGGAGGGGGGGGTGGTTTGGCAAACCGGTTGCGCTTCTGTTCGGTCGGAATTAAACTGGCTTACGATGATTTCGGAAAAATTGCGGGAAATATTTGAAAGAGCTCAACGGGTTTGCGTTTTGACCGGCGCGGGAATCTCGGCCGAATCGGGCGTGCCGACTTTTCGCGGCGGCGGGCAGTCGGCGGTCTGGAAGGGAATGCCGTTCGACGAGATCTCGTCGGCCCGGATGGTCCGCGAGAATCTGCCGGAAGTCTGGGAATGGTTCGATTACCGGCGCGGCGTATTGAAGGACTGCGCGCCCAATCCGGCGCATTACGCGCTCGCCGGCTGGCCGGACCGGTTCGCCGAATTTACGCTCGTCACGCAGAATATCGACGGTCTCCACGCGGCGGCCGGCTCGCGCGCCGTGGTCGAGCTGCACGGCAACATCCACCGCGCTTACTGCAATGTTTGCGGCAAGAGATTCGACATCCGCGGAAAAATCCCGCATTCGCCCGACGACTGCGACGAATGCGCCGGAAAGCTTCGGCCGGACGTCGTTTTGTTCGGCGAAATGCTGCCGGCCGGAGCGTTCGAAAGGGCCGGCCGGAGCGCGCGCAGCTGCGAGCTGTTTTTCGTCGTCGGCACGTCGGCACTCGTCTATCCGGCCGCCGGGCTCGCCGAAATCGCCAAACGAAGCGGCGCGGTGCTCGTCGAGGTCAACCCCGAAGCGACGCCGATGACGGATTTCTGCGATTTCACGATCCGCGAAAAAGCCGGTCTGGCGCTGCCGGCGCTGACGATTTGATTGGAAGGAGAAAATCGACGCTTCGGCGCTCATCCCAAACATTAACCGACAAAGTGAACCAAAAAGTTTGATTTTCATCGGTCGCCGGGCCGCCGGAAAAAGGTTGGGCCGGCGATTTTACATTTTGGGCCGGTTTTGGCTTACACTAGAAGCAATGAAAACGCTTTATTTCGATTGTTTCGCCGGGGCGAGCGGCAATATGATCCTCGGCGCGCTGATCGGGCTCGGCGTCGATCAGGACGAATTGATCGAACAAATCCGGCTGCTCGACGTCGCCGATTTCCGGATCGAGATCGACCGCCGGAACAAGTCGGGAATCGACGCCGTTCACGCCGAGGTCGTCGTGCCTCACGAACACGTCCACCGGCATCTGCGCGACATCGAGAAGATCATCGGCGAATCAAGGCTCTCCGCGGGCGTCAAGGAGCGGTCGCTCGCGATTTTTCGAAAACTCGCCGCGGCCGAAGCGAAAGTTCACGGGATCGACATCGAAAAAGTCCATTTTCACGAGGTCGGCGCGATGGATTCGATCATCGACGTCGTCGGCTGCTGCATCGGGTTCGAACTGCTCGGGATCGAAAAATTCGTCGCTTCGAAAATCCACGTCGGCAGCGGTTTCGTCAATATGGCCCACGGCAAATTTCCGGTGCCGCCGCCGGCCGTCGCCGAGCTGCTCGGAAACATCCCGATTTACGCGACCGAGGTCGTGGGCGAGCTGACGACGCCGACCGGCGCGGCGATCATCGCGACCGTCTGCGCGGAATTCGGCAATCTGCCCGAAATGACCGTCGAGCGGACGGCTTACGGCGCCGGCACGCGCGAACATAAAAATTTTCCGAACGTTTTGCGGCTGATGCTCGGGACGACGGCGCAAACCGAGGAAAAAACGAAAACCGAGCCGCTGATCCTGATCGAGACCAATCTCGACGACATCTCGCCGGAAATTCTCGGGTTCGTGATGGAAAAAGCGTTCGAGATGGGCGCGCTCGACTGCTGGTTCACGCTCATCCAGATGAAGAAAAACCGGCCGGCGACAATGGTTTCAATCCTCTGCCGCGAGCCCGAAAAAGCCAAATTCATCGGCCTGCTGGTCCGCGAAACGACGACGCTCGGCGTCCGTCTGAAAACGATCGAGCGAACCTGTCTGACGCGCGAGATCACGAAGATCGAAACGCGGTTCGGCGACGTTCCGGTGAAGATCGCGCGCTACGGCGACGACGTCGTCAACATCAAGCCCGAATTCGAAAAACTGAAGGAAATCGCCAAAAGGGAAAACCTGCCGCTTCGCGAAGTCGAGGCCGAGGTCCGGAAAAAAATCGTTTGATCAGGAAAATCGTTCTAAATCTATCGCAGAAAGCGCGCGAAAAACGTGCCGAAATGTTCCGGCGGCGGTTCGCTTTCGACGCTTCGACGAAAATCCTCGACGTCGGGTCGGAAACCGGCGCGAACATCGATTTCGTGCTCAAAGGAACGGCCGTCAAACCCGAAAACGTCTTTATCGCCGACATCGACGAGGCGGCGATCGAAACTGGAAGCCGGCAGTTCGGATTTCAGAAAGTCCTGCTCGACGAATCGGGAAAACTGCCTTTTCCGGACGGTTTTTTCGACGTTGTTTACTGTTCGTCGGTGATCGAGCACGTGACGGTCGGCAAGGACGAGATGTGGGAGCTCACCGACGGGAAAATTTTTCGGGAGCGCGCGTGGACGAGACAAAAAATCTTCGCGGCCGAGCTTCGCCGGGTCGGGAAGGCTTATTTCGTCCAGACGCCGAACCGCAATTTCGTCATCGAAAGCCATTCGTGGCTGCCGCTCGTCGGCAGTTTCCCGCGCCCGTGGTTCGTCCGGACGATAAAAATCAGCAACCGGTTTTGGATAAAGCAGACGATTCCCGATTATAATTTACTGGACAAAAACGAGATGAAAGAGCTTTTTCCGGACGCGGAAATCGTCGCCGAGACAAAATTCGGCCTGACAAAATCCATCATCGCAATCAAAAATTTGAGGTAAATCCAATTGGATAAAAAGAAAAAGATCAACCTGAAAAAAATCGCCAAAGGCGTCCGCCTGATCCTCGAAGGCATCGGCGAGGACCCCGACCGCGAAGGTTTGCAGAAAACGCCCGAGAGAGTGGCGCAGTTTTACGCCGAGCTGACGGAAGGATTGTGGGAAGACGCGAAATCGCACGTCGCGCCGCTGCCGGGCGACACGCACGACGAAATGGTCATCGTCAAGGATATTTCGATCGCGTCGGTCTGCGAGCATCATCTCGCGCCGTTCGTCGGCAAATGCCACATCGCCTATATTCCGAAGGGCGGCCGGATCGTCGGTTTGTCGAAGCTCGCGCGGATCGCCGAGATCTTTTCGCGGCGGCTGCAGGTTCAGGAACGGCTCACGCAGGAAATCGCGCAAACGCTGTACGACGGGCTCCAGCCGCTCGGCGTGATGGTCGTGATCGAGGCCGAACATACCTGTATGACCCTGCGCGGCGTCAAAAAACCGGGCGCGAAAACGATCACGTCGAGTGTCCTCGGCGGTTTTCGATCCGACGCGCGAACGCGCGCCGAGGCGATGAGTCTGATCAAAGGATAGGGCGATTTGGGATTTCGGATTTCGGATTTCGGATTTCGGATTGAGTGGGAGCCTGTTTTTTCAAAGGGGAATTTTTTCAGATTGGCCGGCATCTTTTTGGGATTGTCTTCGAAAAAATTCCCCGGTTTGGAAATTGGGTTTCAATCCTCTTCAAATTCTTTGGAAAAACCGGAAATGTTCCAGGGCGTAAAGACGTTTTTGAAGGTCTGCAGGCTGTCGAAAAAAGCGTTCGAATTTTCGTTGTAAATGCGGCCCTGACCGGTTCCGAGCCGGCCCTGGCCCGTTCCCAATCTGCCCTGACCGGTGCCGAGGCGGCCCTGACCGGTGCCGAGGCGGCCCTGCCCGGTACCGAGGCGTCCCTGGCCTGTTCCAAGCCTGCCTTGCCCGGTTCCAAGTCTGCCCTGACCCGTTCCAAGTCTGCCCTGGCCCGTTCCGAGACGACCCTGACCGGTTCCGAGCCGGCCCTGACCGGTTCCGAGTTTTCCGTCTGAATCGGAGTCATTTTCAGCGGTTTCCGGCGTGAATTCGTCCTGAAACGCCGCCCACGGGTAGCGGTGTTTGGGTTTTCGCGGTTCTTCGGAGCCGCGGCGGCTGACTTCGCCGAGATAAAGATCGAGAAAAGCCAGCCAGTTGCGATCCCTGAATTCGGGGTTCGAATTCCTGTAAAACCACAGCTCTTCGTAATTGTGACGGACGGTTTCGAACGTTTCGTAAGACCACGGGAAAAAAAGCGAGACGCCGTTCGAATATTGATATTTTCCGCCGCTGTAGCCGCTGATGATGACGAATTTTCTCAGGTTTTCCAGCACCGCCTTGCATTGATCGACGACATTCTTTAGGAATTCCGCGTCGTCTTCGGGTAAGGCTTCCTTAAAATCCCGGAGGAGCGATCTGATTTCTCCGATCAGCAGCTCGCAGAAATCTCCGAGGTCAATATTCTGGTCGAACATATACGACTGGCATTTCCAGTGAACCTGCAGCAGGATTCGCTCCATCTGCCGGTAAATTACGTCCTTTTTTTTGAAGCATTCGTACAAAACGGCCGCTAAGCCGCTGACCGACTCGGCCAGATTGTCGATTCCGGGAAACCAGAGATTGCCGTTTTCGTCCTTTTCGGGCGTGAAGTCCCACGCCGACATATCGACCGAAACGCCGCCGACCTTGTAGGCGTCCTGACTTTCGATAAATCGCCGGACGAAATTTTCGGCCACCTTTCTCGTTTCAAGTCCGGTATTTTGCGCCAGACATCCGAGAATGTTCCCGTAAGTCCAGCCGGCTTCGGGCACGAGGCCCTCGGAAGCGATCAGCGCGTCGGCAAACGGCGAAAACTGGTAGGCGACCTCCAGCATTCCCATCACGCAGCTGTCGAAACCGAGCATCGATAAGCGCTGGCCCAGCAAAACCGTCGTTTCCCTCTCGTATTCCTCCGGGCTCAGCTCGGGCGCGTCGCAGCGCCGGTATTCGGCATTGATTTGATCGGCGTTTTCGATCAGGTCTTCCTTTTGGTCGGTCAGCCGGCAGAAAAGGTCGTAAAGATAGGTCATACTCATCGACTTTTCGGCCGTTTCATCCTTAAACAGCCCCTTGTCGAGAAAACCGGCTGAATGTCCGCTGATGATCAGCGCATAGCGGTTGGCCCGGCGTCCGTAGTCCGTCCGTTCGCCGTTTTTGACCTCGACCTTGTTGACGCACCAGTCGACGAAATTGATCAGCGAATAATAAGCGGCCGCATCTTCGTTTCGCCTTGAATCGGCCGGCGGGTAAAGTTTGTTCGCGATCCGGTACGAGGGTTGGTAAAGCGGCGCGTCGGGGTTCGAGAAATCGCAGTACAAAGTCGGGATCGCCGGCGAATTGCCGTCATAATAAACGAACAGGTTAGGGCTTTCCGGGGCTTTTCCGGCGACCGCTTTGATCTGCTCGATCGCGTACGACATATCGACCGCGAGGTTGTTGTCGCCCGCCATATAAATCATTATCGTCCACTCTTTCTCGTTCATAATTTATTGTTCAGCTTCTGGTGTTCAAAGCCAGCGTTTGGAAAAAAAGCCGGCACGGCGAATTTTTCCCGGTGTATATAAAAGGGTTATCGATCTGTTTGCGGAATTTTACCGGTCAGCGGCGGTTGAAAAGCCGCGGAAAATTCGGTTATTCAAGCTGCTGCCGAAGCCAGGCCCGGGCGATATTCCAGTCGCGCTTGACGGTCGCCGTCGAGATTCCCAGCACCCCGCCGATTTCCTCCAGCGTCAGCCCGCCGAAATATTTGAGCTCGACGATCTTCGACTGCCGTTCATCGAACGAGGCGAGCCGTTTCAGGGCTTCGTCCAGATCGATCAGATTGACCGGCGAATTGCCCTTCGTCCCGATGTAGTTCGCTTCGTCAAGCGGGACGTCGTTGTTTTTTCCGCCGCGTTTGTCGCGATTACGCTGGCGGGCGTAATCGATGATGATGTTCCGCATCACGACCGAGGCAACGGCCATAAAATGCTGACGGTCCTGCCATTCGATCTCGTTTTTGTCGATCAGCCTGATGAACGCCTCGTGGACGAGGCCGGTCGTCTGCAGCGTATGACCCGGCCGCTGATTTCTCATATAAGACGCCGCCCGGTGCTTCAGATCGTCGTAAACATACTGCGTCAGCTTGTCGAACGCCTCGGCATCGCCCTGTTTCCATTGATTCAGGAGCAGCGTTATCTCACGCGCATTTTGAATTGTTTCAGCCATTTTTATCGGTATGCATAAGAGGTTATTCCTTAAATTCGCGGCGGTCAAGAATAAAGAGCTTCTAATTGCAAATTTGAGGTTTAGTCAATCTGGGCGGCCGGTTATTCGGAAGCCGCCGGCGATGACGCGGATCGTCACGATTCGGTTAATCAATGCGGCTGATTCAATGTCGATCCGCGTCATCCGCGGGCGGACCAAAGGAATGTTGTTTTTACCCTCGGGTCGGTAACCGAAAAGGCTGCCGGCGTGATGGCTTTCGATTAGACCCAACCGCCGGCGTTCGATGGCGCGCGGTTTGACCGAAATTTGCCACACCGGCGGATAAATGTAGTAATGTATTTACACGATTCGGTTTTCGAGACCGTGGCGGACATCGCCCGTGAACAGATGACCCCGGAAAAATGGACAAAAGTGAAAGATCTTTTATCGCAGGTTCAGAACCTGCCGGTCGAACAGCGCCCGGAATTTCTGGCCGGAGCCTGTGACGGGGATGAAGAGCTGCGAAAAGAGGTCGAAAATCTGCTCGATTCGTATCACGAAAACGATTCGTTTCTGGAAGAATCGGCAGTGGCCGAGATCGCCGATTTTCTGAATGAGCAGCTTTCGACCGACCGGCCCGAGACCGGCGTTTTTCAGCCCGGACAGCTCCTGAATCGGCGTTACGAGATCATTCGTCAGCTCGGAAAGGGCGGAATGGGCGAGGTTTTTCTGGCGCACGATAACCGCATCAACCGCCGGGTGACGGTAAAGGTCCTGCCCGCCGATTTTGCCGCCAACCGGGAGCGGCTGCGAAGGTTTCGCCGGGAAGCGGCGGCCGTTTCGGCCCTCAATCACCCGAATATTATGACCGTTTACGAATTCGACCGGACGGATGACGGGATTCAGTTCATCGTCGGCGAATTCATCGACGGCCAGACGCTCGGCGAATACCGGAGCCGCGAACAATTAACCGTCGGTCAGGTCCTCGAAATCGCCGTTCAGGCCGCGTCGGCGCTTTCGGCAGCCCACGAGGTCGGGATCGTCCATCGCGACATCAAGCCGGAAAATATGATGATCAGGCGGGACGGGTATCTCAAGGTGCTCGATTTCGGACTCGCCAAACTGACGAAGCAAGCCCCGAAAAGCTCGGATCCGGAAGACCCGACCCGCGAGCTGAATTCGACGAATCCGGGGGCGATTATGGGGACGGCCGCGTATATGTCGCCCGAGCAGTCGCGCGGGACGGACATCGATCACCGCACGGATTTGTGGAGTCTGGGCGTGGTCGTTTACGAACTGCTGACCGGGCAAAAGCCTTTTTCGGGCGAAACGCCGGCCGATATTCTGGTTTCGGTGGTCCGCGACGAACCGCCCCCGCTCGGTTCGTATCTCGAAGACATCCCGCCGGAAATCGAATGGGTCATTTCGAAAACGCTCTCGAAAAAACCGGAAGGCCGCTATCAAACCGCCGGCGAGCTGCGCGCGGACTTCGAAAAAATCAAAAAAAGGCTCGAATTCGACGCCCGGCCGCCGCGTCTGACGGGCGGTTTTCGAAAAGTTAACGGAAGTAATCCGGTCGCCGGAGAAGCCGTCTCCACGTTCGGCGATCAGGCCGTTCCGACCGACGCCGGCGCCGGCGCGGACACCGACGAAAAAATTTCCCGGGCGGATTCGAAAACCGAAGGCGGTTCACCGAAAGGGCGGAAGCATAATTTAATCCCGGTGATCGCCGGGCTGGCCCTGATTTCGCTGATCGTCGGCGCTTTGTATTATTTTCTGTGGGCCAAAACGAAAAACGAACGGATCGATTCGATCGCCGTTCTGCCGTTCGAAAATCTGAGCCGGGATCAGGATCTGGCCGATCTGGCGGACGGGCTCAGCGAGAATCTGATCGATCGGCTTTCGGGTTTGCCGGAGCTCAGGGTGATCTCGAAAAATTCGAGTTTCAGATTTCGCGATTCAGGGGAAGATATTCAAATCATCGCCTCGAAGCTCGGTGTCAGGGCGATCGTCACGGGCAGCACGATGCAGGTCGGCGATGAGCTGATCGTCAGGTTCGAAATCGTCGACACGGCGGATAACCGGCATCTGCTGGGCGGCCGGTACCAGCTCAAAGCCGCGGATCTGCTGAAGATCCAGAACGAGATCCCGCAGGCCATTTCCGACCAGCTGAATCTCAAACTGACGGCCGGCCAGTCGAAACGGATCGGCGCCGGCGGCACGGAAAATCCGGAGGCCTTTCGCTATTACCTGAACGGGCTCGTCGAATTGAACGGCCCGGACAATATTCTGGGAAAATCGCTGCAATATTTCGAGAAGGCGGTCGAGCTCGACCCGAATTTCGCCGAGGCGCGCGTCGAGATCGCCTGGATTTACTGGAGCCGGGCGAACGCGAGCGGGAATCCGGGACAGTTGATGCCGAAGGTCAGGGAGGAAACCGAAAAAGCGCTCGCGCTCGACCCGGGGCTGGCCAAAGCGCTGGTGATGCGGGCGACGCTCAGGGAATTCGATTTCGATTGGCCGGCCGCCGAACAGGAATATCAAAAAGCGATCGAGCAGAACCCGAATCTGGATTTCGCCCGCCGGAACTACGCGTTTTTTCTGTCGGCGACGGGCCGCCACGACGAAGCGCTGGTCCAGCTCGACCAGCTCAGCGATCGTGATCCGATCAATATGAGCCAGCTGCTGACGACCCGCGGGATCATTCTGGCCTGGGCGAGGCGGTTTGACGATGCGCTCCGGGAATTTCAGAAGGCCCAGGCGATCGACCGGAATTACAAGGTCGAGGATTTCAGTCTGGGCTATGTCTACGGCGGAAAAGGTCTCGACCGGGAAGCCGCCGGCCATTTCAAGACGGCTGTCGAACTGGTCGGGGGCGACGATAAATACAGCCTCCCGCTGGTCTTTCTGGCGGCCAGCTACGCCAAAATCCCCGATAAACAAAAAGAAGCCCGAATGATTCTGAGCCGGCTCGAACGAATGGACGGCTATGTTTCGCCGGCCACGCTGGCGATCGTCTACGCCGCGCTCGGCGATCGCGACCGGGCCGTCGCCGCCCTCGAAAAAGCGTATCTCGAAAAGGATCTGCAGCTTCGTTTTGTCGGAGTCGGCTACGAATACGACGACCTTCGCGCTGATCCGCGGTTTGCCGATCTTCTCAAACGAATGGGCTTACCGCAGTAGAATCCACGAACCGAAATTCAAAAAAAGCCTAATAATCGATTGATTAGCCCAGAACTGTTCGGCACGATCATTGCTCAAACGCACTTTTAATGATTTTTGAGACAAAACGCCGCGAAACTTAACGGTCAATGAAAAGCCCGGCCGGCAAACAGCCGGCTTGACGATTCCGATTCAATCGAAAACGCGGTTCACGAACGAATCGCCGGCCCGTCCAATTACCGTGCCGAACAACTCTGTGATTAGCTTGTATTCGAAGTCACGAGAGCAAAGTTGGTTTCGAGGCCGGATCCGTGAAACAAAAAGGGGAAGACCGGCGGCCTTCCCCTTTTTTTTCGGCTAATTTCCGGATCGGCATCTAGAAATGGAATCTGGCGCCGAACTGAATCTGCCGCGGGGCGAGTGTGATCGTGTTGTTGATCGTCGTCGTCGTCCCGAAGCTCGGGTTATAGGTCAGCACGCCGGTCGTGAAATTGATGTTGGAGATGTAGGTCGTGTTCACGCCGGTGACGTTCGAACGGTTGAAGATGTTGAACCCTTCGGCCAGTAATTCGAGCCGCAGATGTTCGGTGAACTTGATCCGTTTCGAAATCCGGAGGTCGGTCGTCGTCGTGTACGGCCGGTGATAGACATTGCGCAGGAAGGGAATGCCGATCACGCCGCCGGCCCCGAACAAAGTGTTCGACGGTGTGCTGAAGCTCGGCGGAAAGGTCGTCGGAATCGATGCCGGAATGGCGTATCCCGAACCGATCACGAAGATCGGCGAGATCTGCAGGTCGCCGAAGATCGTCCGGGCGAGCCCGGTTTTCGCCAGATGGAAGAAGGTGGCCGGAATCCAGACGGCACTCGCGACGAATTTGTGCGGGATGTCGTTGCCCGAATAACTCTTGTCGTAGGAGAGATCGAACGGATCGCTGACGGTCATAAACGACGCCGCGAAAGTTCCGAACTGCTGGCCGTAATCGATCGCCTTCGACCGCGTGTAGTTGGCCTGCAGGCTCAGCCCGTTGGTCATTCGGCGCTGGATCTGGAGAACGAGCCCGTTGTATCTCGATTTGGAAACGCTTTCCATATCGATGATCGAAGCGAAATTCGTGATCGGGCGGGTCGTCGTCGAAGTGTTGCCGTAGCTCAGGAAAAAGGGAACCGTGAAGCTCGTTCCGTCTTTCGGTCCGCCGCTGATCGTGTAGGTCTTGGTGCTCGTCGGCGGCGGAAGATTGAGATCGATGAACGCTGGCAGTTTATTGGCGGCGGTGAACAGATACGAAACGCCGACGACCGTGTTCTTCATAATCTGGCGTTCGAAAACGATGTCGACCTCGTGGACTTCCGGATTCTGGAAGTTCGGCGCGATCGTCGTGATGCTCAGACCGGCGCTCGAGCGGGTCGGGGTCGCCGACAGGACATTCGGAAAGGTCGGCGTCAGGATCGGATTGCCGCTCGAATCGACCAGACCGGTCGTCGTCGGCGTGATCGACTGCGCGGAGAGCTGCGATCCCGGGCCGCCGGTGTTGGTCACGCCGCTCGAAAGGAAGGTGTTCGGGACGCGGCCGTAATAAAGGCCGTAGCCGCCGCGAAGCACCGTCTTGCCGTTGCCGAAGATGTCCCAGGCGGCGCCGATGCGCGGGCCCCAGTTGTTCTTGTCTTTCGGGAAACGGCCGGTGCGCGCGATGATCGCGTTCGCCTCGTCCTGCGAATAGCGCTGCGGAATCGTCGCCGTCAGCGTGTTGAGCGTCGGCGTCAGGGTGTTCGGGAATTGCGGATCAGGAAGCTGCTGGTAATCGTACCGAAGACCGAGATTGAGGGTCAGCCGGCGGTTGACGCGCCAGTCGTCCTGCACGAAAAACGCATAGTCCGGTGTTTTCAGAGTATAATCCCGCAAACCGAAAGCCTGCTGAAAAGTACCGTAACAGGCGATGTTTCTCGTCACCGGCGGGGTGCCCGAGACGGTGGCGCACTGCGGCGTCAGACCGTTGACGGCCGTCGTGTAATCGGTGATGAAATCCTGGATGTTGTTATACGAATAGGAGCCGTATTCGCTCCGGAGATTGCTGATGAAATCCTTCGTAAACTTGATGTCGAAACCGGCTTTGAGCGTTTGATTGCCGATGGCCCAGGTGATCGTATCGACGAACTGCGTCGTCCGCTCGTCCGGAAAAGCGGCCCGCTGGAAGTTGGTGCTCGTGCCGAACTGGAAGCCGACATTGGCGGCGGTCGCGAAAGAAACCGACGGCAGCAGGCCGTTGATCGTGTTTCCGCGGCCGGCGAGCGCGATTTCTTCGGCGGTTTCGTTCTGGAGAATCGACCGGGCGTTTTCGCGGCCCTGCTGAAAGCGAAACTCGTTGACGATCGTCGACGAGATGTTCGACACCAGACGGACGTTGAAGGTATCGATATTGACGAAGTCGTCGCCGAAATCGGCGCGGCCGACGTTGACGACCGAAGGGGTCTGAAAGGCGTTCAGGCCGTTGGTCCGGACGCGGTTGTAAGAAACCGTCAACGTGTTGTTTGTGTTGATGTTCCAGTCGACTTTCGGGAAAATGATCCGCTGATCCTGGCGGCGCGGCGCGGTGCCCGTGAGCGAGCGCAGGAAATTGAGCGCGGTATCGGCCTGCGCCTGCGTGACGCCGCGGCAAAACAACTGCTGGCCGGGAGTCAGCCCGGTCGAACGGTTGGCCGGACAGGTCGTCGGCGCGACGACGGTAATCGCGTTGAAAGCCGTCGGAATCTGGGTCGTTGCGACGCCCGGGAAATTCCGTTTCTGCTGATCGTAATTAAAGAAAAAGAACAGCTTGTTCTTGATGATCGGCCCGCCGACCGCGCCGCCGAACTGATAGCGGGTGTCCTTCGGTTTGACGGAAACGAGACCGTTTGCGGTCGGCAGCAGCGCCGACGGATTGCGGGCTCCCCAGCGGTTGTCGCGGTCGAAGAAAAAGACCTCGCCGCGCAGCTCATTCGTTCCGCTCTTCGTGACCGTGTTGATGACGCCGCCGGCGGCCCGGCCATACTCGGCCGAAAAATTGGTGTTGTTGACCTGAAACTCGCGGACCGCCGCCTGGCTGACCGAATATTGAATACGGGTCCGGCCGCGCTCCTCCGAGAAGAACATATTGTTGTTGTCGGTCCCGTCGAGCGTGTGGTTGTTGAGGAGCGACGAAAGACCTCGAAAGCTGTTGAGGCCGAAATCGCCTTCCGGGTTGACGCCCGGCGTCAGCCGCGCAAAATCGGAAGCGCGCCGGCCGTTGATCGGGAGCTCGCTGATCTGCGTCTGGTCGATGTTGGTCGCGTTCGCCATATCATTCGTGTTGATGACCGGCGCTTCGGCCGTGACCTCGATCTGAGTGGTCGTGCCGGATACCGACAACGAAAGATCGAGCGAAGTCTCGCGACCGACCTCGACGATGACGCTCTCGGCTTTGGCGGGCGCGAAACTGCCGGCGGCGGCTTCCACCGAGTAGGTTCCGGGCTCCAGATTTGTTGCCCGGTATTCGCCCTCGCCAGTGGCGGTGACGGTCAGTATCTTATTGGTCCCGCGATTGGTTATCGTGACGGTCGCGTTCGGGACGACCGCACCCTGCGGATCGACGATCTTGCCGCCGATCGAGCCGGTCGTCTGATTCTGTGCGTGAATCGCGGCGGTTAAGGCGATGAAGGAAATCACCGCTGAAAATAGAAATCGTATAAAAATTTTTGCATTGATCATAAATTACCTGCCCTGTGTACGTATTACTCGGGTTATTAAATTACTGGCAAATTCGATCTGTGGTCTTTGATTTTTTCAGCATTTTCAAAGATCAAAGATCAAAGACCACAGACCACATTGTTGCTCAATTGAAAAAAATAGCGGTAGCCTGTTTCGCGGAAAATTCGTCTTCAACCGAAACTCGAAAGTCAGAAATTTCGGAATTCGGACATTTATCGTATTTTTTGGATTTTCCGCCGGCCGGCATACGGCGCTCGTTTTATCGAAAGCCGCGGCGCCGGCCTTTTGAAAACGTTTGTTTCTAGAAATTAGGACAAACAGTTCGTTCTGTCTCCCGGGTTTTGTAGAAAATCCCGGGTTCTAATCTCGAATATCGTGTCAATTTCAAGCAATTCCGATACCGCAAATTCGCGCCGGCCGGAAAATGAAACTCGCGCTCGAACCGATCTCTTTTTTCGGTTCCGATGGCCGGCGGTTTAATTCGCTCGGTGCCGATTCTTCGGGTCCGCACCGATAAGCCCGGCGGCCGGCTTTTTGAAGTTTCTCGAAAAAACTTCTACTATCATCTTAAAGAGGCCGCGTCCGGAAAATTTGGGAAAAGCGGTCGCGCGTGTGTTTACCCGCCGTCCTAAAGAGCCCGTCAGAAGTTTGACGGTAATCGGCCAATCCGTCGATTCCGGTATGGCCGGCGGCCGCCGAAAAAAGGTTGTCGGGGGGAGCGAAACCGATTGGTTGAAGTTTGAATGAACGACGAACTCGTAACTGTGGCGACATCGGATCATGTCGTTGAAGCTGAATTTCTTCGAAACCATCTGGAACAGCAGGGTTTCGACGTATTTCTGGCCGACGAAAATATCGTCGGGGCATATAATCTGCTCGCCAACGCTGTCGGCGGGATCAAGATCAAGGTGCCTTCGAGCGAGGCCCCGGCGGCCGCTTCGTTCATCGAAAATCTGCGAAACGCCGTGATCATCGAGGAGGAATTCGAAACCGTCGACAACGGTTACGGCGAATGCGGAAGCTGTCGGAGCCGCGATCTTTTTTTACAGTGGGATAAAATGGGGATCAAGGGGTATTTTTCGTTTTTGGGAGTTCAGACGGCCGCCCCGAAGCTCAAACTGCATTGCCGCGTTTGCGGCGCGGCCTGGAATTATGAATGAGATTATAGACTTTATGAAAATCAACATTTTTTTCAAATCGATCGTCGCCCTCGGCCTGCTGGTTTCCTTCGTGCCGGCGCAGAAAGGCCAGTTTACGAACCTGTTCAACCCGGAAGAATTGAAATCGACCGTCAGATTTCTGTCCGACGACGGTTTCGAAGGCCGCGCGCCGGGCAGCCGCGGCGGCGAGCTGGCCGCCAAATACATCGCGATGCAGCTCAGGCGGCTCGGCGTCAAACCGGGCAACAACGGCTCGTATTTCCAGCCGGTTTCGCTCTTCGCGGTCAAGGCCGACCCGGCCACGAAGCTCAACATCTTTAACGGTAACAATCTGACGAGCTTCAATTTCGCGGACGACTTCGTCGCCTTTACCGGCGCGCAGACCGAATATGTCAACATCAACGCCGAGATGGTCTTCGTCGGCTACGGGATCGACGCGCCCGAGCAGAAATGGAACGACTACAAGGGCGACAGGGACGATTATCGCGGCAAGGTGCTGGTGATGATGGTCAACGACCCGCCGGCGACCGAAAAGGAGCCGAATCTGTTCGGCGGCAAAGCGCTGACTTATTACGGGCGCTGGACTTACAAGTTCGAGCAGGCGGCGCGGATGGGCGCGGCCGGCGTGATCCTGATCCACACGACCGAATCGGCCGGCTACGGCTGGAACGTCGTCCGCACGTCGAACGGCAGCTGGCGCTACGACGTCGCGCGGACGCCCGACGACCGGACGCCGTTTCTCCAGATGCGCTCGTGGATGACCGAGCAGACCGCCCGGAAAATCTTCGAGCAGTCCGGAAAAAATCTCGACGAGCTTCGCGAAAAGGCGAAATCGCGCGATTTCAAACCGGTCAAGCTCGGACTGCGGGCCTCGGTCGAATTGAAAAGTCAGGTCAAGCGCGTCGATTCGAACAACGTCGTCGGTCTGATCGACGGCGCCGACGCGGCGCTCAAAAACGAGTACGTCGTCTATTCGGCGCACTGGGACCATCTCGGCGTCGGCGAACCGAACGCCAGGGGCGACAACATTTACAACGGCGCGCTCGACAACGCGACCGGCGTCGCCGCGCTGCTCGGGATCGCTGAGGCGATCACCAAACTGCCCGCCAAGCAGAAGCCGAAGCGCTCGTCGGTGCTGTTGTTCACGACGGCCGAGGAACAGGGCCTGCTCGGCGCCGATTGGTACGCCAAACACCCGATTTTCCCGGTCGATAAAACGGCGGCCGACGTCAATCTCGATTCGGTCAATATTCTTGGTCTGGTCGGCAGCTTCAGCGCGCTCGGCGTCGAGCGTTCGAGCCTCCGCGAGATCGTCGAAAAGGTCGCCAAAGAGCGCGGGATGAAGCTCGTCCCGGACGGTAAGCCCGAGCAGGGGTTATTTTTCCGGTCGGATCATTTTCCGTTCGCCAAAGTGGGCATTCCGTCGCTCAATATGGAGGCCGGCGACGATTTCGTCGGCAAGCCCGAAGGCTGGGGCCGCAAGCAGTTTGAGGCCTACAACGCCGCGAATTATCATCAGCCGTCGGACGAATTCAGCGAGAGCTGGGATTTTTCGGGGCTCGTCCAGCTGGCCGAAATCTCGCTCGCGATCGGGGTCGAGGCGTCGAACGCGAAAAAGCTCCAGCGCTTTAACAAGGACGACGAATTTTTCAAGGCGCAGCCCGACCGCAAATAGCCGGCCGGAAAAAACTGAAATCGTAAATCGCGAAGGGTGAAATTTACTATTTGCGATTTACGATTTACTATTTTCTATTTACGGTTCGATCTTTGATTTTGTGAACTTTGATCTTAGATCTTCGGCTTTTGTGAATTTACCGGAGACCAAAGTTCAAGGACCGAAGATCACAGATCGAAAAAAATATATGAGAATTTTTTACGTCACCACGCCGATTTATTACGCGAACAGCCTGCCGCACCTCGGCCATCTCTACACGACGGTCGTCGCCGACGCGATCGCCCGCCACAAACGGCAGCGCGGTTTCGACGCTTATTTTCTGACCGGCACCGACGAGCACGGCATCAACATCCAGCGGGCCGCCGAAAAGGAAGGCCGGACGCCGCAGGAGCAGGTCGATTTCATCGCCGGCGAATTGAAGCGGATGTTTCACGATTTCCGGCTCGACACCGAAAACGGCGGCTACGACATCTTTATGCGGACGACCGAGCCCTTTCATTACGAGGGCGTCAGCCGGCTGTGGCGCGAAATCGCGAAAAACACGACGCCGAAGGGGAATTCGACGATTTACAAGGGATTTTACGAAGGTTGGTTCTGTGCGCCGTGCGCGGCGTTCAAGCTCGAGGACGAATACTACACGGTCGAGGGCTCGGACATCCCGCTCTGCCGCGAACACGAGCGGCCGCTCGACCGGATCGCCGAGGAAAGCTATTTTTTCCGGCTGTCGGATTACGCCGAAGAGCTCGTCCGGGTGATCGAGGAAAATCCCGAAAGAATCCGGCCGGAAGCGCGCCGCAACGAGGTTCTCGCTTTTATCCGGCAGGGACTGCAGGACTTGTCGATCTCGCGCGAAAAGAAAAACGTCAGCTGGGGCGTCCCGGTGCCGGACGACGACAACCACGTGATGTACGTCTGGCTCGACGCGCTTTCGAACTACATCACGGCCGTCGGCTACGGCAACACGGAAAAAACGGGTTTTGACAAATACTGGCCCGAAGTCCGCCATCTGGTCGGCAAGGACATCCTCCGGTTTCACACCGTTTACTGGTGGTCGTTTCTGATGGCCGCCGGCCTGCCGCTGCCGCGGCTCGTTTACGCCCACGGAATGTGGCTCGACGCGTTCGGCAAGAAGATGAGCAAGACGATCGGCAACGCGATCAGCATCGACGTGCTCGACCGGCATTTTCAGCTCGACGCGGTCCGCTATTTCCTGCTCCGCGATATGGTGTTCGGGCAGGACGGCAAATTCGGCTACGAGAATCTGATCGAGCGGGCCAACGGCGATCTCGCCAAAGGTTTGGGAAATCTGGCGTCGCGGACGATCTCGATGATCGAAAAATACCGCGACGGCGTGATCCCGTCCGGCAAGATCAGCGAGCCTTTTTACCTTTTCGCCAAACGGGCGAGCCTCAACCCGGACGAGCAGGAAATCGTTTCGGCGCTGGCGCATACGCGCGACGAGCTGATCCGGCGGTTCGACAATTTCGAATTCAGTCAGGCGCTCGAAACGGTCTGGAGCCTGATCACGCGGATCGACAAAATGATCTCCGATTCGAAGCCGTGGGAGCTCATCAAGGACGACAACCAGACCGAAACGCTCAACGCCGTGCTCTACCGTGCGGTCGAAGCGTTGCGCTGGCTGAGCGTCCTGCTGTACCCGGTGATGCCCGAGGCGGCACAGGCGATTTACGCGCAGACCGGCGCGGCCGGCGAAGTATCGAAAATCAACCCGGAAACGCTGAAATACGGCGAGCTGCCGGCCGGAACCGCGATCGGCGAACGCCGCGCGGTCTTTCCGCTCATCGATAAAGTTAAGATTATGAACGAGATAAAAGAAGAAACAGCAACCGAAAACAAACCCGCGCCGGCGCCCGAGCCGCCGGCCGCGATAGAAGAACCGTCACCGGCCGAAGAGGAAAATTTCATCACGATCGACGATTTTCTGAAGGTCGAACTGCGCGTCGGCGAGATCAAGGTCGCCGAACGGATCCCGAAGGCCGACAAACTGCTCCGCTTCGAGATCGACCTCGGCGAGGAAAAACCGCGCCAGATACTCGCCGGCCTGGCGCAGTATTACGAGCCCGAAAATCTGATCGGCCGGAAGGTCGTCGTCGTCGCCAACCTTAAGCCGCGGATGATGCGCGGCTACGAATCCCAAGGGATGGTCTGCGCGGCGAGCCTCGAAAACAGCGACGACACGCCGGCGCTGGCCGCCTTTCTGGAAGACGTGAAGATCGGCGCGAGATTGAAATAAACGCGAAGAAAGGCTGAAATAATTCCTCATTACATTCATCGGTTTCCGGATTTGGCTGGGCGGGGATTGTCCGCCGCCCAACCGGGTCATAACGGAAGAATGGAGGGAAATCTTTTCGCCGGAATCCGGTTTCAAAGCTTCATAACCGTCCTGAGCGGTGTTCGAGCTTCGACATATTGAAGCCGCCCATCAAAAGCTCGAATTTTCGGGTTGAGGTTTCACTAAGGGAAGGTTATTATTCCGTTGATTACGGCGACCATCCGCTGCCCCCGATCTCGACGAAATAGATATACAGGCGGATTACGATTTCTGAAAAAGGACATCGTCAAAATGACGGATGCCGAAATTATCCGGGAAATAGGAGATTAATCCGGGAAAGCGAAAAGTCCGGATATTGTTCTGAATGTCAAAAGCAAGCGAATCCGTCAGGGGAATTTTTCAAATGTTGTTCATTCATTTTCGTTAATCGAAAACGGGAAAATCCGATAAGCCTGAAATGTCATTATGCGATTAATAATATTGACTGTAATTTTGGTGTGCGGTTCTTTTTGGCACGTTACGGCGCAAAAAACACCCCCGCCACCGACGATTTATTCGGCGCCGAATCCATCCGAGATAAAAGAATTCATCTCCGACCAGGACGGCTTTAAGGTGAGTTTTCCGGGTATTCCGAAAGCGCAGGAAAGCACCAAAAATGAAACCCGGATCAGAAGTTACAGCGTTAACCGCGAGGGTTCGAATTCGATGGTCAGCGTGATGGAATTCAAGCCGGGTGCAGAGTTCGATACCGATCAATTTATTGCTTCATATAAAGAAGGGATCTTGAATTTGTCGACCACCCTCTATGGCCAAAATTTTCCGAACGCGAAAATCGTTCTGGAAAAAGATTTTCAATCAGGTAAAAATAAAGGGAAAGAATTCCATTATGAATGGCTGATGATGTTTTACAAGGTCAGGCTTTTATTCGTCGATAAGAAGGTCTATGAAGTTTTGGTCAATGTCTCGAACTGGCACATTCTGAAGGATATGCGAAAGGAGAAAGTCGAGGAATTTGAAAGGGAATCGGAGAGGTTTTTAAACTCGTTTCAGGTTCTGGAAAACAAGAAGGAAATCGATAAACTAAAAAAATGAACTTTATCGATTCACATTGTCACATCGACGGCGAGGCGTTCGACGCCGATCGCGATCAGGTCGTCGAACGCGCGAAAGCGGCCGGCGTCCGCGCGATGCTCGTCGTCGGGACGGGCGACCCGCACACGGGCGAGATCGCGAAAGCGGTCGGGACGGCCGAACGCTATCCGAACGTCTTCGCGGCGGTCGGCGTTCACCCGCACGACGCCAAACTCTATGACGAAGCCGCCGAAAGCATTTTGATCGAACTCGTCGAATCGAGCCCTAAAGTGATCGCGTGGGGCGAGATCGGACTCGATTTTTATTACGATCACAGTCCGCGCGACGTCCAGATCGAGGTTTTCAAACGGCAGATCCGGAAGGCCCGCGAGCTCGATCTGCCGATCATCGTTCACAGCCGCGACGCCGACCGGGAAACCGTCGAAATTCTGACCGAAGAATGTTCCGCGCCGGGTTTTCGGGGCATTATGCATTGTTTCGGCGGGACGGCGGCGATGGCCGAGGACCTGATGAGGATCGGATTTCTGATCAGCTTCGCCGGCAACGTGACTTTCAAAAAAGCCGAAAATCTGCGCGAAGCGGCGCGGGTCGTGCCGCTCGACCGGCTGCTGATCGAGACCGACTGTCCGTTTCTGACGCCCGTCCCGTTTCGCGGAAAACGCAACGAGCCGGTCTACGTCGTCGAAACGGCCAGATTTCTGGCGGATTTCTACGGCGTCGGGCTGGCCGAACTGGCCGCCCGGACGACCCGCAATTTCGTCGATTTTTTCGGCGTTGAACTCGAAAATTAACAATTATGGCAAAAGAAAACTCGTTCGATATCGTATCGAAAACCGATTACGCGGAAGTGACCAACGCGCTCAACCAGACGGCCAAGGAAGTTTCCCAGCGGTTCGACTTCAAGGGCAGCAAGGCCTCGGCCGAGCTCGTCGGCAAGGACCTCGTGCTGGCGGCCGAGGACGAAACCCGGCTGCGGAATATGAACGATATCCTGCAGTCGAAGATGATCAAACGCGGCATCTCGCTCAAGGCCCTCGATTACCAGAAAATCGAGCCGGCGGCCGGCGGCTCAGTCCGCCAGACGGTCAAAATCCAGCAGGGAATCCCGACCGAAAAGGCCAAGGAGATCGTCAAATTCATCAAGGACGCCAAACTCAAGGTACAGGCCTCGATCCAGGGCGAATCCGTCCGCGTTTCGGGCAAGGACCGCGATACGCTGCAGGATGTGATCGCCAAACTGAAGGCGAAGGATTTCGGGATCGATATGAAATTCGACAACTACCGCAGCAGCTGACCGAGCGCCGCGGGCGGGAATATCGAGGACGGCGAATTCGAATTCGACCGGCGCCGAATTGAGGGGCCGCGGCCGGGGCAGCGTGAGAAAAAGGGCATTTTTTCAGAAAAAATCGGTTTGACAACGGGTTGGCCTGGTTTAATTACGGATGTTCCGAGCCGGAAGGTCTTCGCAAACGGTTGAAAGCATTCCGGACGGATTGGCCCCGAATTATCATTTTGGAGAAAAACCTATGAATAATATTCTCGCCTTCAAAAAACTGCCGGCCGACGTCCGGCAGCGCCTGATCGAGCTGCAGGTTCCGGCCGCCGACAACTTCGTGTTCGTCCCGCCGCTTTCCAAAATGTACTGGCTGGCGATCGGGGCGATGATCGGCTGGTGCGCCTATCTTTTCGTTTCGACGCAGAATTACCTGTGGGAAGGCTGGATGTACTGGCTCTTTTTCGCCGGTTCGCTGATTTTCGTGAGTCTCGGCCTGTATGCGATCTTCCGCCTGATCAGGGCGCGGACCACGAGCCTCCGGGACGGCTGCGTTTTCACGACCGACGAATGCATCCGGACGAACGGCGGCCGCGTCGAATTCTGGAACCTCCGCGAGCTCGAAGGCTTTCAGTTTCGCGAGGACATCCGGACGATCGAGATCTGGATCGGCGACAAGGTCAAAAAGATCAGGGCCGACAACATCGCCGACGCCGAACGGCTCGGAGCGAATTTCACGGAAATCCGGAAAAACGCGGGCGAGGGGTTTCTGCCGCCTTACGCGAAGCCCGAAAACGCTTATCAGTCTTCGGCCGACTGGCTGCTGTGGGGCGGTCTGGTCGTCGTTTTCATCGCCGCGGCCTTCGGCGCGACCTCGGCCGCGCAGCTTCTGAACCGCCGCTTTGACGACGAGCAAACCTGGAAGCGGACGCAGGAAGCGACCTCGGTCGGCGATTTCGAGGAGTATAAAAAACGGCACCCGCAGGGCATCTACGCCGCCGAAGCCGATCGCCGGATGGCCGAAATCTTCGGCAAATTAAAGGAGAATTACGCCGCCAAAATCAAGAAAACGGCCGACGAAACGGCCGTCAAGGGGCTCTCGGAATTTCTCGACGCGCTCGGCAAACTGCCCGACCGCACGGTTTACGTCAAAGTCAGCGAAAAACGCGAGCTCGACGACGAGGTCATCAGAAAAATGAAGCTCGCGACCGGGTATTCGATCAGCGGTTACGATTACTCGATGCCGGGAAACAACGAAGATTACCGCAAGGACAAACTGACCAAGGATCTGGGCCTCGTCTTTCTGCCGGCGACGCGGAGCGCTTCGGTCAATTTCGAGCTGACCGACAACCCGCCGCCGGACCGCGCCGTTCTGAACGTCGCCTACGTCGCCAAATCGGTCGAAAATTTTTATCGGTACGACTGGTATTCGAACCGCTCGATCACGACCTTTTACTATCCGGCGCTCCAGTTCGATTTCGATCTGACGCTGAACGGGGCCGACGGCCGGGAGCTTTATCGAACCAAATACGGTAAATTGCTGCAAAGTCCCGGCAGCACCGGCCTGATCGACGCGCGGGACGTCGCCAACTACAGCTTCGACAAACTGTATTTCGCGAGCGTTTCCGACGATTTTTGCAAATATTTGGGCCGCCAGTTCGGATTTCTCGAGTAAACGATTTAACTAAATCCTCGTCGAACACATATAATATTTATCGAACTCAGGTCACGGCAATGCAGACATTTTCACCGATCACCGAACAACTCAATCCGCAGATCGCGGCGAAGAAGATTTTCAGCCTCATCAAAAAAGAAATGACGCTCGTCGAGGCCGAATTTCAGCGGCAGGCGAGCTCGAACATCCAGGTCATCAATTATCTCGGCGATTACCTGCGCGCTTCGGGCGGAAAACGCGTCCGGCCGGCGCTGCTTCTGCTGTCGAATTACGCCTGCGGCGGCGAAGCCTCGAAAAAGAACGTCATCCGGCTGGCGACGGTGATGGAGATGCTGCACACGGCGACGCTCGTCCACGACGACATCATCGACAACGCCGATACGCGGCGCAACCGAACGTCGGTCAACGCCCGTTTCGGCAATCAGTCGGCCGTGCTGATGGGCGACTGGCTGTATATGTCGGCGTTCGAGACCTCGCTCAAGGAAAGACGGCTCGAGATCCTCGACATCCTGACGCGGCTGACGCGCAAGATGACCGAGGGCGAATTGATCCAGCTGACGATGCTCGGCCGCTCGGACATCTCGGAAACCGAATATTTCGACATTCTCCAGCGGAAGACGGCCTTTCTTTTTTCGGCCTGCTGCGAGATCGGCGCAATCCTCGGCGGCGCTTCGATGGAAGGGCAGATCGCGCTCCGCGAGTACGGGATGAACCTCGGGATCGCCTTTCAGCTCGCCGACGACGTGCTTGATTTCATCGCCGACGAGGACATTCTCGGCAAGGCGGCCGGGGCCGATCTGCTCGAGGGCAAACTGACGCTCCCGCTGATCCTGCTGGTCAAAGGCGAACCGGCCCTGAAAAAGGAGATCGAGCGGGTGATCCACGACGGCGACTACTCAAACGTTTCCCGCGAACTGCTTCTGGAACGGCTCGAAAATGCCGGCACGATCGACGAAACCCGCCGCCGGGCTTACTCTTACGCGGAAAAGGCCAGAAAAAATCTTGATGTTTTGGCGAAAACAGAGTATCGTTTAGCCTTGGAAGAAATTCCCGCGTATATGATTGAAAGAAACAAGTAGGTCGGCCGGCCGCCCGGAACTTTTTCTTTCGTCTTTTTCCGGTAAACAGCCCGGCGATTCAAACCAAAAGATAAAAGAATATGCTTGATGAGAATTTGATTGCGACTCTGGAACAAAGCCTGCGCCAGACGCGGAATGCGCAGCAGCGTCTGATCACCCGTTTGAACGAGGTCGAAGCCGAGGCCAACCGGCTGCGGCAGGAGATCGAGGCGCTCGAAAACAGCGCGATGCAGACCGAACAGGCGATCTACAGCCTGCTCGCGACGATGCGCTCGGGAAAGCCCCAATGGAATCTCCCGACCAATTTTCAGATCGACGATGATTACGACATCCCTTCGGACATCAAGCATTCGTCCCCGCGGATGAACCAGATGAACCAGAATAATTACGGTCAGCAGAATCGCCAGACGCCCCCCAATTACCGGACGAATCCGGTCACCTACATCAACAACTCCCGGAACATTCCGTCGATTTCGCCGAATATCGAACCGGTCAGCCACCGTTTTTCGGACCGGACGATCACGCAGGCCTGCACCTTGCTGCTCCGCGAGTATCAGCGGCCGCTCCACGTCAATGAACTGTATAATATGCTGGTCGCGGGCGGAATGGAGTTCAAGGGCGAAAATCCGACCATTTCGATCGCGGTTTCGCTCAACCGCAACCGGCGTTTTCGCAAGGTCGCCCCCGGCACTTTCGATCTGGTGCTCAAGCAGGCGGCTTCGTAGCGTTTTTCGCGTCTAAGTTTTTCGGGCATTTTTACTTGTTTTTTTCGAGGAAATGAGTAAAAATGCTCTTTTCGTTTAGCAATTGGAATTTCCTTTTTAAAAACCGATGAATTTGAATGATTTAAAGCAATCGAAGTGTGTCGGATTGCTCGCGGGGATTTTTCTCGCGGCTTTCCTGTTCGGGGTCGACGCCGCGGGGCAGAGAGTCCGGCTCCGCTCGCAGATCACGCCCAGCTGCCCGCAGGTCAGATCGACGACCGGCTGGAAGTTCGCCGACATCTATGCCGACGGCAACATCGCCGTGCAGGGAAGTTACGGCTGCAACGGGGCGTTTATCTACGATCTGACGAATCCCGATGCGCCGGTGCTCGCGAGCTGGTACAACCCGGGCAACAACCAGCAGTTTCTCGAAGCGATCGTGATCGGAAACCGCGGTTATTTCGGCAGCGGAACGGGTAACGGCGGCGTTCATATCGTCGATCTTTCGAACCCGTACAGTCCGGTTCTGCTCGGGACGGTCGATTCCGCGCACGGAAACGGCCACAACATCATTCACGAGATGATGGTTTTCAATCAGGGCAATGCGACCTATCTGGTCGAAAATTACAACCTGCTGTCGAGCTCGCAGAAGATCATCAAATTCATCGACATCACGAATCCGGCCGCGCCGGTCGCGAAATGGGACCTGAACCCGACCGACGTGACGTGGGTTCACGCCTTTCACATCCGGGGCAACCGGTTTTACACCTCGGGCTGGGGCGGAAAAGTCGAAATCTACGACATTTCGAACCTCGCGTCGCAGGCCCCGACCCTGCTCGGGGCGATTGCCGGCAACACCACCAACCACAGCACCTGGACGAGCGAGGACGGCAATTATCTGTATTCCTGCCGCGAAACCCTCGACGGCGATCTCCGCGTTTACGACGTCCGCAACCCGACCCAGCCGCTCCTTGTCCGGAGCATCAAAGCCGGCGATCTCGGGATCAACGCCGTGACGCCGCACAATCCGGTCGTGATGGGCAACAAATTATATGTCTCGTGGTATCAGGCCGGCGTGCAGGTCTTCGACATCACCAATCCGTCCGACCCGAAACGGATCGGGCAATATGATACCTTCCAGCGGGCCTTCGCACCGACCGAGGAGGAAAAACAGGCGCTGCTTAACGACAGCCCGTGGGATATGATGTGCGCGAGCCCGAGTTTTCAGAACGCCCTCCCGTCGAGCTATGACGGCGACTGGGCGGTGTATCCATTTCTCGGCGAAAACAAGGTGCTCGCCGGCGACCTGACGAGCGGGCTGCTGGTGCTCGACGTGACGCAGGTTGCGGCGGCCGCGAAAAACACGGTTTCCGATTTCGACGGCGACAAAAAATCCGATTTTTCGGTCTACACGCCGGCGAGCGGAACCTGGAGCGTCGAAAAAAGCTCGGACAGCTCGTTTTCGCAGATCAATTTCGGGCTCGCCGGCGACCTGCTCGTGACGGGCGATTACGACGGCGACGGCAAGTCCGACTACGCCGTTTTCCGGCCTGGCAGCGGGACGTGGTATATCCTCGGCAGCTCGACCGGTTTTCGGGCCAATCAATTCGGCGTCAGCGGCGACGTGCCGGTAGCGGCCGATTACGACGCCGACGGCAAGACCGACATCGCGGTTTTTCGGCCTTCGACGAACGTCTGGTACATCGCCCAGAGCACGCTCGGCATCCGGATCCAGCAGTGGGGCTCGGCCGGCGACAAGGCTCTGACGGGCGATTACGAGGGCGACGGCAAAGCCGACATCGCTGTTTTTCGGCCCTCGACCGGCGTCTGGTACATTCTGCCGAGCTCGTCGAGCATCCCGATCATCGCGCAGTGGGGCGTTTCGACCGACAAACCGGTGGCCGGCGATTTCGACGGTGACGGAAAATACGATCTTGCGGTTTACCGGCCGTCCGAGGGCAACTGGTACATCCTGAACACCTTTACCGGCTCGCTGGCGGTCTATCGGTTCGGACTTTCGACGGATTCGCCGATCCCGGCCGATTACGACGGCGACGGCAAAACCGACATCGCGGTCTTCCGGGCGAGCGGCAACGTCTGGTATCGTCTGAACAGCTCGGACGCGGCGTTTTCGGCGCGGCAGTTCGGACAGACCGGCGATCTGCCTTCGCCGTCATCGGTTCAGCCGCAGTAAAATCGCGCTAAAATAAGCAAAATCCAAGGTTGAGCCTGATTAAGACTTGACTTTGGATTTTTTGTTTTTAAGATTGCATTATGAAACTGACCCTGAATATCCAGACCGGATCGCTGGCCGGCCGTAATTTCGAACTGACCGAGGGGTTTTTGACGATCGGTCGCGGTGAAAGATGCAACATCCGGTTCGATCCGCTGACCGAGCGAATCGCGTCCAAGGAGCATTGCTTTATCGAGGCGAAACCGGACGGTTTCTATCTGACCGACAATCGGAGCACGAACGGCACGATTCTCAACGGCGAGCGGATTCAGACCGCCCGGCTGAGCTCCGGCGATCGGATCCAGTTCGGTAAAAACGGGGTCGTCGCCGGCATCGCGATCGGGGACGCGGTTTCGACCAACCAGCCGACAAGCGTGATGCAGGATTTTCAGGCTCCGGTTTCGAACATTCCCGGTCCGTCGCAGGATTTTCAGCCGAGCGCGATCACGCAGATCGCCCAGCCGGTCCAGCCGGTCGTCAATCAATCGTTCGCGCCGGTTTCGACGGGGGCCGATTTTTATACGCCGCAGCCGACCCGGCCGTTTCAGAACCCGTCGATGAATCTCCGGAATTCGCTCCAGAGCCTCGGAATGGGCAGCCTTCCGCCGAACTATCTGACGGTCGCGGAAGAGCCGCAGGGCAAGCGCTACTGGCTGATCGCGCTCGCGATTTTCGTGATCATCTTTTTGTCGCTGGTCGTGTTTCTGCTGATCTCGTCGAGCCTTTCGAGGTCGGCCGACGGCAGCTTTACGCTGACGCTCGAGGGTGTTTTGACGGCGGTGATGGCGAGCTTCGTCGCTTTCATCCCGGCGATGTTCTATCTCGTCCCGCTCGTCTGGCTCGACCGGTACGACCCGGAGCCGGCGTGGCTGCTGGCGCTGGCCTTCGCGTGGGGCGCGCTCGTCGCCGTCTTCGTGTCGTTCATCATCAACACGACCGTCGGCCAGACAGTCTTTTCGGTGACCCGGGACGCCGATGCCGCGAACGCGATCAGCGGCATCATCTCGGCGCCGATTTTCGAAGAGGGATCGAAGGGCCTGGGCGTCATCCTTTTGCTGGTGTTTTTTCGCAAATATTTCGACGACATTCTCGACGGGATCATCTTCGCGGGCGTCGTCGCGCTCGGTTTCGCGACGGTCGAAAACGTTCTTTATTACGGTCGCGGAATTCTGCAGGGCACGCAGATGCTGTTCGTTTTGCTGATTATGCGCGGCGTGCTTTCGCCGTTCGCGCACGTCACTTTCACTTCGATGACCGGCATCGGCTGCGGAATTTCGAGGGAATCGCATAACAAGGCGGTGCGCATTTTTATGCCGCTGCTCGGCTATATCTGCGCGGTCGCGCTTCACGCCTTTTGGAACGGCGTCGCCTTTCTCGGCGGCTGCGGCGGTTTCATCATCAGCTACTTCGTGCTGGAGCTTCCGTTTTTCCTGATCGGGATCGGCTTTACGATCTACGTGATGCGGCGGCAGAACAAGATCATCCGCGATATGCTCGCGATCGACGTCGCGCGGGGGTTGATCCCAACCGAGCATCTCCAGAAAGCGACCTCGGCGATCAGCTCGACCGGCTGGCTGATAAGCGGACTATTTTCCGGCAATTTCAAAGCCCGGAACGCTTATCTGCGGGCGATCGGGAAGCTCGGACTGTCCTACTGGCACATCCAGCGGGCGACCGCCGCGCAGGGACAGACCGCGAGCTTCCAGCAAAATCCGATCCTCCGGGCCGAAGTTCTCAAATGGCGGCCCCAGGTCGATTGATGCCGGCGGCCGGGCCCGGATCGAAATTCGGTGAGATCGGCCCGAACCCGGTTAGCGTCCTGTTTGGCCGGTTTATGAATTCGGGATTGAACGTGGAACTGCGGCGGTTCGCGCTACGGTTCGTCTCTGGTTTGCGGGAAACGAAATCGCGCCGCGAATGCGCGAAAATGATGCCGTTTTCTGATGTCGAAAATCGACGACATTTGCGAGGGAGGACCGATGAACAATTACGCTAAACGACTGATTTTGATAATCTTTCTGCTTTTGTCCGTTTCGCCGTTGGCGGCCCGTGATAATAAAAAACGAGTCGCGCTGGTAATCGGAAATTCAAGTTACCGGACCACGTTGTATTTGAAAAAACCGGTGCGGGACGCCCTGAATGTAAAGCTGGCCCTGACCGATCTCGGATTCGACGTGGTTTTCGGCATCGATCAAACAAAGGAGCAGATCGAGCAGCTAATTCGGCTGTATGGCGAGAAACTGAAAGGCCGGAATGTCGTCTCCTTTTTTTACTACTCGGGCGTCGGTTTTCACAGCGCGGGCGATGATTATCTCGCCCCGGTCGATGTTGATATGAAGACCGAAGCCGAAGCGGTCAAAACCTCGGTGCTTCTGAAAACGGTTTTTCAGGAAAATTTCGCCCACGAATCCAAATCGAACATCGTTTTACTCGATCCGGTGATCCGCCAACCGCCCGGTTGGTTTTACGCGACGAAAGACCTGCCGGCGAATCGAAACGGTTTTACAATCAATCCGGCGCCCGCAAATACGGTAGTGCTTCTATCCAGCGGCCTTGAAAAAACCGTATTTGAAAAGTGCGATAATTACACTAATTTTGTGGTCGAGGCTCTGTTAAAAAGACTCGCCGGGCCGAAGACGGAATTAAAAAAACTGCTCGATTTAGTGGGAAAAGACGTCGAAATCGACAGCGAGGGTAATCAAAAAACGTTTGTCGTCGGTTATTTAAAGAAGTCGATCTATCTCAATAACGGCAAAAAAATTATCAAAATCCCGGACCCCGACAGCCTGATTTACCTCGTCGATAAGTTCAGAACCCAGCTCAAATGCAACTGCGGAGAGCGGAATAATGCAGTGTTGACGGGCAAAAAGATAATTGAAAAATACGCCGCCGACCAGGAGAATAAGTCGGTCGTCGAAGCCGTTCAAAAAAGAATCCGGGCGATTGAAAAGGAGGATCCGGTCTGCCGTGATAATTCGGCTTACGACCGGGCTTACAAAACGAAAAACTGGCCCGAACTTTTTTCCGTCGGGCGGCGGATCATCGAGCGGGAGGGAGAAAAGGGAATCGGTTTCGACGTCCTTCTCGATCTGGTGTCGGTCGGCTTTAACCGGATGGAAATCGATAAAAATTACAAGTTCCAGAATGAGACTTTGGATTATGCGCAACAGGGACTTAAACTGCTCGATGCCGGCGTCAAAACGAACCGATTCGGTGTTTTCGAACCGTTTCTTGCCAGCGATTCCGCGCGCTGCTGGCTCAACTACACTATCGGGATAATTTATGAAAGGCGTTTGGACCGCAGGCTCGACGGCCTCCAATATTATTACCGGGCTATGCTTTACGGGCCGGAAAAGCGGGATGATCCGACCATTTTAATCAAACTCGGGGATTATTATGTCGAGCAGGCGACCAAACTGATCGAAGCCAACCGTAAGCGGGATGCCGGCGATCAAAAAGCGGACCTCGATTACCGGACCGGGCTGGCCTATGCCGACCGCGGGCTCGATGCGTTCGGCCGGGGTTTAAGGGCGATGAGAAAAAAGAACGCGCCGCCAAAGACCATAGAACAGTTTAATTCAAAACTACAATCGATTTATCGGCTCCGCTTCAATTTGTCGGCGGACGCCAATTTTGAGGAAGTTCTGCAGTATGTCGATAAACTGATCGCCGGCCCGCTCCCCGATCCGGGCGCAAAGGTGGAGCCGGCGGTTAAGTAGGACCGTCGCCGGAAAGCTCAGGAAAGGATCCGGTCGGCAATCTCGGGATACAGGTTTTTGACGCAGTCGGGGCAGATGCCGTGGCTGAATTCGGCCTCGGAACGGTCGCTGATGTATTTCTCGATCGGGTGCCAGTGATGCTCTTCGTCCCGGATTTTCTTACAGTTCGAGCAAATCGGCAGCGATCCTTTCAACACCTTCAGCTCGTCGACGGCGGCCTGCAGTTTTTGCCGCAGCTCGATTTCGGTGCATAAAAAATCGTATTCGAAGCGGCGCTGGTAATTGAAATACCAGCTGATCGCGATCCCGAGCAGATAGCTCAGAATCAGGCAGGTCAGAATCACCTGAACTCCGAGCGGCGGAATCTGTTTGAAAAAAAACAGCATCACGACGCTTTGACCGAAAAAAAAGGTCCCGGTCAGAATCTGGCCCTGAAAGGGCAGCGGGGTGAGCGTGAAAAGAAAGAGCAGGAGCAGGACGTCGAGCGGGAAATCGTAGGCGTAGTCTGGCGGCCGGGTCAGACTGATGATGGTTTTGACGGTGACACCGATCAGCGTCCAGCCGACCAGCAGCCGGTCGAAAAAGGTTTCCGAATGGGTCCGCCAGATCATTGCCAGACAGATTATCGAAATGATGACGAAGACGATCCGGACGCCGAGCAGATAGCGAAGCAGATCGCTGCCGCCGAGAAACTGGAAATCGGCGCGGATAAAAAACAGGCTCAGAAACGCCACGACCAGAAAACCGATGACGGATCTGATCTTATACTTTTGAAACAAATACTGGCGAAAGGCGTGTTCCCGCGGTTTCGATTGAAAACCGACAGTCCAGTAATTTATTGCTTCGGAAACAGAGTGTTCGAATTTTGACATAACAAATCTGGAAGGATCACGGAAACGTTTATAAATAGTTTCGGATCGAGTTCCTTTTCGAAGCGAGGGACGAGAATGAAAACGGTCGATTCTGAGGAAAGCAGGAATTTGAAAAATTGATGCCGTCCGGAAACGATTTCATTTTATAAAATCGTTTCCGGTTCATCAAATAAAAACGGCGGGATTAGTAGGCTTTGGCGAAAAGAACGCGTTTGGCCGAGTCTTTGCCGGTGTAGATGCATTTTCCGGCCTCTTCGACGCTGTTGAACGGGATGCAGCGGATCGTCGCCTTGGTTTCGGTCTTGATCGCTTCTTCGGTTTCGCCGGTTCCGTCCCAGTGGGCCATCACGAAGCCGCCCTCTTCGATCCGGGCCTTGAAATCGTCCCAGGTGTCGACGAGGAACGTGTGCTCTTCGCGGAATTTGAGGGCTTTCCGGAAAATATTGGCCTGAATCTCGGCGAGCAGATTTTCGATGTGGCCGGCGATGCCGTCGAGCGCGACGGTTTCCTTGGTCAGCGTGTCGCGGCGGGCGACCTCGACCGTTCCGTTCTGAAGATCGCGCGCGCCGATCGCGAGCCGGACGGGCACGCCCTTGAGCTCGTATTCGGCGAATTTCCAGCCCGAGCGCTGTTTGTCGTCGTCGTCATATTTGACCGAAATCCCCTTCGCTTTCAGCTCGGAAATGAGCGGGTCGACCTTTTCCGAAATCGCCGCCAGATCTTCCGGCGTTTTGTAGATCGGGACGATGACGACCTGAATCGGCGCGAGCTTCGGCGGGAGAACGAGCCCGTTGTCGTCGGAATGCGCCATAATCAGGGCGCCCATCAGCCGGGTCGAGACGCCCCACGAGGTCGCCCACGCGTATTCGAGCTGGCCTTCCTTGTTGGTGAATTTGACGTCGAAGGCCTTCGCGAAATTCTGGCCGAGAAAATGCGAAGTGCCCGATTGGAGCGCCTTGCCGTCCTGCATCATCGCCTCGATGCTGTAGGTTTCAAGCGCGCCGGCGAAACGTTCGTTCGGCGACTTGGCCCCCTGTACGACCGGCACGGCCATCCAGTTTTCGGCGAAATCGGCGTAAACGCCGAGCATCCGCTCGGTCTCCTCGATCGCTTCCTGTTCGGTCGCGTGCGCGGTGTGACCTTCCTGCCAGAGAAATTCGGCCGTCCGGAGAAAGATCCGGGTCCGCATCTCCCAGCGGACGATGTTGCACCATTGGTTGATCAGCAGCGGCAGATCGCGCCACGACTGAACCCAGCCCTTAAAGGTGTTCCAGATGACGGCTTCCGATGTCGGGCGGATGATCAGCTCCTCTTCGAGCCGGGCGTTCGGATCGACGATCAGGCCGGGACCTTCGGGGTTGACCTTCAAACGGTAATGCGTGACGACCGCGCATTCCTTGGCGAAGCCCTCGGCGTGTTCCTCTTCCTTTTCGAGAAACGATTTCGGGACGAAAAGCGGGAAATAGGCGTTCTGGTGGCCGGTCGCCTTGAACATATCGTCGAGGGCGCGCTGCATTTTTTCCCAGATGGCGAAGCCGTACGGTTTGATGACCATACAGCCGCGGACGGCGGAGTTTTCGGCGAGCTCGGCGCGCTTGACGATCTCGTTGTACCATTCCGAATAATTTTCGCTTCGTTTTGTAATTCCTTTACTCATAATTCAAAAAGAAAAATGATAAAGCAATTTCAGTAAAGACACAATTTGCGTTTAATATTCCCGAGGTTTGGTGATAAATTAACAGTATGGCAATTCATCCGAAGCCAATAGAATTTTTCCAATCAAAAGAAGAATATCTACAGATCGACCCGGCTGCCGGAGACCGTCTCATTTTCAACTGAAACGGCCCGGTTTTCTTTTGGGAGTCAGTCGAACCGGCTCCGTTGGTGATTGAACGAGATTTACCACCTTTACGAATTTTCGGAGGGGCTTTCGTCGCGAAAAACACGCAAAGCCGAAAAGCAATGAGCGAATTTAAACTTGATTTTCAGGACATCGAAACGGCGTTCGCGGATAAGTCGAACGCCGAACTTAAAGAAAAATACCGGCTGTTCAAGATGATGAATTCGCCGGGACTGGTCAGTTTCGGGACGAAGATGACCCAGTTCGCGCTGTCGTGGGGCCTGCCCGTGTCGGGGTTGATCAAGAGCACGATCTTTCACCAGTTCTGCGGGGGCGAAACGATCGAGGAGTGCCAGAGGACGATCGACAAGCTCGGCGGCTCGAACATCGGCACGATTCTCGACTACTCGGTCGAGGGCAAGACCGAGGAGGAAGATTTCGAAAACACCAAGGACGAGATCATCAAGACCATCAAACGCGCCCACGAGGAAAAATACATCCCGTTCGCGGTTTTCAAGGTGAGCGGGATCGCTCCGCTCGGGACGCTCCAGAAAGTCAGCGCCGGCACCGAGCTGACCGAGAAGGGGAAATGGAAATGGGAGCGGATCCAGTCGCGCGTCGCCGATCTCTGCCAATACGCGCACTCGCTCGACCAGCCGCTCTTTATCGATGCCGAGGAGACCTGGATTCAAAAGGCGATCGATCTGATGGTCGAACCGGCGATGGAAAAATACAATCAGGAAAGACCGTTGATCTACACGACGATCCAGATGTACCGCACCGACGGAATGGACATCCTCCGGGAATCGCACCGGAAGGCCCTGGAAAAGGGCTATTATTACGCCGTCAAGCTTGTTCGCGGCGCGTATATGGAAAAGGAGCGGGCCCGCGCCGAGGAAATGGGCTATCCCTCGCCGATCCAGCCCGACAAGCCGGCGACCGACCAAAATTACGACGCGGCCGTCGCCTATTGTCTCGAAAATATCGACACGATCGCGGTCGTCAACGCGACGCATAACGAGCAGAGCACGCAGCAGATGGCCCAGCTGATGGAAAAGAAAAAGATCCCGCGCGACCACCCGAACGCAAATTTTTCGCAGCTTTTCGGGATGAGCGACAATCTGACCTACGTGCTCGCGAAAAACGGCTACAATGTCTCGAAATACGTTCCCTACGGACCCGTCAAAAGCGCCGTCCCGTATCTGTCGCGGCGGGCGACCGAAAACACTTCGGTGCGGGGAATGATGAGCCGCGAACTCGAGATGATCTACCGCGAATTGAAGCGCAGAAAGAGCTTGTAGGACCGATACCGGATGTCGGATATCGGATGCCGGAAAGCCGACGGTTCAACCCTGAAATATGTATTGTGCGAAATGCGGAAACCCCGATCAGGTCGCGGAAAGCTACTGCCGGAAGTGCGGCGTTTATCTGCCGGACTTCGAAAAGAGCCTGAAAAAGACGGCCGGGCCTGAAGACCATATCAAGGTCAACATCGTTTTGAACGGGCTGACGGCGATCGTCAGCCTGGCGCTCGCGGTGACGCTTTACGCGGTTTTTCTGCCGCGCGAGGACACTCCGCTGGTGATCTATCTGACGGCCGGTTTTCTGACCGCGATGTTTGCCTGGCAGGTGCAGGTCGTCTGGCGCACCATTCTGCTTCGACGCCATTTCCGAAAAAGAAGCCGCCAAGTCCCGGACGCGTCCGATAACGAAAGCAAGGTTGATCCCGCTTTGAGTTACGAGACCCGCCGCCTGTTGAATGAGGCTGATCCCGCGGATCCCGCGAACATCACGCTTGATGAAAGCCGGACGGCCCGGTTCGGCGAAAAAATCCCGCGAAAATAGTCCCGATCGGCCGGGGCCCCGCAAATCGGAAAAGCGCCGGCGGTCGCCTTTGGGTCCACGCCCTCAACCGAAAACAGCGAAAAAATTCGCGGTTATTTTTCGGTAGAAGTGAAAAAATTCGCGGTAACGATGCCGGAAATATTTAGTAAAATCCTTTGCTGTGAACAAATAAGCCCGATTTTACGGGGCGCGGGGCGGGTTTTCATTTAATCGGTTAACGCGGCACGGAAGTTGTATATAAGATTTCCCGACAGCAAAGCTCCGACAGAGTCTTATTGGGGGGTAAGGTTTTGTCAGGAATTGATGCTCGAATTGTTGTTATAGTAATCGAAAATATCGGAGACAATCACTCGTCTCCGATATTTTTTTTTCTGTCCGGGCGTTCAGCGCAGTCCGAGCATCAGCCGGATCGAACGGTCGGAAACCTCGGCGGCCGGGTTTTCCCGCCAGATTTTCAGCGGTTTAAGTTCATCCCCGGTCAGCGGCCGGTTGGTCATCCGGGCCGTTTGCGTGGCTTCGAAAGCCCGGTTGGTGAGCGCGACGTGCGGCAGACTGATGGTCAGAGTCGCCCCGTCAACGAGCGCCGCGTCGGCCGTTTCGATATCGAAAAAGAGCTCGTTATAGGCGGCCAGATGCCAGACCCGCTCGCCGCCGGTCTCCTCGATTTCCAAAATTCTTAAAAGGCCGTAACCGCTTTCGATCTGAAAAATAAGATAATCTCCGGCCTGAAAATTCTGCGACATAATGATTTAAATCTTAACACACCGGCCGCCCCGGCGTCCCGGAACGATAAGTTTGGGCGAATACTTTACCGTTCAAACTCTCAGTTTGAAAGTGAAGTCGAAGATCCGGATCTCGTCGCCCGGAAGTAACGCGGCTTCGGTCGGAAAGCCTTCTTTGCCGCCCGAAATGACCGTGTCTCCGACTTTCGTGATGTTTTTATGAAGCGAGGCCACCGTAATTTCGGATTTCGATTTGTAGCGGATCGAAGCGTGCAGCCGGCTGATCTGTTTATTGCCGGTTTTCAAACGAATGTTGGCGGCCTGATCGTTCGTCTCGCGACCGATCGTGATGTGGTTTTTCAAAATCGGAAAATCCTCGAGTTTTCGGCCGTCATTCCAGATTTCGAGGTAATAAAGCGGTTCGAAATCGATCACGTCGTCGGCGTCGATCGTCCCGGTCGTCATATCGACCGTTCCGTCCGGATCGAAACCGGCGAATCGCTTAACCGCATCCGCGTCAGCGGAACTTACCTGCTCGATGGTCGGCGGCAAATCGATTTTGACGGTTTTCGGCAGCTCATAGGTTCGGTTGAATGGGTTTAGGTCGAATTTACCGAGTTCGATGGTGGCCTGCAGGTCATCGGAGTTTCTGACGTCGATTTCGTCGTCCGGCAGCGTGCCGTCGTGGTGAATGCGGACTTCGATCTTATCGGTCGTCAACTGATTGTCGCCGGCCAGCTCGCGGGCCTTGAGCAGAATGATTTCACGGAGCTTTTTTTCCAGAAACTTTTTCTCCGAATCGAGCAGGCTGTTGAAATCGGCCGTGTTCAGAAAGACGTTGTAAACGCCGGGCAGATACATCTCGCCGCCGACCCGGATGATTTTTTTGTCGAGAGCTTTTTGTTTGATGTTATCCAGCAAACGCTGCAGGCGTTTTTCCGATTCGGTCGGTTCGATCGCGACCGGCTTGATGATTTCCTCGTTTTTTTCGTTGTCGATCCAGTCTTTAATTTTCTTCAGCATATTCTAATTTTGTTAACCCGTCCTCGGATTGGTGTTTGAAATCCGTCGAGAAACCGGATTAGATGAACTCGAATTGATGTTCGATCCGGTCCCGGAATTTCCCTTAAAACCTTCCAGCTATTGTTTCACAACCGATGCTTCGTTTGAATTCGGCTGCCTCGGGCTTATACGTACAGGATTTTAGTTAATTGTTTGCGGTTGGGCCATAGCATCGATCGATTTTCGAAGATCGGTTCTGATGGACTCGAAATCAAGCGATATCGCTTTATATTCCTTTTCTTTTTTCAAAAACTCAAGGAAGTATTTTTCGGCCAGATTTTTGTCTTTATAAGGGTTTTCCTTATCTGAGTAAAAGAAAACCAGTTTTTCCGCCTTCAGCGTCGAATCGCCGGCAACTTCGTCGAAAAATTTTCGGGCTTTATCGAAGTCGCGCTTACTATTGTTCTTTTCCATATAAAGAATGCCCAGATTCAGGCTCGCGCCACAATCGGGGCGCTTGTTGCAGAGCTCGTAAAATTCGGCGGCCGTTTCGTAATTGCCCAATTTGTCGTTTGAATAACCGAGTCCGAAAAGAGCCTTCGCATTGTTCTTGTCGAGCTGGTTGATCACCCGATTGTAATATTCGATCGCCTTGGTCTGGTTGAGTCCGTCCTTGTATTTATAGCGATAGATATCGGCCAGATTATTGAATAATTCGGGATCTTCGGGAAATTCGGCGAGCGCCTGTTCATATATCCCGATGGCGCATTGGAAATTCTTATTATTCGAGCATTCGTCGGCCATCCGTTTTAATTTCGAGTTCTGCAGACCTTTTTCCAGATAAGCCGCGATCCCCAGAAGCGCGGTGATGAAAACACAGACGCCCAGCGCGATCAGCCAGGATTTTTTTTGCCCGGCGGACTGGATTGCGAGCCGGCGGGTTTCCTCGTTCTTAAGACGCTTTTCATATTGTTTGGATTTTTCGGACTTCTCGTTTATTACTTTATCTTTTTGAACGATCAGGTCATTCAGTTTCTCGGCTTTCCGGATCAAGTCCTCTTTTTCCCGCTGGTTCTTTTCGGCCACCGCCTCGAGGTCGGTAATTTTATCGCGATAGGCTTTCAACTGTTTCCTGAAACCGAGATTTTCCTGTCGATCCGTCTGGTTGTGTTTTTCAAGCTCGGCGATCTTCGTCGTCCAGGATTCGATCTCCCTTTGGAGAGCCGCTTTTTCATCTTCGAACTTTTCGCGTTCTTTTTCGATATAGCTTTGCGACCCGAGTTTGATGATCTTCGACCGGAGTTCTTTTATTTCTTCGTCCCGGTTTTGGATCTTCCGGAAGGCTTCGGAAGTTTCGTTTTCGAGCTGCTCTTCGAGAATCCGGTTCATTTCGCGGAGCGAATTAAATTCCTGTTCGTATTGCCGTCGGAAATCGGCCTCGATGGTTTCCTGAGCCCGAACGACCGTGCGTTTCTCGAAGCGGCTGCGCTCGATCGTCCGTAAGGCCCGGAGCATCCCGTCGGCGGTTTGAAATCTGCCGTTCGGCTCTTTATTGAAGGCCTTATTGAAGAAATCGATCAAATCCCGGGGGAAATCATCGGGATAGAAAACCTCGGTGTAATTGACCAGCGAGCCGAGCGAGAAGGGCATTTCGCCGGTCAGCAGCCGGTAAAAGGTGACGGCGATCGCCCATAAATCATTTGCCGGGTGCCTGATAAAGTCGATGTGCTGATTGATTAGCTCGGGTGAGGAGTAAAGTATGGTGCCGATCCCGCGGGTCGTGCTGTGGGTCAGGTCGAGGTCCCGGGCGAGCCCGAAATCGCATAAACAGGGGACGCCGTTCCTGAGCAGAATGTTGTCCGGTTTGATGTCGCGGTGGACGATGTTCAGATTATGGAGATGGCGGACGCCTTCGAGGATCTCGAGAATCGTAACGATCGTTTCTTCACCGAACGGCGATTGGGCGCTCAACGCCCCGCCGTCGGCGTAATCGGTGACGAGCACATATTTGCCGCTTTTGATAAGCGCCTCGTGGATCTTGAGAATATTTGGATGGTCGCCCGCTTTTTTCCAGGTTTCCTTTTCCTTGTTAAACGCCTCGATATCGAAGCCGGTCCCATCCTTCCTGTTTCGGAGAAACTTCAAAGCGTAAGGTTGTTGGTCCTTCGTTCCGAGATAGACTTCGCCGTAGGTTCCGCTACCCAGAAACTCTTCGATCCTGTAATCGTCGAAATGATCACCGATATTCATAGGGCTGAATTCACGAAAAGACCGTCAGGGATGCCTTCCAGAAGCGATAAACAACCAGCGATCGGGGCACTAATTCGCAACATTTCAGGTAGTTAGATGAATTACTCTGTTTTGGGCTTCGGTCTTTCGGTAGCTTACTACTGTTTAAGTTGAAAATTCAAGTAATAGTTGTCGAGACACCGGCCGGCCGCCGCCTGCGCCCGCCAAACGGGGATAAAATTCTCATCGCGGCTGCCGTGAAGACCGCGGCCGGGCCAAAATACCGGTCTTCGGCGTAAAAGCCGGGAAAACCGGCGGAAAAGCGGCGGCCGGGGACTTTCGGGTTTGGTATTTATTGGTTAGAATGGTTCGGGAGACCCGAAAATATCGGTAAGGTATGAAAATCCAACGAATTCTGAACGTCTGCGTCTGGTCGGCGCTTTTGCTTTCGGCGGTCGCGGCCGCGAGCGCCCAGAAGCCCGTCAAATGGACGGGCGAATGGTCGATCACCTCGCGCTACCGGCCCGCCGGCCTGAAGATCAAACCCGCCGGCAAGGGAAAATTCCGGTTCAAGATCGAGGCGATGAGCGGCGCCAATATGGGCGAGATCGAGGGCCTCGCGACCGTCAGGGGCCGGCAGGCTTTTTTCGATGATCGCAAGTTCGCTAAAAAGAAGGCCGACGCCTACGGCTGTCAGCTGACCTTTACCAACAAGGGATCGCTGATAACCGTCGACCAGAATCCCGAATGCCGGTCCTACGCCGGGATGAACGTTTATTTCGGCGGCGATTACCTCGTCGGCAAACCGCGCAAATACACCGAGACCTTCGTCGAGCTGGACGTTTTTCCGAACGCCCGGATCGAACAGCGGTTCCGCGAGCTGACGAAAAAGGATTACGACACTTTTCTCGACGCTTTTCACCAGATCTACACGATGGACGACCTCGACAAATTCGGGGCGAAGGTTTATTCGGGCTGCGTCGAGGGGATCTGCCCGTGGTTTACCGCCATCATAATGTACGACCCGAAAGGCAGCTTTTGGGCGGCCGTCCTGCACGATGAAGACGGCCAGCCGCAGTCCGTCCGTTACTACACCAACGTCGCCGGCTGGAAGACCAAACTGCCGAAATCGATCATCAAATGGGTCGACGATTTAAGAGAACACAACGACGAGCTGAAAGTCACGTTTATGAACGGCAAATAAAGACCGAACGGATGGCGGATGGCGGATGGCGGATGGCGGATGGCGCGGAACAAAGGCCCGTCCGGTGACGACGGCCGAAACCGGGCGGAGGGCTGTTTGTCGGCTGCCGGTTACGGCGGGTCAGGGGGAACTGCGGGCGAGGGAAGCGATCCCGGACGGTCTCGAAATCCGGTCAACCAGGGGCTCGACGACCGGGGAACGAAGGCTCGAAATCGTAATCCCGAAAATATTCGGAGCGAGAGCCGCAATCGCTTTGAAAACCGCCGGGGCGAAGAAGAGGCGGCCCTCAATCGAAGGCCGTCCGTTTCGGGGATGTGCCCGAAGGTCAGAAAATGCCGGAGAATCCGGCTTTAGCAACATCAAGAAAATGGAAAACAAACTGGATTACGAGGAAATGCTGCGGGTCGCAATCGATGAGGCGCGGCAGGGGCTGGCCGAGGGCGGCATCCCGATCGGCGCGGCGCTGTTCGACCGGACGGGCAGGCTGCTCGGGCGCGGACATAACCGCCGCGTGCAGGAAAACGACCCGTCGGTCCACGGCGAGACCGACGCTTTCCGCAAGGCCGGCCGCCAGCGCACGTATCGCGACAAGATCATGGTGACGACGCTCGCGCCCTGCTGGTACTGTTCGGGCCTCGTCCGGCAGTTCGGCATCGGGACGGTCGTCGTCGGCGAATCGGTCAACTTCGAGGGCGGCATCGACTGGCTCCGGGAAAACGGCGTCGAGGTGATCGACCTCGGTTCAAAGGAATGCGCCGAAATGCTGAAAGCCTACACCGACGCCAATCCCGAGGTCTGGAACGAGGACATCGGCGAGGACTGAATTGGCGGAACCGAAGCCTCATCACGCGGTCGAACCGGAGACCGCGCCGACGGTCGCCGTGGCGATCGTCACGTGGAACAGCGCGGGCGAGATCCGCGCCTGTCTCGATGGCCTGCGCGGGCTGCCCGAAAACTGGGAAGTCTGGGTCGTCGACAACGCCTCGGCCGACGCGACGGCGGCGATCGTCCGCGATGAGTTTCCGTTCGTCCGGCTCGTCGTCAACACCGATAACCGCGGCTTCGCGGCCGCCGGCAATCAGGTGATCGCCGCGACCGCCGCCGATTACGTGCTGCTGCTCAACCCCGACACCGAAACCGGCCCCGGGGATCTGGCGAAAGCGCTCGGGATCATCGAAACCGACCCGCAAATCGGTCTGCTCGGCGTCCGTTTATGCAATCCTGACGGCAGTCTTCAGCGATCGTGCTTTCATTTTCCGACCGTCGTGAAGAATTTCGTCGACAATTTCGGTCTGTTTCGGCTCTATGCGCCCGAACGAGCGGCGGAGCTTTTCGCGGGCGATTTCTTCGATCATCTTTCGGCGCGCGATGTCGACTGGGTGATGGGCGCGTTTATGCTCGTGCGGCGGGCGGCGATCGACCGGGCGGGGCCGATCCCCGAAGACTACTTTATGTTCGCCGAGGATATGGATTTCTGCCGGCGGATCGCCGACTCCGGTTATGTTATTCGCTTTTCGCCCGAGCCGGTCGTCAAACATCAGCTCAACCGGAGCGCCGGTCAGCGCCCGGCCGCGTGGCGGATCGAGCGCACGACCCTCAGCAAGCATCTCTTCGCCTTCAAGAATTACGGGATTCTGAAGGGCCGGCTGATCCAGCTCACCGATCTGGCCGGCATCTGCTACCGGATCCTGCGCGTGCGGCGGCGGGAACCGGATTCGCCCGCGCTCGCCGAATGGCGGGCCTACCGCCGCGTGATTATCCGGGCCTGTCTGATGTCGAAACGGGCGATCGCCGCCCGGCTCAGGGAAAGATGACGGTAAACCGGTTTTATTAGCGGGCCTTTTGCCCCAAAAAACAAAATCTTACAAATTTGACCTCGGCCGAAGTGATAAGCAAAAATGATTTTGCTATCATTTTATTTTTAAATCATCAGCAAAAGGAAATCTATCATATGTCAGACAAAAGAGAAGCGGTAATCATCAGCGCGGCGCGGACGCCGACCGGCAAGTTTCAGGGCCTTCTAAAAGGGTTTTCGGCGACCGACCTCGGTTCGATCGCGATTAAGGAAGCCGTCAAGCGGGCGGGCATCGAACCGGCCGACGTCGACGAGGTCATTATGGGCTGCGTCGTCCAGGCCGGCATCGGACAGGCGCCGGCGCGGCAGGCGGCGATGAAGGCGGGTCTTCCGCCCGAGGTTTCGGCCCTCACGATCAATATGGTCTGCGGCTCGGGCCTTCGCGCGGTCGCGCTCGCGGCCCAGGCGATCGCGCTCGGCGACGCGGAATTCGTCGTCGCGGGCGGAATGGAGTCGATGTCGAACATCCCGTATGCGCTGCTGACCGCGCGCGACGGCTTTCGGATGGGTCATCAGCAGGCGACCGACCTGATGATCCACGACGGCCTCTGGTGCCCGTTCGAAAACTGGCATATGGGCAACACCGGCGAAGTCGTCGCCGACAAACATCAGATCACCCGCGAAACGCAGGACGAATTCGCGGCCGGCTCGCACCGCAAGGCGGCCGAGGCCCGCGAAAAAGGCTATTTCAGGGACGAGATCGTCCCCGTCGAGATCCCGCAGAAGAAAGGCGACCCGATCGTCCTCGATTATGACGAGCCGGTCCGGCCGGAAACGACGGTCGAATCGCTCGCCCGGTTGAAACCGGCCTTCAAACGCGACGGCGGCACCGTCACGGCCGGCAACGCGCCGGGCGTCAACGACGGCGGCTCGGCGGTCGTCGTCACGTCGGCCGAAAAGGCGAAGGAGCTCGGCATCGAGCCGCTTGCCCGCATCGTCTCCTACGCGACCTCGGGCATCGAGCCGAAATACATTATGCTCGCGCCGGTCGAAGGCGTCCGCCGCGCCGTCAAAAAGGCCGGCTGGGAATTGTCGGACGTCGAACTGTTCGAACTCAACGAGGCCTTTTCGGTCCAGGCTCTCGGCGTGATGAAGGAGCTCGGCATCGACCCCGAGCTCGTCAACGTCAACGGCGGCGCGGTCGCGATGGGCCACGCGATCGGCAATTCGGGCAGCCGCGTGCTGACGACGCTGCTTTACGAAATGAAGCGGCGCGGCTCGAAAAAGGGCGTCGCCGGCCTCTGTCTCGGCGGCGGCAACTCGGTCGCGATGGCCGTCGAACGCGTCTAGGCAGCATTCGACGATAAACTCATCCGCGCCGGCGGCTTCGGGGCACCATCTCGAATTAGAGGCGGTGCGGCGGGGCGCGCCGGCGCTTTTTTTCTTTGACGGCGTGCGGATTTTGCAACAAAACACCGGCGAACGGCGTAATTCAGGGTATGATTTAAGCGGCGGATGCCGTTAACGTTAAAGGAGATAACCAATATGACACAAAGAGAGCACGCGCGACTGATCGGACTGTTGTTGTGGATCTATGTCGGCCTTCAGCTGGCGATTACCGGTCTCGTGACCGTGATGATGTTCTTTATGAGCGGCGCAATGTTGTCGCAGGTCCGGAATCTGCCGCACAAGCCGGGCGAACCCGACCCGACGTTCATCTTTACAATGCTGCCGTTCATTATGATCTTTGCCTTTCTGATCGCCGTCGTGATGATGATTCCGAAGATCGTCGCCGGCTACGGATTGCGCAAGGAGAAAAGCTGGGCGAAAACCTGGGCGATCATCGGCTGCGCGCTCGCCTGTCTGAATATCCCGTTCGGTCTCGCGATCGGCATCTACGGCTTCTGGTTCATCTTCGGCGAAGCCGGCCGCGGCTACTTCGACAATCCGTCGACCGCCGGCACGATGAACGCGCCGCCGCCCAACAACTGGCAGTAGCGATTTCGGATTTCGGATTTCGGATTTCGGATTTGGTTCGTTCGCGGCGGCGGGCTGAATACGTTGTCTCGAATCGTCGCCGACAAGCCAATCCGAAATCCGAAATCCGAAATCCGAAATCAAATCAACATATTAATTGAATGATTTCGCGCGATAAGATTTATAAATCTTGTCGCTTTTTTATTTTGGCCCGGAATTTTGGTTAAATGGTTGAAGAGTTTTACTTCAACCATATTATATCTAAGAGGAAATATTACCAATGAGTGAATTAATCGGAATTATCGGCGCCGGAACGATGGGCAACGGCATCGCGCAGACGGCCGCCGCGACCGGATTCGATGTGATCATGTGCGACGTCAAGCCGGAATTCGTCGAACGCGGGCTCGCCAGCATCGCGAAGTCCCTCGACCGCTTCGTCAAAAAAGAAACGATGACCGAGGACCGGAAAAACGAGATTCTCGGCCGCATCAAGACGACGACGAACATCGAGGACCTCGAAGACTGCACGCTGATCGTCGAAGCGGCGACCGAAAACTTCGAGATCAAAAAGGAGATCTTCAAAAAGCTCGACGAACTGACCAGCGAAGCGACGATCCTCGCCTCGAACACCTCGTCGATCTCGATCACCAAGATCGCGGCCGTCACGTCGCGGCCCGACCGGGTGATCGGAATGCATTTTATGAATCCCGTCCCGCTGATGAAGCTCGTCGAGGTCATCCGCGGCATCGCGACCTCGGACGAAACCTACGACAAGGTCAAGGCGATGTCGGAAACGATGGGCAAAACGCCGCTCGACTGCCAGGATTATCCGGGCTTCGTCGCCAACCGGATCCTTTTGCCGATGATCAACGAGGCGATCTTCGCGCTCTACGAGGGCGTCGCCACGCGCGAGAGCATCGACGGCATTATGAAGCTCGGAATGAACCATCCGATGGGCCCGCTGACGCTTGCCGACTTTATCGGCCTCGACGTCTGCCTCGCGATCCTCCGCGTGATGCACGAAGGCCTCGGCGACCCGAAATACCGCCCGTGCCCGCTGCTCGTCAAGATGGTCGACGCCGGCTGGCTCGGCCGCAAATCCGGCAAGGGCTTTTACGACTACCAGTAAAGGGCGATTTCGGATTTCGGATTTCGGATTTCGGATTGTTTTGTTGGAGCCGGGCGTTCGGTTTGAAGGGAAGTCGAAGCGGCGGCGGCGGTCGGTAAATCGGCGGCGTCGGCGTCGGGCGATGCGCCGCCGCAAGGGTTGAGTGGGGCATTGGTCGGCGTCGGCCCCGCTTGGTTTGGCGTCGGTGAAACTGAGGGCGGGACCGTTTAGCTGAGGGCTGACATTTCTGAAATGCCTTCCGACCGCGCGTCACGGCTTTTGGGAGATGCGTCAGCGCCCCTTGGCGGCGTGTAAAAGTTCATTGTGTAATCCGTTCTCGACGAAACCCGAAAAAGCGGCGCAGCCGGGCCGAGGTCAGTAGCGTCGGCGATAGCCG
>JAFDVJ010000079.1:0-79570 GCA_018269075.1 Acidobacteriota bacterium
TTCATATACCGCTCAGTAATGAAAAACTATAGGAATTTCCTTCAAACTTCGGAGAAAAATCCTTAAAATCCAGGTTCGATGGGCGAAAATCGCGAGCTGCCGGAGCGAAATTCGGGAAATTCGGGATAAACTTTGCCGTGACGTCCGTTTCGTTCGGGAAAAGGGCGTTGGAAACCGGTTTTCAAAAAAGCGATGCCCGATAACGGGCCGCCAAACTGCAATTCGACAGGCGTAAATCAATGACCGGGAAGTCCGGCGGGCGGCGCGGCCGGGGATTTTCCGGTGAGCCATTCGAGGGCTTCGTCGGGTTCGAAGAAAACGCGGACCTTGATGCCGAGATTCTCCGTCACGATCGAATAAAATTCATAGCCCTTGAGCGCCTTGTCGGTCTTCGAGACGAGCAGGACGGCCTTGTGGCGGCGGATGTTGTGGTCGCTGAAAACCTCGAGCTCGCGCGGCAGCCGATACCAGCTCGAAAACGGGACGTTCGTCGTCGCCTCGCGCATATCGTATAAAATATTGTAGTTTAACTCGCTGGCTTTCTGCCGGGTGACGGTGATGATCTCGCTGCCGTCGTCCTGCATCAGCTCGCCCCTGATGACGACCAGGATCAGATGACGGTCGTGGTCGAGCGATAAATCGTATGAACTCATAAAATATTCGGTTAAATAGTTAGTTAAAAAAAGTTATTTTAAAAAAGTCGGGATAAACCTAAATGATAACATACGGTAAACGAATGTTTAAGCCGGCCGGGGGCAGTTTGGGGCGTTTGCGGCCGTAATCGATAATTCGAAAAAACGAACGTCCGTTTCCGGATAGCTTTTACCTTTTATTACGAAAGAAGCGAAGCGAAGGTTTTCAAACCCGAAAACGTCTGGTATAAAATCTAAGAACCAATGCCTGATTACGAACAACTGATCCATTCTTCGGCGGCGCTCGAAACGCGCGAACTCGAAAAGACCGAAATCAAGAAGAAAACCCTCGTCGATTATTTCGCGCTCGCGCTCACGACCTTCGGCGTCGGCTATCTGCCGCTCGCGCCGGGAACCTGGGGCTCGATGGTCGGCGTCGCGATCTATCTGCTTTTCCGCTGGTTAGAGATCCAGATCACGAACGGTCTTGGCCCGCGAAATTTATCCGAAGCGCAGATCACGGCGTGGGTGCACGTCCTGAATTTATTGATCTTCATTCCGTTCTGCCTGCTCGGCATCTGGGCGGCGAACCGCGCGACGCTGCTGTTCAAGCACAAAGACCCGTCGCAGGCGGTCGTCGACGAGGTGATGGGCCAATTGATCGTCTATCTGTTCGTTCCGTTCGACATCTCGTGGAAGCTCGTGCTTGTCGGGTTTCTATTGTTCCGGCTGTTCGACATCTGGAAGCCGTACCCGATCGATTCGCTCCAGAACCTGCCGGCCGGCATCGGCGTCTGCGCCGACGACATTCTCGCCGGCGTCTACGGCGGCGTCCTGCTCGCGCTGCTGTACGCGGCGGTGACGACGTTCGGATAAGAGTCTTGAGTCTTGAGTCTTGAGTCCTAAGTCTTAAGTCTTATTGCGGGGCGACTTTATCATCGAAGACAGGTTCGTCCCGAGAAGAAAGAATCGACTCAAGACTCAAGACTTAAGACTCAAGACTAAAAAAAAGATGAAAACAATCCACCTGACGGCCGGCGACGCGCTCGCGGGCGATCTCGAAAACACGAAAATCGACGGCGTGCGGCTCGTCTGCCGCGAAGCTTTCGTCGACGGCCCGGTCGACGCTCCGGGCGGCGAGGAATTCTGGGCCGCGCGGGCCGCGTTCGTCGCCGATGCGTTCGGCGAAACGGCGGCCGATTACCGGCGAAAGACGGTCGCGGAATTCGAAAAGCTCGAATCGGCGGCGGCCGGCGAGAACGAAATAAATCTCTGGTTCGAGTACGAGCTCTTCTGCCGCGTCAATTACTGGTTCTGTCTCGATCGGCTGCGGGACGCGCGGGTGCCGGTCTTCGTCGTCGCGCCGGCGGTGCGTTCGACCGAAGACCGCTGGCAGGGATTCGGCGGTTTGAGCGGCGAAGCGCTCGAAAAATGTTTCGCGGAACGCCGCCGCTTGAGCGCGGCCGAAATAAAGACCGGCGGCGCTCTCTGGCGGGCCTTTCGAACCGACGATTCCGAAGAATTAAAGCGTTTATCGGAAAACGGCGGCGACGGCCTGCCTTTCTTAAACGAAGTGATCGCCGCCGCGCTCGACCGAAAAACGCGCGTCCCGCAAATCCTCCGCGAAATTTCCGACCAATCCGCGGCCGATTTCCCCGAAATCTTCCGCGCCTTCCAGTCCCGCGCCGGCGTCTACGGCTACGGCGACGCGCAGGTCCGACGACTTTTATAGTTTGGGAGGTTTGGGAAGTTTAGGAAGTTTAGGAAGTTTAGGAAGTTTGGGAAGTTTGGGAAGTTTGGGAAGTTCGGTTGAATTCAAAAAGTCCGGAAAGAAAATCTCCTACTTCCCCTACTTCCAAAACTTCCTAAACTTCCTAAACTGACAAAACTCAGACCAATCCGAAATCCGAAATCCGAAATCCGAAATCTATTTCTCGTTGTTGTCTTCGATCATCGTCTCCGCCGGCGGTTCTTCGGGTTCGAAGATCCAGCCCTTGCGCCAGAAATAAAACAACAGGACGATCGCGATGACGATCATAAACATCAGCGTCAGGTAATAGCCGTGCGGGCTGTGGAGCTCGGGCATATTCTCGAAGTTCATCCCGTAGATGCCGGCGACCAGCGAGAGCGGCAGCATAATCGCCGAAAAGATCGCGAGCACCTTCATCACGTCGTTCGTGCGGTTCGCGGTGACGCTGAAATGGATCTCGAACAGACCGCTGACCAGATCGCGGTAGCTTTCGGCGAGGTCCGAGATCCGCAGCAGATGATCGTGGACGTCGCGGTAAAAGGGGAGGACGTTTTCGGGAATCTGCGGAAACTCGCCGTGCGAGAGCCGGTAGAGCACTTCGAGCTGCCGCGCCGAGATCCGCTTGAGCCGCGCGACCGCGCGCCGGAGGTCCATAATCTCCTCGAGGATCGCCGTGTTGCCCTTTCGCATCCGGAAGACGCGTTCCTCGAGATCGTTGATCGCGTTGTCGAAATCGTCGACGACCGGCATATAGTAATCGACGATCTGATCGAGAATCTGGTGCAGCAGATAGGCCGCGCCGCGCTGGCAGGCAAAGGTGTTCGAGCGGATCTGGCTCTTGACCTTTTTGATGCTCCGGAAACGCTCGACGTGAAACGTGACGACGAAGTTTTTCCCCAAATAGCCGTCGAGCTCCTTCGTCACGAAATTGCCCGAATGCGTTTCGGTCTTGACGCCGTGGACGATAAAGTAGAAATAATCGGGAAAGGCCTCGACCTTCGGCTGGTTGCGCGTTTCGAGACAGTCTTCGACCGTCAGGTAGTGAAAGTTGAAGACGTTGATCAGCAGATCCTTCGCCTCGCGCGCCTTTTCCGGCGTTTCGCCCTGGAGATCGACCCAGACGACGTTCGATTCGTCCTTCAAAAGCCCCGGCAGATCGTCGCGCGTAAAGCCTTCCTCGATCTCGTCCGCGCCTTTTCGATAAACAAAGATTTCCATAAAGTTCGCTTCGTTTCGCTCGTTTTCCCGCACCCTCTTCAAGAGTCAGCAATAATTTATTTGCAACTTTATAACAAATTTCCGCAAACTAAAAATTCCCGCGGGCGTAATGCGATATAATACGATTTCGGATGTCGGATTTCGGATTTCGGATTGGTCGGGGAGCGGGATTTTACCGTTGTCGGTCGGCGTTTTGAATAGATGGGAAGCGGATTGCGCGTCGAGCAATCCGAAATCCGAAATCCGACATCCGAAATTTATTTTACTGAACAAATTATGAACACCACGGAAGTGTCTTTGCGGGTCGCGAATGTGACGAAGCGGTTCGACGATTTTACGGCGGTCGGCGATTTGAGCTTTGACGTTTGCGCGGGCCGCGTTTTCGGGTTTCTCGGGCCGAACGGGGCGGGCAAGACGACGACGATCCGGATGATCGTCGGGATCACCGCGCCGGACGAGGGCAGGATCGAGCTGTTCGGGCAGCCGATGACGGCCGCGCTGCAGGACCGGATCGGCTATCTGCCCGAGGAGCGCGGGCTTTACAAAAAGATGAAGATCGCCGATCAGCTCCGCTATTTCGCGGCGCTCAAGGACCTGACCGGCAAAGAGGCCGACCGGCGGATTGATTTCTGGCTCGAACGGATGAAACTCGCTGAGTGGAAAAACAAGAAGACGACCGATCTCTCGAAGGGAATGTCCCAGAAAATCCAGTTCGTCGCGACCGTTCTCCACGATCCCGACCTGCTGATCCTCGACGAGCCGTTTTCCGGTCTCGATCCGGTCAACGTCGAGTTTCTGATCGAGGTCGTCGCCGAGCTCAAGGCCCGGCACAAGACGATCATCTTTTCGACGCACCTGATGGAGACGGCCGAGCGGCTCTGCGACGACATCATCCTGATCAACAAATCGCGCCGGGTGATCGGCGGCACGCTCCGCGAGGTCAAGGAAAGCTTCGGCAAGAACCTGATCGCGCTGCGCGCGACCGGCGCCGAATGGGTTTTGGAAGACCGCGCGCTCGTCGCCGACGTCGACGCCCGCGCCGACGAAAAGATATTAGTGCTCGCCGAGGGCGCGGATTCGCAGGTGCTACTCAAAAAGCTCGTCGACAACGGCGCGCGCGTGACCCGGTTCGAACAGATCGAGCCGAGTCTGAACGATATCTTTATCGAAAAGGTCGGAGGTGACAATGCGTAAGTTTTTAGCCGTCGTCAAACACGAATACCGGAAGATCGTTTTGAAATGGACGTTTCTCGTGAGCACGCTGCTGCTGCCGCTGATCGCGCTCTGTTTCGCGTTCGTGCCGATGCTGATCTTTTCAATCAAGGGCGAGCCGACGCGGATCGCGATCGTCGATCCGTCGGGCAAGATCGCGCCGCGGATCCGCGAGAACCTGTCCGCCGACAAGATGCGCGAGAAGGGCGAAAAGGCCGTTAAGGATTCGCTCAAAAAGCTCGACGCGACGACCGACGAAAAGATCAAGATGCAGGCGCAGCAGGCCGAGGAATCCTTTATCCTGACCGATTACGACACGGCCGGAAAAAGCCCCGAGGACGTCCGCCGCGAGCTCAACCGGAAGATCACGGACAAGGAGCTCGACGCCTACATCATCGTCCCGCAGCAGATCGACGCCGAAACCGCGACCGTCAATTTCTATTCGCGCAAGGCCGGCGATTTCGTCGCCAAGGGCACGCTCGAGGACGCCGTCAACGCGGCCGTCTACTCGCAGCGGTTGGCCGACGCGAAGATCGACGAATCAAAGGTCAAGCAATTGAGCCAGCGGATCGATTTCAGGGCGACGAGCATCGACGAGCGCGGCGACGAGAAGAACCTCGACTGGGTGATGGGCGTCGCCTTCGTGCTCGGCCTGATGATCTACATCACGCTCGCGATCTACGGGCAGTTGATTATGGGCGCGGTCGTCGAGGAAAAGGAGACGCGGATCGCCGAGATCCTGTTCTCGTCGGCGCGGCCGTTCGAGCTGCTGATGGGCAAGCTCGTCGGCGTCGGGCTCGCCGGTCTGACGCAATTGGCGATCTGGCTCGTCTCGGCGTCGGCGATCGCCGTCTATTTCGTCGCGCAGATGGCGATCGCCGGTCAGGAAATCCCGATCCCGAGCATCACGCCCGCGATGATCGTCTATTTCCTGATCTTTTTCCTGCTCGGGTTCTTTATCTACGCGTCGATCTTCGCGCTCATCGGCTCGGTCGTGACGACCGTTCAGGAAGGCGGCCAGTTCGCTTTTCCGCCGATCATGGTCCTGCTGATCGGCTTTTATTTCAGTTTCGCCGTGATCCGCGACCCCAGCTCGACGCTCTCGTTCTGGGTTTCGATCGCGCCGTTTATGGCGCCGATCACGATGCCCGTGCGGATCGTCACCGAGATGCCGCCGTTCTGGCAGATCGGCCTCGCGATCCTTTTGAACGGCGCGGCGATCGCCGGTCTGATCTGGGTCGCCGCGCGCGTCTACCGCGTCGGGATGCTGATGTACGGCAAACGCGCATCGATCCCCGAGATCTGGCGCTGGATCCGGAAAAGCTGACGATTTCGGATTTCGGATTTTTTGTTGCGGAGCGTGAACATCGTGGAGGCTCGGCTGGCAAGCGGCCGAAAATTGGTTTATTACTGTCTTGAATGGAAAATTACGATGCCGCGACGGAGAAAGTTCGTTCTAACGAAACCATTCCGCCGTCCGAAATCCGAAATCGCTATGAGTGACGAGATAGAAAAGAAATATCGTTTGCAGGCGGGCCAGAAAGACCTGCTCGGCGCGGCGCTGACCGGGCTCGGCGCGGAGTACGTGGGCGCGGATTTCGAGGAAAACGTGCTTTTTCTCGGCCACGGTCTTCTCGAACGGGAAGCCGTCCTGAGGCTCCGGCGCGTCGGCGGGGCGACGGTCGTCACCTACAAGCAGAAGATCGCGAGCGACGCCGGGCTCAAACATCACCGCGAATACGAAACGACCGTCGAGGATTTCGACGAGATGGCGAAGATCTTCGAAGCGCTCGGCTTTCACCGTTCGATGGTCTACGAAAAACGCCGCCGGACGTGGCGGTTTCGCGATGTCGAGATCGTTCTCGACGAGCTTCCGTTCGGCGATTTTATGGAGATCGAAGGCCCGGTCGCCGGCATCGCCGAGGCCGAAGCCCTGCTCGGCGCGGCCGATTACGAGGGCGAAACAAAGACCTACCCGCTCCTGACGCTCGATCACGGCCGCAGAAACGGCGCGGTCATCGAGGCCCGATTCGACGAATGACGGGATCTGTTCTTTGACCTTTGAAATTGGCCCCCGAAATGTTGTTTTTCATCGTAGATCGGAATACCTGTGTTGGTTTTTAAATTTACCAACAAATGCGATCTTTGGCCTTTGATCTTTGATCTTTNNNACAAAGGTCAAAGGTCAAAGATCACATTGTTGCTAAACTTAAAAAACAAAGTAATAACGCTCAAAGAGCGAAACCGGATAAAAGGAGGTCCGACCGATGAAGAAATTGTTCTGTGTTTTGTGTCTGGCGCTTGTTATGACCGGCTGCAGCCAGTCGAACAAGCCCGAAAGCGTCTCTCCGAATACCGCCAGCCGGGAAACGAAACCGGCGACCGGCACAAGCCCGGCGACCAATGCCGATTCGCCGGGGCCGGTTCCGTCCGCCGGCGAACGGATCGACCGGCCGGTCGAGGTGTCGTTTGAACCGTCGGGTTTTCCGCCCGATTGGAAATGGCTCGACCCGGACCGGGCGGACAATCCGACCAAATACGATTTGAAAAGCGGCGGGCTGCGGATCGAGCTTCCGACGGGTAAAGACCTTTTCGGCGAAAACCGCACGGCTCCGCGCCTGCTGAAGACGATTGCCGGCGATTTCGAGATCGAGACGAAGGTCCGGTTCGATCCCCGGGAAAGTTATCAGGGCGCCGGCCTGCTGGTCTTTCGGAACGACAGCAACTATCTGCGGTTGGAGCGCGGTTTCGGCGGTCTCGGCGGCGGCGACAACGGCATCCGGCTCGACATCCGCGAGGACGAAGCCTACGAGCCGCTCGCGACGCCCGAAAAATTCCCGACCGACGCGCCGACGGTCGAACTCCGGCTGCGGCGAATCGGGCGGGAATTCACGGCTTTCTGGCGGCCGCCGGGCGGCGAATGGAAAGAGGTCGCCCGATACGCGCCGAATTACCCGGAAACCGTCCAGGTCGGCCTGATCGCCTGCAACACGGCCGGCCCGCTGCCGGTCGAATTCGGGTACATCAAGCTCGCGCCGCCGGTCCGGTAAACGGGCTTTTCCTTCTGACCAGAACCCCTTTCGCGAAAAGCGGTTTTGGCGATTCCGGAGGCGGCCGCTGTCAAACCCGTCCCGCCCTCGAGGACAATGGCCTGAAGTTAATCCGAGTCCTGAGTCGGAAGTCCTGAGTCTTAAGTCCGTTTTCGATTTCGCGGCTTTTTCGTTTCAGGCAACGATTTTGTCGATAAAACCCGCCCGGATGACGAAATTGAAACTGCTGCCAAATGACTTAAGACTCAAGACTCAAGACTCAAGACTTGAATAGGACGCTGGAATGCGCGGATTTGGCGGATTTACGCGGATTTCTTTTCCTTAAAACCAAACCCGAAGAAAAATCCGTGAAAACCCGCCAAATCCGCGTCATCCGCGGCCTATTTTTTGTTCCGCCTGAATCAATCAGCTTGCTGAACTTATTCCTTAACTTACCTTTGAAGACTGTCTAAACGGCGTCGATCCAGCTCTCCGCCGTGGCGGGGAGTCCGAGCCTCGACAAATAGGCGGCGTCGAAATGCGGCGGGCGGCCCGCGCGTTTTTGATTGTCGAGCGCGTCGGCGATATGGACGGCCGTCACCGCCGAAAATCCTTCGAGCCCCGTCCGTTCGGGCTCGTGATGATAGGCGACCGCTTCGACGACCTGCCGCGGCAGGCCCCACAACCCGAGCAGATACGCGCCGACCTCGGCGTGCGTCGCCCCGAGCACGCGCTGCTCGGCCTCCATCGTCGTCATTTCTTCCTCGATCTTCATTTTTTTGACCCGGTCGAATTCGTCCGGCAGGTTGACGGCGAGCAGAAACTCGCCGACGTCGTGGAGCAGGCCGGCGGTGAACGAGTCGGCGGCGGCTGACGGCGCGTAGCGGCGGGCGATCTTACGGGCCCGGGCGCCGACTTCGAGACAGTGCGACCAGAGCTCGCCGAGCCGTTTTTCGGCGCCCGGCGCGGCCTCGAACTGCGAGATGATGCCGAGCCCGAAGGTCAGCGCGCCGATCGTTTCGAGCCCGAGCAGATCGATCGCCTCCTTGACGTCCGAAACCCGCCGCTTGAGGCTGAAAAACGCCGAATTGACGATCTGCAGCAGCTTGGCCGTCATTCCCGGATCCTGCCGGATGATCCCGGCGACCTTCGGCGTCGACGGCTCGGGCCGGCCGAGCTCGTCGAGCAGCGCGCTGTAGAGATGCGGGAGGCTCGGGATGTTCGGGATTTTGGCGACGAAGGTCCGGAGCGCGTCGTTGTTGAGGATGCCGCGCAGCGAGAAGACCCGTTCGATGGTGTTCTGCAGCACTTCCGGCTCGCAGGGCTTCGAAAGATACTGGTGGGCGGCCGTCAGCGAGCGCATCGCGGAATCCTTTTCCGAATAGCCCGAGAGGATGATCCGGATGATCTCCGGGTAGCGGTCGCGGACCTCGGTCAGCAGCTCGGCCCCGTCCATCCAGGGCATCCGCATATCCGTGACGATCACGTCGACGGGCTGTTCGGCGAGAACGGCCAGCGCTTCCGGCCCGCTCTGGGCATACCAGCAGCTCCAATCCCGGCGGAGCGGATGCAGCAGCCGCCGCATCGCCTGCAAAATGTTCGCGTCGTCGTCGACAAACAGAACATTGATCATAAATCCCCCCTTTTTTCGAAAAAAAAGAAACCCCTGACGGTGAACAAGCTGGAAATCGGGAGTCGCTCGACTTCGCTATTATAATTAAAAAGCGATTCGCTGCAAAGAAATTTTTACACCGCCCGCTCAAGCCGGAGCGCCGACAAGCGCCATAGCCGGAGCGCGGGCATCTCTGCCCGCCGCCCCGTTAAGCGCAGCGCAAACGGGCGCACCGTTCGCAGTTGAAACGAAACTCGAAAAACGCGCGCCGTCCGCGCCGAAAGTTGCGGGCTAACCCGAAACGGTTTCGATCGAGCGGCGGGCGCCCGTCTTCGCTCTGCTCGACGGGCGGGCGGGCAGGGATGCCCGCGCTCCGGCTGGGTTAAAAAAAGGGCGGGATCTTTGTCCCGCCCTTTGGAAAGTCCGCTTTTTCGAACGAACTTAATTTACCGCGCGATTCATTCGTCCGGAGTGAAATCGACATTCGTCAGCTCGTCGCTGACGCTGATCACCCGCGACGTAAAGCGATGCCCCTTGGCCGTGACGCCGACCGTATAGGTCTCGCCGGCCGTCACGCCGCCGAACGAATAGTAGCCGAAGGTATTGGTCCGGGCGGTCCGCACGAGACCGTCCGGCCCGCTGATGCTGACGATCGAATTCGCGAGGCCGGTACCCGCGCCGGTCGCGACGCGGCCCGCCACCGTCACGGCGGCGGCGGTCGGCACGGCGGTCACCCGGAGCCCGGAAACGTCGAGCGTGTAGGGCGTTCCGGTGAGAGCGGCCGTATTGCCGACGACGACGATCACGACGGTCGCGTTGGCCGGCACGACGAACGACATCGTCATCGGGACGATCCGGTTGCTGGTGCCCCAGTCGGCGAGATAATTCGTCGCCGGCGCGGCCGGGTTGTAGCTGCCGAGGTACGCGACCGCGAACAGGAAATCGTTCTCCTGCTTGCCTTCGGTCAGCGTGACGGTCGTGCAGACCGGAACGCCGAGCGGATTGACGAACGTGTAGGCGTCGTAGGCCCGCGAGCCGGTCGCCGAAGCGCCCGGATTGGTCTTGAGCGCCGCGCAGGTGCTCTGCGTTCCCGACCCGCTCAGATTGAGCCGGCCGGTCTGCGTGCCGGAAGCGGTTACCGGATAGGCGGTGCTGGTCGGCGGCGGTGTCGCGTCGAGCGTCGTCGTGATCGGGATCCGGTTGGTTCGAACCTGGAAATTGATCGTCTGCGCCACGAGCAGGCTGTTCGTGTAATTGATCGCCAAAGAGAAATTAACGATCTGGTCGGTCGTCGCCAGACTGGAAACGTTAAACGTAAAAGGCGTCGAATTGTTTCCCGACCCGCTCAGCGCGGGCAGATCCGGATAGGCTGAAGATCCCTGCGTAACCGTGATATTCGGGCTCGAAGTCGTCAGCGTGGCGGTGATGCCGGTCGCGTTCATCACTCCGGTATTTTTCAGATTGACGGTCAGCGAGCCGTTTTCGCCCTGTTCGACGACGCCGTTGATGACGCCGCTCGTGTCGGTCGTCGTATAGCCGGTCAGTTCGAGATAAGCGCCGCCGGTCAGCCCGGCCGCCGTCAGCGCCGGGACCGCCATCGCGATGCCGGCCCCGGCATCGCGGTCGACGCCGGCCGTTTCGATATCGAGCGCGGTCGAGGTCAGCGCGGTCCGGATCTGCGCCGGCGTCAGCGCGGGATTGCCGGATTTCATCAGACCGGCGATCGCCGCGAGTGTCGGCGCCGCGCAGCTCGTTCCGTAAAAGGGATTGCTGAATCCGCCGACGCCGGTCACCTGCTCGCCGTCCGCAGCCGTCAGATCGGGTTTCTGACGCAGCACGCCGCCGGTCGACGAAACATTGCCCGGCGTGATCGCGGAGCTGTCGGCGTTATAGAAGATCCGGCGCGGGCCGTCGGAGCTGAAGGTTTCGACCTTATCGGAGGTGCTGTGCTGGTTCGGAAACGGGCCGTTGAAGAAGATCGGGCCGGCGGTCGGGAACGCGAACGGCATAAAGGCCGGGGTCGCCGCGACCGAATAGGCCGCCGCCGCGTGGCTGTGGCCGTAGGTCGTCCCGTCGGTGCTGATGCTGAGCGCGCCGCGATTGGTGTTCAGATGGAGGAACCGGTCGGCCGCGCCGGTCTTCTGCAGGATCACCGCCCGCCGGTTGGCGGCGACCGTCACGCTCGTCGCTTCGTGCGGATCCTGCGTGCCGTTCTGGACGTTGGTCGCGCTCGCGACGACGGACGTCAGCGTCGAGTTCAGAATATACAGGTCGTAATCGTTGGCCGAGCCCCCGAGCGGGTCCGACCAGTCGAGCGTCGCCGGCGCCGTCCCGGTGCCGACCGTGAACAGATCGCTCGTCGCGACCGCCGCCGTCTGGTCGAAATCGAGGACGTTGCCGCCCGGCACGAGCGCGAGCGTGCCGGCGCTCACGAAATCGCCTTCCCACGCCCCGGACGTGCCGTCGTTCTTGTTGCCGGAATTGCCGGCCGACGAAAAATAGAGCGCGCCCGCCGCGGTCACGTCGTTGACCGCCTGCGTGACGACGCCGCCGTTCGTGTTCGAGACGACGAGCGGGCCCTGACCGTCCTGAAACGGGCTTTCGGCGAAATAGAAGAGATCGTCGACGATGATGTCGCAGCCGGCGGTCCGCAGATCGCGGATGTTCTGGGCAAACTGCGCGGAAGTCGGGTTGCCGGTCGCGAAAAACAGCTGCGCGCCGGGCGCGATGTCGTGAATGACTTCGAGCATCGCCGTCCCTTCGTCGCCGCTGCCGGTCTGGCCGGGAAGCACCGTCACCGGGCCAAGATCGCCGAGTCCCTGGCTGGTCGCGAGACTGGTGACGCCGTTCGAGATCACGCCGATCTTGACGCCCGTGCCGTCCGTGTTGAAAATGCCGCGCGCCGAATAAGCGCCGTGCGTGATGACGCCCTCGGCGTTGGCGCTCCCGACCGGATTATAGCCGTTCGGCAGGTAATTGGTGTTAGAGCCGCCGCCGATCCCGGCATTCGAGAGCTCGTCGATGACGTTTTGAAAACGCGAGCGCGGATTCGGACCGTTTTTCAGGGGATTCGCCGGATTGAGCGTCAGACCGGTAAAAAGCGGCTCGACGGCCGGCCGGATCCGGCTCTGGTCGAACCGGCTGGTCGTCGATTCCTGCTTCGGCTGGATAAACCTGACCTGCGTGAGCGCGGCGATCGATTCGAGCTGATCGAGCGCGGCTTCGGCGCGGAGGGTGCGATAAGCGGGCCACGAGCCGATCACCTTGACGCCCATTTTTTTCAGGGCCGACAGTAATTTCGGCGTAATGTCGCCGGCGATATCGACCGTCACGAGACCGTTCTCGTCCGCGCCGACATTGACTTCGAGCGTCGGCACATAGGCGGTCAAAGTTTGCCCGCTCCGCATCTTCGCGGCGTAGAGCAGCTGCGAATCGATCTTTTGCTGCGTCGCGGTGCGCGAGTTTTTTTCGTCGATCAGCGATTGGATCTGAAGCTGCGCCTCGGGGCTGATCTTCGTATCGCGGTCGGCCGCGTTCGCTTTGTTCTGCCCCGATTGCGCCGCCGCCCGCCGGCTGCCGGAAAACAGCGTCAGGCCGCCGATAACCGCGGCGCAAAGGACTATTACCGCGAAAATCCGATAACGCCGGACGCGTTTTTCCGGGGGATTCGGGCTCTTTGAGTTTCGGGATCTTGATTTATTCATTACTTCTTTTACCTCTTTGAAAAATTAACTTTGGTGCTTCGATCCCTAATCCCCAAAATCGCCGCGAAACCGAATATTTCAGGCGCGATCCGTCGGGGGCTAAAAATCTTTTCAACCTAAACCCGCCGTTTATGAACCGGCCGCCGGACGGCAAATCCGGCAGCGATCGGAATCGGCGGATCAATGCCGTCCGCCGTGTCGATCCGGCAATCGAAAACAGATTCGTATTTTCTATCCGAAATTGTTTGGAACAAGTATTTACATTTCAATGAATACCGGCAATGAAACGATTTCCGGCGACCGGCCGAAAAACAATTGTATGCGGTGATATTCGGAAACAGCTAAAGCCGATAAAAAATGTATTTTGCGAAGTTATTACCAGGGGATTGCCAATAACCAGCCGGACTAAACGGAAACAATAAATTCAGGTTTCACTAATCTTAAATAAATTCGAATCGGATTGTCAATGAAAATCCGCCGCCGGTAACGGCTCGGGCGAGAGTCGCGAGTCGCGAGTCTGAATTTTCGGACGCGGACGCTCCGAAATTATTGTTAAGCACTGAGCCCTAAATTTTGCGGAAAAAAGAAATTGTCTGAGCCTTAATTATCGGGCTTTCAATTTTCTAAATACCCCGGCATATTGGCCGCCTGCTCAGGTATCAAAACCTGTTTCGGAGCGCGAAAGCGGACTGGAGCGCCGGCCGTCCCGGTTGCCAACGCCGCGCGAGCGGTGTCAAGCGTTTCGCCGGCTTAGAATATCGAATAAGGCGAATCGTTCGTTCGCGCTTTCGCGCTCATAGCAACCGGGACGGTTGCGCTCCAGTCCGCCGCCGCGTTAACGCAAACGGGATTCCGGCGTATCGGCCATTAGATGCGTTTTCATCACAATTTATTGCGGCGTCACACGCTTCAGTTACCGACGATCTTCGGGGAGGCGGAACGTCGGTGGGTTTTGCAAACGCATTGCCGGCCGAGATGCCGGCGCTCCGGTTCGGCCGGCGCTCGGGCACGGGCTTCAGACATTTAAACACACGGCTTTGACAAACTGACACGGCACTTTTACAGACTGACACGAGGCTTTTACACGCTGACACGGCACTTTTACAAACTGACACGGCACTTTTACAGACTAACACGGCACTTTTACAGACTGACACGCGGCTTTTACAGACTGACACGGCACTTTTACACGCTGACATTTCACTTTTACAGACTGACACGCGGCTTTTACTCGCTGACACGCGGGTTCGACAAACCGGCGGGCGGGGTTGACGGCGGGGCAGTCGGGGTTCACAAACCGGCAGGGCGGTTCGACCGGCGGACGGCGGGGTCGATCCGCCGGGCACCCGGTTCGGAAAGGCCGGCGGCGCGTTCGAACCGGGCGGCGCGAATGGTTCGAACGCGCGCAGTTTGGGTTTACCGGGCGGCGAAGTCGAGATTCGTGACGGCGTCGGCGACGTCGACGACGACCGACGAGGGCGCGAACTCGTAGCCTTTGGCCGCGACGGCGACGGTGTAGGCCGCGCCCGCGGCGACCGCGTCGAAGCGGTAGTAGCCGAAGCTGTTCGTGACGGCCGACCGTTGATTGCCGGCGGCGTCGGCGAGCGTCAGGCGCGCGCGCGCGATGGCGGTGCCGTTATGGTCGGTGACGCGGCCCGTGACCGCGACGAGCGCGGCGGTCGGCGCGGGAAACTTCGCGCAGACGACGCGCGTCCGCCAGTTGAACGCGCCGTCCGCGAGCAGATACTGGCCGATAAAGCAGAACGTCTGGTCGTCCGCCGGATCGGTCTGGACGGTCGTGTAATCGCCCCACCGCGTCAGGGTCCCGGTCTGCGAGCCGCTGCCGGTCAGGACGATCTGCTCGGTCTGCATCGCGTTGAGCGGGTCCGCCAAACGGCGGCCGGTGAGCGCGATCGACGGTTTGAGGTTCGTCCCGGCGTTGACGATCGAATAGCCCATCAGCATATCGCCGTCCTTGTTCATCGCGACCGAGCCCATCCAGCGGTCGCCGGTTCCGCCCTCGTCGAACGTGCCCGCCTGGTAGAGACTGGGCGTCGCCGAGAAGGGACTGCGGATCTCGTACCAGCGCATCGCCGCGCTCCGCGCGCCCGCGCCGTCCGGGTCGACCGACTGGGCGAGGACGAGGCTGTCGGTGCCGCCGCGGTTGCGGTAGGCGGCGCGGTACATCAGCCGGTCGCCGAGCGTGTCGAGCGTGTTGGCCGTGCCGGGCTGCGCGACGCAGGTTCCGCCGGTGCCGTTGCACGGCAGCGTCGTCGCGGGCAGCGGGATGTTGACGTAGGTGCCGGCCCCGCCGCCGAGGCCGTCGGTCAGCGTGACGGTCGAATTCACGAAATCGGGCTTGAGTTTATAGAGACGGAGCGCCGGCGCGGTGGAATAGCCGATAAAAAGCCCGCCCTGCGTCGCGTCGACGGGCGCGGTCGGGCCGTCGAGATCGGCGGGCAGAAAGCCGTCGGCCGCGTAAATGGCGACGGGCGCGCAGAGCGTCGTCGCGGTGCCGTCGCCGGCGAGCATTTTCGTCCGGTCGGACGCGCAGAGCGCCGAACCCGAATAGTTGCCGGCCGGCGAGCCCTCGAACATATTGTAGGAAGTGTAGTAGGCGTCGGGCCAGATGCCGAGCTTGCCGTAATCGTTGAAGCCGCTCGGCGCGACCGGGCTGAAAGTGACCGAATAACGGTACCAGGTGCCGGTCGGGTCGTTGGTCGTCGAGACGGCGAAGCACTGGAGATACGGCGACGCCGGGTCGGGACCCGAGACGTTGAAGGCGAACTGGCTGAGGATCCAGCGGTCGGCCGCGCGGTCGTACTGGAGGATCGGGTCGCCGCGGTTGGTCGTCGCGCAGAGATTGCCCATTCCGGTAAAAAGCGTGTTGCCGCCGACCGGGCCGAGCAGGAGCGTCCCGCTTTTGTTGTAGACGGCGTAGCGCGAGTTGACCCAGACGATGATGTGATTGGGGCCGACCGCCAGCGTCGTGTCGGGCGGCGCGAGGCCGGCGGCGGTGACCGCGTCGAAGCTCGTGCCGACGGTCGCCGCGAAGGCCGGCCCGTAATAGTTCTGAACGGGATCGGGGAGCAGGCTTTCGGGCGCGTATTTGTCGCGTTCGATCGTGATCCGCTCGGTCTCGTTCTCGAAGAGCGGCCCGTTTTCCTTCGAAACCGGCGGCAGTTTTCTGCGGGCGAGGTCGGCGAGCCGCGGCGATTCGCCGCCAAACTTCATCGGCAGGACGACGGTCGGCCCGTCGATCCGGGCGGCGTTCTGCTTCCAGTCGATTTTTGGGGGAGTTCGGTCGCGCTCCCGTTCGCTTTTCTTTTCGCGGAGCCGGACGGTTTGGGCGGCGCGCCGGTTTTTCGGGTTCGAACGGACGGCGGCGCGCTGGGCGTCGGCGGCGACGGCGGCAAAGAGCGCGACGAGCGCGACGAGCAGCAGAGCGAAGCGGCGGCGGATCGGGAAAATTTCGACGATCATACGATATACCTCGACGATTCGGGCGAATCGTTTGTCTGGACGAAAAACAGTTTGGGTTCGACACGTTTCGGCGGCGCTCGATCGGTCGCCGGTGCGCGGTTCTGCACGGATGCGGGCGCGCGGGCGCGGCGGTTATCGAACATTCGTGACAGTTTTCGATTGTATCACCGGTTTCTTCGGGGATGGTAGCGGAAAGACGGGGCGCGTTCGGGATGGCGGACGGAAAGGGAAGCCGGGGCGGGCGGCGGCGCGGCGCGAGATCGAAAAAGGAAGAACACGGCGGGCGTGTTCTTCCTCGATAATCACGATTACATCAGCATCAGGATCGGGTTTTCGAGCATCTGTTTGAAGGTCTGCAAAAACTTCGCGCCGGTCGCGCCGTCGATCACGCGGTGATCGCAGCTCATCGTCACCGACATCATCTGCCGGACGACGATCTCGCCGTCGCGGACGACCGGCGTCGCGGTCGCGCCGCCGATCGCGAAGATCGCCGCTTCGGGCGGGTTGATGATCGCGGTAAACTCCTTGATGCCGAACATCCCGAGGTTCGAGATCGAGAAGGTCGCGCCGGTGTATTCCTCGGGCTGCAGCTTTTTCTCGCGGGCGCGGGCGGCGAGCGCTCTGACCTCGCGGGCGATCTCGGCGATGCCCTTGCGGTTCGCGGCGCGGATTACGGGCGTGATCAGCCCGTCCTCGATCGCGACCGCGACGCCGACGTCGGCGTCCTCGTAAAAGCGGATCTTCTCGCCGCGATACGACGCGTTGACCCACGGATGCTTGAGCGAGGCCATCGCCGCCGTCTTGACAATGATGTCGTTGACCGAAACCTTTTCCTCTTCCTTGAGCATCGCGTTGATCTGTTTGCGAAACTCGAGCGCGCGGTCCATCTCGATCTCGACCGTCAGATAAAAGGTCGGCACCGGGCCGATCGACTCGGCGAGCCGGCCGGCAATGACCTGCCGCATCTTCGACGTGTTCTCCTCGCGGAAAGCGGACGCGCCCCGGACGTCGGAAACCTCAGCGAACGACGGCGCCGCGGCGGCCCCGGCGGCCGGCGTTTCTTCCGGCGCGGCGGCGAGCGCGGCTTCGATATCGCGCTTGATGATCCGTCCCTGCGGGCCGGAACCGGCGATCTTGCTGAGATCGAGCCCGTTTTCGGCGGCCATCCGGGCGGCGATCGGCGAAACGAGCAGGCGGGCGATTTCGGATTTCGGATTTCGGATTTCGGATTGGTCGGCGGCGGCCGGCGCGGCCGGTTCAGCCGGTTTCGCGGCCGGTTCAGCCGGTTTCGCCGTCGCCGGAGCGGCGGGTTTGCCGTTGGCGGCCGGGGCGGCTTCGTCGAGCAGCGCGGAAAAATCCTCGCCGGCCTTGCCGATGATGCCGATCGTCTGGCCGAGTTTGGCGTTGTCGCCGGCCGGCACGAGGATTTTCAGGAGCGTGCCGCCTTCGAGCGACGTCATCTCCATCGTCGCCTTGTCGGTATCGACCTCGGCGATCGTCTCGTTCGCTTCGATCTCGTCGCCTTCGGCCTTGAGCCATCTTGAAATCTGGCCTTCCTCCATCGTCGGGGAAAGCTTGGGCATTAAAATTTTGTTCGCCATAATCTATAAAATAAAAGCTAAATATTGTTTCCGGCCTTGACGGCGGTCTGCGCCGCCAGCTGCCAGCGGCCGTTTTTCTTCGTCCAGACGCAGCTGATGAAATCGTCCTCCTCGACCGTCTTGCCGTCGAAGAGCACCTCGACGTGCAGCCGGAACGAGATGATTCCCGTTCGTTCGTCGGGAAAGGCGGTTCGGACGCCGCTCATCCGGTAGCCGGTCAGGTTGAACTTCCGCAAATCCGCGCGCTCGCGGTTCCGGTCGATGATCCCGAGCGCATAAGTGCCGAGATAATCCCGGCTCAGCATATTATCGAGCCGCCGGTAGCGCTTGTTTTTGATCGCTTCGAAAAACTGCCGCTGGCGGGCGATCAGCAATTGCCCGTTTCGCTCGTTTTTCTGCGCCCGCGCGGCCGGCGCGACCGCCGTCGTCAGCACGAACATCAATAAAATCAAAATCAGGCGGCGCCGCATTCGTTTTTACACCTTCCGATTTTTGTCCGCGATCATCCGCAGCCGTTCCTCGCGCGACTTTTTCGGTTCGTTGTAGCCGCGTTCGCCGTAGGGCGCGGCCTTTTCGAGCCACAGGTCTTCGAGAAATTCGAGCTCCTTGCGGTCGTCGAGCCCCTCGCGGTGGTCGAGCTCTTCGAGGACCTCGAACGCGAAGCTCTCCGCTCCGAGCGCGTTCCAGTCCGCCTGCAGCGCCTTGTTCGGATGGCCGTTCGCGACGAGCTGAAAGCGGTGCCGGTTGAAGATGCCTTCGAGATTCGTCGACGAGCCGATAAAAAGCCGGTCGTTCGTCAGGTTGCGAATCTGAAAGACGCCCATCGGCCGGCGCGTTTCCTTGTATTCGCGGATCAGATCCTTTTTATTCATCGGTCAAACCTCAATCCAATAATATACCGGCCGCCGTTTTCCCCGCGCCCCGGAAAATCTATCCGGCCGCGGCCTATCTGACGGCTCGAAAGCCCTGATAAATCGCCACATTCTCGCCGGCCGTCAGCAGCGCGACGGTTTTTCCGCCTTTTTTCCAGAGAAAACGGCACGCGCCGACGCCCGTCCCGGAACATCTTTCCATTTCCGGCCGCCCTTCGCAGCGTTTGTCGCCCGCCGCGCATTCGTCGGCGTCCGGCGCGTGAAACGGTTTCCAGCCCGCCCGCAGCATCTTGACGCGCACCGCGCGATAAGTTTCGCCCTTCTTCAGTTTCGGCAGCCCGAAGGTCTGCGCCATAGCCGAAAAGCTCAAAACCGCGCCCAGACAAAGAACCGTCCAGATTTTAAAGATCATCTTCACCATAACACCTCCATCCGTCCGTTAACGACCCCTAAAAATCTTCCCGCCAAGCGAACCCGGCCCGCCCCCGAACCAATCCGAAATCCGAAATCCGAAATCCGAATTACAAATAGCAGACTTCTCTGACGGCGGCGACGATCTTCTCGACGCTCGGCAGCGCGGCGACTTCGAGATTGCGCGCGTAGGGCATCGGCGCTTCGGCGGTCGAGATGCGTTTGACCGGCGCGTCGAGATAGTCGAAGGCGTGCTCCATCACCTGATGCGAAATTTCCGCGCCGACCGACGCGAACGCGTGCGATTCCTCGGCGATCACCAGCCGGTTGGTCTTTTTGACCGAGTTGACGATCGTCTCGATGTCGAGCGGCTTGATCGTCCGCGGATCGACGACCTCGACCGAGACGCCGAACTCGGCCTGAATCTGCTCGGCCGCCTTGAGCGCCTGCGGAACGGTGAACGAGCGCGCGACGATCGTGCAGTCGGCGCCCTCGCGCTTGATGTCGGCGACGCCGAGCGGGATCGTGAAATCCTCGTCGTCGGGCACTTCGCCCTTCATCCCGTACATCGTCTCCTGTTCGAGAAAGATCACCGGGTTGTCGTCGCGGATCGCCGATTTCAAAAGGCCCTTCGCGTCGGCCGCGGTCGACGGCATCACGACCTTGAGGCCGGGAAAATTCGCGTAAAAGGCTTCGAGCGCCTGCGAATGCTGGCTCGAAACCTGATAGGCCGAGCCGTTCGGGCCGCGGAACACGATCGGGATGTTGAACTGCCCGCCCGACATATAATACATCTTCGCCGCGTGGTTGATAATCTGGTCGGCGGCGAGGATCGAAAAGTTCCACGTCATAAACTCGACGACCGGCCGCAGACCGGCCATCGCCGCGCCGACGCCGAGACCGGCGAAACCGAGCTCGGTGATCGGCGAATCGACGACGCGCTTGTCGCCGAATTCCTTCCACAGCCCGCGCGTCACCTTGTACGCGCCGTCGTATTCGGCGACCTCTTCGCCGATGATGAAGACGTTTTCGTCCCTGATAAGTTCTTCGCGAAGCGCCGCATTGAGCGCGTCGCGGATCGTCATTTCTGGCATAATTTTATTTTTAACGCAAAAGCGCAAAGCCGCAAAGACGCAAAGGATTTTATTAATTTAACAATTCAGCGCCTTTGCGCCTCTGCGTCTTTGCGTTATCGATTCCTACTCGGCGAAAACGTCGGTCATCAGCTCGCTCTCGTCCGGGAACGGGCTTTCGTCGGCGAATTTGACCGCCGCTTCGACGGCCGCCGCGGCCTTCGCGTTGAAATCCTCGAAATCCTGGTCGGTGAACACCTTCGCTTCCTTCAGGCTGTCCTGAAAGAGCGCGATCGGGTCGCGCTGCTGGTATTTCTTGATCTCCTCGGTCGTCCGGTATTTGCCCGGATCGCTCATCGAGTGGCCCATATAACGGTAAGCGCGGACTTCGAGCAGCGTCGGCGAGCCGTCCTTGCGGGCGCGTTCGATCGCGCGCAGCGTCGCTTCGCGCACCGCCATCACGTCCATCCCGTCGACGAATTCGCCGGCCATCCCGTAGCCCTCGGCCTTTTTCGCGATGTTCGCGATGCTCATCGCGCGCGCCTGCGACGTGCCCATCCCGTATTTGTTGTTCTCGCAGATATAAATGCACGGGATCTTCCATAATTGGGCCATATTCAGGCTTTCGTGAAAGAGGCCCTGATTGACCGCCGCTTCGCCGAAAAAGCAGAGCGTGACGTTGTCGGTGCCCTTGTATTTCTGCGCGTAGGCCATTCCGGTGCCGACGCCGATCTGCCCGCCGACGATGCCGTGGCCGCCGAAGAAGCCTTTTTCCTTCGAGAACATATGCATCGAGCCGCCCTTGCCGCCGACGTTGCCGGTCGCCTTTCCGTAAAGCTCGGCCATCACCGCCTCGGGCGTGATGCCGGCGATCATCGCCTGGACGTGATCGCGGTACGACGTCAGCACATAGTCGCCTTCCTTCAGGGCCATCATCGAGCCGACGGCGATCGCTTCCTGACCGATGTAGAGATGGCAGAACCCGCCGATCTTGCCCATCCGGTAAACTTCCGCGCATTTGCGCTCGAAGAGCCGGCCGAGAATCATCTGGTAAAGCATTTCGCCCAGTAAATCCTTGTCGAGCTTTTTGATCGCCGTCAATTGCGATTTCCGGCGCTTGACGTATTCGGCCTGCGCCTGTTCGACGTCGTAAACGTCCGTCACCGCGGAATCGTTGTCGGGCTCGGGTTTCGACGCGGTCTTGTTGTTGCCGTTGGCCGAAAGCTTCGCGCTTTTGGTTTCGGTTTTCCGGCCTGCTGCTGTTTTTGGCAAAATAATTTCCTCCAAATGCCTTTGGTAATTCGTTAAAATTTAGATTTTTTTGAAATCTGCTCCCGTTAAAATTATAAGCGACTTGGCAGGGATTGTGCAAAACCTTGAACACTTTGGAAGATTGGTTTGATATCGGTCTTCGAATCCCGGGAGATTTTTGACCGAAAATTAACTGATTTTTACGGCCGCGCCGGGAATTTGACGGGGATCGACCATGAATTTTTTCGAGTCGGGGCGGCAAAGCGAATCGAACGGGCGAGTTTTCCTCGACCGTGACCGGATGCGGTCCGATCGCGATCCGGGTAATTCGATTCATTCGAATTTTATTTCCTCCGATTGCTGATTTCTGCTAAAATCCAGAAATAAAAAACGCGGCAATTCGTTTTTCCACTAATGAGTTGAGTTTCGCTGCCGGTTCGGTTTAACGTCCTTAAAGTAAGAGGCAAAAAATTCCTGAATTTCCCTTAATCGAGATGGAAAGCGTTTCGGAAAAGACATTTTTCTTCGGAGATTTCGAGCTTTCGGGCGCGCGGCGACAGCTTTTGAAAGACGGCGAAATCGTCGCCTTAAATGCCAGAACATTCGATCTGCTGCTGGTGCTGGTCGAAAATCGCGGCCGGGTTTTGTCGAAAGACGAGCTTTTGGAAAAAGTTTGGGAAGGGCAGTTCGTCGAGGAAAACAACCTGACCGTCCAGATCGCCGGGCTGCGCAGGATCTTCGGCGAAAAAAAGGGCGCGTATCGATTCATCGCGACCATTCCGGGCAAAGGCTATAAATTCGTCGCCGAGATCAAACGGCCGGACGAAGAAATCGTCATCGAAAAACACCACTTTTCGCGGATCCTGATCGACGAGGGACCCGATGCGCGGTTCGATGAGCGAGCGGCCGGTTTTTTTGGCGAATTGGCGACGAACGGCAGCGGGTTGGAAAAAGAGGCGCGGCCGGTCGCGAAAAACAGTCGTTCCGTCGGCTGGAAATATTTTTTGATGATCTTTATCTTCGGCGGCCTGCTGGCGGTCGTCATCGACGGATATTTTTGGCGACGGGTCGTTCAGTCGAATTTTGATAAAGAGGATTCGTTCGCGAACGCCGGCCTCAGACAGCTGACCACCAACGGCAAAGTGGCGATTGCCGCGCTGGCGCCGGACGGGAAAACCTTCGCCTATGTCGTCAACGATTCCGGAAAGCGAAGTCTGTGGCTCGGTTTCGTCGACGGCGGAAATCATCTGCCGCTGCGTCCGGCGAGCGAAGACGGCCGGTATTACAATCTTGCCTTCGGGCCCGACGGAAGCCGGCTTTATTATTCGTATAAGGACGACAAAAGTCCGAAACCCGCTTTGTATCGAATGCCGGTCTCGGGCGGCGTTCAGGAAAAAATTCTCGACGACGTCGACAACTTTTCGCTGTCGCCCGACGGCCGGCAGATCGCCTTCGCCCGGCGCGAGGGCGACAGAGATCTGATTTTTACGGCCGGCCTCGACGGCTCCGGGCGGCACGAAATTATTTCCTTTCCGAAAAACGAAGGCGTCGTTTTCAATACTTTTTCGTGGTCGCCCGACGGCCGGCGGCTCGCGTTCAGCAAGCTGAAGGACGCCAAATCGCTCGGCAACGATCTGGCGATCGTCGAAATCGCGACCGGGAATTACCGGCTGATCGAAAACGAGATCTGGCGCGACACGGCCAAAACGGTCTGGATGAAAGACGGCAGCAGCGTGATCGTCCACGCGGTCGAACACGATTCGTGGACTTCCGTGCCGCAGTTTCACCTTTTCCAGGTCGCGATCCCGAGCGGCGACACCCGCGAAATCGTCAGCGATTTGAACGATTACGAGGGGGCGCTCGATCTTTCCCGAAATTCGGAGGCGCTGCTGACGATCGTTCACCGCCAGCTCAACAACATCTGGATCGCGCCGGCCGGTAATCCGGGCGCGGCAAAACAGATCACTTTCGGCTCGTTCGGCAAATACGACGGGCTCTGGGGTCTGGATTTTACGCCCGGCGGAAAAATCGTCTACACCAATTCGGATACGCAGAGCCAGTTTATTTCCGAAATGAACGCCGACGGCAGCGGCTCGCGGCCGCTGACCGCGCCGGGGCTCATCGACAGCGTCCTCAATGTTTCGAACGACGGCCGCTGCATCGTTTTTCAATCGATTCGAAACGGCGGCGATTTCAATATCTGGCGGATCGACGCGGACGGCGGCAATCCGAAACAGCTGACTTTCGGCGGCAAGGATTTTATGGCCTTCGTTTCGGCCGACAATCGCTGGGTTTATTACAAATCGTGGGAAAACGACGTCGGCGAGCTGCGGCGCGTTCCGATCGAGGGCGGCGCTCCCGAAATATTGAACGACCGGGAAACCTCGTGGGTCAGCTTTTCGCCCGACGGTCAGTATTTCGCGGCTTTGTATAAAACCGACAAAAACCGTCTGGCCGTTTTCGACGCGGCTTCCAATCAATTGATCAGACAGTTCGATCTGCCGAAAGACGGGACGTTGACGCTCGGCTCGCGCTGGTCGCCCGACAGCCGCGGCGTGGTCTTTCGCGATTCGATCGAGGGCTACTGGCGGCAGCCGATCGACGGCGGCGAGCCGCGCAAACTGGAAGGGCTGCCGAAGGAAAAGCTCTACAATTTCGCGTGGTCGAAAGACGGCCGGCAGTTTGCGTTCGTGCGCGGGCAGGAAATCCGCGATATCGTGTTGATTGCCAATAAAAAATGATCCGGGGACGGTCGGAGCGCAAATGCGATGACCGGCGAGGGCGTCGGAGACCCGGACAATGTTCCTTCCTCCAGCGGACGCGGTTCGGAGCAGCCCGAACGCGGTCCGGAGCAGTGTGAACGAGGCGTCGAGTAATCCGAACGCGTCGCCGGGTAGACCGGACGCGGTCCGGAGCAGTCCGGACGAGCCGCCGGGTAGACCGGACGCGGTCCGGAGTAGTGTGAACGAGTTGTCGAGCATTTCGGACGCGGTTCGGAGTAGTGTGAACGAGTTGTCGAATAGACCGGACGCGGTTCGGAGCAGACCGGACGCGGTTCGGAGCAGTCCGGACGTGGTCCGGAGCTCGCGGAACCGTTTTTCGAGCTCTGACGCCGGTCCGTCGCATCTCCGAACTCAGTCCGGACACGCCGGAACCCGGTCCGCACTGCTTCGAACGCGGTTCGCAAGTCCCGGACGCGGTCCGGAGTGCTCCGGACCGCGTCCGGAGCACTCCGCGACCGGTTCACATTACTCCGGACCGCGTCCGGTCTACCCGACACCTCGTTCACATTACTCCGGACCGCGTCCGGTCTGCCTGACAACTCGTTCACACTACTCCGAACCGCGTCCGAAATGCTCCGAACCGCGTCCGGAGTAGTCCGAACCGCGTTCGCCGATCTCCGGACCGCGAACGGGCCGCGCTTTCGGCGCGCCGGTCGTCGATCATTGGCCCGCGCGGGCGCGGATTTTCGGTTTTCGGCGGCAGTTTTGAAACTTTATTGATCGTTTGGCGAATAAAAATGATAGAATCTGGTATTTAATCCGTTGGGAATTATGCTGCGCCATTATTATCCGAAATTTTTCGTTTTTCTTTTGATTATTTGGGGACTGCCGCTGCTCGCCGCCGCGCAGAACCCGGTTTCGTGGTCGCTCGAATCCGACGCGAAAGGGAAAGCGGTCAAAAAGGACCAACCGCTCAAGGCCAAGCTGCGGGCCGCGATCGAGGGCAACTGGCATCTTTACGCGGTCGAACAGCCCGACGGCGGGCCGTTTCCGACGAAAATCACCGTGGCGGACAATTCGCCCTTTCAGATCGACGGCAAACCCGTCTCGCCCGCGCCGGTCACGAAATTCGACCCGAACTTCAAGATCGACACGAAATTCTTCGAGAAAAAGGCGGAATTCGAGCTGTCGCTCAAACCGACCGCCGACGCGAGCGCCGACGAGCTCGCCGTCAACGTCAAATATCAGGTCTGCGACGACACGGTCTGTCTCCCGCCGAAAACCGTCAAAGTCACCTTCGCCGGCTTCGAAGACGTCAAAAAAAACGCCCTCGCCGCCGCGCCGATCACGGAAACGACACCCGCCCAAAACGCGGAAACCCAAATCCGAAATCCGCCGTCCGAAATCCGCAATCCCAATGATCTGCCATTGGGCTCGTTCGTCTGGCTCGCGATCACGCTCGGCGCGCTCTCGCTGCTGACGCCGTGCGTGTTCCCGATGATCCCGATCACGGTCTCGTATTTCACGAATCACGCGAGCCACAGCCGCGCCAAAGCCGTCCGGCTCGCGACGATCTATTCGCTCGGCATCATCGCGACCTTTACGATTCTCGGGATGCTGCTCGCGATCTTCGTCGGCGCGGCCGGCATCAACCTGTTCGCCGCCAATCCGTGGGTCAATCTCGTGATCACCGCGATCTTTCTGATGTTCGCGTTCAATCTCTTCGGCGCGTACGAGCTGCAGGTGCCGTCGAGCGTCCTGACGAAGCTCGACAACCTGACGCGGACCAAAGAGGGCGAGGGCAGCGGCATCGTCGGCGCGCTCCTGATGGGGCTGACGTTTACGCTGACGAGCTTTACCTGCACGTCGCCGTTCGTCGGGACGATCCTCGTCTCGGCGTCGCAGGGCAACTGGCGGATGCCGCTCGTCGGGATGCTCGCGTTTTCGACCGTCTTCGCGCTGCCGTTCTTCGTGCTCGCGCTCGCGCCGCAGCTCGTCTCGCAATTGCCGCGCGCCGGCGGCTGGATGAACTCAGTCAAGGTCGCGATGGGCTTTCTGGAGGTCGCGGCGGCGATGAAGTTCATCTCGAACGTCGATCTGATCTGGAAATGGGGCATCTTCACGCGCTCGTTCGTGCTCGCGATCTGGATCGCGATCGGCGTCGTCCTGACGATCTATCTGCTGGGCAAGTTTCAGCTCTTCCACGACACCAAACCCGAAAAGATCGGCGCGCTCAGGCTCGTTTCGGCGATTCTCAGCCTCGCCGTCAGCTTTTATCTGCTGACCGGACTGTTCGGCGCGAAGCTCGGCGAACTGGAATCGTTCCTGCCGCCGGATCTGGACAATTCCGCGTCGAAGGTCTTCGGCAAATCGAAGGACGAGCCGGTCTGGATCGAGAACGATCTCGACCAGGCGCTGGCGAAGGCGAAGACCGAGAACAAGCGCGTGTTCGTCGATTTCACGGGCTACACCTGCACGAACTGCCGGTGGATGGAGGCGAACGTCTTTCCGAAAGCGCCGGTCGAAGCCGAGCTGTCGAAATACGTGCTGGCGCGGCTTTACACCGACGGCGAGGGCGCCATCTTCGAACGGCAGCAGCAGTACCAGGAGAAAAATTTTCAAACGGTCGCGCTCCCTTTTTACGCGGTGCTCGAGACGGACGGCCGGGCGGTCGCGACCTTTCCCGGGCTGACGCGCAACCCGCAGGAATTCGTCGAATTTCTGCAGAAGGCGCAGAAAAACTGAGGCGATTTCGGATTTCGGATTTCGGATTTCGGATTTCGGATCATTACTGTTAACAAGATTGATGGTTAAAGGAAAACCGGAAAATCGCGGACTGGAGCGCGGGCATCCTTGCCCGCCACGCCGCGTAAGCGGTGTCGAAACGGTTCAGCTTCTCGAAGTTGCTTGATGATGAAAAGCATTCTCGCGCTCAGGCCGGCCGAGGATGCCCGCGCTCCGGTCACGAGGTTTCAGCTTTGATCTACAGTATCAAGGGCAACGGGCCGGCTGTCGTCAAATTCTTTTTAACAGTGATGATTTCGGATTTCGGATTTCGGATTTCGGATTGGTCTGTGGTGAAATTGTTTTGTTCTGATTGAGGTTACCGGGGCGACGGGGGATCGTGGCGGGTTTTCGAGGGTAACGGCAAATTTATAAAATCAAAATACGGAGGATTTCGGCAGTGAAATTATTGCGCGGGTTTTTGTGTCTCGTGCTGGCGGCGGGTTTCGTTTTCGAAGCGCGGGCCCAGCTCAGCATTCAGGCGATCGACGTGGCGGGCGACAGCATCACCAAGGGTTATAACGCGGGCAACGCTTTTCCGTGTTCGAACGGCGATCAGGAACAGTACAACTGGCTGACGAGCGACACGCACGGCGCGAGCCTGTGCGGCACGGGCAGCGAAAACGTCTTCAGTTTTCTCGAACGGATGGAGTGCGATTTCGGCACGAGCATTCTCGCGTCGAGCCCGAACCACGCCGCCTCGGGCGCGCGGATGCTGAGCGATTTCGTCAACCAGGCGAACAACATCAAGACTTATCTGAGCGCGCAGAGCGGCCAGAAGCTGGCGGCCGTTTTTCTCGGCCACAACGACAGCTGCGGCGGAAACCTCAATAAAACCAACGCCTCGTGCACGTCGGTCGATCAGGATCCGAACAATTACTGCAAAACGAAGCCGGACGCCTTCGAGCGCGAGTTCCGCAAGGGGATGGACATCCTGATGAGCGTGCCGAACACGCGCGTCGGCGTCGTCTCGCCGGTCCGCGTCTCGCAGCTCTGCAATTTCGGTTCGAAGACGAACTGTCAGGTCGGCCAGTCGTGCCAGTTTCTGTGGGGCGTCGCGAACATCTGCCAGAGCCTGACGCGCGACTGTTCGACGACGCGGATCAGCGACACCTACACGACGATGAAGGCCTATCGCGACGTCATCAAACGCGTGACGGCGGAATACGCGGCGATCCCGCCGGGCGGCGCTTCGCCGATCGTCCTGATCGCCGGCGAGATGGTCGGCGGCGGCACGCGGGCGGCGGGGACGGATTTCATCTATTCGGACGCGCCGTGGTACTACCGCTTCAACGCCGAACAGATCTCGTGCTGCGACTGCTTTCACCCGTCGGGCATCGGTCAGGATCAGCTCGCCAAGATGCTCAAGATCGGACTCAGCTGCAGCCGCCTGCAGCCCTGCTGCCGCGACACGGGCGACCCGCTCGAGGACGGAAAATGCACGCGGACCGAGGTCAAACGCGTCTATTATCGCGGGCTGCTCTGATTGATTCGCGGCGGCGACTTTGTTATTTTCAAAGAGGTAACGACAATTTAGCGAAGATTTACAATGGATATGATGGTTTCGGTCGAAAAGCTCGTCGAGGGTCTGCGCGCGATTCCCGACGAAGAGTTTACCTGCGACAACGTCTACCGGTTTTTGGGCGAACATCCGGTCGACGTCGAATCGCTCCGGAAATATTTTTACTGGAGCAGCAAATTCTACACGCGCAATCTGATCTTTAAGGACGAACGGTTCGAGGTGATGGCGATCTGCTGGGAAAAGGGCCAGATCTCGCGGATCCACGACCACGCCGATCAGAAATGCTGGATGATGGTCGCGGCGGGCCGCCTGCGCGGCCAGAATTTCCGCGTGCTCGAAATCGACGCGGGCGCGGGCCGCTGCCGGCTCGAGGAAACCGATTGCTTCGATCTTTCGGACTGTCTGGCCGCCAAGGTCGAGCTCGAAGAACCGATTCATCAGGTGCTGAATCTGCCCGAATTCGACGAGCGCGCGGTCAGCCTGCATATCTATTCGAAACCTTATGACCGTTGTCTTTCGTTCTGCCGCGACACCGGAACGTTCAGGGACGTGCCGCTTTTTTACACCAGCATCGACGGCGAGCTGTGCGACGGCGTCGAGCTTTGACGCGCGCTGATACGAGTCCGCAAACAACCGGCGCGGCCGGGCGACGAGATCGATGAACTTAAAGGAAAAACTCGGCACCGCGACGCTCGCCGTCGCCGCAGCGGTCTTCGTCGCGCTCCGGTTCCGGCATCTCGCGGATTCGTGTCTCTGGTTCGACGAGATTTTCGGCGTCCACGCGGCCGGGATGTCGTTCGTCGAGGCGCTCCGGTTCGTCGCGCAGGATCTGATTCACCCGCCGCTTTTTTATCTATTGCTGAAAGGCTGGATCGCGCTCGGCGGCGAAGGCCTTTTCTGGCTGCGGTTTTTCTCCGTTTTCTTTATGACGCTGGCGGTCGTCCCGTTCGTCCTGCTCGGCCGCGAGCTCAAACTGAGCGACTGGACGATCGGGCTCGCGCTCTTTCTGTTCGCCGTCAACGGAAGCCTCGTCAAATACGCGCAGGAAGTCCGGATGTACGGCCCGTTTCTGTTCTTCGCGGTCTGTTCGATGTGGCTTTTCGCGCGCTTTCTGAACCTCGGCAAAAACATCTGGATCCTGACGCTCGTCAACCTGCTGCTGATCTACACGCATTATTTCGGCTGGCTGCTGGTCGGGGCCGAGGTCGCCGCGATCCTGATCCTTCAAAGAATCAAGATTCGCCAGATTCTGATTATGTTCGGGATCCTGCTCGCGGGCTTCGCGCCGTGGGCGTTCGCGGTCTTCGAGGCCGCGCGCGCGAACGCCGGGCTCGGGCAGAACATCGGCTGGATCGGCCGGCCCGATCTGCGGGCGCTCGGCGAGTTTCTGCTCGATCTCGTCGAACCGTTTTATTATCAGCAGAGCACGGCCGAACCGGCGTCGCTCTATCTGCTGACCGTGCCGCTCGCGGTCGCGGCCGCCGGCGCGCTCGCGGTCTATCTGGCGGGCTGGAAGCGGCTTGACGAGGCGGAGCGGAAGAATCTCGTCCTGCTGACGGTTCTGATCGCACTCCCGATCGCCGCCGCTTTCGGGCTGAGCTGGGTTCTGCCCTACTCGATCTGGGGCACGCGCCATCTGCTCTTCGTGTTCGTGCCGTGCGCGCTGCTCGCGGCGACGGCGCTGACGCGGATCCGGATCGGGCCGCTCGCGGCGGCGCTGACGGCGCTCGTCCTGATCTTTTGCGCGATCGAATTTCTGGCCGTCGCCGGCCGGCCGGCGGAACCGCCGATCTGGTGCGCGTGGGAGGCGCTGGCGGCGAAGGTCGATCGCACGAAGCCTTCGCGGATCTACGTTTTCGAAGACCTCGTCGCCTACGACCTGTGGTTCGCGCTCCGCGACGCCGGGCCGCGGATCGAGGTCGTCCGGATCGACGGCATCGACGAGATTCCCGAGGACAAGTCTTATTTTCTGCCGCGCGGCTTCGACGGCGTCCGCCGCGCCGATGTCGACGCGATGACCGGCGACCGCTTTTTCGTCGTCTACCGCGACGCGGTCTTCAACGAGAAACATCCGCCGCTCCGCCAGCTGGTCGCGAAAGGCTACCATATCGGCGAGCCGGTCGCCTACGAAACGCCGGGCCTGAACGCGTTTCTGGTCGAAGTGACGAAATGAACGGCGAACCGTTTCGAGTTCCGCCTTCAGGCGGCCGGTCGGCTTTGCCGGAAAGAATTCGATGTTGATACGAGAGCCGTCCGAAGACGGAACTCGAAATTCGATGATATGAAACGAACCATTTTTCTTTTACCGATTCTCCTGTGTTTCGCCTGCGGCGGCCGGCCGGCGGCGGTCGATTCGAACGCTCAGACCAACTCGGGCGCGAACAGTCCGACGAACGCCGAAATTCTGGAGAAAGATAAACGCGAACTGCTCGAAGAGCAGCAGCGCGTCAAAAAAGATCTCGAAGAAACGCAGAAAAAGCTCGACGACGCCTCGAACTCGCAGAAGGATCTCGAACGTAAGCTTCAGGAAACCAACAAATCGCTCAAGGACACCGAGAAAAAAGTCCAGGAAACCAAGCGCAAAGTCGATATGGTTCAGTAAAGCGCGAGCAGTTTCTCGATCGGCGGTTCGTAAAGCTCGCGGCCGCGCAAAGCCGCGCGCCAGCGCGCCGGGATCGCTTCGTGCCCGTGGATCAGACCGGCGATGCCGCCCGCGATGCAGGCCGTCGTGTCGGTGTCGTCGCCGAGCGCGACCGCCCGTTTGACGGTCATCTCGTAAGAATCTTCGGCGGCCAAAACGCGCGCGGCGCGAAGGCTGTCGACGACGTAGCCGCCGCCGCGGATCTCGTAGTCGGCGTTTTTCGGAAAGATCCGCGTGTCCAATTCCGTCCGTTCGATCGTTTCTTCGGGAAACATCGCGCCGAAGGTCTCGACGGCCGCGGCCCACGGATTTTCGGCGTTTTCGACGATCCGCCGGGCCCAGAGACAGTACAGCGCGCAGCAGATCTGCGACCGCCGGTGGCCGTGCGTGACGGCCGACTGGTCGAACGCGTCGGCGACGAGTTCGACGTCGGTCCCGCGATGCCAGAGCGCGAGCGGCAGGACGCGCATCAGCGCGCCGTTGCCGTTCGAGTATTCGTCCGCGCCGCCGGCGAGCAGCGGCTCGACGCCGCGCCGCAAAAGGCGGATCGCGTCGGCCGTCTGGATGCCGACGTCGAAGACGCGCCCGTCGACGGCCATCGAGCCGCGATCGTACCAGTCGCACAATCCGCCGGCGAAATGCGCGGCGTCGAAGCGGCCGCGTTCGAGCAGGGAATCGAGCAAAATGAGCGCCTGCGCGCCGTCGTCCGAATAAGTCCCGGCCGGCGTTCCGGCGTGCGCGCGGCGAAACGCGGCGGGCGGCTCGAACTCGATCTCGTCCATCGCCGGGATCGATTCGCGGGCGTGAAACTCATACGGCACGCCGAGCGCGTCGCCGACGAGCAGGCCGATCATTCCGCCCCTGATTCTGTCCTTAATGTCCATCGATAACCTCCGAAACCGGTGTTCGCAAACCGCAGTTATAACCTTACCCGACGGCCCGGCGAAAACGCCACCCGCCGCCGGGAAAATTAGCCCGAAAAATCCGTTCGCGCCCGAAAATATAAAGGTTTCGGCCAGAGTTGTTCGGCACGGTAATTGACCGGGTTGGCCATTCGTTCGTGAACCGCGTTTTCGATTGAATCGGAACCGACAGCACGGCGAACAGTTTTTTTTTAATCCACCAAAAACACCAAAAACACTAAATTTCTTTCGTGTTTTTTTAGTGTTTTTAGTGTGTTTCGTGGATCAAAAAACAACCGTTCGCCGGCCGGCCTTTTCATTTTCCTTAAGGTTTCGCGGCGGTTTGTCTAAAAAATTATTAAAAATGCGTTTGAGTAATGATCGTGCCGAACAGTTCTGGTATTTTAGTTAAGGACGGCTTATATTCTTTTTCTTCGACCGGAAAAACGAAACGGGAGGAATAAACGGATGATCGGTGCGGCGGACAGGCGATTCGGAATTATCTTTTTGCGGGTAACAAAACGCGGCGCGGGTCTTTTTCGGCCGAACGGCGCGGGTCGGCTGCTGCTTTTGTTCATTTTGACGGCGGCGTTCGGTTCGTTCGCCGCCGCCCAGAGCGTTGCCGAAACGCCCGTCAGGACGACGGTTTGCGCGATTATGCGGGATCCCGGGGCGTTCGATAAAAAACTGGTCGAGGTCACCGGCCTCGTGTCGCACGGCTTCGAGGACTTCAGCCTCATCGATCCGGATTGCGAAGCTATCTCGAAAAAACAATCGCTCGCCGACATCTGGGTGGAATACGCAAAGTGGCAGATGCCCGGAAAGGATGACTACTCGGTCGAAAACATCCCGATTCATCATATCATCGATCAAAATCTGCAGGTTTTCGACGGTCTCGTCGAGGAAAAAGGCTACCGGATCATCCACGCGACGCTCGTCGGCCGCTTTTTCGCCGGCCAGAAAGTATCCGCCCCCGAAGCGACCTTCTGGTGGGGTTACGGACATGGGAACTGCTGTAGTCTGCTGTCGGTCGAGCAGGTCGTCGCGGTCGATCCGCACGACCGGGCCGATATCGATTACAACGCCTATCCCGGCGAGGTCGGTTACGCGAACGACGACCGTTACGGGTTTTTCGATCCGCCGGTCGCGCCGATCGACGCCCAGCGGGCGGCCGATGCCGGAAAGGACGCCTGGCGGTTCGACGACCCGCGAAGGGCCGCCGTTCAGGGACTCGCCCGGACGCTCAAACTTCCGCCGTCGAAGATCGCCCGGCTCGAACAGATCGACGCCGCGCCCGGACGCTTTTTCTACGAGTGGAAGCGGACGGCGAAAATAAGCTACGTGATCGTCGTCAGCCGGCCCTACCTGATGACCTTTTACGCCCGCGACCCGCGGAAAATCGCGTGGGTCGCGATCGCCGTCTACGGCCGCGGCGACCGCCCGAAGGAAGAATCATCCCGTAAGAACGACGGCGCGGCGCTCAGGGCGAAACCGCTCCGCAAGGTATTGAATTAAAGCCCGGAGCGCCGGCATCGCGGCCGGCAATGCGTTTGAAAAACGCAAAGGGCGCTCCATTTCCCCGAGGATTAAGAGAAATGAAGCGACTGATGCCGCTGACGCGCCGTTTGTCGGCCGCGATGCCGGGGTTTCATTATTCCAGTTTACCCAGATCGATCTTCGGCGGCGACGCGGCGGCCGGGTGCGAGAGCGGCGTCTGAAACGGCGTGCTGTCGTCGAAAAAGCCGCAGTTTTTCAAAAAGAACCGGCCGTTTTCGACGCCGCCGGCGTAGTCGCGGCGATAGTTGCGCTTGCCCGTTTGGTCGATCGAGAACGAGGCTTCGGTGACCGGCTTCCATTCGCCGCTCCGCAGCCGCGCCCATTGATTGCCGTAAAAGGCGCGGCGGGCGACGTTGCCGTTTTCGGGGATGAAATTCTCCAGAAAGGAATAGAGCCCTTTGAGATACGTGTTCGTCGCCGGCCGGCTGAAGCTCGCGATCAGCCGCCAGCGGGCTTCTTCGGGCGCGTAGAACCAGGCGGTGTAGTTGGTGAAATTGTTTTTCAGCGGCGCGGCTTTGATCAGAAATCGATAGGTTTGTCCGGCTTTCCAGCCGAACCGCAGAAAGCTCTGGCCGCCCGAGCCCTCGTTGCCGAATTCGCCGGTCGCGACGTCGCGGCCCTTCCGGACGAGGACGATCTTTTTATCGGCCGGGATCTTCGACGGGTCGTCGGTCTGGAAAGGGCTCCAGACCGAAAAAAGGACGCGCCGCTCGGTCTCGGAATTGACCTGAAAACCGAAATAACCCTCGCCGAAGCCGTCGGCCGCGAAATACGAGCCGACGACGTCGTTGCCGGCCGGAACGGTGACCTCGTTGTAAAAATATTCGATCTCGCCGCCGAGCTTCGAAGTGTCGTAAAACAGATGCACCGACGGCCCGCGCCGGCCCCAGTAAAAATAATTGCCGTCGTTGCTGCGGACAAAGGCCGCGCCGTCGTCGACGGCCGTCCCGGAGATGACGAGATTTTCGACGTTCGCGAAGACCGTGCCGGTGCGGCTGAGGCCCTGAACGTCGACGCGCACATAGCCGGCCCGGGCGATCTTCCATTCGCCGATCCTCGTCTCGCGCGCCGCGCCCGCGACCGTCACGCTCTGGGCGACGCCGCCGATCGCGAACCGAACCCGGCTCGAACCGTTCGGGACGCCGAAAACCCCTGATAAAACGAGACTGCCGGGTTTGGCCAGATAAAAATAAACGCTGAAAACCGTGTCCGTTTCCGACCAGTTTCGCCAGCCCTTCGCGTCGATCGTCTCGTTTCCCGACCCGGAATGCGTCGTGATCCACGAATTGCCGCCGACCGGCACGCTCAATCTCCGCTGCCCGGCGGCCGCAGTCAGAAGAAGTATCGTCAACAATAACAGAACCGGTATTCTTTTCATAAATTTACCGATCCAAGTTAGCAGATTCCGTCCGAAATCGGAAACCGCCCGGCATTAAACCGACACTGACAAAATATTTTACCGAACGCGGACGAACACGAATCAGGCGCCGGTCGCCTGTTTGGAAAACGCCGGTTTCGGCTGCATCGACGGCGAAGTGTCCGGCAACACGGCGACCAAGACCGGCGGATAAACGGTTTCGTCGCCGAAATATGTGATTTGCTGTTTTTGATCGTTTTCAAAAACAACGAAATAATCCTGCGTCAAACCGCCGACCAATCGTTTCTTTTTGTCGGGTACGACGACCGGCGGACGCATTTCGAAAACCGACGGCGCATTTATCGCGTCGCCGGTTTGTTTTTCCTGAGCGGCAGCCGGAAGAACCGCCGAAGAAATCAATTTCAAGGCCGGTCTGAAATTGCCGGCCTTCATCATCATTCATCGGAAAAATCTGATACTTCGACCTCTGATAATCAATAATTTAAGACGCTTAACGGTAATCCGAAATCGGCGTCGCGTAATAGCCTTCGCGGGTGCGGACGGTCAGTCTGGGAAGTCCGCGCGGCGGTTTGACCTTGACTTTCACCTTGCGCCATTTTCCGTCCGGCTGAAAATCCTTCGGTGTATAGCCGATCGAATACTGGTGGCGTAGCTCCAATGAGATCCTTTCGAAAATCTCGTCCATCTCGACATCCGTGGTCGGGTAAAATGCCTTTCCGCCCGTCACCGCCGTTAATTCGTCGAGAAACGCCTGTCCCTGCATTCCTTCGGGACTTGCGGCATCGCGCCCGTCCATGATTCCGACGGCGTAAATTACGACATCGGATTCTTTTAAGAAACGGCGCACTTCCCCGAAATTATAGCGCGACGAATTGTCCTGACCGTCGCTGATGATGATGATCGCCTTTTTTCGATGGCTTCCGCGCGTTACTTTTTGGACTCCGAGATAGACCGCGTCGTAAAGGGCGGTATTGCCGCCGGGCTTGACGAGGGTGAATTTATCGAGGACGGCTTCGGCATCGCGCGTCCGATCCATGATCAGGCTGGCACGTTCGTTGAATGAAATCAGAAAATATTCGTCCGAAGGATGGCTGGTGTCGATGAATTTTTCGAGCGCCTTGCGCGCCTTGCCGATTTTCGTGCCGCTCATCGAACCGGAAACGTCGAATAAAACGCCGAGCGAAACCGGCGCGTCGGTATCGCTGAAAAAAGTGATTTCCTGTTCCGTGCCGTTATCTGAAACTGCAAAGGCATTTTGGGTCAGGCCCGAAACATAGCGGCCGTAAATATCGGTCACGGTAAGCGTCAAAGTCACCAGATCGGTTTTGACCCGGATCGGTTTGTTGTCCTTTTCTTCGACCGGCGGCGGCGTCGGTTTGACTGCCTCCTGGGCGGCGGCCGGGAAAAAGCAGAGCAGGCCGGTCAAAATCGCCGGGAAAATAAAACCCGCAAAAGTAATTCGTCTTCGAATAACACGTAAACACATAAAATCGTCATTGAAAATCAAACGAAAGATTTGCCCAATCTGATGATTAAAGCCGCATAGATCGCGTTCATCAGAACATTTTCGCCAAACGGTTTGAACAGATAATCGATCGCGCCCCGTTTGAGGGCCTGCAATCGCGCGGTTTCATCGTCGTGCGCGGTCATAAAAATGATCGGAATGTCGCAATGAATTTCCAGTAATCGGCGTTGTAATTCGAGTCCGCTCATTCCGGGCATCCTCACGTCGATGACCAGTATTTCCGTCTTGTCTGAAACCGGCGACCGCAAATATTCTTCGGCGGAAGCGAAGATTTTCACCGCGAATCCGGCCGATCTGATCAACCCCTGAAGCGATTTCCGCACAGAATGGTCGTCGTCAATGATTACAATCGGATTCGAATCAGACATCTTCATCTTTTATCGCTGATACTCCGGGCCGGGTAACGGCGTCCGATGCCGATTTCGGATTCCGGCCGAGCGATTTCGGAAACAGCACGCCACCCCGCGGACGTTTTCGGCATTCAATCGAATTTCGCGCTTATGCACAACCATTCATTGAAACAGGTATCGAATAAAAGTTAGCAGTTTCTTCGTGAACAAATCTATACGACCTTAGTCGTAGGCATCGTTCGACGAGAACGGCGGCGGTCGGCGGCGAAACCGGGTTACCCGCTATTCGGGGGGAGGTTTGACGGCCCAGCTGATCGCACTGACGCCTGCCTCGAAACTCAGGCGACCGACAATTTCTTCCATTTTTCGGTCATCACGCCCCGGCATCAGGGTTTCGGCACGGATTTCGAGCTTGTCCGTGCCGTTCAGGTCTTCGCTGAAAAGCGAACGAAGCGACAAATCGATTTGATTTACCGTGTGCAAAAGTAACGAACGAAGATGCTGTTCGTCGCGGTTCCGGCAGACGAGCGTGATAATGTAAACCGTTTCCCGGATGTTTTCCGCTTCGACGTCGAAGGCGCGCCGCCGCATATCGAGAATCAGTCCGAGCGGGCGCAGTATGATGTGGGCCGCGACGACGGCCGTCATACCGACCGTTGCTTCGAGGGCAAAATGCGCGCCGCACAATGCGCCGACGCCGCCGCTGCACCAAAGGGTTGCCGCGGTATTTAAGCCCTGCACGTTTAAGCCTTCCCGCCAGATTAATCCCGCCCCTAAAAATCCGATGCCCGAAACGACCTGCGCCGCGATTCGCGTGGGACTTGCCTCGGGAGCGGTCATCAGGCTGATGCTGACGAACATCGCCGCGCCGAGCGCCACCAGCCCGTTTGTCCGCATTCCGGCCAGTCGCTGTCGGCGTTGCCGTTCGGCGCCGATGATCGCCCCCAGGACGAGTGCCGTTAAAATATGAAACGTAAATGTTAAAAGCATCTCCTTTACAACGGGCCGCTTTCGTTGCGGCCCGGATATTGGCCGGACGGCCGCAGCTCCGAAGCCGAAGTTGTTCATAACCGCCGCGGGGTTTTTCGGTTCACAGCCATTTCCCGAATTTGCGAATGTAGAAAACCTTAACAAGCTGCGTCAGACAGCAGTAGGCAAACAAAGTCGCCAGCAAATACGCAAAATAGATCGGCGGAAGCCGCTCCATTCCGAGATCCTGCGCGAAGGGTGAAAACGGAACGTACATCCCGACGAGCATTATCGAAATCGTCAGCAGCATCAGCGGCAGCGAGGCCGTGCTTTGCACGAACGGGATTTTTTCCGTCCGAATCATATGCACGATCAAGGTTTGTGACAGCAGCCCTTCGATAAACCAGCCGGTTTGAAACAAAGACTGCCGGCCTTCCGTATTCGCGCTGAAAACAAACCACATCAGGGCGAAAGTCGTGTAATCGAAAATTGAACTGATCGGGCCGATGAAAAGCATAAAGCGACCGATGTCGCTGACCTCCCATTTACGCGGCATTTTCAGATATTCATCATCAACCCGGTCAAACGGAATTGCCGTTTGCGACAAATCGTAGAGCAGATTTTGGACGAGCAGCTGCAGCGGGATCATCGGCAGGAACGGGAGAATGGCGCTGGCCCCCAGCACGCTGAAAACATTGCCGAAATTCGAGCTCGCGCCCATCTTGATATATTTAACGGTGTTCGCAAAGGTGCGGCGGCCGGTAATGATGCCTCTTTCCAAAACCAGCAGGCTTTTTTCGAGCAGAATCACGCTCGCCGATTCCTTGGCGATGTCAACCGCGGTGTCCACCGACACGCCGACATCCGCCTCCCGCAAAGCCGGCGCGTCGTTGATGCCGTCGCCCAGAAAACCGACCGTGTGACCCCTGCGTTTCAAGGCTTGAATCACACGCGATTTTTGAACCGGCGAGAGTTTGGCGAAAACGGTCGTACGGACGGCGGTTTCTTCGAGTTCGGCATCGTTTTGTTCTTCCAGATCGCTTCCCAGGGCGACGGCTTTGACGTTCAAACCGACTTCGCGGCAGATTTTCTGCGCCACGATTTCGTTGTCGCCCGTCAAAACCTTGACTTCGACGCCGCGTGCGTTCAGGGTTTCGATGGCTTCGGCGGCGGAATCCCTGGGCGGGTCGAGAAACGCAAAGAAACCGATAAGCGTCATCGCGGTTTCGTTTCCGACCGAATACGGGTAATCTTCCTTTTCGACCGATTTGATCGCCACCGCGATCACGCGGAAGCCCTCTTCATTCAGGCGGCGCGTCATTTCTTTGGCCCGGTTGCGAAGCGTTTCGCTTAAAGCCGTCGTCTCACCGTTCAATTTTGCCCGCGAACAAATGGCTAAAGTCTCCTCGACCGCGCCCTTGCAGATCAGGGTCCGGTCGGTCCGGCCGCGTTCGACCACGACGGACATCCGGCGGCGGATAAAATCGAAGGGAATCTCATCGATTTGCCGGTAGTTTTTATCAAGATCGAGCCGATGCTTCAAACCGGCGTGTTCCAAAACGGCGATGTCGAGAAGATTTTTGAGTCCCGTTTGATAAAAACTGTTCAGATAGCCATACAACAAAACTTCGTCGCAGGTTGCGCCGTTTATATCGAGGTGTTTTTCCAAAACTACTTTGTCCATCGTTAAGGTGCCGGTTTTGTCGGTGCAAAGCACGTCCATCGCACCCAGATTTTGAATTGCATTGAGGTTTTTTATGATCACCTTTCGGCGCGACATTTCGACCGCGCCGCGAGCCAGGTTAGCCGTTACGATCATCGGCAGCATTTCCGGCGTTAAGCCGACGGCAACGGCGACGGCAAAGAAAAACGCTTCCCGCCAATCGCCTTTGGATAAGCCGTTAATCACGAAAACCAGCGGAGCCATTACCAAAACGAAACGAATCAGCAGCCAACTGACCGAATTGACGCCCCGGTCGAAGTTCGTCAACACCCGCTTCCCCAGAACATTCAGCGCGATCGATCCGAACTGGGTATTTTGCCCGGTGGCGACCACGACGGCGATCGCCGTGCCGCTGACGACATTCGTTCCCATTAAGGCGATGTTCGGTTTTTCGAAAAGCGTCAGCAAACCGGCCTTTTTCATCATCCCGGCGGCCTGCCCCGGCAGACTCGCCTCGCTGAGTTTTTCAACCGGCAGCGATTCGCCGGTCAGGGCGGCCTGACTGATGAATAATTCCTTGGAAGCCAAAAGCCGCACGTCGGCCGGAATCATATCCCCGGCGGCCAGATGCACGATGTCGCCCGGAACAAGTTTCTGCAAAACGATTTCTTCGCGGGGATGTCCGTTTGAAGCCGGCGGATGACCGATCGTTTCGAATCCTCCGGCGGAAACGCGCCGCCGCGTGACAGTGGCCGTCATTTGAACCATCGCTTTGAGCTTTTCCGCCGCCTGCTTTGAGCGATATTCTTGCCCGAAGCGCAGCAAACCGCTAATCAAAACCATCAGCGAGATCACGATTGCGGCGCGTAAATCGTCGGTCAAATAAGAGACCAGCGCGAGCAGCGCCAGCAAAAAGATAAAGGTGTTTTTGAAGGCGAGAAGAAGCTGTAAGCTCCAGTGCGGCGGCTTTTCGTGTGCTATCTCGTTTTCGCCGTATCGCGCCAGCCGCAATTCCGCTTCCCGTTCGGACAAACCGGCCGGGGTCGTTTCCAGTTTTGTAAGAACCTCATCGATCGGGGCGGCGGCGGCTTTGTCAATCGAAAGCCCCGCCGTTAAATTCGATTTTCTGTTTCCGGAACGCGCGAACAGCCCGGTCGTCCGCAGCCCTGCGGTCATTCGTAATGTTCCTGAACGCGGAACTGTCCCATTTAATATTTTGTTTGATTTCATAACTGATCCTCCTTTTGTTCGGACTTTCGGGCGGATTGACGGAAAACGGCAGCCGTCGGATTTCAGACGAAAAAACAGCCGGTTTGATAAAAGCGTGGAATTTTGAGCAAAACTCAATCATCGCCGTTCAAACCCTTGCCTCGACGGGGAAAGAGTTTAAAAAGCCGGGCCGGTTCGGTCTTTCGTGAAAAAGACCGGATCGGCGGCGAACAATTTCGGCGATGGAGAAAATGATCACCTCCCCGAAATCGCGCAAATACCTTTTTATGAATGATTACCGATCAGGAATTTGCGCCTGCTCTCATCTTTTGACGAACCGATGAGAAAGGCGCGATAAAGGACGGATTTTATTTACCAATGGGCGCTTTTGGCATCGGTTTCGGATTTATGCCGTTATTCGGCGGTTCGGCATTGTCTGCGTCGCCGTCTATGTTTTGACTGTTACACCTGTCAATATCCAGATTCCTCACCTCCGCTATTTTTGTATTTCAGCTCACGCCGAATCCGTTACTCGACGCTCGGATTTATCTACCGAAAAACGTAAAGTATTACAAATAAATCAATGCTTAATTATGATAGTGTAGGCGGGCAGGGCAAATCTATACAACTTTAGTCGTAATAGGCCTGAAAAAGATGCTTTTTCGGCAGCCCGGACTATCGGTCGGCGCGCGGAATTTCCAGTTTTTCGGACATCTTTACCAAATCCGCGAGAGAATCCGCCTTCATTTTCTGCATTACCTGCCCGCGATGGATCTTGACGGTCGCTTCGCTGATTCCGAGACGGGCGGCGGCCTGCTTGTTCAGAAGCCCGGTTGCGACGAGATTCATCACTTGCCGCTCGCGCGGGGTCAGGGAATCGAACCGGCGGCGCAGCTCGGCCAGTCCGGCCTGTTCGGAGCGGATTGCCCGGTGGCGCTCGATCGCTTGCTCGATTGCATCCAATAAATCCTGATCGCGGAAAGGTTTGGTAAGAAATTCGACGGCTCCCGCCTTGATCGCCCGGACGGACATCGGAATGTCGCCGTGGCCGGTAATAAAGATGATGGGGATATCGATTTCGGATTGCGACATCTGCGCCTGCAGCTCGAGCCCGCTGAGGCCGGGAAGTTTGACGTCCAGAACGAGACAGCCCGGCAAATCCGAAACCGAACCGGCCAGAAACTGTCTCGCCGAGGCAAATGTTTCGACTCTCAGACCGGCCGACCGAATCAGTCTTTCGAGCGATTTGCGGACGCTTTTATCATCGTCCACCACAAACACGATTGGTTGTAATTCAGTCATATGGTTTTCTCGCGGTATTGGGGCAAAGCAAACAGAAAAGTCGTGCCCCGACCGTCATTCGGTTCGAACCAGAGCCGGCCGTCGTGATTCTCGATGATCGAGCGGCTGATCGCCAATCCCATGCCCATGCCCTGCGGTTTTGTAGTGTAGAAGGCGTCGAAAATCTGGCCGGAATCCGGCTGACCGATTCCGCCTCCGGTGTCTTTTACGGCGACCAGCACCCGGTCGGAATTATCCGTTTGAGATGAAATGACCAGTTCACGCGGCTGGCCGGCCGCCGAAGCCAGCGCTTCGATACCGTTGATGACGAGATTCAGAATCACCTGCTGTAACTGAACCCGGTCGGCTGATATAGAAGGCAGTTCGGCGGGCAAATCCAGTTTCAGATCAATCCCGTTTCTTAAAATTTCGTTTCGGGTCAGATCGATGACTTCCCGGATTACCTGATTAATGTCCAACCGCGTGGGAGCCGTGTCGGTTTTCCGCAGAATTGCGCGAATCCGCGCGATCACGTCCGCCGCCCGGTTTCCGTCCTGAACGATGTCGCGGACGGCTTCACGAGCTTCATCCAGATTGGGCGCATCCCCGGCCAGCCAGCGCAAAACGGCGCTCGCGTTGGTCACGATGGCCAGAAGAGGCTGATTGATTTCGTGGGCGATGGAAGCGGCCAGCTCGCCCATGGTCAGAGCCCGCGTGATATGCGCGAGCTCCGCCTGCGATTTGCGTAATTCTTCCCCGATTCGCTTTTGCTCCTCGATGTCCGTGTTTAATCCATACCATTTGACGATTTTCCCGGTTTCATCGCGCAGCGGCACGGCGCGGATCAACAACCGGCGGTAATCGCCGTCACGGCCCCGCAAACCGGCTTCGATTTCGAGAGGCGCTCCCGCTTCCAAAATAGCTTTCCACTCGCCCAAAAATCTTTCCCGATCTTCCGGATGAAGGAAACCCTGACCGCCCCAGTTCAACCCTTCTTTGGGCGAGAGGCCCGTATATTCCAGCCAGCGCTGGTTCAAAAAGTCGGCCGTTCCGTCCGCGTGGGCGCTCCAAACCAATCCCGGAATCGTATCGACGATCAGGCGAAGCTGGTCTTTCAGGTCACGGATTTCCCGGAACGATTGGCGCGACCTTTTCATCAGCCGCGTAATCACGTAGGCGGTTGTCAGGTAGGCGACCGGAGCCACGAAGTCGAGCGGCTCACTCAACCCGAGCCGAAATAGCGGCGCGGTAAAAAACGCGTCCAGAGCGAGATAGGCCGTAATTGCAACCAGCGCGGCCGGGGTAAAACTGGCGCGAAGTGAAATGAGGACGATCACGATCAGGTAAAGAAGCGCAACCGTTGTCGAGCTGATTTCGGATCGAAAGCAGATAAAAGTCAAAAAAGCGAGAGCGACAAAACCGGTAATAAACTGCAGGGTTGAGCGCCAAATTATTTTTTTACTCAGATGTTTCATTGAAGACACTCATTGTCGCTTGGCGGAAAGGCGCTGCGGGATTGCCCGAAATTCAAACCGCCCGCTTTATCCCGATAGATTTGCGCCGGAACATTTATTCAAAACGGTATCAGCCGATCCTTGCCCGCTGTTTATCTGAATTAGATACTTCTTCCTACCGCAGCGGTTGCTCCGGACGCGGTCGGGTCGGATCGATATACGGGCGCGATTGAATGATGTAAATTTGGCCTTTCATCACTCCCCATTCGATGTCCTGCTCGGCGCCCCCGAAAATCCGTTTGATTTTGTTCGCCGCCGTCACCAGCTTTCGGGCCATCGCATTGCTGAGAACCCGCCGGTCGTTATTGAACGGTACGGCTTTCAGGCCTCCCCGAAGATCGGGAACGAACATCACGTCCTGATCGGAACGCGTCAGCACCTGGATCGAGTCGGACGCGGCCGTAAACAAAATCTGTTCCGGAATCACCTTTTTCCTGACTTCGCCGTCTCCGCCCGTTACCGGCAGATTATGCCCGAAAGTGGCGCTGATATAAACGGAATCTTTATTTTCCGGATTAAACGGGTCTCTGGTTATCATCACGCCGCCGTCGTCCATCACCACGCCGGTTTGAATCAGCACCGCCATATAAACGCCCGTGTGATCGATAAATCCGCGCTCACGGGCTTCGAAAGCCTCAAAATTCCAAAGACTGGCCCAGACGGTTTTGACGGCTTCGATGATTTGTTTTTGATTAACGACGTTTTTGACGCTCGAATAAAGTCCCGCGCCGCTGAAATTCGGCAGGTCTTCCGAGTTCGACGAACTGCGCACATAAACCGGCTTTGCGCCCAAAATCAGTTTCCATTTGCTGACGATTTCCGTTTCCAGCTTTTTATTCATCCGGCCGTTTTGGATCGCGGCGCGAAATTCCTTCAGTTTTTCGCGGCGAATCCGCGGATTATGAACAAAATCGTGGTCGTCAAGAAGCTCTTCAACCTTCTTATCAAAGCCGTTTTCTTTCATAAACCGGTCGTAATAGTAAAACGGCACGCTGAAGCCGTTCGGCACAAAAAGACCCGGAACCCGGGCGTTGATGATTTCGCCCAGATTAGCCGATTTCCCGCCGTAAACAATACTGTCTTTTTTGCGCTGCTGACTTAGAACCGCCAATTTTGTAACGCTCAAATCGGTGGGCGGCGACTTGACGATTCGATCTTTTTCCTTTTCGATTTTGTCCCATTCGTCCAAACAGGGCTTGCCGCAGGGCTTGATGCTGTAGCCGGTCAAAGTAGTTTCGAATTCAACCCATCGATTATCGTATTCCCTGAAAAGCTGGTCGGCGTATTTGATGTAAGCGTTCGGAATGTTCCAGCCTTTTGCGAGCAGATTGATGTGCGAAAGCGGCGTCGAAGGCCGGGCGATAATCAGCCCCGAAACCGGCGGCAGACTGATCGGAACTTCATTCAAAACCAAAATTTCGTTATAACCGATGTCAACCGTGTCGTCGAGCTTGTCGATGATGTGAATTCTGCCGATTCCGCGCGCCGTGTTGAGCGCAAGATATTCCAGGCCCTTATTGATTTCGTCCGCCGAAATACGGTTAATGCCGAGACCGGCCGAAGCCTCATCCTGGCTTGTGGAATTGGGTTTGAACGCGACCGGAGCGAAGAACGAGCCGTTGACGACGTCGTAGGTCAGCTTTATCTGGTCGGCGGGAATCCGATCGCCTTCCCAAAACTCGAACGTCCATTTTTTGACCGGCGTTTGCCAGGCAATCGTTCCCATAATAAGACGGCGGTTGTCGCTTAGATAATTACTGTTCGTAAAGTCTTCGCCGCGTTCGAGCGAAAGATACGTCGCGTTGGCAAAATCCTTATGAAATCGGAACTTTTTCGAATTGATGTAATAGATTTTATTTCCGTCGCGGCGATCAATCAAAAACATTACGTGCGGCAGGGCATATGGCGTTCCCTGATGATAAACCCGCGCCAGCTCGTCGAATTCCGCCTGCGCTTTGATTACCGCGAGGAAATTCCGATCGGTCGAAGTTTCATTGGGCGGGGTTTGTTCGGTCTGCGCCGGAGAACTGTTGAATGCGATCAGGAGAATGGTAATAAAAAGTATAAAAGGCTTTTTCATTTCTAAACAAATCTCCTCCGGAGTCGTGATTCCGGTATTCGGCCCGGCAGAAAAAACTTGAACAAATACAAAGAAATCGAACTCCCGCAAAGGAGATAAAATCGGCCGGGGCCGCGAAATCGCAAAGGTAGGGAGTTGCTGTTGCGTGTGCGTCACCGTTTTTGTTTCCGTAACGAAACCGTCATCGGCTCATTTCCGTTTCCAGCGGACGCCGTCCTTGGTGTCTTCGAGGACGATGCCGCGTTCGGCGAGCAGATTGCGGATCTCGTCCGAGCGCGCGAAGTTGCGGCTGCGGCGGGCTTCCTGGCGCTCTTCGATCAATGCCTCGATCTCGGCGTCGAGCATTTCCGTTTCGGCTTTGCCGAAGATGCCGAGCACCGCGTCGAATTTTTCGATCGCTTCGAGCACCGACTGGCGGTCGTCCGCCCGGAGCGCGTCGCGGCCGAGCACCGAGTTGATCTCGCGGACGAGATTATGGATCGCGGCGAGCGCCTGCGACGTGTTCAGATCGTCGTCCATCGCCGCTTCGAAATCGGTCAAAGCCTTGTCTATCAGCGCTTTGACTTCCGGATCCGAGCCTTCGGTCGTGTTCGCGCCCGAAACGAGCCGCCGGAACTGCTGCAGCCGTTCCGTCGTCGAGACCGCGCCCTGCAAGCCCTCGAACGTGAAGTTGAGCTGCTTGTTGTACGGCACGCTGAGGAGCAGGTAGCGGATCGCGAGCGGCGGATAGCCGCGGCCGAGAATGTCGCGGAGCGTGAAATCGTTGCCGAGCGATTTCGACATCTTCTCGCTGTCGACCTTCAGAAATTCGCCGTGCAGCCAGTATTTCGAGAACAATTTTCCGGTCGCGCCCTCGCTCTGGGCGATCTCGTTTTCGTGGTGCGGAAACTGGAGATCGATGCCGCCGGCGTGGATGTCGAACGTCTCGCCGAGGTATTTCATCGACATCGCCGAGCATTCGATGTGCCAGCCCGGCCGGCCGTAGCCGAACGGCGCGTCCCAGCCGGCCGGGTCCGAGCGGTCGACCAATTTCCAGAGCGCGAAATCGCGGGCGTCCTCCTTCTCGTATTTGTCGGTGTCGATCCGTTCCGAGCCGCCGACGATATTGCCCTCGAAGCGGATCTTCGAGAGCTTGCCGTAGTCGGGAAAGGCCGCGATCCGGAAATAGATCGAGCCTTCGGATTCGTAGGCCTTGCCGTTGTCGAGCAGCGTTTGGATGATGTCGATCATCTCCGCGATATGCCCGGTCGCGCGCGGCGCGACGTCGGGCCGGCGGTTGCCGAGCGCGTCCATATCCTCCCAGAAGGCGACGATGTAGGGCTCGACGAACTCGCCGATCGTCTGGCCGGCCCGGTGCGATTCGTTGATGATCCGGTCGTCGACGTCGGTCAGATTCATCACGTGCGTCAACGCGTAACCCTTGAAGCGCAGATAGCGGGCGAGCACGTCGCCGAACGTAAAGGTCCGGAAATTCCCGATATGCGCGAAATTCCAGACCGTCGGGCCGCAGATATACATCTTCACGTCGTTACCCGAGAGCGGCCGGAATTCTTCCGTTTGGTTGGTTAAAGTGTTATGAAATCTAAGCATAAATAAAATCCCGTCAAAAAATAATAATGATACAACAAAACCGGGGGTAAGTTTAGGAAGTTCAGGAAGTTTAGGAAGTTTGGGAAGTTTAGGAAGTTCGGGGAAAATAAAACCGGTTCGGAATGTGATACCCACTTCCGAAACTTCCAAACTTCCAAAACTTCCGAAACTATTTAAAAACGACAGGATTCTTTCGGCGCGATGCCGAGGGTGTTGAGCTGCTGCTTGGTCGGGTTTTGTGACCGCAAATTCATAGGGGTCAATGATAGCATCAAAATCGCCGGCGGAGCAAGAAAAAAATCGGGGCAAATAATCGGAGCGCGCCTCCGCGCCTCCGCGCCTCCGCGGGAAAACTCAGGTTCACTGTAAAGAAGTTCAAAGAAAAATTTAATGTTAACGCAGAGGCGCAGAGGCGCGGAGAGGGGTTGGAATCCGGTAAAAAGAAAGTTGCGGGCCGCTCATTTATGGCAATCGGAATCGCCGTCCGGGATCGCCCGCAAAAGCTCGCGCGCCTCCGAATCGCTGCAGATTTTTTTCGAGAACCCGCCGGTAAGCGTCCAGGTCGCCGCCGTTGAAAAAATCGCGCACCCGTTGCGTCATCAGAAAACTGCGGGCGCGCACCGTCGGGCGCGGGTCGTCGATTCCGGCGGCGGCGGTCGCGAAGTAGAGCTCGCTTTCCCGCTCGGTTATGCCGTTCCCGCACCAACCGCGGTAATCGCTGTGCGGGTAAAAGTCGGGTTCGGCGACCCGTTCGGACGCGTCGCCGACGTATTGGCGGATCCGGTATTTCGAATACTCGATCATCCCGGCGTCGAAAACGAAGACGAAGACCATCGCGAAAAAGAACGACATCGGCGGCCCGAACCGGAGATTGACGAGCGTCCGCCGGTAGGGAAAACGGGCACCGAACGCGGCGTAGATCTCGAGATAAATGAGCGCGACGAGCCAGCCGGTGAAAAGCAGAAAGACGATCTTCGACGACAGCTCGCCGGGCAGCGGCAGAAAAAGCCGCCAGACCGAATCGCTGTCCGCGCTTAAAGCCGGAAGATTGAGCGCGTTGACGAAGATGAAAAAGATCTGCAAAAGAAAAATGGCCGGAAAGGGAATCAACAAAAGCTGCAGTAAAAACCATCCGAATTTTCGCTTCATAAATTTTGCCTCCGTCCGGTTAGACAAGCGAATCGTTTGAATGTTCCCGAAAAATTACCGGGCGATGATAGTTTTTCGCGAAAACGCGCGCATTTGAAGTTAAGGGCGGGGTCCGATTAACGAACGGAGGGTTCGACGATCGGGGGCTCGCCGGAAATTTTCGTTCGGAACCCGTATGCTCGGTCGGCCGCGAACGTCGCGGACGATTTGAAATTACCTGCTCGCTCCGGTTCCGGGCATTGCGGCGCGTTCTCCGTCGAACGCGCCTTTTTTTTCGGCCGATTTCTGGTAAACTTTCGTTCGATGAAGGTTTTGGGAAAACTGAGTCCGGAAAACGTGCTGCTCGATCTCGCGATCACGCTGCTCGCCTACCGGTTTATCGATATTTCCGGCTTCGTCGAAAAGACTCTGCCGTGGCTGGTTTATCTGATCGTCGCCTACCAGAGCGTCGTGCTGTTTCTGCTTTACGCCGATCTTTCGGTCGACGACCAGCCGGAAGAAAAAGACGCCGGCTTCGGCGCGCGGCTGCGCGGGACGGTCGCGCTCGTCCTGCGCTCGTTCGCGATGTTTTCGTGGATTCTGAGCTTTATCTGGGCGATCCTGCCGGTCGTTTATCTCGAAAACCTGACCGGGCAGAGTTTTGTCTGGGCGAAACGGATCTCGATCACGGTCGGGCTCGTCAGCGGACTGCTCCTGCTCGTCCGGTTTTTCGCCAACGCCGAGGGCGATTCGGAAAAACAATACATCGAAGACTGGTTCGAAAAACCGGCGGACGAGAAAAAAACGGCCGAAAAGATCGTCATCCCGATCTACGCGTTCCTGTTATACAGGATCGTCGGGACGAGCCGTTCGCGCTACTGGGCGGCCTACGTGCTGACGTTCGTTTTTCTCGTCTACACGGAAACCCTCTTCCAGCTCATCGCGCCCGCGCCCGCGACGCCGAAAATATTTCTCGTCCCGGCGATAATTTTTTCATATCTTCCGATGCGGTTTCTGCTTCTGCTGCGCCCGCCGTTCAGCCTTCCCGAAGTCTTCTCCGCGATCTTCGCCTTCGCCCTCTTCATCCACAGCCTGTTCTGACAAAACGAACAAAACCAAACCGGCCGAAAGCGAAAAGCCAACGCCTCAGCCAACAAACCAATCCGAAATCCGAAATCCGAAATCCGAAATCGCCTCATTGCGTCGAATCGATCAGCCAGACGTCGGCGTCGACCTGTAAATAGCGGAAATAGAGAAACTTGTTGTCGGGCGAGATGTTCGTGCCCTGAATCTCGTAGGCCGGCGGTTTGAAGAGCTCGGCGATCTTTTTGGTTTCGGTATCGCACAGGAAAACGCCGTTCGTGTCGGTGAAGAGGAAATGGCGGTTGTCGGCGAGCCAGACCGGGCTCGAGCCGTGATCGGTCATTTTTTCGAAGGCGTTCGTCCGGAAATCGTAGACGCCGAGCGACGCGACGCTGCCGTCCGCTTTAAATGTGAGCAGCAAGAGCTTTTGGCCGTCGGCCGACCAGCCGCCGACCCACGCGTAGCTGTTTTCCTCGACGTTGAGCGGCTGCGGCATCTGTTCCGCCCACGGTTTCGCGAGATCGAGCAGAAACGGCCGGTAGTTTTTGCCGTCGATCTCGCTGAAGACGAGCTTCGTGTCGTCGGGCGAGAACACGCCGACGAACGCGCCGGTCTTCTCGGAAAAGGTGATCTGCCGAAGGTTCGCGCCGTCGGCGTCGATCGTCCAGATCTGGTATTTGCCGCTCCGGTCGGAATGAAAGACGATCCGCCGGCCGTCGTGCGACCAGCTCGGAATCCGTTCGAGAAACCGGTCGTTGGTCAGGTTGCGCCAGTTTTCGCCGGTCTTGTCGAACACGACGAGGTCTTCCTGCGCCGGTTTGACGCTGCGGATCAGATAATGCTCGCCGTCGGGCGCGAGATGCGGGTTGGTGATCTCGTGATTGCCGCGCGTCACCCAGTCGATCTCGCCGGCGAGCTTTTCGGTCTGCGGGTCGAAGCCGACCGTCTGGAGATTCGATTTGCTCTCGTAGCGGATATAGCCGAGCCGGCTGCCGTCGCGCGAGAAGGTGATGTGACGGCAGTATTTGGCGGGCGTCGCGACCGATTCCGGCTCGCCGAGCGCGCGGCCGGTTTCCTCGTCGACGGCGATCCGCCAGAGGCTCATACTGCCGCCCCGGTCGCTCGCGAAATAGAGAAAACGCCCGTCCGGCGACCAGACCGGGTTCCAGTCGGAAAAATCGTCGTCGGTGACGGCGACCGGCTCGCCGCCGCCGGCCGGGACGGTCGCGATCTCGCCGGGCCGGCCCTCGCGGACGAACCAGTAGGCGATCCGGTTGCCGTGCGGCGACCAGCTCGGCATGATCGCGTCGCCGCGCGTGTCGAGCGGCTGGCGGGCGCCGGTCTCGACGTCGATGACCGAGAGCGAGCTGTTCGGCAGGGTGTGGAGCGTGTGATGGATCGAAGGGCGGTCGCTGACGGCGATCCGTTTGCCGTCGGGCGACCAGGTCGGGTGAAAACCGGTGTCGGCGAGACGGCGGACGTTTTCGCCGGTCGCCTCCATCAGGTAGATGCCGCCCGGGCTCCGCTCGGAGCGGAAGGCGATCAGCCGGCCGTCGGGCGAAAAGGCGGGCATCGAGTCGCCCGCCTTCGAGTTCGCCGTCAGGTTGACTGGATTCTTGCCGCCGATCCGCTGCCAGAAAATATCCTCGTTTCCTTCCTGCACCATCGAAAAAAGCAGGCTCTGCCCGTCGGGCGCGAGACTCGGATAGCTTTCGACGGCGAGCGAATCGGTCAACTGCACGTTTTTCGCCTTCGACCAGTCGGTCCCCGAAACGCTCTTTTTGACCGTCAATTTATACAATAAGAAAAGGCTGCCGGCCAGAACCAAAACCGCCAATCCCAGAAAACCGACCCCGATCCATCTGCGCGCCTTCGCGCCTTCGCGCCTCTGCGGTAAAACCCGGCCGCTCCGGCTCCACGACGGCGAGGAATCGATCTCGCGGCGGATCCTTTTCAAGTCGGCGCGGATGTCGGCGGCGTTCTGGTAGCTCAGATCGGCGTCCTTTTCGAGCGCCTTGGCGAGCACCGCGTCGAGCTCGGGCGTGATTTCCGGGTTGAAGGCGCTCGGCGGCGGCGGCGCTTCCGCGAGAATCGCCTGAAAGGTCGCCTGGCGGTTTTCCTTTTTGTAGGGGTTGACGCCGGTCAGCAGCTCGTAGAGCACGACGCCGACGCTCCACAGATCGGTGCGGTGATCGACGTTGTCGTCGGCGACCTGTTCGGGCGACATATAGGCGGGCGTCCCGATGATGATGCCTTTGGCCGTGCCGGAGAAGTTTTTGAGCGTGTTGAGATCGATGTCGGTCAGCTTGGCGAGGCCGAAATCGAGGATCTTGACGTAGCCGTCGGGCCGGACCATAATGTTTTCCGGTTTGATGTCGCGGTGGATGATGCCCGCGCCGTGGGCCGCCGCGAGCGCGTCGCAGACCTGTGCGATCGCGCCGAGCACGTCTTTCAGCCGGGGCTTCGTTTCGGCGAAATCGCGGAGCGTCAGGCCCTCGACGTATTCGGTCGCGATGAAGTTGAGGCCGTCCGCGTCGCCGACGTCGTAAACGGTCACGATGTTCGGATGATTGAGCGCCGAAATCGCCCGCGCTTCGAGCTGGAAACGCTTGACGCGCTCGTCGTTCGAGGTGTATTCGGCCGGCAGGATCTTGAGCGCGACGCGGCGTTTGAGCTTCTCGTCGGTCGCCAGATAAACCTCGCCCATCCCGCCCGCGCCGAGCATTTTTTCGATCCGGTAAGTGCCGATCCGGCGGCCCCGGAAATCCGTTTCGCCGGTCAGCCGCTGTTCGCCGGCGAGATTCTTGGCGACGACGCCCATTGCCGATTCGTCAAGAAAATCCGCCGATTCGGCGCCCGCCGCGAGCAGCGAAAGGACTTCCCGCTTCAAATCCGCGTCGTCGCCGCAGCGCTCGTCGAGAAACGCCGCCCGCGCCGTTTCCGGCAGATCCAGCGCGGCGTCGAACAGCTCGTCGATTTGTTTCCAGCGATCGGGGTTCATCTTTTCGTCAACGGATTAATTCGGACTGCACGCGGTTCGTCGTTGGTTGTTCGTGGTTCGTCGTATCCGCAATCAGCGGTTGCAAACAGGGAATGCCGCCCGGAATCAGCCACGAACCGCGAACCCTTAATTCCTTATGTCTTCGATAATTCGCGATAGAGCCACGCCTTCGCCTTCTGCCATTCGCGCATCACGGTGATCGGCGCGACGCTGATGACCTCGGCGGTCTCCTCGACCGAGAGGCCGCCGAAAAAGCGGAGCTCGACGATCCGCGCCTTGCGCGCGTCGAAACGGCCGAGCTCGTCGAGCGCTTCGTCGAGCGCGACGATGTCGGCGTCCTTTTCGTGCGTGATCGTCAGGGCTTCTTCGAGCGAAACGTGACGGGCGAGCTCGTCGCCCGAAACCTTCGGCCGTTTGCGCGCGAAATCGACCAGAATCCGGCGCATCAGCTGCGCCGAAACGCCGAAAAAATGCGCGCGGTTTTCCCAGCGCGCGGTTTTCCAGTCGATCAGCCGCAGATACGCCTCGTTGACGAGCGCCGTCGTCTGGAGCGTGTGGCCGTCGCGCTCGCGGTTCATATAGCGGCGGGCGATCCGGTGCAGCTCCGCATAGATGACGGGCGTCAGTTTTTCGAGCGCGTCGGCGTCGCCGCCGCTCCATTTCTGCAGCAGTTCGGTGACTTCCTGTGTGTTCGATCCGGCCATTTTCGGTTGAAATTATCGTTGACTGCATTAAATTTAGCACAACCCGAAAAAATCGAAAAATTTTTTCGCGGCGGATGATAGTTTTTTTCCGTCCGCGACGCATTCATTATCGACGGGGCGAAAAGCCCGGAATTTTGAGTGAGGTTTTTATGGGAACGAAGAATTACAAGACGATCAAACCGGTGCCGCAGATCGACGATATGGCCTGCTGGGCGGCATCGCTCGAATGGTGGCTGAAATATATGTCGCCGAAACTGCCGGTGGCGACGCAGTGGGATCTGATGATCGATTTCAAATCGGAGACCTATTATCCCGAGGACATCAACGATCCGAATTTCGGCGGCCTTTCGGATTCGGGGATGCTGAACATCCTCAACGCGCCGCGCTTCAATCTCGGCACCGCCTACAAAAGCGGGCCGTCGATGACCTACGAATTTCTTTCGGAAAAATTGAAGAACGGCCCCGTCATCATCGCCTTTCTCGACTGGGTGGCGGCCGGCGGGTCGCCCGGCGAAACCCGCCTGAATCACTGCAACGTCGTGATCAAGGCGAAAAAGACCGAAAGCGGCGTCGTCAACCTGACGGTGATGGAACCGCGCAAGGGGACGTTCGAAAAATACCGGACGATTTCCTACTACCAGCAGGGCGACGTGATTCTCGGCTGGCCGAAGATATGAGTCGAGAGTCGAGAGTCGAGAGTCGAAGCGAAGATCGATTTCAAAGACTCAAGACTCAAGACTTCAGACTCAGGACTTAAGACTCAAGACTGGAGAACAAGTTTATGGCAAGATTTCCGTTGTCGGTCGTACCGGCTCAGAACTATCATTACGGCGGCATCAAGTTCGGTGCGGAGCGCAAGAAAAAGGACGGTTCGCTGCGGACGCACGCGGCCTGCGATCTGGTCGCGGCGCCGGGCACGCCGGTCGTCGCGGTCGAATGGGGCATCGTGCTCGACGTCCCGAAGACGCCCTTTATCGAGGGCACGAAGCTCTATTCGGTGATCATCGAGCATTCGTTTTTCATCGGGCGCTATACCGAGATCAACCGGGACGATATCGGTTCCGAGATCTATCCGGGCGCGACCGTCCAGGAGGGCCAGTATATCTCGACCCTCCAGCGCAACGGCAAGGGCGGCGCGATGCTCCATTTCGAGATGTACGACAAATCGTCGGCCGGATATCTGTCGCAGCCGAGCAACACGAAATACAAAAACGTCCCGGCCGGGTCCTACGGCCGCCGCAGCGATCTGATGAATCCGACGCCGTATCTCGATCAATGGCTGTTGTGGACGGTATGGCTTTGAGGGATTTCGGATTTCGGATTTCGGATTTCGGATTTGGGGAAGTGCGATCTGGTTGAAGGCGATCGGTTTATGGCCGGTGTCGGATAAAAACAATATTCCCCCGAGCAGCCCCCGAATGGCGGGATGATCGTTGGCGATCGTCCCGCCATTGTGATTTCGGATTTCGGATTTCGGATTTCGGATTGGTCCGTTGAGGGAGATTGCCGTCTCCCTTTCTCCTCTTCTCCTCTTCTCCTTTTCTCCTCTTCTTCCTGTGACTCTCGACTCTAAACGCGGTCGGGCGCGACGTATTCCGTGCGGGCTTTGTCGGTTGCGAGACATTCGGGGCTGTAAAAGGCGTCGACGTAGTCGCGGCCGTATTTTTCCGTGAGAAGGCGGCAGGCTTCGGCGGGCGCGAGGGCCGGGTTGGACTTTCGGAAGTCGTCGACGGTGCGCATCCAAAATACCGTCAGCGTTTCGTGATATTTCGACGAATCCGCGCCGAAGGCTTTCAGCAGATTCAGGATGCCGTCGCGCATTTTGCCGAGCGCGGTCTCGAAATCGTGTTTCGACAGGTAATGATAAGCGGCGATCAGATGCTCGGCGTGACGCCAGTCGGCGTCGGCGATCGTCCCGTTCTCGAAGGCGGCGACCATCGCCGCGATCTGGTTTTCGTTTTCGTATTTCATAATTTCCTCCAAAAAAAAATCACGGAACGAACGGCCGCGTTGGCTGTTCGTTCCGTGTTTGAAATAGCATCATACCCCGAAAAGAGCTGAAAAATCAACCGAATAACCGAAAACTTTCAAAGGGCGGCGGCGACCAGGATTTGTTTCGGCGAGTCGCTCGTGAACGCTGATTCGTCGAAGTCGCCGTATTTGGCCTCGATCCGGAAGCCGGCGAACGCGAACAGTGCGTCGAGCTCCTGCGGGAAGAACTGGCGCATCGCGAACGAGACGGTCTGCTCCTCTTTCCAGTACTGGTTTTTGTAATGCCAGTCGATGTGGTTGACCTGCGTCGCCGCGTCGTAGCGGACATTGGTCGTGATCACGATCCAGCCGTCGGCGGTCCGGTATTCGCCGACGAAATAGCGTTTGTCGGGGTCGCGGTTCAGCAATTCGACCGACGGGTTGAAGACCTCGACGATGAACCGGCCGCCGGGATTGAGATGGCGTTTGACCGATTCGAAGCTCGCGAGGGCCTCGCGCGTCGTCTTCAGATGCTGGAGCGCGTTCTGCGCGACGAAGATCAGATTGAACCGCTGCGGCAGGTTGAACGAGCGCATATCGGCGTTGTAGAGATTGGTCTCGACGTTGCGCGTGCCGGCCTTTTCGCGGGTTGCGTCGAGCATCTCGGCGAATTTGTCGGCGCCGGCGATGTCGTACTCGCTCTCGGTCAGCGTGACCAGATAATTGCCCGTGCCGCAGGCCAGTTCGAGCACCGGCTGGCCGTAGCGCGCGATCTGCCGCTCGTAAAAAGCGACCTGCTCGCTGTCCGGGGCTTTTTCGTGGACGAGATCGAACAGCCAGGTTTCCTCGTAGAGTTTTTTCGTCATCGGTTATTTTTTGACGAAGATCAGTCCCGCGCGCCGTTCGAGCGTGCCGACGAGTCGGTGATCGATGATTTCCGCGTCGTAATCTTTCGTCCATTCGTGCCAGTCGCGGCCCTCGGGAAAATTTTCGACCGCGTAGTCTTCGAGCTCGTCGTCGGAGAGATTGACGACGACGGCCGCCGCGTTTCCGTCGTCGTCGTAACGGACGAAGCCGAGCACGCCGCGCGTCGCGTCCTCGTGAAAGAACTCGACGTTGGCCGTGAAAAACGCGGGTTCGGAGGTCCGGAGCGCGATCAGCGTCCTGTAATAATCGAACAGATGCCGGTTGGCGTCGGTTTCGAGCAGCGTCCAGTTGATCTTGTTGCTCTGCTCGGAAAGCGGGACGTGCTCGCCGAATTCCTCGCCCATCCAGATCATCGGCACGCCGACCGCCGTCAGCAGGACGAGCGCGCCGAGCCGTGCCCGCTGGTAAGCCTCGTCGCCGAGAATCCCGTTTTCGCCGAGCTTCAGAAAGAGCCGGTTCTGGTCGTGGTTCGCGAGATAGTTGGTGACGCTCGTCGCGTTCGCGTAGCCGAGCCGTTTCGCGTCGATCGCGTCCTTGATCCGTTCGAGATCGAAGCCCGCGCCGGTCAGGTATTCGATCATGATATGCATAAACGCGTCGTTCCAGCAGCTCTCGACCGGCCCTTCGGGTTCGGTCACCTCGGGCGTCGGCGGGATATATTCGGCGACCGTGAAAAACGGCTTCATCGACGCCATCTCGCGCGAATACCCGACGAAGCTGCGGAGCGCGTCGAAGTTGTCGATCTGGCGGGCAGCGTCGAACCGGATGCCGTCGATCTGGTATTCGTTGATCCAGAAGCGGATCGAATCGCAGATAAAATTGCGGGCCGGCCGCAATCCGCGGCGCTCGTCGAAAAATTCGTAGTTGAATTCCGGCCCCCAGCTTTGTTCGGGATCTTTCGGCTCGTGGTGAAACCAGTAATCGTGATCGATCTGCGCGAGCGGCGTGTCGGTGTTGGCATGATTGTAGACGCCGTCGACGATCACGCGGATCCCGAGCCCGTGACATTTGTCGATCAGCTCCTTCAGCTCGGCGGTCGTCCCGTAACTCGATTCGGGCGCGAAATAATGGATCGGCGAATAGCCCCAGTTGAAATCGCCCGGCGATTCCTTGAGCGGCATCAGCTCGAGCGCATTGACGCCGAGCTCCGCCAGATAATCGAGCTTGGCGACGACGTCCGTGTATTTCCCGCGCATAAAGCCGTCGGCCTCGCCGCCCGAAAAATCGCCGACGTGCAGCTCGTAGATGACGAGCCGGTTGTTTTCGGGGAGCGGCACGTCGTTCGACCGCCATTCGTACTCGTCGACGATCTTGCGGCCGTCCTTCAATTTAAGGATCGAGTTTCCGGACTCGTTGGCGACGTCGGTCGCGTACGGGTCGGCGATCGACTTCCACTCGTTTTCCTCGTAAAACCAGCTTTTCGTCCGGACGTTGAACTTGTATTGATACGTGCCGTCCGGCAGCTCGACGGTCGCCCGGAAATAGCCGTCGTCGGTTTTCGTCATCGGGATTTCACCCCAGTCGTTGAAATCGGCGATCAGGTTGGCCCCAGCGTTGTTCGGGGCGAAAAGTTGAAACGTGAATTCTTGTTTTTCGGTCATCGTCACGGTTCGGCGAATTAAACGTAAATTGATGCAACTGCTGGAAGAAATAAAATTTTACCAGAAATCGGGAAGAAAAAAAGGGATTAATTTCGGGGACGGGAAATTGAACGGACGGATCGCCGTTGGTCGGGGTGGTTAAACGATCCGTCCGTTTCAGGCCGCGCGGCTTACTTCGAATGCTCCCGCTTCGTCGTCCATAAACAGATATTTCCTCCATTCCGGACGCGATTCGGCGTAGTGGCAAAGCAGCACGTGGTCGAGGCCGAGCCGGAGCAGCTTCTGACTGGTCAGCAGCGGCATCCGGGCCTGTTCCGGCGTGCGGTTGCCCTTGCGCTGGTTGCATTTGACGCAGGCCGCGACGAGGTTGTGCGGCGTCGATTCGCCGCCCTGCGCGCGCGGCAGGATGTGGTCGAGCGTCAGATCCCTCGCGGTCTTATGCTCGCCGCAGTACTGGCAGCGGTAGCGGTCGCGGATGTAGATCCGGGCGCGCTTCATCGTCGTTTCCTGCCGTCGCCGCTTGACGTGGACATAGTTGCGCAGACGCACGACCGACGGCACGGGAAAGACGGTGTTCGGCGAATGCAGAACGTGGTCGCCGTCGTTTTCTTCGATTGTCAGTTTGCCCGAGAACCACATACAAATCGCCCGCGCCACGCCGATCGTGCCGAGCGGTTCGTAAGAGAAGTTCAGAAGCAAAACTCTACCTGTGATCAATGGAATCACCTCCTTCAGTATGATTGTTATTGGTTGAAATCAATACAAATACGGACATTCGGCGCAATATCTTGTGCAAGTCTGATCTACTTGCCACTATATTAACCGATTTCGTCCGGATTTGTATATGAAATTTTTGTAAAACGCGAAACGGGAGAGAAGTCCTGAGTCTTGAGTCTTAAGTCTTGAGTCCTTAGTCGATGTCGGATGTCGGATGTCGGAACTGTTTCCGACAAAGACTTAAGACTCAAGACTTAAGACTCAAGACTTTTTTTCCGCCTCCGTGCAAGAAACCCGCCGCCCCTGCGTTCATTCAGACACAAGATAGTTTGATTCTTGTAAATCACAGAAAACAGGAGAAATTTATGAAAAAACAAAAACGTTTTTCGAGAGTCGCAGTGTGTCTTTTATTGATTTTAGTCGGGCTCGGCGCGGGCGTCGCCAACGCCTCGTCGACGCCCCCGAACCTTTCGCTGCAGATCACCGGCCCGTCGTCGGCGCAGGTCTATTCGCCGTATCAGTACACGGTCACGGTCACGAACATCGGCGGTTCGACCGCCTACACATCGAGCGTCGTCGTCGATCTGCCGGAAACCACCACGAGCCCGCAGAAATACGTGCTCGGCACGGTGTCAGGCTATCCGCAGACCTGTCAGCTCGCGAACCGCAAGCTGGTCTGCCAGCTCGGCAACGTCACGCACACCGGGCCGAACCGGACGAAGAGCTTTTCGTTCACGTTCGCGTTTCCGATCTCGACCCGTTCGCTCCAGATCAAGGCGACGGCTTCGACGGTGACGACGCCGGAAACCAATTCGAACAACAACTTCGCGACGATCGCGCCGACGCCGGTCTATCCGAACAACCAGCTGACGTCGGCGACGATGTCCGTCTCGAACTGCACCGGCACGACCTTGAGCTCGTTCTTCGAATGCGAGCTTTTCCCGAGCTCGCAGCAGCATTTCACGCTGTCGCTCAACCCGGATCTGACGATGAGCTACGAGGGCCAGTTTATCGGCAACTGGGATCAGTACGCCGGCGCCAACCGGCTGCATTTCGTGCTCTTTATGGGCAACGGAACGGCCGAGTTCAACGGTTTCGCCCGGAGCAACACCTGTTTCGAAGGGATCACGACCTTTTCGACGAGCACGACCTACATCAGCCCGTACCGGCTCTGCATCCAATGACGAACGAAGCCGAAACATAACGATCCCGAAGCCGCTTTCCGGAGGGGAGCGGTTTTCGGCCGTTTAAAAACTCGCCTGTTTTCAGGGAGCGCCGTCGCGATGACGGCGCTCCTTCGTTGATTTCGGAGCGAATTATTTGCATCGAATTCGCTCCTTCCGGCAGACGGCGCGGCTTACGAGACCAGCCAAGAACCGGGTCGGTCCCGTGGTTTTGTTTGTTTCCGCCTGCGAGAAACGGATTTCGGATTTCGGATTTCGGATCTCGGATTTCGGATTTCGGATTTCGGATTTCGGATTGGTTTCGCGGCGGGAGAGTCGATTATTCGGGATGCGCTTCGATGCGAAAAGGGATGTTTCGCGAACGGAGACGGTCGCCGATGCGGTCGGCGGTTTCTTTCGGGACGCGATCGGAGAGGATGACGGGTTCGCCGGTTCGGTGCGAGTCGCGGAGAACGCCGGGATCGGCCCGGAAAGCGAACGCGAGATAGTCGATCTCGTCCTTTTTGAGCTCGCGAAGGGGTTCGAGAAAGACCGTCGCGAAACCGTCCGGCGGGTAGGGAAGCGGCATCATCATCCCCGGCGGGAGCGGCGGCGCGGGAACCTCGACGACCGGATCCGTGGCGGTCTCGCCCGAAAATCCGGCCGGCGGAAAGGCGACACAGAAGAGCCGCTCGACGTTGGCGCGCAATTCTTCCGGCGTTTCGCAGAGATGGACGTTTTGGCGGCATTCGTCGCAGAAACGAATCTTCGGATCGTCCGTCGGCGCGAAGCTCTCCCAGGTGCGCGGGCAGCGAAACGCGTATTCGAAACAATTATAGACCTCGTTTTTTTTCATCGGCGGCGGGTAACTCCTTTTCGACAACAGGATAAGCCCGTTGTCGAAATTTGGCAAACCGGCGGCCGGCGGCCGAAAACCGAAAAGCACCGCAGCGGATTCGAACCGCCGTTCCCGACCCGGCAGGCCGGGGTCTTCGACCGGCCGGACCAACGATGCCGAAAGATTTTGCGCGTTGAAACGACGAAACGATCGCTTTCGTCCGCGCTTTTCGAGCGACGCACACGCCGTCTCGACCTCTGCACAAGACGATTTGACCGATGCACAAAGCGATTTGGGTAATGCACAAAGCGATTTGGGTAATGCACAAACGATCTCGACCCGTGCACAAACGATCTCGACCTCTGCACACGCCGTCTCAACCCGTGCACAAACGATCTCGGCATCTGCACACGCGATCTCGACCTCTGCACAAACGATCTCGGCAGCTGCACACGCGATCTCGGCAGCTGCACGCGCGATCTCGGCAGCTGCACACGACGGTTTCGGGAAGAGATTGAAAATTTATTTTCGGAGATCGTAAATCGCTTCGAGAAGACGCGGCAGATCGGGCGAGATTTTCGCGAAATCCTCGTCGAGAAAAAGTGTTTCGAGCCGCGCGACGGTCGCTTCGGCCGTCAGCCACCGCAAAATGCGCCGGCGGTTGACGGCTTCTTTGCCGAGAAACGCGTTCGACATTTCGCCGCCGGCTTCGATCGTGAAATAGGCGAGCGTCGCGATCCGGTTCGGCGAGATTTCTTCGAGCCAGATCTCGAGATACGGCGTCACGTCCGGCGCGGCGATCGCGACGCCGGTGATGAACGATTCCGCGAGCCAGGCTTTTTCGCGGTCGAATTCGACGGCCGCCCGGACGAGCGCGCGAAAGAAGTCTCCGATCGCGGCGCTTTCCTCGGCGGGCCAGTCCGTCCAGCCGGCGTAAACGAGCTTGCCGAAGAGAATCTCCTCGTTGTAGCCGAATTCGCCGCGCGTCATCGTTTCGAAAAGACGCGGCAGAAAATGCCGAAAATCGTCGGCGTCGCCGAACGTCGTCATCGCCTTGAAGCCGAAACTCGACAGCTGTGCGCCGGACAATTCACGGAGCGGCCTTGCGTGCAGAATCCGCTCGCGCTCCTCACCGACGCAGCACGGACAGCCCTCGATGCGCTCCTTCAACGGATAGCGCGCAAACACGCGGTAAAGATTTTCGATCGCCTCCGCGAGCGTCAATTCGTTCATTGATTTTATTGAGTCTTGAGTCTTAAGTCTTGAGTCTTAAGTCTTTGCCGATCGGACATCCGACATCCGACATCGACTAGTACCCTATTTCGGCTGATTGTTTTTGGGCTGAAACAGCGGGTCGATGTTTTCGCGGACGAAGCTCTGAAACTCCGGGCATTCGTAATCGCCGAGATTGAGGTTTTTGTTGGGGCCGAGATGCGGCATCACGACCTGTTTTCCGCTGCGGGCGCTGCTGATCCGGTAGACGGAGAGAAAATAATCGGATTCGGCCGGTTCGCCGGTGATCAGCAGCTGCAGCTTGTAGCCGTCTTCGAAATGTTCGTGATTTCTTCTGATCTCGCGGCAGTTTTTGAGGGTCAGCAGCGCCGCCTGAGTTTTTTCCGGGTTGTCGTAAACGACGAAGTTCGAATCACCCGGCTCGGATTCGCTTTTCGAGCCGAAAACCCGAAATCCCCGCACGCGGCCGACCGGAATATTGCGGAAACCGTACGTCTGCCGGAAGCTGCCGGCCGAAAAATAAAGACCGGTGCCGAGAAAAGCCATCCCGACGACCATCCCGATGACCGGTCTCAAATAAGAGATGCCGTAACGTTTCCCGCTTTTCGAGAAATCGAGAAGCCCGAAAAAGAACGCGGCGAGCCCGAGCAGCACGAAGACCACGAACACGCCCACAAAATTGTAACCGGGAAAACCGAGCATCGCTGCCAACCATCATACACCAAAACGGTTGAATTGCGGATTTCGGATTTTGGATCATTAGTGTTAAAAGGATTTATTTTGAAAAATAAAATCCTGATCAAGCCTGTTTACAGGCGAAAGATAATAGCTACAGGCGCAAGCTGTAGTCGACGGCCCGATCTGGATTCGAGCCTGTTTACAGGCGACAGAGGTTTTCGCGCGGCCGCCGCGGGTCGAATGTCGATAACCCCGAACGGTCTTTATTAATGAACGTCTTTCTTCTGTCGCCTGTAAACAGGCTCGAGGTTCGGGGGCGCGCTTGCCTACAGGCTTGCGCCTGTAGCTATATTCTTTCGCCTGTTCCACAGGCTTTTTAAGGATTTTATTTTTCAAATAACATCGGCCGAACCTTCCGATTCATGAAATCTTTTTAACAGTAATGATTGCGGATTTCGGATTGTCTGAATTCGAAGGTTTCGATTGGAACGATCGCCCTCGCCCCGAAACCAATCCGAAATCCGAAATCCGAAATCCGAAATCCGAAATCGCACTATCCTTTGACGCAGACGACCTGTTTGAGCTCGGCGGCGATCTCGACGAGGTCGGACTGGTTGCGCATTACCTGGTCGATGTCCTTGTAGGCGCCGGGAATCTCGTCGATCACGCCGGCGTCCTTGCGGCATTCGACGCCGCGCGTCATCCGTTCGAGGTCCTCGCGCGAGAAACGCTTTTTGGCCTGCGTCCGCGACATCTTGCGGCCCGCGCCGTGCGAGCAGGAGTTGTAGCTCTGCGGGTTGCCGAGGCCCTTGATGATGAACGATTTCGCGCCCATCGAGCCGGGGATGATCCCGTAGCGCCCCTCCTCGGCGTTGATCGCGCCCTTCCGGGTGATGAAGACCCGCTCGCCGAAATGGAGCTCTTCGGCGACGTAGTTGTGGTGGCAGTTGACCTCGATCGCCGGCCGAAAGGCCTTGCCCTTGTTGAACATCCGGTTAAAGACCTTCAAGAGCCGGTTCATCATCACCTGGCGGTTCATCATCGCGTAAGACTGCGCCCAGTCGAGATCGTTCCAGTAATCGCGGAACTCCTTCGTGCCCTGGATGAAATACGCGAGATTCGGATCCGGCAGCTCGCTCAGCCGGTGCAGCGTCTTCGCCGTCGCGATATGCCGCTCGGCGATCTCCTTCCCGATGTTGCGCGACCCGGAATGGAGCATCAGCCAGACGTTGTCCTCGGTGTCGAGACAGATTTCGATAAAGTGGTTCAATCTGTTACCTGTTGTTTGTCGGATTTCAAACGCCAAAACCGCATTGCTATGCTCTTTTGACTTCTTTCCAACGTTATCATCGCATCCTTTACAGAATTAGAAAGAATGTAATCGTCTTCGGATTTTGTCCATCGCTTTCGGTTTTCGACCCTTTTCATTGTTTCCGGTCGTTTCCATCTCAGGACATTTTCCGCATTCATTATTTTTCTTTGAAGAGCTAGACAATTCTGGTAATAAAGAAGATTTACAATTTCTTGGGCATCTTCTTTAAAAACAGCAATGTTAAAAACACCATCACGTTTGTTCTTTGAAGAAGTTTTCACCTTTTTTGTTATTGATTGGATAAAATCAATATATTCAAAAGCAATCTTAGGGCTTTTGGTGATAAAAGATATGAAAGGAAAACCATTGCCGGTTAATCCTAACGATCCGTCACCGTCGATAAGCCCTCGAAAATAATCGGGTTTTGAATATTTACAAACAGGAATTGTGATATTGTCCATTTTTCTGCCGCAGGGAATCCCATTTTCGATTAGAAAATCCCGAAATCGTTTGTCGAAAACATTCCAAACAGCGGAGTGATAATCTTCGCTGAAATTGGTATTTCTTTTTCTACGGGACAAGGAAGAATTAAACGGCAACGCTTTTTGAAGTTTTATTAACAATTCTTCATCGCGTTGGCTAAGTTCAATACTTAATCTCCCCCGATTACGGGTATTCTGATAAAGATGCCCGTCTGTTTGAATTAATCCAAACAAATAAGCATAAAATGGATTCTCTAAAGTCAGAATAATCTCTTTCATTTTTTTTGTTGCAATGATTTTACAACCGATCAGGCCATTTCTGCCTGATTCTGCGGCTTCCTTTTCGCCGCAGTTCGGAGCACACCTTCATCTTGAATCGTTTCAAGATGCCCAAGTCCCTCTGCTCTCTACGGGGCGTGTAAATTCAAACCTGAATTTACCGCTTCCCTCGGTGTCTGCATCTCAGCCTTTCACCGATTTGGACGAGTTTTCATTACCGTGTCACCACGGCACGGGGCAATTTACCCCCACCTAACGTTCCCATCTGGAGCATCGCCTTGCGCTGGCGATCCTGCACTTTTTCGTGGAGCTCCTCGAATTTGTCCCAGCCCGGCCAGCGCGAGGCGTGCCAGTCGGATTCCTTGTGGGCGGCGAACCCGACCGGGATCGCGTCCTCGATCGCGTTCCGCAGCTCGCGCAGCCGGCCGTCGAGAATCCCGCTCTTGAACGGCGTCTTGAGCGCGGCCATCCCGCAGCCGATATCGACCCCGACGGTCGCCGGGATCACCGCTTCTTTGGTCGCGACGACCGAGCCGACCATCGAGCCGATGCCGAGATGCGCGTCGGGCATCAGCGCGACGTGTTTGAACAGACACGGCAGCCGCGAGACGTTGCGCAGCATATTTTGTTCGTCGAGCGACAGGTCGTGATGCACCCAGGCGAGGATGTCGGCCTTCGCGCCCGAAACGTTCAGTTTGTTGTATGGCATAATTCCTCCGTATTTATTTGATGCGAAATGTATGAATTTGTCGAGCGGTTTCGGCCGCCCGGACGATCGGCCGAAGCCGTCTTCGATCGGTTAATTGTTAGAAAGTAAATCATTTTGTAAAAGCTGGCACGGGGCTTGCCCAATAAGTCCCCAGACGGAATGGCAATGAATTGATTCGGAACGCTCGGAAGGACCGGCGTTCGTCAAGCTACGTAACTGGGAGGTACGTGTATGTTGAAAAAGATGAGTCTGACTCTGGGAGTGAGTCTGTTCGTGCTGATCGGAATTTTTACGGCCGCCGGTCTGGCGGGTAAAAACGCCGGATCGTCCGGTTCGGCGGCCTTCGCGCCGACGCCGACGCCGAAGATGTCGCCGACGGCGAGCCCGTCGCCGTCGCCGAGTCCGACGGAATCGCCGTCGCCGGAGATGACGCCGACGCCGACGCCGATGCCGCCGGATATGCCGATGCCGACGCCGACGCCGACGCCGACGCCGAAGCCCTGAAGATCAAAGGAATTCCACACCGAAAGACGAGCCCCGGCTCGTCTTTTTTATTGGTCGGGACGACGAGAAATGAAACGACGGACGTTTTTCCACCCAAAAGAAATGTAGTCGTTCCGGCATTCGTCCCGCCGAAGAAATTTTTCGCGGCCGTTCGTTTTCGATTTACGCTGATTTGCCGATCGGTGTATATTTATCTTGTATTTTCGGACAACAAGTGAGTTCTTTAAAACTGTTTCGGGCTTTTCGATCGAATACTGACTAGGGAAATTATATGGAAAATCTGGACGGGGCGGCCGGCAATTCGATCCCGCCGATCATCGCCAACAATCTGCGCGTCGAGCAAATTCTCGGCCGCGGCGGTATGGGAACGGTTTACCGCGCGACGCATCTCGGGCTCGACCGGCTCGTCGCGGTCAAGGTCATCAACCCGGAATTCGCGATGGATTCGGACGTGATGCAGCGCTTCACGCGCGAGGCGCGGCTGATGGCGCGGCTTCGCCATCCGCGGGCGGCGATGATCTACGATTCGGGCAAGCTGCCGGACGGGCGGCTTTTTATCGTGATGGAGTACGTCGAGGGCACGACGCTCGCCGACATTCTCAAGCGCGACCGCAAGATCCCGTATAAAAAAGCCGTCGACATCGCGGTCAGCATCTGCGACGTGCTGCAGGAGGCGCACGCCAACGGCATCATCCACCGCGATCTCAAGCCGGCCAACATAATGCTCAACCAGCAGGGCGTCTTCGTCCTCGATTTCGGGATCGCCAAGATGCTCAACCGCGACAACGCCGAGAGCCTCAAGCTGTCGATGACCGGCAAGGGCCTGCTCGTCGGGACGCCTTTTTATATGTCGCCCGAGCAGTGTCTCGGCGAACCGGTCGAGGCGCGCAGCGATCTCTATTCGCTCGGCGCGCTGCTGTTCGAGATGCTCGCCGGCCGGCCGCCGTTCAACGACGAGGTGCTCTCGGCGGTGATCATCAAGCACGCGATGGTCGAAGCGCCGAAGATCGAGGAGCTCGCACCGGAAGTGCCGCCGGCGCTCGCTTCGGTCGTCAACCGTCTGCTCGCGAAAAAGCCGGCCGACCGGCCCGAGAGCGCGGCCGCGACGAAAAATCTGCTCGAGATGAGCCTCGCCGGCGAGACCTCGCCGCAGATCGCGTTCGACACGCGGGTCGACACGGCCTCCAACCTTTTCCCGGCGACGCAGCAGCTGCGGGCGGTGACCGATTCGCAGATCCCGAAACCCGAAGCGGCCGAAGTAAAGAGCGCTTCGGACGACGGGCCGAGCGGTCTGAAAGTCGCGGCGCTCTCGGCGACCGCCGTCATTCTGCTCGGGCTGCTCGCGTTCGGCGGCTATCGCTGGATGCGGCCCGCGCCGGTCGTCTCGTCGTCCAACTCGAATTCGGCGATGCCCGAGATGGATCATTCGCAGCATAAGATGCCGATGGGCGACGATTTCGCGAAGACGCCGGCCGGCGACGACAAAAACGCGGCTTCCGTGCCGATCATCTCGCAGGAAGAGGCCGACCGGGTGATCCTGCGGATCACCTCGACGACCGAGCACCGCGCCGACGGCTATCAGATCATCAAGACCCCGAAGGATTCGGCGATCGTCTGCATCCACAATATGATCGATATGGGCAAGACGCATATGTTCGCGATCGAGCGCGCAAACGTCAACAGCCAGTGGGAGATCACCGCCCGCGTTTCGCTCGACGTGCCCGAGTTTCGCGGCACCAACTGGATTTTCGAGCCCGAGGACATCGACGGCGACGGCTTCGAGGAGGTCGTCTTCAAGGGCGAGAACAGCGGCGACGGCTCGCACCGGATCCTGATCTACGTCCCGCGGACGCGTCAGAGCTACTCGGTCGTCGCGGACGGGAAGGCGGCCAACACGTTTTCGCCGAACGCGCTCGCGACGAACGGCGCGCCGTTCAAAAAGGCGCTCGAACGGATGCTCGCCGGGAAATGAGCGGGAACCCGGAAGGGAATTTAGCGACAAAAATGCCGTGATCTTCCGCCCTGTAAAGAAAATAATGGAGCGGGCGAGGTTTGAGCTCGCATCACCCTGACGGGCGGTTTCGATGTAATCACGACGGCATTCGCCAAAAAAATCTTTGCCGGAGGAATTCTCCGTGCTAAGATAAACGGCGATCGAGGTAATAAAAATATGTGTTGTAAAGGCAGTTTCATCAAGGTATTCATCGTTCTGCTGCTCGGCTTCACCGCCATCAATTTTATGACGGCCGGAAAAAACGATCTGCTTCCGCACGTCGAAAGAACGAGAGACATTCACGTCAGCAATCCGGGCTATTATCCGGTTCCCGAATTGCCCTCGTCCTCGCTGGCCGTCGGCCCGACCGTGACGCAGTCCGAGCCGCTCGCCTATCTTTTTCAAATTCTCTTCATCCTTTTCATCGCCAGCCCGCCGCTGATCGTCGTGCTTTTGTTTCTGATCTGGCGCGAACTGAAGGCCCGCAACCGGATGAAGTAAGGACGCGGCGAAAACCAGTTTTCCGAGTAACTTACCGGCTTCGACGAGCAGGCCGAAGAAGATTTTTTTCTCAAAAAACTCTTGTCTTCAGCCCGTCCGATGTTTTATCCTAAATAATGTCTCGTGTGCCGCCCCTGACTCTCCGGCACTTACCTTAATCTTCGACATTCTTCGGGAGAAAATAATGCCTTCAATCAGATGCAAACAATGTAATCTTGTCAATTTCAGCACCGAATCGCACTGCAAGCGCTGCGGAAATCAATTGAACGAATACGCGCCGATCGCCGATCAGCGTTCCTATCAGACGAACATCGAACAGGGTTTTCAGACTCAGGCTTACCCGCCGACGACGGGTCAGACCGGCTTCGGGCAGAACCCGCCGCCGGCCGCCGGTTTCGAACAGGGTTATCCGTCGCAGCAGTTTCAGGAAAATTACGGACAAAACTTCAATTCCCAATATCAAAATAGCTACGGCCAAAATCAACAGCAATATCAGGGCGGCTTCGGGCAAAATCCGCCGCCTCAGAATTACGGTCAGGCGGCTTTTCAGACGCCGCCGGCGCCGGGCTTCGGCGGCCAAATGCCCGCGAACCAGACCTACGGCGCGCCGGCCTACCCGGCGCCGACCGCTTATCAGCACGCGAATCAATATCAAAACCCGGCGCCGGCCGCTTATCAGTCCTATCAGCCGCCGCCGCCGCCGAGTTATTACCAGCGGCCGGAACCGCAGACGATGCTTTATTCCTGCATCAAATGCGGCACGGCGAGCAACGTTTCGATCCACCAGTTCAAACGCGAATACATCCCGCGCGGGGCCTTTTTCGCGATCTTTCTCGGGCTGCTGCCGGGAATTCTGATTATTTTGCTGCTCAAGGTCAAACACGAGCTCGAAGCGCCGTTCTGCGACGAATGCTGGAAAAATTACCAGCCGATCGAGTCGTACGAAACCTTCATCGGACTCGGGTTTTTCCTCGGTTTGATACTGGCGATCGTGCTCGGCATCGCGGCCGGCTCGTTCTTTATCTTCCTGCTCGTTTTCGGCGCGGTGATCGCCGGGGTCGCGCTGGGAAACTCGCACTGCAAAAAATACAATCTGACTTACAAAACCTTCAGCAAAAACGAAGTGATCGTCACCGACCCGCTGCACGGCGACGTTCGGCTGATTTAGCACTTTGTTTTTAAGCTGCTGATTGTTTTAAGGTTATGTGATCTTTGGTCTTTGAGCTTTGAGCTTTGAAAATGAAGAAAATCAAAGGTCAAAGCTCAAAGACCAAAGATCGAATTTGTTAGTAAAGCGAAGGCTTTTTCTTTTTCGGCGACAAGATCGGTCGAGAGCTTCCGCCCGTTAACGGACGGCGAAAGGATCGAACTTTCCAAACCATGTACTCCCGACGGCATTCGCCGAAAACTATTTTTGATGAAACGGCTTCGGTCCGAAGCCGGTCATTTGACGTCGATCTCGAAAAAACGCGCGAAGGCGGCGGCCAGATCGACCAGCTGCCCGGCGTCGATCGTCGCGCCGCGAAGATTATCGGGATGAAATTTCAGCCCGTCGAGCCGCGAGCCCCGCAGATCGGCGCCCCTCATCTTCGCCCCGTAAAACTCGGCGTTTCCGAGATCGCAGTTTCGAAAAAGGACGTCCGCGAGCGCGGCTTCGCGAAAATCGGCTTCGCGCAGGTTGCATTCCTCGAACGCTGCGTTTCTAAAAACCGAATCGAAAAACTGGGCGAAATCGAGCTTGCCGCCGCCGATCCGGAGATCGGCGAACCGGCCGCCCGTCAGCCGGAAGCCGGTCATCCGGCAGTCGACGAATTCGACGCGGTCGAATTCCGCGTACGGCCACTGCGCGTTCGCCAGATCGCACCGCTCGAACCGCGCGTCGACGAGCCGGAGCTTCTGAAACCGGGTCGCGCTGAGCCGGACGTTGGTCAGACGCGCGCCTTCGACGACGACGCGGTCGGCGCTCGATTCGCTCAGATCGAGCTCGCCGAGGATCAGGTTTTCATACCTTTCGCCGGTCTCGAACGCCGTCAGCTGAACCGCGTTTTCGTCGTCCGCATCCGGCAGCGCCGGCGGTTCGATCCGGTTGATTTGATGTTTCGATTTATTCATTTCATCGACAATAAAGGGCTTCGTCAAGACTTTATAGTGCGTGACAAAACTTGCTGGAATAATGAGCGGTAAACCCGCGGGCGGCTTTTAATCAATCCACTAAAAACACGAAGGGAATTTAGTCTTTTGAATGGCAGAATAAACACGCGAACGCGACCGTAATCGCTGCTTTTCCAATAAGTTCTGTCACCAACTATAAACTCCATCGTCGCGCCGTTCAAACAGCCGGTAACGGAATTCGGATTTCGGATTTCGGATTTGTCCGAATTCGATAGTTTCGATTTCAACTATCGTTTCCGATTCGAAACCAATCCGAAATCCGAAATCCGAAATCCGAAATCCCCTCAGATTTCCGTCCGTTCGATGACCCCGACCCAGTGGTCGTCGGCGAGCCGGCCGGCGGCGAATTCGGCGAGCAGCGTGAAGACCTGGTCGCTGAAGCCGCCGACGTTGAGGATGTCGGCGCGCTCCGCCGCCTGCGTGTGGGCGTACGGCTGGATGTCGATGCAGACGAGTTGAGCGTCGGGATTGCGCGTTTTGAACTCGTTCCACTGCCGCATCGTCTCGGTGCCGCTGTTCCACGAACGCTGCGAGTCGATCCACGATTCGTTGTCCGAGACGTAGACGAGCAGGTCGGCCTTCGTGCCGGCGCGGTTGAGCCGGGCGAGCGGGGCCGAGCAGTTCGTGCCGCCGCCGCCGATCTGTGCGAGCTTCGCGGCGTTGGTCATCACCGAATCGCGCGGGTTGAGCGCGAGCTCGACGACGCCGGTCTCGAACGGGAGGATCTCGGCGGTCGGGTTTTTCCGCAGCAGCGCCGACGCGACGAGCGCGGCGACGTCGATGCAGCGGACGGCTGAGGTCGCGCCGTTACGGTGACCGGTGACGGGCGAGCTCATCGATCCGGAAACGTCCGGGAAGACGAAGACCTTGCCGTCGATCGCCGGCACGTTCTCGGTCGCGATCTCCATCGCGTCCTGGAGCGCCTCGGTGATCGCCCGCGGAATCGCCCGGTTCTGCGAGGCGGCGGTGTAGGCCGACAGGAGCTGGTAGGGAAAGACCTTCGCCCGTTTGACGGCCTCGCGGTCGCGGAGCCGGGCGGCGATCGTCTCGACCATTTCGGCCGTTTCGAAGACGCCGTGCCGCTCGAACGTGTTGAGGTTCATCCGCGTCATCTGCCACGGCGCGGTGCGCGCGATCGCCGTCCATTCACGGGTCGCGAGCGGCAGCGCCGTCAGCATCTGGAAGGGAACGGCGGGAACTTCCGTCGTTTCGCCGGCCTTGAAGCGTTCGAACCGGCGGACGAGCTCCGGCAGCCGGTCGGCGTCGAATTCGCGGCCGATGAACCAGCCGTAAAGCGCTTCCTTTTCCGGTTCGCCGGGTTTCGGGTGAACCATTTTCAGGATGTCGGCGAACGACGGCGACGCGCCGACCGACTGTTTGAAGATGTTTTCGGCCGGGCGCGATTCGAACCATTCGCGGACCTTGCGCTTCGGGAGCGAGCCGAGCGACTTACGCCCGACCGCGCCGGAACGCATAATCTGGACGAAGTTGCGAAGCATCTTGCCGTTGTCGATGACGCGCGCGAAGACGCGTTCGAAAAGCGCCTTGTCGCGGGTCGAGAGAACCGCCACGAGCAGCGCCGGCATATCCTTCATAAATCCTTTCTCGCGCGCGTAAACGGCGGTTTTGGCGACGAATTCGGCGTCGAGCTCGCGGGCCAGCGCGAGCACTTTGTCGAGCTGCGCGGCGGCGTCGGCGTAGAACGTGTGCGAGAAACAGCCGGTCGCCGCGTACTGGGCGAGCGCGGCTTTCGGTTCGAGTTTGTAGGCGTTTCCGCCGGCCTCGTTGACGGTGTCCGCCTTCGGCGTGAACAGCCCGCGGACGGTTTGAAACAGATTTTTGTTGACCATTGATATTATTCCTCCTATTTGGACAATTCGGTGTGCATTCCTTTCGGAAAGAAGGGAAGCCGGGCGACGAGTTTTTGCACGTTGACGGGTGCATTTTCTGGATGTAGTCAACGGCGGCATTCGCCCGGGTTCGACGTTTCGAAGCGACAAGGTTTGAAAGGATCCGGTTTTGTTTTACAGACAATGTAATCCTTCCGGCATTCGCTTCAAAGTAAGCGGGCAGCGACAAGGGTTTTTGAAATTTGCTCTATCCATTTGAGCTTCGCCCCCGAAAGAAAAAAAGGGGGCGACAAGATTCGAACTTGCGATGTAATTCCAAAAGGCATTCGCTGCGTAAAAGTGAAACGGCGACAAAGTTTTAGCGAAACCTTACGTGCTCTACCGGGCTGAGCTACGCATCTTTCGATGCGGTTGGATTCGAACCAACGACCCCGTCGTTATCAGCGATGTAGTTCCGCCGGCATTCGCCGTTTGCGGACGCCGCCCGGCGACGGGCCGCGTCAGGTTTTTTCGACCCCGGAATCGGGGTTCGGGTTAAGGGATAAAAAAACAATCGTTCGTTAAAATCGGTCAGACTGACGGCGGGTTGATTCAAATTGACCGCCCCGCGGAATCGACCGGCCGCGGCCGCTTTGCGGGACGCTCCGATGTTTAATGGCCTAACCGCAGTAAATCGTTTATGGTACGGGGTTTGTATAAAAAGAAGCCGGCAAATTCCTTTACTGGAGTGATGTGGTTTTGCCCCCCGAACCGAATCAGGATTTTATGAAGAAAATAATCGCGACTTTATTGTTGGCTTCCTTCGCGCTTTTAATCGTGCCGAACAGCCCGCAGGGAACGGTCAGGGCGCAATCGAACAGTCAGAACTACCGGCGAAAAATGGCCGCCCCGCTCCAGAGGGTCGAAAGCGGCCAGGTCACGACCAGCAATGTCTGGTACGAGCGCAACGCGCCGGAGCCTTTTGTGCAGGTGCTGATTCAGACCTATTCGTCGGACACGACGGCCGCCCGGCAGGCGGTGACGGCGGCCGGCGGCACGGTCTGGAACAAGTATTACTCGATCAACGGTTTCGATGCGTGGCTGCCGGTTTCCAAACTGGCCCAGATCGCCGACAACCCCGGAGTCGAACGGCTGACGCCGAATTATCCGGCGGAAAAGAGCGAAAGCCTGCTCGAAACCGTGACCGGCGTCGCGGCCAAGCGTTTACTGAGCGCGACGACCAACCAGTACAGCGGCCCCGACGGCACGGGCGTCGGCATCGCGATCCTCGATTCGGGCGTGATGGCCTCGAACAAAGGCTTCAACGACGCCGCCGGCGTCAGCCGGGTCAAGGCGCAGGCGGATTTCGTGAAGCTGAATTCGGCGCTGCGGACGTTTCAAAGCTCGAACTCGTGGTTCCTGCAGGGAATGGCGGGCGCCGATTTTTCGTGGCTCTACAGCGGGGCGATCAGCTCGGCGGGCGTCAATTTCCTGTTTAAGAATACGGCTTCGAATGCCGATAAGTACGGTCACGGCACGTTCGTCGCGGGCATCGCTGCCGGCCGGTTGAAGAGCACGACGGGCGGCGCCGATTTTACGGGCATCGCGCCGAATGCGAACATCATTTCGGTCAAGGTTCTCGACGACAACGGCGTCGGCCAGGTGACCGACGTCATCAAGGGCATCGACTGGGTGATTCTTCATAAAAACGAATACAACATCCACGTGATCAATCTCAGTCTCGGCGGCTCGTCTGGCGAAAGCTATCAGACCGATCCGCTCTGCCGCGCCGCGCGCCGGGCAGTGGCCGAGGGCATCACGGTCGTGGTGTCGGCCGGTAACTACGGCAAGGACGCTTTCGGACGGGAAATTTACGGAACGATCACTTCGCCCGGCAACGAGCCGTCGGTGATCACGGTCGGTTCGGTCAACACCTTCCAGACGGTTTCGCGGCTCGACGACCGTGTCAACACTTTCAGCTCGCGCGGCCCGACGCGCAGCTTCTATCTCAACTCGACCGGTGCCAAGGTTTATGACAACCTGATCAAGCCGGATCTGGTCGCTCCGGGCAATAAGATCGTCTCGGCGGAATCGCTGAGCAGCAACCTGCTGACCGAGAATCCGATTCTCGACATTCTCGATTTCGACACGGCCGCGCCGGTGATGCAGATGAGCGGAACGTCGGTTTCGGCGCCGGTCGTTTCGGGCACGGTCGCGCTGATGATCCAGAAAAATCCGGGTCTCACGCCGCCGCTCGTCAAGGCGATGCTCCAGTACACGGCGCAGCAGATCCCGGCGGCCAACCTTTCGCAGCAGGGCGCGGGCCTGCTCAACGCGTCGGGCGCGCTGAATCTCGCCGACGTCCTTCGCACCGACGTCAGCACGGCGGCCGAGAACGGCACCATCGCGGTCGGCGATTCAATGCTGGCGGCCGGCAAATCGATGCCGTCGGGATCGGACACGATCAACGGGGAAACGGTCAAATGGGGCAAATACATCATCGCCGGCGGCAACCACGTGCTCGGCAAAAACGCCCTTTTCACCAAGTATCAGGGCTTTTACAATCCGCGGATTCTGTGGGTCAAGAACAGCGTGACCAAAGACGGCGTCGCGGCGCCGAACGGCCGGCTGATTTCGGTCAACGTCGCGTCCGGCGATTTTCTGGCCGACCGGAAATCGCTCACGAGCGGCGACCAGCTGAGCAGCCGGATGACCGGCGGTCAGGGCCTGCTCCTGTCGGACGGCGTGATGCTCGCCGACGGGCTGCTTTTGTCGGACGGCGTGATGCTCGCCGACGGGGTGATGCTCGCCGACGGGGTGATGCTCGCCGACGGGCTGCTCCTGTCGGACGGCGTGATGCTCGCCGACGGCGTGATGCTCGCCGACAATCTGCAGGGCGCATCGATCGGCTCGCAGAATCATTTACTGGGCGAGTAAACGGCTTGACAAACTTTCCCCCTTCAGGAAGCGCGGATGGCGGCTCGCAAAAGCCGTCATCCGCCGCCTTGCGATTAATCCGATAAAAAAACAAACGATGTAATGAGCGTCCCCGAAAAAAACGACAGATTCTATAACGCCTTTCTCAAGCTGGTCGCGCTGGCGGGGCTCGGAATCGTTGTTTTTTCGGTTTACCGGCTGCCGGTGGCGCGGCTCGACTGGCAGTTCTGGAGCCTGATCGTGTTCGCCCTGATCCTCGGCTCGCGGATCGCCATCAAGATCGACTCGACCCGGACGAGCATTTCGATCATCGACATCTTCACGATCCTCATTTTTCTGCTCAACGGGAGCGAAGCGGCGATCCTGCTCGGGGCGCTCGAAGCTTATCTTTCCTCCGGCCGCTACTCGAAAAAGATCCTTTTTCGGCTCTTTAACGCGGGGACGATCGGCCTTTCATTTTTCGTCGCTTTCCGGATCGCGCAGTCGATTTTCGTGCGCCCCGAAAATCCCGGAGCCGAAATCGTCAGCCTTCAAAATCTCGGGTTGGTGGCGGTCGTCGTTTTCGTTCATTATCTGGTCAATACCGGCATCGTGGCCTTCGCGAGCTCGTTCCGCTACCGGAAGAGCTTCGCCGCCGTCTGGAAAGAGCATTATTTCTGGATGTTCGTCCCATTTTTGTCGAGCGGCTCGGCGGCGCTGATCAGCGCCGGGATGATCGATCACCTCGGCTTCGTCTCGTTTCTGATAATGCTGCCGATCATCGGGATCATCTATTTCACCTACCAGAGCCACCACGAAAAGCTCGAGGCCGTGACGGCGCAGGCCAAACTGACCGAAACGCATCTGATCGAGATGAAGGAAAGCGAGGAACGCTTTCGCGCGGCGTTCAGCAACGCGCCGATCGGCATCGCGCTGATCTCGAACGACGGCAACTGGATTCAGGTCAACGAGTCGCTGGTCAAGATTCTCGGCTACGGCGAATCGGAGCTGTTCGCGCGGTCGGTCAGGGACGTCGTCCACCAGGCCGATCTGATCGAGTTTCTTTCCGAGATCGGGGCCGTCGTCCAGCGGAAAAAACAGTCGTTTCAGGCGGAGATGCGGCTGATCAACCGGAACGACGAGGTGATCTGGACGCAGACAAGCGTTTCGCTGCTCAACGATTCGCAGAATTCGCGGCTGATCTGTCAGGTGCAGGACATCTCGGCCCGCCGCCGCGCCGAGGAAAAACTGCGCCACGACGCCTTTTTCGATTCGCTGACCGATCTCGCCAACCGGAATTATTTTATGGAGCGGCTCGACGAGGCGCTGGAACGCGCGCGTTCGGGCGAGGAATTCGCGGTCGTTTTCGTCGATCTCGACCGCTTCAAGCTGATCAACGATACGGTCGGTCACACGATCGGCGACCGCGTTCTGATCGGGGTCGCCAACCGTCTGCGAAACTGCCTGCCGAAGTTTTCGACATTGGCGCGATTCGGAAACGACGAGTTCTGGGTGCTGCTGGAGAAGCCCGGCGACCGGGAACGGGTCCACGAGCTGGTCGATGAGATTCAAAATCAGATGAGTCTCGTCTTCGGGATTTTCGGGCAGGAGATCACCGTCACCGCGAGCATCGGGATCGTTTTCTCCGACTCCGGGCACCTGACCGGCGAGGACGTGCTGCGCGATGCCGACAACGCCCTGCATCTGGCCAAGAAACGCGGACGTCACTGCTCGGTCGTCTTCGACGACACGATGCGGGCCGCCGCGCTTCATCAGAACCGGCTCGAAAAAGATCTCTACCGCGCGCTCGAACGGCGCGAGCTGTATCTGGTTTACCAGCCGATCGTCTCGATCGGCGGCGATCAAAAAATCGGTTTCGAGGCCCTGATCCGCTGGAAGCATCCGGAGCTCGGCGTGGTCTCGCCGGCCGAATTCATCCCGCTGGCCGAGGAAAACGGGCTGATCGTCGAGATCGGCGCCTTTGTCCTCGACGAGGCCTGCCGGCAGCTTCGCTACTGGACGGATCTGTTCGGCGAGGATTTCCCGCTGGCGGTCGGCGTCAACGTCTCGTCGCGCCAGCTCTTGCAGACGAAATTCGTCGCCGGCGTCATCCAGACGATCGAAAAATACGGGATCGCGCCGCATTGTCTGAAGCTCGAAATCACGGAAAGCATCGTCGTCGACAACAGCGATCAGGTGCTTTCGATCCTCCGCCAGTTCCGGGCGATGGGCCTGCAGCTGAGTATGGACGATTTCGGGACCGGCTATTCGTCGCTCAGCTACCTGCACCGGCTGCCGATCAATTCGCTCAAGATCGACCGCTCGTTCGTCTCGCAGGTGACGCTCGGCAACGACACCGCCGAGATCGTCAAAACGATCCTGCTGCTCGCCAAAACGCTGAAGCTCGAAACGATCGCCGAGGGCATCGAAACCGCCGACCAGCTCGAGTTTCTCCGTTCGCACGGCTGCGATTACGCGCAGGGCTTTCTTCTCTCGAAACCGCTCGAAACCGCCGCCGCGCTCGAATTCATCCATAAATTCAACGCCGACTTCAACCCCGGCTTCAGCGCCGCCTACGAACCGGATCATTCGATTTTCCAAAATTAACACCGGACGATTTCGTATTTCGGATTTCGGATTTCGGATTTCGGATTGCTCGATGGTGAAAGCTCGTACTTCCTCTTTATTCCAATCCGCAATCCGCAATCCGCAATCCGAAATCGACTGAGCCGATCGGGTGGGATTCGAACCCACGATACCTCGCTTAAAAGGCGAGTGCCTTAACCGGACTTGGCTACCGACCGATTGTGATTGCGGATTTCGGATTTCGGATTTCGGATTGCCCGAAAGCGAGAACATAACACTTCGCTTTCAACATTCTGGCTGAAAGAGTAATGATATCGCTCCGTATTCGAGCAATCCGAAATCCGAAATCCGAAATCCGCAATCAACTGACAGGGCGGGACTCGAACCCGCGGCTTCCGACTTAACAGGACGGCACTCTAACCGGCTGAGTTACCTGCCAAAAAAAACTGAAACCTCAAATCCGAAAAGGTAGGCAAGCGCGGGCGTCAAAACGGCATTATCGGGCCGAGGACAAGTGTGTTCGTTGCAAACAAAAGACAGGATTTGAGCATTCCTCCGGCCCTGCCAGAGAAAACGCCCGCGCTTGTTGAGGCAGGAAATTTGGATTTCGGATTTCGGATTTCGGATTTCGGATTGCTCGACGGCGGAAACTTAACATTTCGCCTTCAACGGATACATTGAAGGTGAAATAAAAACACCGCAATTTTGAGCATTCCGAAATCCGAAATCCGCAATCCGAAATAAAAATAAGGCGAAGGTGAGATTCGAACTCACATCGAACTGTTTACAAGACAGACGCTCTGATTCCGATTGAGCTACAACGCCAGATGGATTTCGGATTTCGGATTTCGGATTTCGGATTGGTCGATAGTGGAAGGATGAGCTTTCTTCAGCGGCCTATCCAATGATGGGTATCGGAATGTCTGAAGGGGAACGAACCGGCCCCGCTTTAAACCAATCCGAAATCCGCAATCGATTTGCGGTGAAAGGAGTCGAACCTTTACTCTCCGGTTTATGAGACCGGCGCTTTCAGCCGTTTAAGCTACACCGCCAGAGAGATTTGGGATTGCGGATTGCGGATTTCGGATTGGTAAAAAGTTTAAGAATTAGCCTCCACTTTAAGCCAATCCGAAATCCGCAATCCGCAATCCGCAATCGTATTGGTCGATGTTGGATTCGAACCAACGTCCTGCGGTTTAGAAGACCGCCGCTCTCGGGTCCGCTGAGCTAATCGACCGAATTGAAAAAAATTGAATTTGAAAACGTGCGTCAACCGTAATCGGTTTTCCAAAGCCTTATTCTCATAGTTTTAGTCCTTGATTTTGGAATGGTAATGGTCGGAGCAGGTATCGCGCCCGCCTGTCGAGCTTTTCAAACTCGCGCTAATCTGTCTCAGCTATCCGACCATAAAAAAATGACGGGAATGACGGGACTCGAACCCGCGATGACCTGATCGACAATCAGGCGCATTAGCCGCTATGCTACACCCCCATTGGATTTCGGATTTCGGATTTCGGATTTCGGATTGGTAAAAAGTGGAAGCTGTTTCTTACACTTTCGACAAATCCGAAATCCGCAATCCGCAATCCGCAATCGATCTGGGTGGATCGACGGGATTCGAACCCGCAATGGCCGCAGTCACAGTGCGGTGCTTTACCGAATTAAGCTACGATCCACATTTGGAATTCGGATTGCGGATTGCGGATT
>JAFDVJ010000079.1:79625-85411 GCA_018269075.1 Acidobacteriota bacterium
GCAATCCGCAATCCGCAATCGAACTGGCTGCCGTTTCATCACATTTCCGTAAGAGTTGTAAAAAGCGAGCAGCCGGATTCGAACCGGCGATGGACAGTTTTGCAGACTGACGCCTTAACCCGCTTGGCGATGCTCGCGAAAATCCGAATTATTTTGATTGCATTCGATGATTCAACCCCGGTAAACTTGGCAAAAAACAAATCAGTTTTAACCCGGAGCAATCCGAAATCCGAAATCGTTCTAATGGGGATGGCGGGACTCGAACCCGCTTTTCCGGCTTGAAAGACCGGCCACGCGACCCTTTGTATTCATCCCCACAAAAATTGCCATCAATTGCGCGTGAAGAGATTCGAACTCATACGTGAATCGGGTTTAAGCCGATTGCCTCTGCCGGATTGGGCCACACGCGCATTTGGATTTGGGATTGCGGATTTCGGATTGGCCGATGGTTGAGGCTTTGGGTTCCACTTTCGACAAATCCGAAATCCGCAATCCGAAATCCGAAATCGATATGCCGGCGGCGAGATTCGAACTCGCACGAACTTGTTCCTAAGACAAGCGCCTCTCCCGATTGGGCCACGCCGGCAGGCTGAGACTTGAAATTTCACGATAAGGGCGGCGAGATTCGAACTCGCGAACACTTGCTCCCAAGGCAAGCCCGTATAGCCGTCTGCGGAACGCCCTTAAAATAGCTCCGGGTCGAGGATTCGAACCTCGATTTCTTGATCCAAAGTCAAGCGTCCTGCCGGTTGGACGAACCCGGAATGATTTAGGGAAATGCAAAATTAAAAGTTAATAAAAGCGGATCCGCGGGCTGTCCGCCGATCAAATTGTGGCAAAACATCACTGAGCTCGAAAGGGGTATCGATTTGGCAAAACATCCCCGGAGCCGGGAGAATTTTTCACCTTAAAAGGGAGTTCGATCACCTTTGGTGGGAAAATTCCCACCAAAGGTGATCGAACTTACATTTAAGGTGGGAGCTTTTCCATTTAATGAAGCAAAGTTTCCACCAATGGTGTGAAATCGCCCTCCTAAAGAGGATAAATTACTTCCAATGGTGGAAAAAACAACGCGGCCGGTTTTTTAACTACACACAAAACACAAGTAAAAACCAGAACTGTTCGGCACGTTAATTGATCAAACACAGTTTTAATACACGAATTATTAATACCAGGCTGCAGTAAAGACGGCGACGAAACCGGTTGGAAAAAGAGGCGGTTTCTCGGTAAGTTCGCCGCTTTAACAGTTCGCCAAAAACACCAAAAACACGAAATGATTTTGTGTTTTTAGTGAGTTTAGTGGACAGTTAAACCAACGTTCGCCATTCGCACGATCACTCGATCAAAGGCGGTTAAGCCGATAATTCCTCTGTTTTTACGACAACCTGGCATAATAATGCAAAATACGAGAGTATCTTTGAATGCTCGACGAACCGACCGGTTCTTTTCATTTTGCATTCTTAATTTTTAATTTTTAATTCAACAAAAGGCCCCGGCAGGATTCGAACCCGCAGCCTCAGGAGTCGAATTCCTGCGCTCTTATTCCGTTGAGCTACGAAGCCAGATAGATTTCGGATTTCGGATTGCGGATTGCGGATTGGTCGATAGTGGGAGCTTAAGCTTGCATTTTATGCAAATCTGCAATCCGCAATCCGCAATCCGAAATCCGAAATCCGAAATCGAAGTGGGCGACGGGAATCGAACCCGCTGCATCCGGTTTGGAAGACCGGCACTCGGCCTTTTGAGTTTCACCCACGTGGATTGGGGATTTCGGATTTCGGATTGCGGATTTGTCGAAAGCGGAAAAAAGCCTGCATCATCGACCGATCCGAAATCCGAAATCCGCAATCCGCAATCGAAATGCATCGGGGAAGATTCGAACTTCCGCTGCGTGTGAACGCCCAGTTTTACGGACTGGCTGCCTTGCCGATCGGCGTCCGATGCTTGAAAATCGTGTTTTTCGTGTAAAATGAAAAAGGCAGAGAGCATTTAGGCACACTTCGGGCACAATTCGGCCCTCAAAGAGCCGCCCAGGGTTTTCTTCTTACGGAACTCGCCAAAGTATCACAAGAAGAAAATCCTTCCAGACTCTCTGCCTTTTTCGATTTTGTCCGGACGATCCGGCCGCGCGCCGCATCTTCGCCGAGCGCGCGGCCGGATCTCCGAACCTGTTTTCGGTTATTCAGTTGTCAAACATCAAAAAAGCGAAAGGAGCGGCCTGCTTTCCAAGTCTCGTTCGAGAACTTTTCGCGTGACCGCTCCAAAAACCTTTTTCGGGTTCGACAACCCGCCAAATTTTATGTTTCGGGAGCGGAAACGAAGCCGCTCCCGCTTTATTAAATCTTTCTTTCCGGACGGTCAGAGCCGCCGGGTGTCGGATGATATTTCGAACTTTCAAAATCGAGGCCCAAACCGGTCGACAAACCGCACTCGAACCGCATTCCATTAATCGCGGCGGCGTTCGTCAGGCTCTGGTTTGACCGTATCCAATTTTGAATCACGAATGTTATCTCCTACAAAAATTTATCGCCGCATAACGGCGACAGTTGAAAGTTTTAGCACGACTAAATTTCGCTTGTCAAGACTTTTTTGAAAATTTTTTTTCGGCGGGTCGGTTCGAAGCTAAAAATGACGGAAGCCGCCGGGCTCTAAAATCAGGGTTTTATCGCCGTTGATAAGCTCAATAATTCCAGCGTTTGCGGTGATTTCGCCGAGGCTGCCGAAAGATGATTTTCGAGCCTGTTTTTGAAGCCCTAAAATTTTTTTCGGCGCGACCGTGTAAAGCAGCTCGAAATCCTCGCCGCCGTCGAGCGCGAGCGCGAGCCGTTCGTCGAACGATCTCGTGAACGCCTTCAATTTCGGGTGAAAGGGAATCCGGTCGGCGAAGATCCGCGCGCCGACGCCGCTTTCGCGGCAGAGATGCGCGAGATCCGACGAGAGGCCGTCGCTCAGATCGATCATCGCCGAGGGAATTCGATTGCTCGCCAATTCGATCCCGTCGGCGACCCGCGGTGTCGGGGTTAACTGCCTCTCGAGCAGCCTTTTCTGCCAGCTCGCGGCGGTCTCGATCCGGACGCCTTGTTCGAGCAGCCGAAGTCCGGCCGCCGCGCCGCCGAGCGCGCCCGAGACGAAGATCTGATCGCCGGGCCGGGCGCCCGAGCGAAGAACCGCGCGGCCTTTTTTGACCTCGCCGGCGACGATCGAATCGACGACGATCCTGTCGGGCGTGCGCGAGACGTCGCCGCCGACCAGCTCGACATCGAATTTTTTCGCCAGCCGGTGCCAGCCGCGATAAAATCCGGAGAGGAAATCGCTCCGCCAGCGGCGTTCGGGAACGCCCACGGAAATCATTGACCAGACAGGTTTTGCGCCCATCGCGGCGACGTCCGAAAGCGACACCGCGAGCGCTTTCTGACCGATCAGCTCGGGCGTCGTCCAGTCGAGCCGGAAATCGATGTCCTCGACGAGCAGATCGGTCGTCACGACCGTGTCGGTTTTCGCGTTTTTCGGCAGCACCGCGCAGTCGTCGCCGATCTTTTGGAACCCGTATTTCGCGCGGAGATTTTCGATGAACCCGAATTCGGTCAGCATAAAAACATTGACAAGAAATGCAATTAAATCTTACAATAGCGGCGGCAATTGTTATTCAAAACTTTAACACATCAGAGGCTCAAAATGGGATACGCGGCAGTTTCAATTCCGGAAAAAATCTTTTTCAAAATCGGCGAGGTCTGCGACATCGTCGACGTGCAGGCGCACGTCCTGCGTTACTGGGAGACCGAGTTCCCGCAGCTCTCGCCGCAGAAAAACCGTTCGGGGCAAAGAAGTTACCGCCGCCGCGACGTCGAGATCGCGCTCCGCATCAAGGAACTGCTCTACGAGGACGAATACACGATCGCCGGCGCCCGCAAAAAACTCCAGCAGGAGCTGCGCGAATCGAGCCGGCTGAAAATCGTCCCGCACGAACCGGTCCGGGCCGAGCCCTACATTCAGCCCGTCCAGACGCCGGTTCCGGAGCTCGACGAGCTCGACGAGATCGGCGATTTCGAGGCCGATCTCGAGGACGAAACGCCCGAACCGGTGCTCGAAGCCGGGCCGCCGGCCGTTCCTTCCGACCGTCGTCAGGCGTTGACCGAGCTCGCTTCGCAGCTGCTCGAACTGCGCGAGATGCTGCGGACGAAAAAGGTCGACAATTCGAATTTCTACCAAAGAAAATACTGAATTTGACAAAGCCCGCTTCGTTTCATAATCTTAATAATTCATTTCTCGGGATGTAGCGCAGCCTGGTAGCGCGTTCGCTTGGGGTGCGAAAGGTCGTGAGTTCAAATCTCGCCATCCCGACTCAGTCAAAAAAGGTTCTCGATCGGTTCGAGAGCCTTTTTTATTCCTCCGCTTCGGCCGGTAATTCGGCGGCCGGCAGAAACCGCTGCTGGATTCGCGAAATCAGAAAATAATCGACGAAGACGACCCCCGCGGCGCAGACGATGAAGAGCACGCCGATAAAAGGCCCGAACGAAAACGAGCCCTCGCCGAGGCCGTTGCTTTGCTTGAAGGCGAAATAGCTCTGCTCGATCCAGAAATAACGGATCACCGCGAAGACGGCGAAAAAAACGAGCGTCGTCCAGAGCGCCCAGGCCCGCCGCGTCGTCCAGAAAACGCTGTTCGCGAGGATCAGCAGGAGCAGGGTCGCGATCCACAGAAAAGTCCCGCCGAGGCCGGCGTGAAACTCGTATCCGAGCGCGGCGTCGCGGGGGCTGCCGATGCTGCCGAGCCAGCTGTAGCCGTAAAACGTAAAAAAGGCCATCACCAGAACGGCCGCCGCCAGCACCGCGAAAAAAATCTTACTCAGCATGACAAGATAATTATCACAAAAAGCCCGAAATTCAAAAGGAGCCGCGATTCCCGAACGGAATCGCGGCTCCTGCGTTTTCTTTGCCGGTTCGATCCGCCTACTGCGGCTTGACCGTCAGATAGGTGATCGTTCCGCGCCGGGCGATCAGCAGCAGGATCGGTTTGTCGCCCGATTTTTCGAGCGCCGACTGCATTTCATCGAGCGTCTGAACGGGCTGGCGGTTGACCTTGAGAATGACGTCGCCGGGCGCAACGCCTTCGGCCGCGGCCGCGCCGTTCGGATCGATGTCGGTGACGAGCAGCCCGCCCGTGCCTTCGGGAAGCTGCAGCTTGCGGGCTTCGTCGGGCGTCACGGGTTTCAGGTCGAGTCCGAGCTTGCCGGTCGGTTTCGACGGGTTGTCGGGATTATCCTTATCGTCCTGATTGGTTTTCTTGGCCGCCTCGGCGTCGAATTCGTCGAGCTTGGCCGTCAGTTCCTGTTCCTGACCGTCGCGCAGGATCGTCAGCTTGATCTCGGTGCCGGGCATCGTCGACGCGACTTTGTTGCGGAGCACGTTGCCGTCGTCGATCCGGTCGCCGTTGATCGCGGTGATGATGTCGTCCTGCTTGAGACCGGCTTTTTCGGCCGCGCTGCCCTTGCGGACGTTGCTCACGATGACGCCCTTCGTGTCTTTCAGATCGAGACTTTTGGCGATGTCCTCGGTGATGTTCTGGATGTTGATGCCGAGCTGGCCGCGATGGACCTTGCCGTCTTTGAGGAGCTGTTCGAGCACCGATTTCGCCATATTCGAGGGAATCGAGAATCCGATGCCGATGCTGCCGCCGTTCTGGCCGGACGAAAGAATCTGCGAGTTGATGCCGATCAGCTCGCCCGCCAGATTGACGAGCGCGCCGCCCGAATTGCCGCGGTTGATCGGCGCGTCGGTCTGCAGGAA
>JAFDVJ010000079.1:85455-100302 GCA_018269075.1 Acidobacteriota bacterium
GTCACCGTCTGGCCGATGCCGAGCGGGTTGCCGATCGCGAGCACGATGTCGCCGATCCGCACGGAATCCGAGTTGCCGAGCGTCAGAAAGGGAAGATTATTGCCTTCAACCTTGAGGACGGCGAGATCCGAGGGCTGGTCGGAGCCGACGACCTTCGCTTCGAACGATTTGCCGTCGAGCATCCGGACGGTGATCTTGTCCGCGCCGTCGATGACGTGATAATTGGTCAGGACCGAGCCGTCGGCGCTGACGATCACGCCCGAACCGGTGCCGCGCTCGACCTGCGGCGGGGCCTGCTGGTTTTGTCTTGGAATAAATTGTCTGAAAAATTCGTCGTCGCCAAAAGGGAATTGCTGCGGCTGGACTTTGGATTTGCGTTCGGAATCGACCCGGACGACGGCCGGCGAAGTTTTTTCGACGACGTCGGCGTAGGAGGTGCGCATTCCGTCGACGACGATCGGCGACGGCGGCGGAGCCGGCGATTGAGACTGCGCTTCCTGCGTCGAGGAGCCGCCGCTGAACAGATTCGTCCGGCAGCCGGCGATCAAGGCGGCGGAAAAAATGAGCAGCACGCTCAAAAATTGTCTAACTCTCATATTAAATATCTCCAAAAACTATATCGGAAATCTATCTAAATCGTCTGCGTTGATTTATTCAAGAAAAAAGCTATTACGCTTCGGGCTCCGGCCGGGTTCGTTTTTTTTTACGGGCCGCCGACGACTTTCGGCGCTTCGTCCCGGAACACGAAGCCGAGCGTTTGATAAATTAGTTTAGCACAAAGATAAGCCGGCGCTGCGCCGAGCCGTTCGGTCGAAAAACCGGCCAGCGACATCCCGACCACGCGGCGTTTCCGCGTCAGGCCGCGGATCAGGCCGACGATGTCGAACCAGCCGAGACCGCCGGGCTCGGGCCGCGGAACGGCCGGCATAATCGACGGGTCGAGCCCGTCGCAGTCGATCGTCAGCCAGACCCGTTCGGTCAGTTGTTCGAGCGCCTCGTCGATCCGGCCCGTTTCGCCGGCGATGTCGGAAGCCCGGAAAAATTTGAAGGATCGGGGAAAATCGGCGAGCGCGCGGATCGTTTCGGCGGAAACCGCCCGGAGCCCGACCTGCACCGCCGGCAGCTGCCATTCGCGGACGAGGCGGACGAGAAGCGAAGGGGCGGCCGTTTCGGGTTCATCGAACACCGCCCGCGCGCCGATCCGCAAAACCGATAAATTATGAAATCGCTCGACATATGCGCGGGCGACGGAAACCGTAAACGCATCGTCGCCGCCGAGCAGACAGATGAACTTTCCCGCCCGCAGCAGCTCTTCGGCGATCAGGTAAAAATTCTCTTCGGGTGATTCGGACGCATTCGCCGGGAACGGCCGTTCGAGTGTGTGGATGCCGATTTTATAGGTTTCGGCGTCGGTTTCCTCGTCGTACAGCGGCAGCCGCCGCGAGGCCGCGAGGATCTCCGCCGCGCCGGTTTCCGGATTTTCCGGAGAATAAGGGAAAACGACGACGCGGGCGGTTTCGAAGCTCGAATACCGCGCGTCCTCGATGCCGCCAAAATTCATCGGTCGCCGGAAGAAATCCATCGGATGTCGGATGTCGGATGTCGGATGTCGGATGCCCGCGTTCGGAAAGCCAATCCCAAATCCGACATCCGATGTCCGACGTCGATTTAGGGGATGTCGATCCCGAGATCGCGGCCGCTGAACGAGAAGTTCGGGCGTTTGCGGCCTTTCATATATTTCGCGGCGGTCTGCGAAAGCGCGGTGATCAGCATCGGCAGCGCGATCGACGGATCCGACGGCACGTAGGCGGTTGTCGCGCCGCGGAGCAGCTTGCCGAAGACCTGCGTGTGCGTGCCGCTGAACGACGGCGTCCGGATGTCGAGCGGCACCGAATCGGTCGTGATCGAGACCGCGTATTTATGGCCGCGCGGGTTGGTCCGCGTGATGTAGGACGTGACCTCGGCCATATTGACCATCTTCTGGCTGCAGACGCTGCCGAGCGTCAGGATGCCGGAATTGCGGGTCCGGTTGGCGATCTGCATCATCTCCATCGTGTCCTGCGTGATGTCGAAATTGAACTGGATCTTCTTTTCGAACCGGCAGCGGGCGATCCCGACCGAAAATTCGCTCGCCAGGATGTCCGGGCAGAAGACCGGCACGCGCGATTTGAAGGCGGCCGTCAGCAGCCCGTCCTCGTGGGCGATTTCGGCGAGCTCGCGGCCGAGCAGGTGAAGAAATTCGCGAACCGAGTAGGCGCGGCCCTGTTCGAGCTGGTTGATGACGCTGCCGATCCATTCGTCGGCCTCGTGATATTCTTCGAGATTGGCGAGCATATCGCCGATGCGGGTCACTTCGGAGGCTTCGAGTTCTTCGTCGGACATCGAGGGGTGAGCCTGATAATGGTTGCGTCCCAAAGTTTCGTGGATGTCGTGAAAGAGCACCGTGCCCGACATCACGAGCACGTCGACGAACCGGTTTTTGATGACGTAGGCCAGCAGGCGCCGCATTCCGGAAGGGATCAGATTGCCCGAACCGCAGAGATAGATCGTCGAATTATCGTCGAGCATATCGAGCCAGATACGGTGCGCTTCCGCCAGCTGTTTGGCCCCAAAGCCCGCGCCTTCCATCTTTTCCAGAAGGCCCGCCACCGACCGGTCGCGGTCGACCGGGATCGGCCGGGTCGGCACGGTCAAAAACTTTGAAGACTTAGATCTTTTCTGAGTAGCCATAATTTCTCCAGTTAAACTAATTATAAATCGCGGTTAATCAACCCGATCGGTAGTATAAAATTCTAAAAAATAACAGTCGTCGCAGCGAAAGGCCTGAACGTTGAAGACGGCCCGGTTCTCGGTGCTGAGCCCGCTCAAAAAGGAAGTGGCGGGCGGGCCTTCGACCCACACCGTGCCCATTTTGGTATTAAGATGGCCGTGGTCGAGAAGATAGCCCTCGACCATTATTCCGCCGCATTGCATACAACTTTTTCCGTTCACCATAATTTCAATTTTCTCACAGTCCTGCCGGGGGCCGGCGGTCGTTCGCGGGCGCGTTCTCGTCCCGAATCAACTGCCGTTCGGCGACAGATAGGTGTAGGCGTCGATCTGGTTCTCGTAAAACTCGATCAACTGATGCCCATCCTTGGAAGACAGGTCGCCGTCTTTGATGCGCTGCTGGACGATCTTTCGAAACTGATCGTGAAGCTGCGTCGCGTCGAACCGGACGGTCGCCAGCGAATCGCCGAGCGTCGCGCCCTGGATGACTTTCTTGATGATGTGCCCGTCTTCGCCGATGTGAATATGCGCCTCGTGCGGGACGCCGAACAGGTTGTGGTTGTTGCCCATCACCTCCTGGTAAGCGCCGACCAGCAGCATCGCCAAATAATAGGGCTCGCCCGCGATCAGCTTGTGCAGCTCGAGGACGGGCTTGACGTCGTGCAGGTCAACGAACTTTTCGACGATCCCGTCGGAATCGCAGGTTATATCACATAGGGTAGCATATTCCGTCGGTTTTTTGTTAAGTCTATGTATTGGAATAATTGGGAACAGTTGTTCGAGCGCCCAGTTGTCCGGCATCGACCGAAAAACGCTGAAATTCGCGAGATATTTGGTCGACAGCAGCCGGCGCAGCTCGTCGAATTCCTCGGAAACGTATTTTTTCTGCTGGGCGTACTCGTCGGCCTTTTCGCAGACGTCCCAGAACAGAACCTCGCCCTTGCCCTTGTCTTCGAGCGTGATCAGGCCGAGGTTGAACATCGTGAAGAGCTCTTCGCGGTGTTCGAGCGCGTCGTGATAATACTCGCGGTGGTTCTTGACGTTGATCGTTTCGCGCAGATCGTAGAGCTCCTTGACGACCTGCGGATCGTCGATCTCGATCGTGATCGGCGCGATGTCCTCGACGACGGTTTCGATCTCGTCCTGGACGTTCGTCACGAGCATCGCGTGATAGGCCGACAGATACCGGCCCGATTCCTGAATGATCGTCGGGTGCGGGACGTTTTCGTCGTCGCAGACGGTTTTGATGACGTAGATCACGTCGTTGGCGAATTCGCGGGCGTTGTAGTTGGCCGACGATTCGAACGAGGTCCGCGAGCCGTCGTAATCGACGGCCATCCCGCCGCCGACGTCGAGAAACTGGATCGGGATCTGCATCTTGACGATCTTGGCGTAGGTCCGGGCGGCCTCCTTCATCGCGTTTTTGATGCGTTTGATGTCGGTCAGCTGCGAGCCGATATGGAAATGCAGGAGCTTCAGCATATCGGTCCGGCCGGCTTCCTGCAGGCGCCGGATGACCTCGAGGATCTCGGTCGTCGTGAGCCCGAACTTGGCCGCCTCGCCGCCGGATTTTTCCCATTTGCCCGAGCCTTTCGAATAAAGCTTGACGCGGACGCCGATCATCGGCAGCTTGGCCTGCGATTTTTCGGCCGTCAGCTGCTCGGCGATTTTCAGCGTGTGTTCGAGCTCGCTCAGCTTTTCGATGACGATGACGACGTTTTTTCCGGCCTGCGCGCCGGTGAAGGCGAGCTCGATGAATTCCTTGTCCTTGAAGCCGTTGAGGACGAGCAGGCTTTCGCCCGACTGCTCCATCGCGAGGCCCGCGTAGAGCTCGGCCTTCGAGCCGGCCTCGAGACCGAAATGGTAGCGGGTGCCCTCGCGCAGATATTCTTCGATGACGGCCCGGTTCTGGTTGACCTTCATCGGGAAAACGCACATATGGCTGCCGTTGTATTCGAATTCCTTGATCGATTTGCGGAAGGCGGTTTGCAGCTTGCGGATCTGGCCGACGAGGAGCTGCGGAAAGCGAAGCAGCACCGGCGGGCTGATGCCGCGTTTTTTCAGATCTTCGATGATTTCCCTGACGTCGGCCGAATTATTATCGTTTTCGGAGGCGCGGACGATCAGATTGCCCTTACGATTGACTCCGAAATATCCTGCGCCCCAATTATCTATTCCATATGTTTCGATCGTCTGTTCGATGACTGCACTCAATGTCGTTCTTCTCCGAAAAAAATTTGCCCAGAAATTCTGAGCAAATATGATAAAATTTATAGCCTATAAAAAATTTAACAAAAATCAAAATGCAGAACAACAACTATTTTCAGGCCCCGCCACGGACACTCCGCGACGCCGGCCCCTGAGCCGGCTCGATTTGTGGCATAAGCATTGCCCTCTGATAACGACGGCAGTTCCTTCGGCGCGGGCTTTGTAAGCCTTAAATAAAGTAAAAATAAAGGCTTACAGGATTGAAAAGAGGTTGTTGTCAATTCCGGTTGTCGAAACTTGTCAAAAGTTGGCTGACAAAAATTGTCACTCGATTAAGTTATACATATCTTTAATTCGCGAGGTGGAAAAATGAAAAAAAATACTCAAGGCGGTTTTTCGTTGATCGAACTGATTATGGTCGTGACGATCATCGGGATGGTGGCGGCGCTCGGCGTGCCGTCTTTTCAGAAGGGAATCAGGGCGGCCGACAACGGCGCGGCGTTCGCCCAGATGAGATCGATTTCCTCAGCGCAGGTCAATTTCTTTTCGCAGAACAACAGATTCGGCCGCTTAAGCGAACTCAACGCGCTCCAGGGCAACGGTTTCGGCGTGACCTCGGGCAACAGCCTGACGAAGGGCCGGTTCGTCTATGAAATGACGCCGCTCAATCCGACCGACGCCGAGCTCCGGATCGGCTACCAGATCACGGCCAGCGGAACCAACGGCGTTTCGGGCGTCCCTTACGTTTACAGTATGAACCAGACCGGCGAGATCGTGCAGATCGCTCCCTGAAAATTAAGATTGTCCTTCTCCCATTTTCAATGTTATAATCAACTGTCCCCCACCTTCCACGCGCTGAAAATCATCCTGCGATTTTTTTCCGTTCCACTCAAATTGAAAAACACTAGCACCCTATCTTACTGAAATGAGCATTTTTGAAGACTTAATTGAAGAGCTGAAAGAGGAAAATCTGCTTGAAGAAACGGTCATCGAAGTCCGCCACCAGAAGGCGCGGCCGGTCGATCCCCATTTCGAAAGCGTTAACCCGGAAAAGATACCCGCGACGCCGGCTTTCGAGGCCGGCGATTCTCAGCCGACAAACGGGTCTTTGGACAATCTCGAACGGGCGGGCCTTGCCGAAGGTGCGCCCGATGAACCGATTTACGAAGCCGAAGCCATCCACATCACGAACGAACAGTGGCCGGCGGAAATCGACGCGGCCGCACCCGCGCCCGACGCGGCCGCCCCCGAAACGGAAACGGAATTCTATGGCGGCGAACCGAAAGTCCATCACGAAGTCGAAAAGCCGAAGGGAATGGTCAGCGAAAAGGAATATTTCCGGAAGCGCGCGATGGACGAGGTGACCGGCCTGCAGATGGTCGAACACGTCCTGTCGGGCGTCGAGCGCGAACAGATGAAGACCATTCCGAAGCCGTTCGACGACCTGCCGGTCAAGCTCGCGCTTCACGATTTTCTGCAGGACACGCACGACACCAGCTCGACCGAACACGCGCAGGCCGAATTCCGGCTGATGCAGGAAACCGAGAACTGGTATTCCGCGCTCTCGCACCGCGACAAGAACATCACGGTCGCGCATCTGCGCCGCTACTGCGAAACATCGCGGCCCGCGCTGAGCGCGCAGGCGCTGATCGCGCTCGCCCGCTTTTACCGCAATTCGCCGTTTTCGGAATCCGTCCGCAGCAAGTTCGATCTCGTCGTGACGCGTCTTTTCAGCCGCGAAATCGAGTTCGAAAAAAGAGAGCTGCTGCTCGACCGCCGCGAGATGGTCGATCATCTCAAGGCGCTCTATTCCGACTGGGCGAGCATTCAGGTTTATTCGGCCGACGACGAGGATTCCGAGATCCTCATCTCGAAGCTCAAGTTCGAGGACTTCATCAAGGAAGCCGAGGAGACGAAGACCTTCGAAGACCTGATCAACCACGACTTCTTCAGCCGCCTGCGGAGCTTCAAGGAAAGCTGCCAGGAGAATTATTTCGCGCCGATCGTGACGGCCCGCGCGATCGAGTCGAACATCCGGATCGGCAACCGCTACATCGACCTGCTGCACAAGGAAAAGGAAAATTCGAACGTCTCGGTGCTCGAGGAAAAATACGGATTCCTGCACGATCAGGCGGTTTCGGACGCGACCGGCAAGACGCTCCAGCTGCTCGAGCTGCTCAAGGAACGCAGCGAACACGGCCGGGCGGCGGAGATCGTCGATATCTCGGTCAAGGATGAGGAGCACGTTTACCGGCTGCCCGAATCCAAGCCCCGCAATAAGTTCCTCGCGGTCAACAAATGGCTGCTGGCGGCGACCGTCCTGACGGTGCTGGTCTGCACGAGCCTGTATTTCTGGGCCGAATACGAGGTCAAGGAAACGACGAAAAATTCGCCCGGCGTGATCAAGGTCAATCTCGAAAATTCGGTGATGCAGGACTACATCCAGACCGGCCGGATCGCCGACGAGACCTTCTTCGGGATCACCCAGGCCAACTGGGAGAGTCTGAACAGCGAAAAGAAGGAAGAACTGCTCCAAAAGATCCTCGACATCGGTCCGTCGAAAGGTTATAAACGAGTGCGCCTGATCAACCCGAACGGCAAGTCCGTCGGGTTCGCTTCGGCCGACAAAGTCGAGGTTTATCACCAGTAAACCGGCACTTTCGGAAAATATTCAGCAAAGGTTAAATTATCTCAGGCTTCATTTTGAAGTTGTCCGGCGGTGGTGTAAAATCCATTCTGGAATTTGCGTGTAAATCACAGTGCAATCTTCCCCGATTAATCTAAAAAATTTTTACAACCAAATTCAGGAGACTTAATGAACGCTAAAAACATTTTGACTTACGCCGCCGATCAGGGCGCGCGGTTCGTGTCCGTACGTTTTACGGACCTGATTGGCTCGTGGCATCATCTGACATTTCCGATCGACCAGCTGACCGAAGACAGCTTCGAGGACGGGTTCGGCTTCGACGCTTCGTCCCTCCGGGGCTGGGCGGCGATCAACGAATCGGATATGCTCTTGATCCCCGATCCGTCGCGCTGCTGGGTCGATCCGTTTACGGAAGACACGACGATCTGTCTGATCGCCAACGTCGTCGATCCGATCACCAAGGAAGGCTACGGCCTCGACCCGCGCTCGGTCGCCGTCCGGGCCGAAAGCTATCTTAAATTCACCGGCCTCGCCGACACTATCTATGTCGGCCCCGAGGCCGAATTCTTCGTTTTCGACGAAGCCAATTATCACAACAACCAGCATTCCGCCGGCTTTTATGTCAATTCCGAGGAAGGTCACTGGAATTCCGGCCGTCAGGGCACGGAAACCAATCCGAATTTCGGCTATCACATCCGGCCGAAGGAAGGCTACGTGCCGGTCGCGCCGGTCGACACGCTGATCGATCTGCGGAACGCGATTTCGACGATCCTCGGCGAGGTCGGCATCACGGTCGAATGCCATCACCACGAGGTCGCGACCGCCGGCCAGTGCGAGATCGACTTCAAATATTCGAACCTTTTGAACACGGCCGACAACCTGATGCTCTTCAAATACGTCGTCAAGAACACGGCCTACGCGCACGGCAAGACCGCGACGTTTATGCCGAAACCGGTTTACGGCGACAACGGCTCGGGAATGCACTGTCACCAGTCGCTCTGGAAGGACGGCAGCCCGCTTTTCGCGGGCGATCAGTACGCCGGTCTTTCCGAAATGGCGAAGTTCTACATCGGCGGCCTGCTCAAGCACGCGCCCGCGCTGATCGCCTTCGCCGCGCCGACGACGAACAGCTACAAGCGGCTCGTGCCGGGCTTCGAAGCGCCGGTCAATCTCGCCTATTCGGCGCGCAACCGCTCGGCGGCCGTCCGGATTCCGATGTTCTCGCAGAGCCCGAAGGCCAAACGTCTCGAATTCCGTCCGCCCGATCCGTCGTGCAACCCGTACATCACGTTCGCGGCTCTGCTGATGGCCGGCCTCGACGGCGTGCAGAACCGGATCGATCCGGGCGAACCGCTCGACAAGGACATCTACGACCTGTCGCCGGAAGAACTCAAGGGCGTGCCGAGCCTGCCGGGCAGCCTCGACGAGGCCCTGACCGCGCTCGAAAACGATCACGAATTCCTGCTCAAGGGCGACGTCTTTACGACCTCGATGATCGAACGCTGGATCAAATACAAGCGCGAGAACGAGATTCAGCCGCTTCGCCTGCGTCCGCATCCGCTCGAATTCTCGATGTATTACGACATTTGATTTCGGATTTCGGATTTCGGATTTCGGATTTTTTGTCCGATGCGAAAAGCCGTTGTTTTTGGACAACGGCTTTTCGTATGTAAATGTATGATTTTTAAGTGAATGGGGGATGGGAGATGAAGGTCGAACCGGTGATTTTGGAAAATGAATTCGTGCGGCTCGAACCGCTGCGGGCGGGGCATCACGAGGCGTTGTGCCGCGTCGGGCTCGAGCCGGAGCTGTGGCGGCTGATCCCGACGCGGGTCGGGTCGCCGGCCGAGATGCGGGAATACATCGAAACCGCGCTCGACGAGGAGCGGCGGGGCGTCGCGCTGCCGTTCGCGACGGTCGAGAAAGGCTCGGACCGGGCCGTCGGTTCGACGCGCTTCGGAAACATCGACGTCAGAAATCGCCGGGCCGAGATCGGCTGGACGTGGATCGCCTCCGAATTCCAGCGGACGCGCGTCAACACGGCCGCCAAACTGCTGATGCTGGCGCACGCCTTCGAAACGTGGAAATGCATCCGCGTCGAGCTGAAGACCGACGCCCTCAACGAGCGGTCGCGGCAGGCGATCCTCCGGCTCGGCGCGCGGCAGGAGGGAATTTTTCGCCAGCACGTGATTTGCGACACGGGACGTTTGCGCGATACGGTTTATTTCAGTATTTTGGATAACGAATGGCCTGCGGTCAAAGAAAATCTGTTAAGGAAGTTAGGGGAAATCTGATGAAGTATTTTGCATTTATAGTCATCTTGTTAGTTGTTTTGAGCGGCTGCTCGTCGAAAACGGAAACGAATTCCGCCGCGCCCAACGCGGCCGGCCCGGGGAGCGGTCCGAACGCCGCCGATCCGAACGCGAACAGCGCGGCGGCGACCAATTCCGCGCCGGGCGGGATGCAGCCCTATAACGGGTCGTCGAATTTCAACCCGGCCGCCTTCAACGCGCCGCACGACAATCTGAAGGTCGTCAACGCCCAGCCGAAAAAGGACGAACTGCCTTACGGCAGCCGGCTCGCGCCCGACGATTCGATCATCTCGTCGGGCAGCCGCGGCCAGGATTTCTTCGAAATGCGGACTTTTAAAAACCATCCGACGATCGCCAAAGTCGAGAAGCTGATGGACGGCAAAACCACCAAATACAAGGTATATCTGAAGAACGGCAAGGTCGTCGACGCGCCCGCCGACAAGATGGAAAATTTCGCGGCGATGGCCCCGCAGAACATTCTCGACGCCATCGGGATGCTGCCGAAAAACGATGCCAATCAACAGGTTAAGCCGGTTGAGAAAAAACCGCAGTAGTTGGTGTATAATGGCTTTGCTATGGAAAAATTCAGTGTCATCTGTCCGTGCTGCGAAGCGACCCTGACGATCGACGCCCAAACCGGCGCGATCCTCGCGCACGAGGAAAAGAAAAAGATTCTCGGCTCTTTCGAAGACCTGAAAGGCGAGCTGAGCAAACAGAAGGAGCTGCGCGACCAGCTCTTTTCGCAGGAAATGTCCTCGATGAAGGACCGCGAACGGCTGCTCGAAGAAAAGTTCAAGGAGGCCCTTAAACGGGCCGACGGCGAAAAGGATCTGCCGTATAAAAATCCTCTCGATCTGGACTAGTGATTCAGTCCTGAGTCTTGAGTCTGAAGTCTTAAGTCAAAAACAAAGATCGAGGACTCAAGACTCGGGACTTAAGACTCAAGACTTTATTGCCGTGGAAAGACCGCAAGTTTATTGCCAGAACTGCCGGACGCCCAACAGCCTGCGCGAAACTCACTGCCGTGAATGCGGAACGCGCCTGCTGCTCGTCGTGTTTCCGCAGTCGCTTCAATACGATACGAATCACGTTCCGTCGTTTTACGAGGATCACCTGCTCGAACGCGTTTCGCTGCTCGAGCTGCGGCTCGTCCAGATGAGCGAGAGCCTCCGGATCGCGATGGACATCATCCGCGATCAGGGCAAGATCGTCAAGGAAAACCAGCAGCAGGTCAAGCATCTGAGAAAGAAGCTCGGACTCGGCGCCGAGCCGGAAAAGAGCCCCGTCACCCGGAAAAAATCGCCCAAAAAAAAGGAGAAAACACCGCCCGTCCGGGAAATTCTGGCCGAACACGACGCGCCGAACGCCGGGCTTTTCACCAAGATCATCGACGAGGGCGTCCGGCTGCTCAAGCAGCACGACGAGAAAGAGGCCTTCCGGATGCTCGAACGCGCGGTGCTGCTGTCGCCGCGCAACGTCCCGCTCCTGCTGTTTGTCGGGATCAACTATTTTTTCGCCGATAATTTCGCGCCGGCCGGCAAACATCTCGAACAGGTCCTCGCGATCGCGCCCGACCGGAGCGAGGCGCGGCTCCTGCTCGGGACGATCGCCGCCGACGAGGGCGACACCGAAAAGGCGCGCCGGCTGCTGAGCATTCACGCCGAGAGCGAAAAGACGGCCGGCGTCGTCAATTTCATCTGGGGAATGACGGCCGCCTACGACGCCAACTGGACGGAGAGCCTCGCGGCCTTCAAACTGGCGCTCGAGCACGGCGAAACGTCGGAGCTCCATTATCTGATCGGCTGCTCGCTTTTTCAGCTCGGCGACCGGGCCGCGGCGCTGCGGCATTTTCAGAAGGCGATCTCGATCGACCGGAAATATTCCGACGCGTGGTTTATGCAGGCCGTCATCTATCACGCCCAGAACGATTTCGAACGCGAGGGCAATATGCTCCGAAACACCGGCGAGCATCTCGAAAACGGCGCGCAGTGTTTCGAATTTCTTCAGAAGGGGCAGATCGATTTCGAAACCGCGCTCCCGTTTCGTCATTTCAAACAGAAGAACGCCCGGATTCTGACCGGCGGCGCGCGGCGGCTCGCGCTGTTCGTCGAAAATCTGCTCGCGGCGGCCATCGAATGATGAAAAGCGCCCTCGTCAAAACCGTTTTGGCGGCGATTCTGCTGACGGTCCCGACGGTCGGCTCTGCGCAGACCGCCGACGCCGTCGGGCCGACGCGCGCGGTGATCCGGGAACTGATCGAAAAGAGCTTTCCCGAGCTCGCCGGTGAAACGATCGAAGTGAAGCCCTTCGAGAGCGAGACGGATTTTTTCAAGTCGCGGTTCGCGATCGACCGTTTTCTGACCTTTCGCCGGCCGCATTACGTCATTTTCGTCAACCCCGAGGTCTACCGCCGCGCCGCGCCGGCCGACGGCGTCCGGGCGATTCTCGCCCACGAGCTCGCCCACGTCCTTTACTACCGGCGGAAAAACAGGTTCGAGCTGCTCGGGCTCGCCGCGCTCGCGAGCCCGGGTTTTACGGCCGGCTTCGAGCGCCGCGCCGATCTCGAAGCGGTCGTGCGCGGTTACGGCGAGGGCCTGAAATCATACCGGCGGTGGCTTTACGAAAACATCCCGGCGGCGGCGGTCGGGGCGAAAATGCGCGATTATTTTTCGCCCGCCGAGCTCGACGCGATGCTCCGGGTCCTCGGTGCCGACCCGTTGAAAATCGACGTCTGGCGGCGCCGCGTTCCGCGCAATTTGGCGGATATTTCGAAATGATATGTCAAACCTGAACTCCAACCCGCCGCGTAATTCGATGATCGGCGTCGTCCGCGAATTCAACCGGACCGAGCTTTCGTGGAAGAATCCGCGCGGCGGCTGGGCACGGTTTTTCGTCCCGATTTTTCTGCTGGCGTGGCTCGGCGGCTGGACGATGGGCGAGGTTTCGGCCGGTCGCCAGGTTTTACGCGACCTCTCGAACGGAACGCCGAATTTTTTTCTGATGTTCTGGCTGACCGGCTGGTCGTTCGGCGGCGCGGCCGCGTTTTACGCGCTTTTTATGATGGTCCGGCCGACGCGGCCCGAGACGCTGAGCCTCGATTCTTTCGGCCTCAAATTCCGGCGCGGCACGCCGCCTTACGAGGGCTTCAACCGCGACCGGAACCGGGATGAAAACGAGCCGCGGTCTTTCAACTGGCGGAAATTCAGGGGCCGGTACGAGCTGCCGAAAAGCGAGATCGGCGAGATCCGCCTCGAACGCGTCGGCGAGCGCCAGCGTCTGACGGTCGATCACGGCGCCGAGCGGATCGAGATCGGCCGTTTTCTCGAAGAGCCCGACCGCGAGTGGCTTCACGAGTTTCTGAAAAATTGGAAAGGCGGCTTTTGACGCGCGGCGCCGTGGCGGTTTTTCCCGGCGCTTGTTTGGAAACCGGCCCGCAACCGCCTAAAATATAGTCTTTGCGGTTTTTATGGATTTGAAAATGACGAAGGAAAAAATCATCGTCGCGCTCGACGTCGAAACGGCCGACGCGGCGCGCGCGATCATCGACGAACTCGGCGGGGAAGTCGGCGCATTCAAGATCGGCCTCCAGCTTTTGACGGCCGCCGGGCCGGCGTTCGTCCGCGAAACGGTCGTCCGCGGCGTCCGCGTCTTTCTCGACGTCAAGTTTCACGACATCCCGAACACGGTCGCCAAAGCCGCGGTCGAGGTCGCGCGGCTCGGCGTCTGGATGTTCAACGTCCACGCGCTCGGCGGCGGCGAGATGCTGCGGCGGGCCGCCGGCGAGATGCGCGAAGCCTGCGCGCGCGAGGGCCTCGCCGTGCCGAAGCTGATCGGGGTGACGATCCTCACGAGCGCCGGGCCCGAGACGCTCCGCGAGGTCGGAATCGAGCGGGAAATCGATTCGGAAGTTGTCAATCTGGCGCGGCTTACGGCAAAATGTGGATTGGACGGCGTGGTCGCTTCGCCGCGCGAGGTCGAAAAGATCCGGTCGGGCGTCGAAAAAAAGGATTTTCTGATCGTCACGCCGGGAATTCGCCCGGTTTTTGCAACGAACGACGATCAGCAGCGTGTAATGACTCCGAAGGAAGCGATCCGGCAGGGAGCGGATTATCTCGTCATCGGGCGGCCCGCCACCGGGGCCGCCGACCGCCGCGCCGCCGTCCGCCGAATTTTAGAAGAGATCGAGAGCGAGTAGACGATAGATTATTTGATGAAAAAAACGACGATTCAACCGGCCGGCCTCAACCGTCAAAGAGCCTTTTTATACCTGACGCGTGTAATTTTGACGATGCTCGGCGGCGCGCTCGCTTTCGGCATCTACAGCGGCGTGTCGGCGCAGACCGACGGCAAGCCGGAAAATCTGCCGCCGACGCCGTTCCGGATCGGCGAAAAACTGACCTACACCGTTTCGTTCGCGCGTTTCACCAACGTCGGCTTTGCCGAGCTTTCGGTCGTCTCGCGCGGCAAGCTGAGCGGCCGCGACGCGGTCGAGCTGCATTCGAAATTCAAGACGAGCGAACTCGTCGCGGCGGCCTTTTACCTGCTCGACGAATCGCGGACGACCTACGCGGCGGCCGATTCGGGCCTGCCGCTCTACATCCGGAAAACCTCGGACGAGGGCGTTTTACCGAAGCAGCAAATCTCCAATTTTCTCGCCGCGCCGACCCCGAACTACGATCTGCTGACGCTCGTTTACCGGCTTCGCGGGCTCGGCGGGTTCGGCAGTCTGATGCTGCAGGAAGACGACAGGATTTATTCCGTCAGCGCGGTGACCGGCCCGGCCGAACGGATCAAGACCGTTGCCGGCGAGTTCGACACGGTGGTTTCGACCGTTCAGAGCGAATTCTTCTCGGAAAAGGGATTTCGCGATTTCCGGGTGAATTTCAGCGCCGACGACCGGAAAATCCCGGT
>JAFDVJ010000007.1 GCA_018269075.1 Acidobacteriota bacterium
CACTAAATTCCCAGTAGAACCAAAAATATAGGCGGTCCGGCGGAATTCTCTCGATCACCACGACGGTCGTCGACTTCGGCCCGGCCGCCCCGGCGTCGAAGACCTCGACCGTCCCTTTCAGGCGAACCGGCGATCGGCCGATCAATTCCTCCGCCTTTTGCCGGAGCTCGTCAAAGGCTTTTGCCTCATCCGCAGGCTTTTGGGCCTGCGCGAAGACGGCGAGAGCGTTGATCAGGAGAAACAACAGGACGGCGAGCGGGCGCGGGAAGCATTTCATTCGGACATACTCCTTCGAGGGTGATTTTCCTTTATCTTACAGAGATTTGCCGGAGCGCGTCAAGATTTTCGGGGAATGCGGGCATTCCGCTTGCCGTGCGCGCGAAGCGGACCGGCGCGCGGCCGCGAACCGGAGCGGGAGCGCGAAGCGGACTGGAGCGCAAGCGTCCCGCTTGCCAACGCCGCGCCAGCGGTGTCGAACGTTTCGCTGGCTTTCGACGTCTCAGAAAGCGAAACGTTTGTTCGCGCTTTCGCGCTCATGGCCGGCAGGATGCCGGCGCTCCGGTCGACGGCCGCGTCGGCGGCGGGTTATTTCAAGGCTTCGAGGTTCTGCCGCAGGGCCCGGACCTGCGTGTCGATCTCGGCGACGCGGTCGCGGATGCCCTGGACCTTTTCGACGGGCGCGCGCTCGACGAAATTGGCGTTGGCGAGCTGCGCGTCGAGCCGCGCGTGCTCGGTTTCGAGCTTGCCGAGCTGGTTTTCGAGCCGCGCGATCTCTTTTTCGAAATCGATCAGGCCTTCGAGCGGGAGCGCGACCTCGGCGACGGTCGTGACCGCTTTCGCCGAGGCTTTCGGGACGTTTAAAGCCGTGTCGAGCACGAGTTTGTCGGCCCGCGCGAGCTTCAGGATCGGCGCCTCGTTGGCGCGGAAGACCTGCTGCCATTCCGCCGAAGCGGCGACGTGGATCGTCGGCTTGTCGGACGGTTTGATCTGCATCTCGGCGCGGATGTTGCGGACCTTCGAGATGACGTCGATGACGGCCTGCATCTCGGCCCCGGCGCGGGCGTCGATGCGCGCCCGGTCGCCGGCCGGAAAATCGGCGAGCATCACGGTCGCTTCGGCCGAAGAATAAGCCGGGTTGTGGAGATCGTTCGACGTGCCGGGCAGCTTCTGCCACAATTCCTCGGTCAGATACGGCATAAACGGGTGGAGCATCCGGAGCGCCTGTTCGATGATCGTCACGATCCGCGTCCGCGCTTCGGTCTGCGGCGTCAGCACTTCCCACGTCGAAAGCCCGTCCTCGTCGTCCTCGGCGCTGAGGCGCGCGAAGGTGATGTCGTCCTTGACGAGCTCGATGTACCAGTCGCAGAAGTCGTCCCAGAAGAAGTGATAGAGCAGCGAAACGGCCGTGTGAAACTCGTAGCGGTCGAGCGCCTCGTTGACGCCGAGCGCGGTCTCGTTGAGCCGCGAGACGATCCATTTGTCGGCGATCGAAGCGGTTTCGTCGAGCACCAGCGAGGCCGGATCGACGCGCGCGCCGTCCGAATTGAGCAGGCAGAACCGCGTCGCGTTCCAGATCTTGTTGGCGAAATTGCGGTAGGTTTCGATCAGCAGATCGTTCCAGCGGATGTCCGCGCCGGTCGCGATCGACGCGAGATAAATGCGCGTCGCGTCGACGCCGAATTTATCGAACATCTCGAGCGGATCGACGCCGTTTTTGCGCGATTTCGACATCGGTTTGCCGTCTTTGCCCAAAACCGTGCCGGTGATCACGACGTCGTCGAACGGTTTTTTGCCCGTGAACTTGAGCGTCGTCATCACCATCCGCGAGACCCACAGGAAGATGATGTCGCGTCCCGTCACGAGGACGTCGGTCGGCAGAAACGCGTCGAGATCGTCGGTCGCGGTCGTCCTGCCGTCCCAACCGAAGGTCGAAAACGCCCAGAGCGCCGACGAAAACCACGTGTCGAGCGTGTCCGGGTCCTGTTTCAGCTCGGTCGTCCCGGCGGCCCGGGCCGCTTCTTCGAAGCTGTGCGCGACGAAGACATTGCCGGCGCGGTCGTACCACGCGGGAATCTGGTGGCCCCACCACAGCTGGCGCGAGATCGTCCAGTCGCGGAGGTTTTCGAGCCACGCGGTATAGACTTTTTCGTTCGGCACTTCCGGATAGAACTGCGGCGATTTCTCGGCGCGCATCAGATCGAGCGCGAGGTCGCGCATCTCGTCCATCCGGCAGAACCACTGTTCCGACAAAAGCGGCTCGATGACGTTCTTGCAGCGCTCGCAGGTCGGCAATGAGATCTCGTAATCCTCGATCTTTTCGAGCAGGCCGAGCTCTTCGAAGCGCTCGATCACGAGCGCGCGCGCCTTGTAGCGGTCGAGCCCGTCGAAATCCGCGCCGGCATTGGCGTTCATCGTCGCGTCGTCGTTCATCACGACGATCTGCGCGAGGTTGTGGCGCAGACCGATCTCGTAATCGTTCGGGTCGTGGGCAGGCGTCACCTTGACGGCGCCGGTGCCGAACTCGGAATCGACGTACTCGTCGGCGACGATCGGGATCTCGCGGTTCGTGAGCGGCAGCGCGACCGTTTGGCCGATCAAATCCCGGTAGCGCTCGTCGGCCGGATTGACGGCGACGGCCGTGTCGCCGAGCATCGTTTCGGGCCGCGTCGTCGCGACCGTCAGCAGGCGGTCGTCGCCCTTGACCGGATATTTGAGATAGACGAGCTGGCCGTCCTTGCGTTTTTCGTCCTTGACTTCGGCGTCGGAGATCACCGTCTTGTCGTGCGGGCACCAGTTGACGATCCGCCGGCCGCGATAGATCCAGCCCTCGGCGTAAAGCCGGCAGAAAACCTCGCGGACCGCGCGCGAGAGGCTTTCGTCCATCGTGAAGCGCGACCGCGTCCAGTCGACCGACGCGCCCTCGCGGCGCATCTGCTCGGTGATCGTGCTGCCGTATTTTTCCTTCCACGCCCACGCGCGTTCGAGAAACGCGGCGCGGCCGATCTCGTGCGGCGATTTGCCTTCCTCTTCGCGAAGCTGTTCGACGACCTTGCGCTGGACCGAGATCGCGGCGTGGTCGGTGCCGGGCAGCCAGAGCGTGCGGAAACCCTGCATCCGCTTGCGGCGGACGAGGACGTCCATCAGCGTGTGCTGGAGCGCGTGGCCCATATGCAGCGAGCCGGTGACGTTCGGCGGCGGGATGACGATCGAATATTTTTCGGCCGCCGGGTTTTTGTTGATCTCGGGCGTGAAGAATCCCTGTTCTTCCCAGCGCCGGTAGTGCGATTTTTCCGCTTCCTGCGGGTTGTATGCTTTGGCGATTTCCATAACTTATGCGTTCGTCGTTCGTCGTTCGTCGTTCCGGCTTTCGAACGGCCCCGCACGACGAACGATCATCAAACGAAACAAATTGTAAATTCTAAAACAAAAACGGTCAGTTTTCATCCCGTCGGCGAAAACTGACCGTTTTAATGTTTTTTACCTGCCCTTTACTGATCTTCGGTCTTCAGGTTCTCTTCCGCCATTTTCTTGATGATCAGCTCGGTCATCTGCGGAACGACTTCCCAGGCGATGTCCTTGATCGCCTTGTCGGAGATTTTTTCGGCGACTCTCTGGGCGATCGCTTCGATCAGTTCGGGCGGGAAAGCCGGCGCGGCGGGCGTTTCCGTCGCGGGCGGCGCGGTTTCCGCCGCTTCGACCGGCGCGGTTTCCGCCGTTTCTTCCGGCGCGGCCGCGGTTTCGGCCGGCGCGGCCGGTTCGGCGGCGAGCGGCTGCACGGGCGCGGCGGGCCGGATGCCGGTTTCCTCGACGAGCGGCGGCAGCTCGAGCAGGTCGCCGTCGTCGAAACTGACGGGCGCGACGCTCGCTGACGCGATTTCGGCGGCCGGCGCGGGCACGGTTTCTTCCGGCGTCGTGTCGGCGAACGCCGGCGCGGACGCTTCTTCGACGGCGGCTTCCGTTTCGGCCGGCGCTTCGGCCGTCGACGCTTCGGCCTCTTCCGGCGCGGACGCTTCCGCGGGCGCGGCTTCGGCTTCGGCCGCGATCTCGTCGGTCACGGCGGCGGGCGCTTCCTCGAACGATGCCGGCGCTTCCTCGAACGCGGCAGGCGCTTCCTCGAACGCGGCGGTTTCGGCCGTCGGCTCTTCCGGGGCGCTTTCGAGCGTTTCGGGCGCGGTTTCGAAAGTTTCGGGCGCGCCGTCAAAGGTCGCGGGCGCGCTTTCGAGCGTTTCGGGCGCGGCCTCCGGGGCTTCTTCGGCGGCGGCGTGATCGACGACGGGCCGATAATCTTCGGGCGCGGATTCCTCGGCAAGACCGGTCGAAAACGCCGGCGTTTCGGCCTCGACATCGGTCTCGGCGGTTTCCGGCGCGTCGAACCGTTCCCCGGCCTCGGCGGTTTCCGGCGTCGTTTCGGCGGCCGGCGGCGCGTGATAGTCGTAGGTTTCGGTCGGCCGCGAAAATTCGCCGGTGACCGTCGAATAATAGCTTTCCGACGTCGTCTCGGAAACGGTTTCGGCGGGGCTTTCGGCGGCCGGCGAAAATTCCGCTTCGGCGACGGCCGGCGTTTCCGCGGCTTCCGGTTCTTCGAAGGATTCCCCGGCGAAGGGCGCGGCGGCTTCGGACGCCGGTTCATCGACGAACCCGGCGGCCGGCGCTTCATCCGCGACCGGTTCTTCGAACGATTCGAACGGCGGCGCGGTCGTCGTCGCGACGGCGGATTCGGCGGCCGTTTCGGGCTCGAACGCGGACGGCGCTTCGGTGGCGGCGTCTTCGGTTTCGGCGGTCGGCTCCGGCGCGTCGAAAGCGACCGGCGCGGCGGTCGACGGATGCACCTCGTCGGGCGTCGAGACGATGTTGAAGCCCTTCAGATCCTCGGCGCTGAGCGGCTGGGTCTTCGCGTAATCGATCGTCGTTTCGGCCTGATAATGCGTTTCGGCGGCCGGGACGTAATCGGACGCGGGACTCGTTTCGATCATCTCGTCGTCCATTCCGGCGTCGCCGTATTCGGGCGCGGAGTCGGCCTGTTTCTCGAATTCGAGCGTATCGGCGAAGCTCGAGACGGGCGGCGGCGCGGTCGTTTCGGCCGGTTCGGCGACCGGCGTTTCGACGGGCCGCGAGTTCCGGCTCAACAGCTCGTTGACCTTGTTGACGAGCTGGCGGATCGACTGAAACGGCTTCGTCAGAAAATCGTCGGCCCCGACGCGGTGGGCTTCGGCCTCGTCGAACGGCTCGAACGAGCCGACCAGCAGGATCACCGGAATCTTCTGCGTTTCCTCGTTCTGTTTGATGATCTGGCAAACCTCGTAGCCGTTCAGCCCCGGCATATTGACGTCGGCCATCACCAGATCGGGCATAAACTCGCTGAATTTATGCATCGCCGAATCACCGTCGCCGACCGAAATCACCTCGATTCCCTCGTCGGCAAAAGTCAGGTTCACGACTTTTTGAATTGTTATCGAATCATCTGCCAACAGCAGTTTGCGTTTAGACACTGGCACTCGCTCCTTATCGAATTTGGCAATAATTAGATGACGAAAAAAACTTTCGACTTGAAAACTACCATCGGTTCGTTTTTTTTTCAAGAAAGAGGGCTCAATTATCGCCAATCGGAAATGTAATAAAAATCCAGGCTATCAATCACGGATGCACGGCCCGAAAAATCGTTTCCGGGGCCGTTTTTCTTTCGAATCAGCTCTGACGAATGAACATTCTGAGCATTGTTTGAAGCTGCGCGTTGGTAAAGGGTTTCGGCAAAAAGGCGACCGCGCCGGCGGCAAAGCTGTCCGACGAGAGCCGCGAATTCTGTTCGGCCGTCATCATAATCACGGGGATCTTCATCAGCCGCTTTTCCGACTGCATATAACGCACGAGCTCCGTTCCCTGAATGTACGGCATCACCACGTCGAAGATCGCCGCCGCGAACGGCTCGCCCGTCTGCAGCACCTTGTAGGCTTCCTTGCCGTCGCGGGCGGTGACGACCTCGTAGCCTTCCTTCTCGACGATGGCCTTGACCAGACGAAGAATGGCCGGATCGTCGTCCGCCACCAACACCTTCGCCTGCCCTTTATCCGAAAGTTCACTCATTTTACCAAAAAATTGACCCTTTTTCTGACTTCCAATCCATTCTATCTAAAGTTTAACGATTTTACGAATTTAGCGACAGTTCGGCGGCCAATTTTATCGCCGCCGTCATACTCGAGGATTCGGCGAGGTTTTGGCCGGCGATGTCGAAGGCCGTTCCGTGATCGACCGACGTCCGGATCAGCGGCAGCCCGAGCGTGACGTTGACCGACGCGCCGAACGAGAGGCATTTGACGGCGATCGTCGCCTGATCGTGATAACAGGCGACGACGGCGTCGAACTCGCCCTTGAAAGCGCGCAGGAAAATCGTGTCCGGCGAAAACGGCCCGGTGATGTCGAGGCCGTAAAACTCGCGGCATTCGTTGACCGCCGGCGCAATCTCGTCGGCCTCCTCGCGGCCGAACATTCCGCCCTCGGAAGCGTGCGGGTTGAGCCCGGCGACCGCGATCCGCGCTTCTCTTTTGAGCAAAGCGGAAACTTCGCGGTGCGTAAAGCGGAACAGCTCGACGAGCCGTTCCTTCTTGACGAGCTCGAGCGCGTCGCGCAGGGCGATGTGCGTCGACAGCAGCACGACCCGCAGGCGGTCGGCGAAAAACGACATCGCGAACTCTTCCGTGTCGGTCAGAAAGGCGAGAAACTCGGTGTGGCCCGGAAAATCGTACCCGCCGAGATTGATCGCGAGCTTGCTGATCGGCGCGGTCGCGATCGCGTCGAGCTCCTCGACGTACCAGAGCCGGACGGCCTCCTCGACGTATTCGGCCGAGGCCTTGCCGGTCGCCGCCGATTCGACGCCCGGACGAAAATCCGGGCCGACGTTGGCGAGATCGTAAACGACGAATTTTTCCGGGTCGGACGGGAGCACGCCGCCCTTTTCGACCGTGATGAAATCGATGTCGAGTCCGAGATCGCGGGCCGTCCGGCGCAAAACGGCCGCGTCGCCAATGACGACGGGCCGGCAAACTTTGAAAATCTGATTGTCGGAAAGCGATTTGAGAATAATTTCCGGACCGATCCCGGCGGCATCGCCCATCGTTATTCCAACGCGAGGTAGATACACTTTTACAAATTCGGGGGAATTTTCACTGAAGTCGGTATTCACAACATAAGAATACCATCATCCGGTCAAAACGACCGACCGCCGGCTCCGGTTATTTGCCGCCCGCCGCCCGGTCTTCGGCCTTGAACATATATTTGATGTTGTGTTTTAACAGCAGCACGTTCGGCGCGTCCGTCCGGTTGACCTTGAGCGCGTCGCGGTCGTACCATTCGATCGTCCCCTCGACTTCCTCGCCGTCGTTAAGCACGATGACCATCAGGGTGCGGGAATCGATCTGCTTTTTGTAGTAGTAAATCTCGGCGTTCGTTTCGCTCGGAGGTGCTTTCCTGCGGGCCTCGTGATGTTCACTCGATTGACGCTGATAGTTTGGCATATCGTATCTGTCTCTCATTGATTTCCTCTCTCCATAACGATTCGGCAAGCCGGATTTCTGCCTGTTTATTTTTCAAAAAACCAGAATTAATCGGCCTGCCGGCGAATAAACGTCGGAACGTTCATATCTTCATCCTTGTCCGGCGCGAAGCCCGTGCGGACGCTGAACTGTCCGCCGACGGCCGGCGCCGGCTCGGTCTGCTGACCGCCCGACGGCATCACCGAATATTTCTGGCTGTCGAATCCGGTCGCGATGACCGTGATCTTGACGGCGTCGTCCATCTCGTCGTTAAAGACCGTGCCCCAGATGATGTCGGCTTCGTCGTGCGCCTCGGCCTCGATCAGCGCGATCGCTTCCTCGATCTCGTTGAGCGCCGTGTGTTTCGAGCTCGTGATGTTGATGAGCGCGCCCTTCGCGCCCTTGATCGAATTTTCTTCGAGGAGCTTCGAATCGATCGCCGATTTCATCGCCTTGACGGCCGCGGCGTCGCCCTTCGCCTCGCCGATGCCCATCAGCGCGACGCCGCGGCCCTTCATCACCGCGCGGACGTCGGCGAAATCGAGATTGATCACGCCCGAGGTCGTGATCAGATCGGAAATGCCCTGCACGGCCTGCAGCAGCACGTCGTCGGCGCGGCGGAAGGCGTCCATAATCGAGATCTTTTCCTCGACGTCCTTGAGCTTCGAGTTCGGGATCGTGATGATCGTGTCGACGCAGCCGCGGAGCTCGGCAAGACCCTGTTCGGCCTGCGCCATCCGCTTTTTGCCCTCGACCGTGAACGGTTTCGTGACGACCGCGACGGTCAGCGCGCCGAGCTCGATCGCCAAACTGGCGACGACCGGCGCCGCGCCGGTGCCCGTTCCGCCGCCGAGGCCGGTGGTGACGAAAACCATATCCGCGCCTTCGAGCACGTTGATGATCTTTTCGTGGTCTTCGAGCGCCGCCTCGCGGCCGATCGCCGGGTTCGAGCCGGCTCCGAGTCCGCGCGTGAGTTTGCTGCCGAGCTGGATTTTCATCGGCGCTTTGGAATCATTGAGAGCCTGCACATCCGTGTTGACGACAATAAACTCAACCCCCTTGATTCCGGCTTCGATCATTCGGTTGACCGCGTTGCTGCCGCCGCCGCCGACCCCGATGACCTTGATCTTCGCGCCCGTTACCGGGGGCTCGTCAATAAATATTTTGATGCCGTTGTTTTTCATCTGAAGACCGTCCGTCATTATAAATGCTTCCTTATTAAGTGTAATTAAACGCAAAAACGTGATGTAACTTCTGGGGCGTTTACTTTATTCGTCGTTCAACAAGATATTGTGCCTACGGCGAAAAAGCATACAACGATTTGCGATAAAAAATCCAGTCCAGAAGTTACATTTACCTGAATTTTTCGCGAAAACTTTCAAACCACTCGGCCACTTTGCGGGTCGCCCGCCGCCCGCCGCCGGAGTGTTCGCGGATTTGCGAGCGCAGCGACGCGAGGGCGAGCCCGCAGGCCGTCGCCCATTCGGGCCGCTCGACTTCGGCGGCGAGCCCGCCGAATTGATCGATGTTGACGAAACCGAGCCGGGTCGGCGCGTCGAAGACCTGTTCGGCCATCTCGACCATCCCGCGCACCTGAGCGCCGCCGCCCGTCAGGACGACGCCCGACGAGATCTGCGCGCCGTTCTGGTTGACGGCGTGCGCGAGATGCTGCAAAAGCTCGATCGCGCGCGGCTGCATAATGTCGCAGAGGATCTCCTTCGAGAGCCCGCGCGTCTCGTTGCGGCCGACCGGCGTGATCTCGATGATCTCCTGCCGCTCGCGCTCGTCGATCAGAAAACCGGCGACGCAGCCGTAGTTGTGCTTGATCTTGCTGGCCTCCGGAATCGAGACGCGCAGGCCGACGGCGATGTCCTTCGTGAAATGCATCCCGCCGAACGGGAAGACCGTCGTGTGCTGGACGGCGCCGCGCCCGAAGATCATCAGGCTCGTCAATTCCGCGCCCATATTGATAAGCGCGCAGCCGTATTCCTTGTCGTCGTCGGTGAGCGTGCTCTCGGCCGCCGCGAGCGGTTCGAGGACCATTCCCTCGACTTCGAGACCGGCGCGGTTGATCGCCTTTTCGATGTTCTGCTTGCCGGCGCTCGGGCTGATCACGATATGGACGCGGCTTTCGAGCCGCGAGCCGCGCATCCCGACCGGCTCCGAGATGCCGTCCTGCCCGTCGATGATGAATTCCTGCGGCAGCCGGTCGATGATCTCCCAGCCGGCCGGCAGCGGCATCGCCGACGCCGATTCGACCGCCCGCGCGACGTCGTCCTCGGAAATCTCGCGGCCCGCGCCGGCGACGGCGACGACGCCGCCCTTGTTTTCGCCCTGCAGATGTTCGCCCGACAGGTTGACGGTCGCCATCTGAATTTCGAGCCCGCTGACGTGTTCGGCTTCCTCGACGGCGCGTTTGATCGACTCGGCGACGGCGTCGGTCGTCGCGACGATTCCGCGCCGCAGGCCGCGCGATTCCGCCTGGCCGATGCCGACGATGTTCATCAAACCGTTCTCCGATGGTTCGCCGATCACGCACCGCACGCGGCTCGTGCCGATGTCCAATCCGACTGCATGTATCTCACGATTTATCATCAGGTTCTATCTTTCCGGCCGCTGATTTTTGTCGTCCTATCTAAAAGTGAAGCGCGGCTGGACTTCACTGACGTCGATGCCGCCGACCTGTTTGCCCTTGCCGGCGACGTTTTCCAGGGCGACTTGCAGTTTCTTTCCGAAAGTGTCCTTCGCGAGCACGATCTCGATCGTTTCGCCCGAATCCTCGACGATCGCCTTCGGCTTGCTCAGATCAGTCATATCGACCGATTTGACGCGCTTGTCGAGATCGAAAGTCTTCCATTCGTCGATCATCTTCTGGTACGTCTTGACGCGCGCCTGGTTGTCCTTGAGCGCCTTGTCGGTCTTTGTCTCGTCCCAGCCGCGCATCACGAACGGCGGAACCGCCTCGCCCTTCGCGACCGGCGCGATGAGCGTCCCCTCGTCGTCGGCCCAGAAATCGCCGCCGCCGAGACGGACGACCGCCTTCGGCACGCGCTCGATCACGTTGACCCGCAGACCGTCCGGCAGCACGCGCGAGACGGCCGCCGATTTGACGAAATCGAGCCGCTCGACCCGCTCTTTGATGTCCTTCAGATCGGCGTTCCAGACGCCGAGCTTTTCGGTCTGGTTCGAGACGATCTTTTCGATGTCGCTCTTCGAAGCGTGCGTCGTGCCGCGGACGTCGATCTTCCTGACGTCGAAAAACTCCGACGCGGTGACCGTCCGGTAGCCCATAAAGCCGAGCAGGCCGAGGCAGAAAAGAATGCAGGAGATCAAAAACAGCGGCACCAGAAAATTGACGAGATTGCCGTCCGCCGCGTTTTTGCGCCGCGTCGGGGCTTTCGTCGTCCGCCGTCGTTTCGGAGCGACGGCCGCCGATTTGTTCTTCAGGGTTGTCTTGCGTGTTCGTGCTGCCATATTACTTTTTCGAGTCGACGCGGCGGCTGTTTCGCCGCGTCAACTATTTTCCGTGTCTCCCCCGCGCAGTTTTTCGACGATCTCGTCCGAGAGCCGCGTGATGCTGCCCGCGCCGAGCGTGATGACGAGGTCGCCCTCCTGCAGAAACGGGATCACCTTTTCGGCGGCGCTCTCGACGTCGCCGATAAACTGCGCGTTCTTGTGCCCGTACTGCTTGATGTTTTCGGTCAGAATCTCGGCCGTGATGCCCTCGATCGGCGGCTCGCTCGCGGCGTAGATGTCGGTCACGAAAACGGCGTCGGCGTTGTTGAAGCAGAGCGCGAATTCGTTCATCAGCTCGCGGGTTCGCGTGTAGCGGTGCGGCTGGAAGACGACCACCGTCCGGCGTCCGCCCGAACCGTTTTTCGCCGCCGACAGCGTCGCCAGAATCTCGGTCGGATGATGGCCGTAATCGTCGACGACCGCGATCCCGCGCGCCTCGCCCTTGAACTGGAAGCGGCGGTTCGCGTTCTTGAAATTGGAAAAGGCCTCGGCGATCTTCGCGAACGGCACGTCGAGCTCGAGCGCCACCGCCGTCGCCGCCAAAGCGTTGTAGATATTATGTTTCCCCGGCACCGGCAGGGTCATCTCGCCGAGCACTTCCGAGCCTTTGAGGACCTTGAAGACCGAGCCGAAAGTCTCCGTGAAGCGGATGTCCTGCGCCGAGACGTCGGCCTGCGCGGTCATCCCGTAGGTCACGCGGCGGCGCTTGATGCGCGGGATGATGAGCTGGACGTTCGGGTCGTCGAGACAGAGCACGCACGCGCCGTAAAACGGGACCTTGTTGACAAAGTCCGTGAAGCACTGGACGACGTCGTCCATTCCCTTGTACGACTCCATATGCTCCTTGTCGATGTTCGTGACGACGGCGATCGTCGGGTAGAGCATCAGGAACGAGCGGTCGGATTCGTCGGCCTCGGTCACGAACCAGTCGCTTTTGCCCAGGCGGGCGTTCGAGCCGAGCGTGTCGACGACGCCGCCGACGACGGTCGTCGGATCGATGCCGGCGTGGCCGAGAACGGTCGCGACCATCGAGGTCGTCGAGGTCTTGCCGTGCGTGCCGGCGACGGCGACCGCGTACGGCTTCAAAGTCATCAGCTCGGCGAGCATCTCGGCGCGCGGGATGACCGGGATCGCTTTTTCGCGGGCCATCATCATTTCCGGGTTGTCGTCCTTCACCGCCGACGAGTAGACGACGACCTCGGCGTCGTCGATGTTCTCGGCCGCGTGGCCCTCGTAAATCCTGACCTTGAAAAGCGTTTCGAGCCGGTCGGTGTTCTTCGACCGGCGCAGGTCCGAGCCCGAGACGATGAAGCCGAGATTGCACAAAACTTCGGCGATGCCGCTCATCCCGATGCCGCCGATGCCGATAAAATGGATTTTCTTGACGTGTCTAAACATTTTCGATTTCGGATTTCGGATTTCGGATTTCGGATTTGTTGAAATCCGTCCCCGAAGCCTTATCCGCTGATTAATTTCTCCTTGCCAGTTCTTCGATCAGATCGACGGTCGCCTCGGCGGCGTCGCGGCGCGCGAGACGCCGGGCGGCCGTTTCCATCGCGGTGATCCGTTCCCCTGATTCGATCAGACTTAAAATTTCGTTCGCCAAAGATTCGCCCGCCAGATCGCGCTGGAGGATCACCTTCGCCGCGCCGGCCGCCTGGAGCGCCTCGGCGTTTTTGCGCTGATGATCGTCGGCCGCGGTCGGCAGCGGGATCATCAACGCCGCTTTGCCGGCCGCCGCGAGCTCGGCGCAGGTCGTCGCGCCGGCGCGGCAGACGACGAGATCGGCCTTCGCGAATTCGTCGACCATATTCGTGATATACGGCCGGACGTCCGCCGTCTTGAATTCCGACCGCGCGTACAGCTCGCGAATCTTTTCGAAATCGGATTCGCCCGTCTGGTGCGTGATCCGCAGTTTGTCGGCCGGCAGCAGACCAAGCGCGTCGGTCATCGCGTTGTTGATCGCGCGCGCGCCCTGCGAGCCGCCGAAGATCAGCAGATTGACCGTCTCGCCGCGTTCCTTCGGCGCGATGTCGAAAAATTCCTGACGCACCGGATTGCCGGTGACGAGGCCTTTTTTCCCGAAATAGGGCAGCGCCTCCTCGAACGTCAGCGCGGCCTTCGTGACGAACGGCGCGAGCCGCCGGTTCGTAAAGCCCGGCAGCGCGTTCGAATCCATCACCAGCGTCGGCACGCGCATCAGGCTCGCCGTCAGCAAAACCGGCCCGGAAACGTAGCCGCCCGCGCCGACGACCGCGTCGGGCCGGAAATCCCGGATCAGCCGCCGCGCTTCCAGAAAGCTCTGCGGCAGGATGAGCAAACCTTTGAGTTTGCCAACAAATCCGACATTTTTCAAACCGGCGCTCTTGATTAGCGAAAGCTGAAAGCCGTTTCCCGGCACGATCTTCGTCTCGAGCCCGCGCGCCGTCCCGACGAACAGAACCTCGGACGCCGGATCGCGCCGCGAAATCTCCTTCGCGACCGCGATTCCCGGATAGATGTGCCCGCCGGTTCCGCCGGCGGCGATCAAAACCTTCATCTTCATTCGGCTTCGAGAATCAAACCCGAAGCATCCTAATAAACCTCAGGGAGTTTGCCGTCAACTTCCCAATCTCTCAATTCACCGCCAACCGGCGGTTTCGCTTCTTTTTGCGATGCACATAATTATGGGTTTCGGCGGTCGTTTCCTTCGACACGAAACCGGCGTACTGCGAAATATTCAGCAGGATGCCGACCGCAAACAAAGTGAAGACGATCGACGAGCCGCCGTAGGAGATGAACGGCAGCGGGATGCCCTTCGCCGGCAGGATCGAGATCACGACCGAGATGTTGAAGAGCGCCTGGACGATCAGCCCGGTGATCAGACCGATCCCGAGCAGCAGGCCGAAACGGTCGGGCGCGAGCAGCGCCGCGCGCGTCCCGCGCCAGAGCAGCAGACCGAAGGCGACGACGACGGCGAGCGTCCCGATCAGTCCGAGTTCTTCGCCGACGACCGCGAAAATGAAATCCGAATACGGGTACGGCAGATAAAACAGCTTCTGCTGGCCCTTCGCGAAGCCCTCGCCGAGCACGCCGCCCGACCCGATCGCGTAGAGCGACTGGCAGACCTGATAACCCGCGCCGGCCGCGTTTTCCTGCGCGCACGGATCGAAAAACGCCATCAGCCGGGCGACCCGCCACGGCGCGAAAACGAGTGCGCCGACGCCGACGACGAGCATCACCAGCCCGACCGTCGCGAGATGGACGATCCGCGCGCCGGCCGCGAAATAAACACTCACGAAGACCGCGCACAACACGATCGTCGTGCCCAAATCGGGTTCGAGAAAGATCAGTCCGCCGAGGAAAGCGAGCACCGCGAGACACGGCAGCAGCGTCTCCTTGAGTTCGCCGACCGCTTTTTCCTTGATCGTCAGAAACCACGCGAGGAAGACCGGCAGCGCGATCTTGGCGATTTCCGACGGCTGGAACGAAGCGCCGCCGAAACGGATCCAGCGCCGCGCGCCGTTGATCGCGCCGAACCCGAAAACCGCGATCAGCAGCACGGCCGTGCCGGCCAAAAGCCCGATCACGACGTAGCGGTTGCGGTAGAACTTGTAATCGATCTTGCTCGTCACGTACATCACGACGAGGCCGAAGACCGTGAACCCGAACTGTTTGAAAAAATACGAAAACTGCGTCGCGCCGTCGGCGTTGTTCGCGGTTTCCTTGAGCGAGATCATCGCCGACGCGGAATAGACCATCACCGCGCCGAAAAGCGCGAGCCCGGCGGCAATCGCGAATAAAAACCAATCGATGCGAAGTTTTTTAGCCATCTTTTTTTAGTGGCGAGTAGAGAGTGGAAAGTGGAGAGTTAAGGTCTCCGATTCATCAATAAATTTTTTACTCTCCACTCTCCACTCGCCACTCTCACATCACCTGTCGCGGATCGCAGTACAGGATGATCACCGTATATTTTTGCCGGAGCGCGGCGAGCTCTTCGTCTTTCGCCCGGCGCTCCTGTTCGTCTTCTTCCGCGCCGGCCGAGACGCCCCGGCAGAGCGGATGGAAAAAACGGATCTCGCGGCCTTTCGAATCGACCAGCAGATCCTTTCGATACCGCGCCTTCAGCTCACGGAGCCGTTTTTCGACCGTCGTGACTTCAACCGCGACGACCTCGCCCTTGTCGTTCAAAACGTCCCGGCGAACCTCTGTCCCCAACTCGACATCCGGCGGCAGCCGGTCGTACTTCACTTTTTTCTGCGTCGTCGTCTTCGGCTTTTTACCGCTCGTTTTTTTCCGCTGGCCGTAGGAATCGGCCGGCAGTCCGAGCAGCACGACGACGATCAGCAACACGTATCTCATACCGCTTCCGCCTTCCCGGAGCCGAGCTTTCGGACTTCCGCTTTGAAGACCGTCCCGCGCTCCTCGAAGCTTTTGAACATATCGAAGCTCGCGCAGGCCGGCGCGAGCAGCACCGAATCGCCTTTTTCGGCCGCTTCGAAGGCCCGTTCGACGACGTCCGCCATCGAGCCGGCGCGGACGATCGGGGCGTGATTCTTCAACTGCGACTCGATGTTGTCGGCGTCCTCGCCGACGAGCACGAGCGCGCGGACTTTTTTCTCGATCAGCGGCACGAGCGGCGCGTACGGCGCGTTTTTGCCGCGGCCGCCGAGGATCAGCACGGTCTGGCCCGGCTCCTCGCTCAGCGCTTCGAGCGCCTTGAGCGTCGCATCGACGCTCGTCGCCTTCGAATCGTTGTAGAATTTGACGCCGTCCGCTTCGGCGACGAACTCGATCCGGTGCTCGACGCCCCTGAAATCCCGGACCGTCTCGCGCATCGAATCGGGCGCGGCGCCGCACGCGAGGCCGGCGGCGAACGCGGCGAGCACGTTCTCGACGTTGTGCAGACCGCGGACGAAGATCTCGTCGCGCGTCGTCAGGATCTTTTCTTTGCCGCCGGCGCGGCAGACGAGTTCGCGGCCGCGCAGGAACAATCCCTCGTCGAGCTCTTGGCGGACCGAAAAAAGCGAAACGTGCGCTTTCAGGCCGCTCGCCCAGCTCGCCGTCACCTCGTCGTCGGCGTTGAGAATCGCAACGTCCTCATTCGTCTGGTTCATAAAGAGCCGGTGTTTCGCGCCCGCGTAATCCGAGAAGAAATCGTAGCGGTCCATATGGTTCGGCGTGACGTTGGTCGCGACCGCGACCTGCGGCCGGAACTCTTTGATCGTTTCGAGCTGGAAGCTCGACAATTCGACCACCGACCAGGTGTTTTCGGTCGCCGCCGCCGTCAGTTCGAGGAGCGGCGTGCCGATGTTGCCGCCGACCTGCGTCTCGATGCCGGAATTTTTCAGGAGCTCGCCGATCAGCGTCGTCGTCGTCGTCTTGCCGTTCGAGCCGGTGATGCCGACGATCCGGCCCTTCAGAAAACGGTAGGCGAGCTCGACTTCGCCGATCACCTCGCCGTCCTTGCGGTCGACGTAGCGCGCCGGAATCGTGTTCGTCGGGACGCCGGGCGAGATCACGACGAGCTCGATCTGATCGAGCAGCCACGACGGCAGATTTCCGTCGATCAGGCCGACGTTGTATCTTTCCTTGAGCGAGCGGGCCTCGGCCGACCACGTATCGACCGGCTTTTTATCGTGCAGCGCGACCGTGCCGCCGCGCTCGGCGACGAATTTCGCGCTCGCGACGCCGGATTTTCCCGCGCCGAGAACCAATGTTTTTTTGCCTTCTAAGTTCATCAAATCATTTGATCTTCGGGCTTTGACCTTTGTTTTTGTTCAAAGACCGAAGATCGTTTAACGAAGTTTCAATGTCGAAAGACTCATCAGCGCGAACAGGATCGCGACGATCACGAACCGGAAGACGATCTTCGGCTCCTTCAGACCGGCGATCTGAAAATGATGATGGAGCGGCGCCTGCAGAAAGATGCGCTTGCCCTGCCCCTTGGTCTTTTTCGTAAACTTGAAATAACCGACCTGCAGCATCACCGAAGCCGCTTCGATGATGAAGACGCCGCCGATAAACGGCAGCAGAAATTCCTGCTTGGTCAAAATCGCGACCGTCCCGAGAGCGCCGCCGATCGCGAGACTCCCGACGTCGCCCATAAACACCTGCGCGGGCGGCGAGTTGTACCACAAAAAGCCGAGGCTCGCGCCGACCATCGCGCCGCAGAAAACCGTCAGCTCGGCGGCTTCGGGCTTATGCGTGATGTCGAGATACGCCGCCCAGCGGCCGTCGCTCGCGACGTAGGTCAGCGCCGTCAGCGCCGACATCGCGATAAACGTCACGCTCGACGCGAGCCCGTCCATCCCGTCCGTCAGATTGACCGCGTTCGACGCGCCGAGCAGCGTGAAGACGATGAATAACAGATAGATGTACGGCCCGATGTAGGTGACCGCGACGAGCGGATCGGTAAAGGCCGTGTCCTTGAAAAACGGGATCGAGACGTTCCACGAAAAACCGCCGACGCGGCTGATCTCTTCCGGGTACGCGTCCTGCAGGAGCCGCCGGTTGAAACGCACCAGCGCGTCGCCCTGCGTCGGCCGTTTCTCGATCATCTTTTTCGTCTCGTCGGTCAGCTTGATCCTTTCCTCTTCGGGCAGATAGGCGGCGTTGAACCGCTGCTCGTCGTAGAAATTCGGATCGTTGAGAACGCGGTTCAGATCGGTCGTCAGCGCCTTTTGCAGCGCCGGCGCCTTCGCCGCGTCGTAATCGGTCAGAAGCTGCTTCGTCTCCGGCGAAAACTGGCCCTGCAGATACTGCGACACCGGATTCCGGTTCTGGTTGAGCTTGACAACGAATCGATTCAGGTCGCGAAATTCGTGGCCGCGAAAAAGCGAATCGCCGGTCGTGAAAAACAGGACGCCCCAGACGACGACCGCCGTCACGAACTGGCCGACGAGCTTTTGCCGCTCGGTCAGGCCGAGGCTGCGTTTCTTGACGATCTTGATGTAGTCGTCGACGAAGCCGACGAGCCCGAAAGCGGTCGTCGCGGCGAGCGCGAGCCACAGATAAATGCTGTCGAGCCGCGCCCAGAGAATCGTCGAGATGAAGACCGAGCCGAGAATCAGGACGCCGCCCATCGTCGGCGTGCCGCGCTTGGCGTGATGCTCTTCGGAAAGCTCTTCGCGGATCTCCTGACCGATCTTCATTTCCTGAAGCTTTTTGATGACCCGGCCGCCGAACAGCAGCGAGATCAGCAGCGCGCTGATCGTCGCCCAAGTCGTCCGGAACGTCACGTACTGAAAGACGTTCAGGCCCTTGTAAAACAACGATTCGGTCGTCCCGCCGTACTGCTTGTAGATCAGTTGATATAAAAAGTAATAAAGCATCTTCGGATTTCGGATTTCGGATTTCGGATTTCGGTTTCGCCGTCATCCGCCGCCGGTCGTCTTATTTCTCCAATTCGAATTTTTCCAGCAACTTCTCGATCACTTTTTCCGTGCGCACCCCGCGCGACCCCTTGATCAAAACCAGATCTCCCGCCTGTATTTCGTCGATGAACTTCTCGCCCGCGATTTCCGAGTTTTCGTAGAAATCGACCTCCGCGAGCCCCGCGCTCCGCGCGCCTTCGAGCAGGTGCCGCGCAAAGCCCTCGATCCCGAAGAGCCGGTCGATGCCGGCCTCGGCGATCTTCCGGCCGGTCTCGAAATGAATCCGTTCGGCATCGTCGCCGAGCTCGCGCATCTCGCCGGCGACGATGACGAGCCGTTTCGCCGTATGCCCGCCCTCGACGGCCGTTTTGACCATCGACAGCAGCGCGTCCGGGTTCGAGTTGTAAGTGTCGTTGATGACCGTGAACCCGTCCGTGAAATAAAGCACTTCGCCGCGCTGCGGCGGCGGCGCGACCTTGTGCAGCGAAGCCGCGATCTGATGCGCCGTCATCCCGAAGCTGTGGCCGACGGCGGCCGCCGCGAGCGCGTTCAGGATGTTGTGACGGCCGTTGAGCGGAAGCAGCGCCGAGGCCTCGCCCGCGGGCGTCTTCAAAGTAAAATGCGTTTCGCCGAACCGGTCGAAACGGATGTTTTCGGCCCGCACGTCGGCTTCGGAGTCGATCCCGTAGGTGATGTTTTTGCCGTCGTGGAGCTCGCGCATCGACAGGACGCGCGGGTCGTCGGCGTTGAGAACGGCCGTCCCGCCGGGTTTGAGGCCTTCGACGAGCTCGGCCTTGGCCCGCCTCACGCCCTCGATCGAGCCGAGATGCTCGACGTGGACGGGCAGCACGTTGAGCTCGACCGCGACGTCCGGCGGCGTGATCCGGCAGAGCCGCGCGATCTCGTTGTGCGGCGTCGACATTCCCATCTCGAGCACGGCGACGTCGTAGGACGCGTCCTTCGCGAGATTGAGCACGGTGATCGGCAGCCCGAGGCCGTTGTTGTAATTCTTGATGTTCCTGAGAACCCTGCGGCCCGACGACGCGAGCACGTGCGCCGTCAGTTCCTTGGCGGTCGTCTTGCCGGCGCTGCCGGTGACGCCGACGACCGGTTTGTTCCATTCCTCGTAAACGCCGTGCGCGAGCTTCTGAAAGGCGACGATCACGTCGTCGGCGAAGATCAGCCGGTCGGCGAATTTTTTGAGATGCGCTTCGTGTTCGGCAAAACGGTCGGGACGGACGACGGCCGCGGCCGCGCCTTTTTCGAGCGCCGTCGCGACGTGCCTGGTCGAATCGGCGAAATCGCCGTTGAAGCAGTTGTTCTTGTATTCGGGCTGCGAGAGCGCAAAAAACACTTCGCCCGCCTGCAGTTCGCGCGAGTCGATCGTAAACGTATCGACCTCCGCGCCGAGCAGAGCGGGGCTTAAGCGGGAAGCGTCGGCTTCCATCATTTTGACGGCCTTTTCAAGTTTCAAGTATTTTCCCCCGTTCCTTCGCCCGAGGATTTGTTCCTCGGTAAATCGATAATCAATTGCGCCGTTTTCTTCGTCGTGCCCTTTTTGTCATTGGCGGGCGCGGTTTTCGGATCCTTTTTCGGCGTCTTCAAATCCTTCGTTTTTTCCGAATCGGCGCTCTTTTTGTCGGAAGTCTCGGTTTTGGCCGTTTTATCCGCGTCCTTCTCGGTTCGGGCCTTCTCGTTTTTGGCCGCCGACCGCGGATCGAGCTCCGACGGGATGTCGTCGGCGGTCAGATTTTCCTGACGCAGGCTGCCGTCCGGCGCGACGTTCAGCTCCGGCAGGATCTGCTCGGCGATGTCGCGGAAGATCGGGGCCGAGACCTGCCCGCCGTCGCGCGCGCCGACGCCCGGTTCGTCGAGCACGACCGCGATCACGACCGACGGATTTTCGAGCGGCGCCATTCCGATAAACGACGAGACGTATTTGTTCTCGTTGATCTTTTTGAGCTTCGCGTCGTACTTCCACGCGGTGCCGGTTTTGCCGGCCGAAGTATAGCCGTTGAGCTGCGCGCGCTTGCCGGTGCCGGTGAGCACGACCTGACGCAGCATCTTTTTCAAAGAACGCGCGGTATCGCTCGTGACGACCTGTGTTTTCGGGGCCTCGGTCGTACTGAAGATCTTTCCGTCTGCATTTCGAATTTCTTTGATGATGTGCGGCTGAACTCTGATACCGTCATTGGCAATTGTCGCGTAAGCCGACGCCATTTGCAAAGCCGAAACGCTAATTTCATAGCCGATGCTCATCGACGCCAGCGAGTCGCCGTTCCACGTTTTCGGCGACCGGAAAATGCCGCCCGCTTCGGCCGGGAGCTCGACGCCGGTCGGCTGCCCGATGCCGAAGCGCTGGGCGTATTGATAGAAGTTTTCGCGGCCCGTCGCGAGCCCGGTTTTGATCGCCGCGACATTGCTCGAAACGGCCAGCGCCTCGTCGTAGGACATCCATTTGGTCGCGTGCGGATCGTTGAAGCGGTGGCCGGCGACCTCGATATAGCCCTGCGTGCAGTCGACCTGCCCGTTCGGGTTGATGATGCCCTCGTTGAGCGCCGCGCCGTAGGTGATCAGCTTGAAGACCGACCCCGGCGAATAGATGTCGTGAATCGCCCGGTTCGTAAAGTTTTCCGGCGCGGATTCGCCGTATTTGTTCGGGTCGAACGTCGGGTAATTGGCCATCGCGAGGATCTCGCCGGTCTGCGGAACCATCACGATCGCCATCCCGGACTTGGCGGCGGCGTTTTTGACGCCCTGTTCGAGCGCCTGTTCGAGCTTGTACTGAATCGAATAATTAAGCGTCAGGACGACGTCCTTCGGCGGCTCGCGTTCGGCGTCCTCGTCGGATTCGTCGTAAACGCGGCCGAGCCGGTCGCGGTCCTGCCAGCCCTTGATGATCGCGCCGCGCAGATTTTCCTCCTGCGACTGCTCGATGCCGGCGCTGCCGACGTCGTCGGCGTTGCTGAAGCCGACGACCTGCGCGGCGAGCGAGTTATACGGGTACGAGCGCTTCTGCTCTTCCTTCCAGTGAAGACCGGCCGTTTTCGGCAGATCGCTCTTTTTCAGATCCTTGTTTTCGAGCGATTCGTTGAGCTTGCGGACGGCGTCCTCGTCGAGCTTGCGGGCGAGCCAGACGAACCGTTTGCCGGCGTCGCGGGCGTCTTTGAGCGATTTGAGAACGTCGGCCGGCTTGAGCTTGAGCGATTTGGCGACCGCTTTGGCGGTCGTCTCGACGTCGTCGATCTCGCCCGGATCGGCGTAGAGCGATTTGGCCTTGACGCTCATCGCGAGCGCCCGGTTCGAGCGGTCGTAGATCGTGCCGCGAAGCTGTTTTTCCCGGGTCGTGTCGCGGCGCTGGCTGAGCGCCTTGTCGCGCAGCGCGTCGTGCTGGTTGATCTGCAAATGAACGAGCCGCACGCCGATTCCGCCGATCCAGAGGACGAGAAAGGCGACGATCAGCATAAACCGCGTGAAAGCCGTCTGCATCGGATTTTTTGTTTTGTTACGGTCTTTGCGTTTGGACATTTTTCAACTTCTGCGCGGAGCCTGTTCACGATCCGCCGTTTTTATCACAACTAAACAAGCCGGCTACTTTTTGGCGATTTTCACCGGCGGCGCGGTTCGGTCGTCCTTTTGGGCGGCGCGCGGCTTATCCTTCGACGAGCCGTCCTTGCCGTTTTTTTCGGCCGGCCGGTCGTTCGCGTTCTTTTCGGCGACGGCCGGCTTCGGCTTATCGTCCGCGTTTTTCGCGTTCGGCGAAGCGTCCGGTTTGGCGTCATCCGACCGGACGGTTTCGAAGCTGCTCGCGGTGATCTCGGTCAGCCCGAGCTTTTTCGCGGCCTTTTTGAGCTCGGCCGGCGAGAGCGCGATTTCCTTTAACAGAAGCAGCCGGCGCTTTTCGGATTCGAGATCGTCGATCTGTTTCTTCAGCCCCGAATTCTTGATGCCGAAATCGATCGACGAAAAATGAGCCCGGGCGGCGAGAAAAAAGCCGCCGACCAGAAAGACCCCGCAGACGAGCGTCAGAATACAGTAACGCCACGGGATCGGGTCTTTTTCCCGACGGATTTTATCGCTTTTTCCGGTTTTCGGCAGGCTTTTCTTCTTCACGGCACTCTTCTCCAATTAATTACACCTTTCGGCAAACACGAAGTTTGGCGCTGCGGGCGCGAGGATTGTTTTCGATTTCAATTTCGCCCGGCGCGATCGGTTTGCGCGTCAGAATTTCAACTTTCTTTTCCGCTCCGCAAACGCATCGGGGCAAACGCGGCGGGCAGGAACATTCTCCGGTAAGTTTCCGGAAAGTCTGTTTGACGATGCGGTCCTCCAATGAGTGAAAGGTAATGACCGCCAGCTTTCCGTCTGTTTTCAATATTTCAACCGCATCGCGGATGAACCCTTCTAAAATCTCGATTTCACCGTTAACGGCGATTCTCAACGCCTGAAAAGTGCGGGTCGCCGGGTGAATCTTGTCTTTCGATCGGCCGCGGCCGATCGCTTTTTCGACCGTTTCGGCCAGCTCGCGGGTCGTTCTGACCGGCTCGCCGATTTCTCTTTTCCAAACGATGCGGCGCGCGATGCGCCGCGAAAATCTTTCCTCGCCGTAGTTGTAGATCAGATCGGCGATCTCCTCTTCCGACAGCCGTTCGAGCAGTTCGGCCGCCGTTTCCTCGCCTGAGCCGGCGTTCATCCGCATATCGAGCGGCGCGTCGAACCGAAAGCTGAAGCCGCGTTCCGGGCGGTCGAACTGGAGCGACGAAACGCCGAGATCGGCCAGCACGCCGTTCACCGTTCGAACACCGGCGGCTTCGAGCACTTCTTTGAGCGCCGCGAAATTCGCGTGAACGATCCGCGCCCGTTCGCCGAATCCGGCGAGCCGCCGTTGCGCCAGCGCGATCGCTTCCGTGTCGCGGTCGAGCCCGATCAGCCGAACGTCCGGAGCGGCACTTAAAATCGCTTCGGCGTGGCCGGCGAGGCCGAGCGTGGCGTCGACGAAAATCCCGCCCGCCTGCGGCGCCAGCATTTCGAGGCACTCGTTCAGCAGAACCGAGGCGTGCAGATTTTCGACTTTTTCCGACGACATCTTCAAAGAACACCGACCCCGTTTTCGAGACACAAATATACCGTGGGGTCGCTTGTCAAACCTCGTATCAAATATGTTAATTTATTTTTGAAGTCACACGGGGAAAACTGAATTTTTAACTGACCGTCTTTTTTTCTTTTATCTGATTCCCGTGTTTTATCAATTTGAAATTTTCTTGGGTTAAAGTGCTTAAACCTTAAACACTCGGCTTGTGGAAATCTTTTGTACCCGAAAACTTTATCTTTGGGGCATTTTCAACTACTTGCAAGCATATTACAAGGTTTTTTTATCATCTGTCAAGACATTCCGGCAAAAAAATGTCATTAATCAAGTGTTTAATTTTCCAAGTTAAACTGTGGAAAACTTTTCAGCCGGCGAGCCTTATTTTTCTTTCCCGCCCAATTGGTTTAAAGTTAAGAATTTACACCTGACGATATGGGCGCGTCTTTTATACAACTTCTCATTTTCGGCGCGGCCGCGGCCGCGGCCAACGTTCTCGGCGGACTGATCCTGTTCCCGCCCGGGATTCACAAGAATCTGAAAAAGCTCCTCGCCTATATTCTCGCGCTCGGCGCCGGCTTTATGCTGAGCGTCGTGTTCGTCGACGTCCTGCCCGAAGTCTTCGAGATCTGGCAGAAAAAAGAAAATTCCGCGTCGAGCGAAACGCTGATCTATCCGATGGTGCTGCTGCTCGGCGGCTATCTGCTGACGCAGTTTTTCGAGCATACGATCGCCCCGCATTTTCATCTCGGCGAGGAAGTTCATTCCGATCACCTGATTTCGACGAAATCCGTCTATACAGCGGTCGGCGGACTGCTGATCCACACGTTTTTCGACGGCGTTTCGATCGCCGCGGCCGCGCAGGTCGATTTCAAGGTCGGCGTCCTCGTCTTTCTCGCGATCCTGCTCCATAAATTTCCCGAGGGCTTTACGATCGCCTCGATGATCCTCGCCGCCGGCAAGGGATTCCGGGCGGTTCTCGTCGGCACTTCCCTGCTCGGTCTGATGACGCTCGTCGGCGTCCTGCTCTTTTACCTGATCGGCCCGGCGATCGGCTTTACGGTCGCCTACGCGCTGCCGCTCGCGAGCGGCGTCACGCTCTACGTCGCGGCCAGCGACCTGATTCCCGAGGTCAATCATCACGGCGGCAAACGCCCGCTCGTCTCGCTCTCGGTCTTCGCCGGCGTCGCCCTGTTTTTCGCCCTCCATTTCGCGCTCCACGGCATTTTCGAAAGTTAGAACCTTAAGCCGCGGTTTTCGTATTTCTTACGGATTTGGCAGAATGGTTTATAGGATGAGTAATTTTCGGCAACTGCGCGGCACCTTAACGATTCTGGTCGCACTGCTCCTCGGCGGCCTCGCAACTTTTGGTCAAAGCGCGACGCCCTTCTCGATCGACGTCGCGCCGATCGCCAACAACGGCCAGCCGGTCAACGATTACGCGAACGTCATCGACGACGCGGTCGAACAGCAGATCAACCAGAAAATCAAGGACTTTATGAAGCGGACGAACCCGCCGGTCGTGCTCGCGGTGGCGACCGTCCGGACGACCGGCGACCGTCCGATCTTCGATTATTCGCTGGCCGTCGCGCGCGGCTGGAAAATCGGCTCGAAAACCGACGACAACCCGAGCGCGCTGCTCTTCGTCGCGATCGACGACCGCAAATATCAAACGCAGGTCAGCCGCGACCTCGAAGACGAGCTGCCCGACGGGCTCGCCGGCCAGCTCCAGCGGCAGTATCTGATCCCGGCCTTCAAACAGGGCGATTACACGAAAGGCATCAACGACACGATCGACGCCTACATCCGGACGATCGAATCGCGGCTGAGCGGCACGACGACGACCGGCCAGACGCAGCCGGGGCCGACGCCCGCGACGACCCGCAAATCGTCGTCGCCGTTTTCGACGGCTGGAATCTGCTGTCTGATCGTCATCATCCTGTTGTTCGTCCTGATCTTCAGCCGCCGCGGCGGCCGGGGCGGCGGCGGCCGCTGGGGCGGAGGCGGCGGCGGCGGAAGCGCGCTGCCGTGGATCGTCGGCTCGATCATCGCCAACAGCGCCAGCCGTTCGGGCGGCTCGTCGTCGTGGGGCGGCGGCGGAAGCAGCGACTGGGGCGGCGGCGGATCGTCGGGCGGCGGCGACTGGGGCGGCTTCGGCGGCGGCGGCGATTTCGGCGGCGGCGGCGCGGGCGGCGACTGGTAGTCGATGTCGGATGTCGGATGTCCGATGTCGGATTTAAGTTTTGAACTTGTGAGATGAAAAATCAATTTGAAGCATTTCTTGACGATTTGAAAACGGCGCACGGGAAAAATCTGGCGAGCGTGATTTTTTACGGCTCGGCGGCGGCCGGCGATTTTATGCCGGAACCGGCGGATTACCGGCTGCTCGTCGCGCTCCGCCGGATCACGCCCGAGGATTTGCGCCGGTCGAACGCCGTGATGCGCGAATGGACGCGGCTCGGCTTTCACGTTCCGGTTTATTTTACGGTCGACGAGATCCGGACGGCTTCGGACGTCTTCCCGATCGAGTTTCACAATATGGAGCGCAGCCGGCTCGTATTGTTCGGCGAGGACGTGCTCGCCGACCTCGAAATTTCCGACCGCTTTCTGCGCCACCAGACCGAATACGAGCTGCGCAGCAAGCTGATCCGCCTGCGCCGCGCCTATATTCCGGCGTCCGCGTCGGTCGAGGGGCTGACCCGGCTGATGGCCGAAAGCCTCGCGAGCTTCGCCTCGCTCTTTCGCGCCGTGCTCCGGCTGAAAGGCGTCGAACCGCCGGTTCAGAAACACCGCGTCGTCGCGCTGACGGCGCAGGAATTAGGGCTCGACGGAAAACCGTTCGAAAAGATCTTCAACATTCGGGAGGACAATTTCGCCGAAAAGCTCGACGAGGTCTCGGCCAACGAGCTTTTCGCCGGCTATCTCGAACAGATCGAAGCCGTCATCGCGGCGGTCGACGAGCTGGATAAAAAGTCTTGAGTCTTGGGTCTGAAGTCCTGAGTCGGAAATGCGAACAAAGACATCGGACTCAGGACTGGCAAAATGTTATAATCGAATCAAACGAGGAGAAGAAAATTATGAGAAGAGCAATTTTATTGACGATCGCCTTTATTTTCGTGTTCGGCCTGTCGGGCTGCAGCTACAACGACCTGACGGCCAAACAGCAAAAGGTCAAATCGAGCTGGGCCGGCGTCGAAACGCAGCTTCAGCGGCGCGGCGACCTGATCAATAATCTCGCCGAAGCCGCCAAAATGGCCGGCGTTCAGGAACAGGAAGTTTTCGGCAAGATCGCCGACGCGCGGTCGAAACTCTTAAACGCCCAGCAGGCCGCGCCGTCGAACTCGGACGGCGACAAATCGCCCGAGCAGAAACAGGCCGTTCTCGAAGCCAACAACGGCCTCGGCACGGCGCTCGGACGGCTGCTCGTGCTGCAGGAAAATTATCCGCAATTGCGCTCGAACGAGAATTTTCTCAAACTTCAGGACGAGCTTTCGGGCACCGAAAACCGGATCGGCGTCGCCCGCATCGATTACAATAAAGCGGTCGAAGACTACAACACGACGCGGAATTCCTTCCCGACCGTGCTGACGGCGAGCCTGCTCGGCTTCAAGGAAGAACCGTATTTCAAGGCCGACGAAGCCTCGAAGGAAGCGCCGAAGCTCGACGCCGATTCGCTCCGCAAAAAAGATGCGCCGCCCGCTCCCGCTCCGGCCAACAAATAAAATTCGGATGATTTAGCAAAAAGGGCGGCCCGTCGTAATCGACGGGCCGCATTTTTTTTCTTTGTTTTGCTTCGGCTAAAATCCGCGCGAGCTGCACATCGAGCAGTTGTCGCAGGGTTTGGCGGCCGGTTCGTACGGGCAGTCTTTGTCGCCCTGCAGCTGGTCGATGATCGCGTCGGCGATCTCGGCGAGGCTGCGGAATCTTTCCTGACTGGCGTGGGAATTCGGATGTCGGATGTCGGATGTCGGATTTGAGGTCATTGCGGGCGTCGCTAATTGGGCCTCGATTTTATCGAGGCGGGCGTTGATTTTGTCGAGACTTGCGCGGAGCGCGGCGTGATCGTCCTCCGGCGCGTTCGCCTGCAGCAGAAGCGCGATCTGTTCGGCCAGTTTTTGAGTGTTTGCGTTATCCACAATCAGAAAATTAAAGTCTAACAATCTATTTTTCCGCCGGCAGCAGATCGACGTAATCGACGACGCCGACGATCGCCGAATCGATCGCCGCGCCGGCCCTTCCGGTGGCGGCGGTCGAAGCCGAAAGCCCTTCCTGGACGATGACGACGATGTCGCCCGCGCCGGCCGAGACCGAATCGAGCGCGAGACAGGTGTAATCCAGATCCTCGCCCTCGGGCGTGATCTGCCGGCACAGCATGATCCGCGCGCCCTCGTAGCGCTGGTTTTTGTGCGTCGAAACGACGTTTCCGATGACTCTGGCCAACAACATAAGTTAGTGGAGAGTGGAGAGTGGAGAGTGGAGAGTCCGGGGAAAATCCCTTACTCTCCACTCTCCACTCTCTACTCGCTACTCCTGATAAACGTGCGCGTCGGAATCGATGATGCCGACGATCGTGCAGTCGGTCGGCGTGTCGTCTCTTTTAAATGGAAAGCTCGCTTCTTTGCCGCGACACCAGAAAACCAGCTCGCCGACGCCCGCGCCGACCGCGTCGAGCGCGACCAGCGGCTTTCCTTTCGGGTTGAGATCGGCGTCCAGCGTCTGGACGATCAGAAACTTCCGGCCGTGAAGAGATTCGTTCTTGACGGTCGAGACGACATTTCCGATGACGCGCGCGATCTGCATTCCTTTTCGAGTGGAGAGTGGAGAGTGGAGAGTGGAGAGTCCGGGGAATTTCTTTTAACTCTCCACTCTCCACTCTCCACTCTCCACTCTTAATCTCCGCTGATAAAATCGATATTGTCGATGACGCCGATGATCGCGGCGTCGACCGGACAGTCCTTATTGCCTTCGGCGAGCCGCGCCGACGAACCGGCGACGACGATCACTTTTTCGTGAAAGCCCGCGCCGACCGTGTCGACCGCGACCGTGTAGCCGCTCTGGTCGGTGCCGTCGAGATTGATCGGCCTCACGATCAGCAGTTTTTTCCCCTGCAAACGCGGGTCTTTCTGCGTCGAAACGACCGTGCCTAAAATTCTTGCGATTATCATTTTGATGTTTGATCTTTGATTTTCGATCCTGGACCTTAGTTCAAAATCGAAGGTCAAAGGTCATTATTTCATCACGACCGGCAGCCGTTCGTCGACGCTCGAGTGCGGGCGCGGGATCACGTGCACCGAGACCAGTTCGCCGACGCGCCGCGCGGCCGCCGCGCCGGCGTCGGTCGCCGCCTTCACGGCCGCGACGTCGCCGCGGACGATCGCCGTCACGAACCCGGCGCCGATCTTTTCGTAACCGACGAGCTGCACGTTCGCCGCCTTGACCATCGCGTCCGCCGCTTCGATCGTCGCGACGAGACCTTTCGTTTCAACCATTCCCAATGCTTCCTGCATTAAAAGTTTCTCCTAATAATTAGCGATTAATATTTCGAAAGAAAAATAAGTTTACCCTACTTGGGCCGCCTGCGCCAAAAGTTCGATCAATTCTTCGCGCGAAAGCGAAATGCGCGCGCCGTTCGAGCCCGCGCCGACCTCGCAGACGGCGGCGCCGTTTTCGAGATAGCCGCAGGCCTGGCAGCGCGCCTTTTCGGTCAGATAGCCGGCTTTTTCGCGGATCTCGATGAGCTTCGAGATCGCGTCCTTCGGCAGATCGTTCGGGCCGCCCAAAGCGCGCGAAAGGATCGCGATCTTCGCCGTGTGTTCGAGCGTTTCGAGCCGGTCGAACGCCTGCCAGAGATCCGCGCCGTAGGCGACCGCGCCGTGATTCGCCATCAACAGCGCGTTGTGATGCTCGACGAACGGCTTCATCGCGTCGGTCAGCTCGCTCGTCGAGGGCGTCCCGTAAGCGGTCAGCGGCACGCAGCCGAGAGTCAGGATGACTTCCGAAAGGATCGGCGCGTCGATCGCGATATTCGCGACGGCGAAAGCGGTTCCGTGGGGCGGATGCGCGTGGCAGACGGCTTTGACGTCGGGCCGCATTTTGTAGATCAAAAGATGCATCGCGAGCTCGGACGAGGCTTTTTTGTCGTTGAGCGGTTTGCCTTCGAGATCGGTGATCGCCAAAGAGTCTTCGGTCATCCGGCCCTTGCAGGTCATCGTCGGCGTCGCGAGCACGCGGTTTTCGTCGAGGCGAATGCTGACGTTGCCGTCCGACGAGACGACGTACGACCGCTCGTAAAGCAGTTTTCCGACCTCGACGATCAATTTTCGTGCGTTCGATTCTTCCATCAATAAATCGTAAAAGTATATTCGACCGGTTTGACGATCGCTGAATCCTGATTTTTCAGGAAAAAGCTATTTCGATTCCTCCGGCTGAAAACAGCGCTCACGGTAAAGCAGAATCTGGCTGGAGGCCCGATCCCGCGACGGGATGTAATAAGGTTTTTGGGCCTCGCCCCGAATTTCCGGGTTTTTCTTCGAAACTTTTTTGTCGGCTTCCCTTTTTTCGGTTTCCGCTTTTCGCGCCTCGGTCGTCGGCGGCGTTTTCTCTTTCGCGCCCAGATATTCGTATCGCAATTCGATATCCGCCGGCACGCAGTTCGTTTCCGGCGCGGCGTTCGGAAGCGTTCCGGGAGTTTCCGGCACGGCGATGTTCACGGGCGGTTTTTCGTCGGGAACGAACGGTTTGGCGATAAAAAAGCCCGCTCCGAACGTCAGACAAAACACGGTCACGCCCTTCCAGAAATTTTCGCCGCGCATCTTCGATCACCTCTCCCGAAAAAAACTAAACCACAGATTAACACAAACGAAGAAAATCTTCACCGGTCAATCTGTGGTCGGAAATTCGAATTTCCTTTCAAAAACCTAGCGCGGCTGATACGGAACCGTGTTCATCGGCCGGGCCGGCGGAAGCGGCGGCGGCGGGACGTCGAGATTATCGTCGAGCACCCAGTCGCGGCGCTCGAGCTCCGACAGGCGATTCCGCAGGCGTTCGTTTTCCTGCCGGAGAAGTTCGTTCTCCATTCTCATCTGGCGATCCATCTCGCGGTGCCGGCCGAAGCCGCGGCGAAACTGGAAATTCGGTCCCGAGACCGGCACGAAAATGCTGGCGATCAGCAATCCGACGGCAAAGGTCAGAAAAAACGGCGCGATTCTTTTGATTATCGATAAAACTTTCATACTGCAAATACCTCTTAATATTATAATGCCCTGATTGTCCCGAAAAATTCCGACCGGCGAAAGACGCTCTACTTCTTTATTCGAATTTTCGCCGCGTCGGGTTTCAAATTTTTGCCGTTTTTGCCGCCCGGTTTGGCCAGAAAATACGACAGGCTTTCGAGCGAGATCGTCAGATCCACGTTCTTGATCTTGACGTCGCCTTTGGCGCGCAAAGGAATCGGCGCGAAATTCATCACCGCCTTGACGCCGGCTTCGGTGACGCATTCGAGAACGTCCTGGGCGTATTCCGCCGGGACGGCGAGCACCGCCACGTCTATTTTATACTTTTCGGCAGCTTCGGCGAAATTCTTGATATCGAAAATCTCGACATCGCCGATTTTTTGACCGATTTTTTTTGCGTCCGCGTCGAACAGCGCCGCGACGGTGAAATTCGACTGGGCGAAGCCGTAATAATCCGCGAGCGCCGTGCCGAGCCGGCCCGCGCCGACGATCGCGACCGAGTGCTGGCGGTCGAGGCCGAGAATCTTCGTCAGATGCTTGCGCAGGTCGTCGATGTAATACCCGACGCCGCGCACGCCGAACTCGCCGAAATAGGCGAGGTCCTTGCGGATCTGCGCCGAATTCAGATGAAACTGCTTCGCCAGTCCCTCGGATGAGACGGTTTTCGAGCCCTGCGCCGCCAGCTCGTTCAGACAGCGGAGATAAACGCTCAGACGATTTGTCGTTAATTCGGAAATTTTATCAACCTTCATGGCCACAGGGAATTATAAACCAAAAATCAAGTTTGTGAAAAAGTTCGCAGGGTTAAAGATGCCGAAACCCTTTTTCATCGTTGCCCTTAAACCGTATTTCAATTTATAATTTATGTTTCAACTGTGAAACACACGGCGGAGCGAACGATGGAAATTGCGGATGGAATCTGGACGGTCGACCATTTTTTGACGGCGGATGAATGCCGTCAATGGATCGATTTCGCCGAGGGCATCGGCTTCGACGAGGCGCCAATTACCGTCGGTTTCGGAAAGGAGGCGCTCAACAAGGAGATGCGCAACAATTCGCGCGTGATGATCGACGACGAAGACCGCGCCTTCGGGCTCTGGCAGCGGGCCCGCGAACATCTGCCGCCGCTGATCTATCACCGCGTCGCGCGCGGGCTCAACGAGCGGCTCCGGTTTTATCGCTACGATCCGGGCCAGCAGTTCAAGTATCATTTCGACGGTTCGTTCCGGCGGCCGACCGGCGAGCAGAGCCTGTTGACGTTTATGGTCTATCTAAACGAGGATTTCGCCGGCGGAAAAACCACTTTTTTGAATCTGGAGGAAACGATCGTGACTCCGCGAACCGGTCTGATGATCGCCTTCCGGCACAATCTCGTTCATCAGGGCGCGGAAGTTTTGAGCGGGCGCAAATACGTTCTGCGCTCGGACGTGATGTTTAGTTCATAAAAAATGATTGCATATTTATCGGGAAAAATATTCGAAAAAGACGCCAACACGGTGATCGTCGACGTCGAGGGCGTCGGCTACGAGGTGACGATCCCGCTCTCGACCTTTTACGAGCTCGGCGAACCGGGCGACGCGGTCGCCCTGCGGATTCATACGGTCGTCCGCGAGGACGCGTTCGCGCTCTTCGGCTTTCGGACGGTCCGCGAAAAGGAATTGTTTCTGCTCCTTATCTCGGTCTCGGGCATCGGGCCGAAATCGGCGATCACCGCCCTTTCGGGAATGAGCGCCGACGAGATCATCGCGGCGATCCGCCAGAACAATCTCGCGCGGCTCAACTCGATTCCGGGCGTCGGGCGCAAGACGGCCGAGCGGCTCGTGATCGAACTGCGCGACAAGATCGCCAAACTCGCCGGGCTCGCCTCGGAAGAGATGAAATCCGAGGGCATTCCGCAGGCGTCGGGCGACGCGGTCTACGACGACGCGGTCTCGGCGCTCGTCAATCTCGGCTACCAGCGCAGCGCGGCCGAAAAGGCGCTCAAGCAGGCGATGCAAGAAGGCACCGAGATCAGCGTTCAGAAACTGCTCCGGCGAAGTCTCCAATTGCTCGCCAAGGGATGATTCGATTTCGGATTTCGGATTTCGGATGGCGGATTTTTCGGGGCGCGGGGGAATCTGTATGAATAAGAATCCAATATATTTAATCGTTTGGCTGTTGTGTTTGGCGGGCGGTTTGGGCGCGCAGAACCTGCCGAAGCCGCGTGTCGAGCTCGGCCGGGCGCGCGTCGCGCCGAACCGCGAGCTGGTGTTGTCGATGGTCGATCCGGAAAAGCACCCGCGCGACGCGGACGACGAGCTCTACACCTGCCCCGACCAGACGCGCGGCCATTATTACAGCGGCGTCGCGACGGTTTCGCTCATCGACGTCAGGACCAAGAAGACGATCAACGAGATCGAGATCACGGGCGACGGCTTCAGCGACGGCAACGTGATCGATCTGCCGTACCTGATCAAGAAGGGTTATTACAACGTCCCGCGCGTCGATAAAAACGGCGAGGGCAAGCCCGTTCTGATCAAGCTGCAGGATTACAACGGCGACGGCCGCGCGCAGGAATTCGCGCTCTTCGACGCGGTTGCCTGTATGGGCCTCGAAACGACGCTGATCGGCTACAGCGCCCGTCAGGACAAAGTCGTCCAGTATCAGACCGAGCTCGCGACGAGCGACGGCACGTCGAAGGAATACTGGGTCGATTACCTGTTCGGCCAGCGGCCGGTCAAACCCGGCGTCTGGAAATACCAGATCGACTACCGCGGCCGCGGCGGCGCGCTCGAAAAATACGAGATCCGCTACGACCGGAAAAAAGAGATGTTCTACGGCACGCGGAAGAGTATTTTTGAAGAGGATAAAGAAGAGGATAAAACGGAAAGGAAACCGCCGAACAAGTGACTGGAACGGAAACCCGACCGGTAGTTACCGGTTTTTAACGACAGATTTATGGCGCAGCTCGACAAAATTCACAACGCCGTGAAAAACGCGCTCATCAAAGACGGCTGGACGATTACTTCGGATCCTTATCGAATCGAGTTCGAGGAATATCGGCTCTATGCCGATATGGCGGCCGAACGGCCGATCGCCGCCCGCAAAGGAAATGAGAAGATCGTCGTCGAAGTCAAGAGCTTTATCGGTCGATCGACGGTTACGGATTTTGAAAACGCGCTCGGTCAGTACCGTCTGTATCGTCGGCTCCTGCTCGTCACCGAGCCGGAAACCAAATTGTATCTCGCCGTCAGCGAGGCGACTTATTCTGATTTCTTTGTTTTGGAAGCGACACAATTTATCATAAGGACGGAAGAAGTTTCACTTTTTACGGTTAATCTGGAAAAAGAGGTTATCGAACGATGGATAAATCATTAAATTACCGGGAAATCATCAAAAGCATTTTAAGCCGCTATCTCGAAATCGACCGTCAGAGCCCCGAGGAAGGCATCGAATATTATTTGTCCTGCGACGATACCAACGGGCATTACATCTGGGGCAGCATCGGTTGGTCGAAAGGCCGGCGCGCGCGTTACGTCCACGCGCATCTGCGCATCAAGAATGAAAAAATCTGGATCGAAACCGATTTGACCGAACACGGTCTCGCGAACGATCTTCTGGAAAACGGAGTCGCCAAAGAAGATATAGTTCTCGCTTTTCAAGAGCCATCGATGCGGCGCTTTAACGAATTTGCCGTCGCTTAATAATTTCGGATTGCCGGACCGTTTATATTTTGGATTCTGAGAGTCGAATTTTGAAACCGAATAATAAAGCGTCTGAATAAAAAAGCACCGGGGCACAGGAGAACAACTTTTCGCGCCGACTCGAAAAGTTCCTTTGAAAACGATGACGGCAGATAAATTTTTTTTTTCGATCCGGCCCTGATTTGGATTTATGAGAAAATGCCTGACATTGCTGGTTCTTTTATTCGGTTTCAATTCGGTCGTCCGGGCCTGTTCCTTCAATGACTTCGTGCCTTTCGAATTCAATCCGACAGAATATGTTTTTTTGGCCGGATCATCGGCTACGGCGAAAAAATCGTAACGCCGGTCGAAGCGAACGGCCTGAAAAAGACATTCACGGGTTACGGCGTGCGGGTCAGCGTCGAAACGGCCGTCAATCTTCCGCAGACGGCCGCCGAGATCGAGGTTTTCAAAAATTTTCTGGGCGGCGGGGATTGCAGTCCGGAAGGCCTCGATCTGGAAACATTGAAAAAGGATTTTCCGGTCGGGACTAAAGTCCGCGTCATCGGCCGCGAAAACCCGGAATTGCTCGGAAAAAGCAACGCATCCGTCCCGCGCATCCAGGTATCGCCCGGCAATCAGGGACAGCTTTTCGATAATGCCGGAAAAAGCGGCGCGCCGCTGACGACCGCCGAATCAGTTTACGATTACCGGCGGTCGCTCACTCTTTACGGAACTAAATTCTCGATCGCCGAAAATTTCGTCTGGCTTTTCGAGATTCGCAAAGACCTGAAGCGGCTGACCGAAGCGAAAACACCGGCCGAAAGATTAGCCGTTCTCGAACGGCTGGCCTACGCCTACGACAATTATGAGGATTACGGAAATCTGCTCGACCGATATTTGCAGGACCGGAAACAGATCAAACGATTGCTGTATTTAAAGAAGAATTGGGAAAAGAAACGATTTCTCTGAACAAATGACCGACAAACTAGAAAATCAGGACAACCGCCAGGCCGGCGCTTTCGACGACGAGGCGCAGATGGAGCTTTCGCTGCGGCCGACGCGCCTCGGCGAATACATCGGCCAGCGCAAGATCAAGGACAATCTCCGCGTCTTTATGAAGGCCGCGCTCAAACGCCGCGAGGCGCTCGACCATATTCTGCTGTTCGGCCCGCCGGGCACGGGCAAAACTACTTTGAGTTCGATAGTCGCCAACGAAATGGGCGCGAGCCTCAAGTCGACGGCCGGGCCGATCATCGAAAAGGCGGGCGATCTGGCGGCGATCCTGACGAATCTCGAAGAGGGCGACGTGCTCTTTATCGACGAGATTCACCGGATGAGCCCGGCGATCGAGGAAGTGCTCTACCCGGCGATGGAGGATTACAGCCTCGACATTATGATCGGTCAGGGAACGGCCGCGCGGTCGATCAAGCTCGACCTGCCGAAGTTCACGCTGATCGGCGCGACGACGCGGCCCGGTCTGATCACCGCGCCGCTGCGGGGCCGTTTCGGGATCGTCTTCCATCTCGATTTCTACAACATCGACGATCTCCAGACGATCATCGAGCGCTCCGCCGGCATCCTCAACGTCGAGATCGAGCCGACCGGCGCGCGCGAGATCGCCAAGCGCTCGCGCGGGACCCCGCGCATCGCCAACCGTTTGCTGCGCCGCGTCCGCGATTACGCCGAGGTCGATTACGACGGCCGCGTCACCGAGGAAGTCGCCAAGGACGCGCTCAACCGGATGGAGGTCGACGTTTTCGGGCTCGACGAGATCGACCGCAAGCTGCTTTTGACGATCATCGAAAAATTCGACGGCGGCCCGGTCGGATTAGGCACGATCTCGGCCTCGATCCACGAGGAAAAAGACTCGATCGAGGAGATCATCGAGCCGTATCTGATCCAGATCGGATTTTTGAACCGGACGCCGCGCGGCCGGATGGTGACGCGGCTCGCCTACGAGCATTTCGGGCTCGACGCGCTTTTGAAGGTGACGAATTCGCCCGGTCTGTTCGATTAATTATTTTCGGGCCCGCGAAAAACGCGAAAGGACGCGAAAATTATTGACAAAAGCTTTGAAAACGGCGGCGCCTGTCGGAATAGTGAGCGTTAAATCCGCGAAAGTTTGTTTATTCGTCCGCGAAAAACACGAAAAACGCCAAATGGTTTAGTGTTTTTCGTGTTTTTCGTGGACGGATTAACAAGCGAACGCAATAAAATCGCCGCGTTTTCCGATAAGCGCTTTCGCCGGCAAAAATGTCAAAAAATCCGAAATCCGAAATCCGAAATCCGAAATCGCCATGAACCGCGTGATGTGGCTGCTCATCCTTATTCCGCTCTTCGTCTATCTCGGCCTCGGGCTGCTCGCCTGGCTGCTGGCCGACCGGTTGATCTTTCAGCCGCAGCCCGCGCTTTACCGCGACGATCGAAGCGTCATCAAGATCGCGACGCCGTCGGGCGAAAAGATCTCGGCGAAGTTTTTTCCGGCCCCGGACGCCGAATACACGATCCTGTTCAGCCACGGCAACGCCGAGGACATCGGCGGCGCGGGCCCGTTTTTCGAGGAGCTGCGCCGGCAGGGCTTCAACGTGCTGGCCTACGATTACCGCGGCTACGGGACGAGCGACGGCGCGCCGTCCGAGAAAAACGCTTACGAGGACGCCGCCGCCGCTTACGATTATCTGGTCGATCAACTGAAAATCCCGCCCGCGAAGATCATCGTTTTCGGCCGCTCATTGGGCGGCGCGGTCGCGATCGATCTCGCGGCGCGCAAACCCTGCGCTGGCCTGATCGCGGAAAGCACGTTTCTCTCGGCGTTTCGCGTCCTGACGCGGTACCGCGTTTTCCCGTTCGACGAATTCGACAACCTCGGCAAACTCCCGTCCGTCAACTGCCCGGCGCTCTTCATCCACGGAAAAAAAGACGAGGTGATTCCCTTTCGTCACGGCGAAAAGCTGTTCGAAGCGGCCCGCGCGCCGAAGTATTCGCGCTGGTTCGACGAGGCCGGCCACAACGACGTCGCCCTGACCGGCGGAAAGGACTATTTTCAAACGATCCGAGATTTTGTCGCGCAGCTGCCGAGGTAAACTTACGGAACGAAAGCCGCCGGCACGGGCCGATCGCCGGCGACGCCGAAGGTCGTGATCAGAATTCCGGCGGTCGTCCGCGAGACGTACCAGGTCGCGCCGGACGGCCGGAAAACCGCCGCATCGGTCTTCCCGTCGCCGTCGTAATCCCCCGCCGCCGGAACGTCGCCCGAAGCTCCGAACGGGAACGAGAAATACGACGAATCCTCGCTTCTCAAGACATACCAGAAGCCGCTCGACGGGCGGAAAAACGCGACGTCGGCCCGGCCGTCGCCGGTGAAATCTCCCGGCACCGGCCGATCCGTATCGAGTCCGAACCGCACCGCCGAAACCGTCGAGGTCGAGCTGTTCAGCCGCCACCATTCGCCGGCCGACGGGCGGAAAACGGCGATGTCCGCTTTCCCGTCGCCGTCGTAATCCGCCGGCACGGGTTTGTCGCCGGCGGCTCCGAAACGCTGGATGAGCGTGCCGTCGGTCGTTTTCGAGATATACCAGTTGCCCTCGGACGAACGAAAAACGCAGGGATCGGTCTTGTTGTCGCCGTCATAATCCGCCGGACAGGGCACGTCGCCGGTCGTCCCGAACGGAAACGAGAAATACGACGAATCCTCGCTTCTCAGGACATACCAGTAGCCGTTCGACGGCCGCCAGAACGCCAGATCCGTCTTTCCGTCGCCCGTAAAATCGCCGGGCACGAGCGTATCGGTCGAGGCCCCGAACTGCACCGCGGCGTTTCCGCCGGTCGAGCTCTTCAGATACCACCACTCGCCGGCCGAGGGACGAAAGATCGAGATGTCCGTTTTGCCGTCGCCGTCGAAATCGAAAGTTTTTCGATTCGAAGGATAGCGTTCGATCGTCCCGAGCGGCGTCAGGTCGCGGCCCTGCAGGCCGGCATAATCCGGCGCATAGCGCTGAACCCGGAAAACGGCGTTCATAAACTGGTCCGTCCGGTTCGGGTCGGCCGGTATCGCGTCGCCCTGATTCAGCGGGCCGGACCCGATCACCGGATCGACGTACTTCCACACCACATCGCCCCCGCTCGTGACCTCGAAAAGCGTCCCCGAAACGCCCGAGCAGATCAGCGTGTTGCCGTTCGGCAGCCGCTCGGCCCCGGAAATCTCCGCCGAGTAGAAGGAAGTCGTCGGACTGCCGACATAAGTCCAGACGGGCGCGGTCGGGCCGAAGGCGGCGCCGGGCGCGAGGCTGTAATTGCCGGCTCCGTCGACCGGCGGCACGATCTCGTCGACCGAGGAGTAGCCGCGGCCGATCCCGTTGTTGAAAATCAGAATATTGCCGGCGCCGGCGAGCCCGGTCCCGATCCAGTGGGTGTGATGCTGCTGATAAAGCATCCGGGTGGCGGCGGCGCCGCGGTCATACTGCTGCGGCTGGCCCCAGCGATAGAGAATATCGCCGCCCTTGTTGTAGCGGCCGCCGGTGTGGCCGGAAGCCTCCAGCGTCGTCGTCCCGTGATCGATCACGAACAGCTCGCTGTTGCCGCGGACGCTGATCATAATCTGATCGAGCCCGGCATTGTAGTCGATCCCGTTGACGTGATTCCAGAACTGCTGGATCCGGTTGCCGCCGATCCCGTTCGAATCGATCAGCTCCGGGTGATTGGCGACGACGCCGTAATTGTTCCGCGCCGAGCTGAAATCCTGGATCATATGGTCCCAGATATGCCATTCCCAGACGATCGTCCCGCCGTACGGCCGGATCGGCTGCACCTCGACCAGATAGTCCGGCAGCATATAGCCTTCGGCGGAAATGCTCGGATCGAGGATGCTCGGGTTGAAGCCGGCGGCGACGACCTCGGCGTAGGTTTTGACCTCCGAAGCGAGAACCAGGACGTTGCCGTTCGGCAGGACCTTGAAATCGTGGTGCGCGATGTAGGTCGGGCTGTAGTAATCGAACGCCCAGACGAGATTTCCGTCCCAGTCGAACTCCTCGATCCGGCCGCCTTCCCCGCCGCCGGTCGAAGGGCCGCCGTTCCTGACCGAGCTGGCGCGAATCAGATGCCCGTTTTCGAGAAGATACGAAGAGCGTCCCGGTTCGCCCGTTCCGATCCAGCGGTGAACGTACTGCCCGGCGTTGTTGAGCAGGTAGGTGTACCGGCTGTGGATCGGCGACATCAGCGTGTAGCCGGGCGACTCTTTGCCGGTGTTCTGGAGCAGGCCGACCGTCCGATTGATCTTGTCGGGCCGCATCAGGCGAAAACCGACCTGCAGCCAGGCCGAGTTGGGATTGCCGTCGGGCGAGCCGCCGAGCGACCACGACGGGTCGCGGTTGGAAACGCGGCTGTAGCCGTAGAACTGCTGCCCGCCGCCGTTCCACCACGTCCCGCCGCGCAGACCGCGCCACGCAACGCCGCCGTGATCGGCGAAGATATCGCCGCTCGCCGGGCCCGGAGGATCGGTCGTGACGTTGTTGTTGACGCAGTACTGATAATAACCGGCCGCATACCAGTCGTTTACCCACTCCCAGACGTTGCCGGCCATATCGTAGAGGCCGAAGGCGTTCGAGCCGTCGCGGGTTTGATAGGTCGTCGCCGCATCGGGCCAGCTGTAATCGGCCTTTTGACGGAGCGAGCCGTTGTAAAAGCCGACCGGCGTGGTGCGCGGGTAATCGCCGTTCTCCCACGGGTCGCCCGAACCCTGCCAGTTGGCGAGCCGCCCGTCGGCGTTGGTGTCGTTCCCCCACGGGAATTGATAGTACGGATTGGTCTTGCCGCCGCGGGCCGCGTATTCCCATTCGGCTTCGGTCGGCAGCCGGTAGCCGTTTTTCGTAAAATCGCAGGCGCCGGTCGTCAGATCGTAGGCGGGTGCATAGCCGTCGCGGATGCTCAGCCAGTTCGCGTAGGCGATCGCCCCGAACCAGCGGACGCCCGTCAGCGGATGGAGCTCGCGCCCGGCGCGGACCGTAAAGGTATTGTTCGTATAAGAAATCGTCGCGAGGGGAACCGCCGTGGTCGTCTCGTAAAAGAGATTCGTTCCGCCGACGGCGTAGACCCCGCCGGTGCGGACCTCGATCAACCCGGCGCTCCGGGCCGCGTTGAGATAATCGGCGTATTCGCGGTTGGTCAGGAGCGTCGTCGACATAAACATCGGCGAGATGGTGACCGAATGGAGGGGAATCTCGTCGCTCGGATGGTCCGGATCGACGAAGCCGAAATGATCGCCCATCACGTAGGTGCCGCCGGGAATGCGCACATAGAGCGGCGTGAACGTGTCCGTCGCGCTCCGCGCCGCCGGGATCGGGGCGACGCCGGCCGTCACCGGCCGCTCGCCGGTCGCGCAAAAATAAACGAAGGCCGCCCCCGCCAGCAGTCCGCCGACGAGCAGCACGCGTTTCAAATCCTTGATTCTGAATGTCCTTTTCATCGTTTCATCTCCTTGTGCCGGCGTCCCGAAAAGCCGGCATTCCTGCCGTTCAACGAACGAACGCATTCGGCACCGGCAGGTCGCCGGCCGCGCCGAATTGCTGGATCAGCGTGCCGGCGGTCGATCGCCGAACGAACCACGTCGAGCCCGAAGGCCTGAAAACCGCGGCATCGAACCGCCCGTCGCCGTCGTAGTCACCGGGCGCCGGCAAATCGTCCGTCGTCCCGAACGGGAACGAATAATAGCTGCCGTCCTCGCTTCTCAGGAAAAACCAGACGCCGGTCGCCGGCCGCCAGACGGCCGCGTCCGCCTTTCCGTCGCCGGTGTAGTCGCCCGGAACCGGGCGGTCCGCGCTGTCGCCGAACCGGAACGCCGTCAGTCCGGCCGCGCTCCGCGCGATCCACCATTCGCCGGCGGAGGGCCGGTAGATCGCGATGTCGGCTTTCCCGTCGCCGTCGTAATCGGCGGCCACCGGGACGTCGCCCGCAGCGCCGAAGGTCTGAATCAGTGTGCCGCTGCCGGAAAGGCCGATATACCACGTCGAGTTCGACGGCCGGAAGACGGCCGCGTCGGTTTTACCGTCGCCGTCGTAATCGGCCGGCGCCGGCACATCGCCCGTCGTGCCGAACGGGAACGCGAAGAAACTCAAGTCCTCGCTTCGCAGCACGTACCAGAAACCGTTCGACGGCCGCCAGACGGCGATGTCGGTTTTGCCGTCGCCGGTAAAATCTCCGGGCACGAGCCGGTCCGCCCCGTTGCCGAACTGAAGCGCCGCGTTGCCGCCGGTCGAGCTCTTTAGATACCACCACTGACCGGCCGAAGGACGAAAGATCGAGATGTCCGTTCGGCCGTCGCCGTCGAAATCGTACGCTGTGCCGAGCCCGGTGATTCTTCCGCCGGGCGTCAGGTCGCGACCGGCCAAACCCGCAAAATCCGCCCCGTAACGGGCCGCCCGCGGGACGGCGTTGGTCATCGGCCAGCGGTCGCCGAGCGATCTCGCGATCCCGCCGGTCGTGACCGGACTGATGTATTCCCAGACGACCTGCCCGGCGGCCGTCACTTCGACCAGATAACCCTGCGCGGTCGCGCAGATCAGGGTGTTGCCGTTCGGCAGCCGCTCGGCGCTCGAACCGAAATGGCTGAACAGGGTCAGGTTGCCGACCGAGCCGTACTGCCAGACGACCTGTTTCGATAACAGCTGATTCGACTTGTGCGTGTCGTGGTCGAAAGTCCACGTCGAATAGCCGGCGGCCGGCGGATTGACATAGCTGCCGGTGTCCGTGCCGGCGGCGTCGAGATACGGGTTGATCTCAACGACATACGACTGCGCCGTCCGCTGAAACAGATACTGATTGTTGTTGAAGACAAGAAAATGGCCCGCGCCCGGCCGGCCGGCCGGGATCCACCGGACGCTGCCGCTCGCGCCGATCTGCTTGTTGCCGTTCGTCGCGCTTTCCCAGTTGGTCCGGACCGACGGCGGCGAGCCCTGCGCATAGCGCGCCGGATCGCCGAAACGGTAGAGAAAATCGCCGGTCCGGGAAGCGGCCAGCGCGATGCTGCCGGCCGGGTTGCCGGCCAGAAACGTGTTCCCGTGATCGATCACGTAAAATTCGCCCTGCCGGGAATTGACGACGATCTGATCGAGGCTCTGGTTATAGTCGATCGAATTGCAGTCCAGCCAGTCGGCGCGCACCGGCCGGCCGGGCAGATTGAGATTGATCCGGCCGGGATAATCCGCGATCGTCCGCCCGTTTCCGACGTAATTCGCTTTGGCGGCATCGACGTCCTGCACCGCGTGATCGAAAAAGCTCCATTCCCAGACCACATTTCCCTGCATATCGACTTCGACGATCGTATCGATCTGGGCCCCGTCGTACGGCCCGTGGGCCGGATCGCAGCCGGCCGCGATGCACAGATCGTGGGTCAGATCCTTGTTGACGAGGTACAAGGTCGTCGGCGCGTGCAGCTTCGGGTTGTAGATGCGCGCGAAATCGCCGTGGGGATGATAGCCGGAACGGGTCTCGAAATACTGCCACGCAACGTTTCCGTTCCAGTCCGTCTCCCTGAATCCGCCGGCGCCGCCGACGTTCGTCGCCGAGTCGAAGAGATTCCCGTTGTCGAGCAGCCGCGGATCGACGGCCCCCGGCCACGAATGGGCGACCCGTCCCGTCATATCGATCAGATAAGCGTTGCCCCCGGCGCTCAAGAGCGTGTAGCCGTTATACGCCGCGGACGAATCCCAGAACTGCAGCTCCGTCGGCCGCATCAGGGCCTCGTAGTCGCTGCCGGCATACGGGTTCGCGACGGCCGCACGGCCGGCGATCGTATTGCCCGGCGTGAGCGTGCGGCCGGCGAAAGCCGGATGGTTCGGAAGATACCGGTAGGCGCGGAAAATGGAGTTGACCATCGGCAGGTTGTCGCCGATCGAGAGGACGATGCCGTTGGTGGTGAGCGGGACGATGTATTCCCAGACGACCCGGCCGGCGGCCGTCACTTCCAGAATATGGCCCTCGGTGTCGGAGGTGATCAGGGTATTGCCGTTCGGCAGCCGCTGGGCGCTGCACCCGATATGGCTGAACAGCGTCAGATTGCTTTTCGAGAAATAACTCCACGTGATCTGCCGCGACATCGCCTTCGGCGTTTTTTCCGTGACGGGCGGCGCGATCCAGCTCGCATAGCCGGCGGCCGGCGGATTGACATAGCCGCCGGTATTCGTCCCGCCGGCGTCGAGATAGGGGTCGATCTCCAAAACGTACGACTGCGGCGTGTGCTCGGAGAGATACTGCGCGTTGTCGAAGATCAGTAAATGCCCGCCGCCCGGCAGATCCGGGGCGATCCAGGAAACATGATGCGCCCCGCCGAGCTGCTTATTGCCGTTCGTCGACTGCGTCCAGTCTTCCAGAATCGACGGCTTGGCGCCCTGCTCGTAACGGGCCGGATCGCCGAAGCGGTAGAGAAAGTCGCCCGCGCCGGACGCCGCCCGCACGATGCTGGCGGCCGGATCGCCGGGGATGAACGTGCCCCCGTGATCGATCACGTAAAACTCGCCCTGCACGGAATTGATGACGATCTGATCGAGATTCTGGTTGTAATCGAGGGCGTTGCTGTGGAGCCAGTCGGCTTTGAGCGGATGCCCCGGCAGATTGATGTTCAACCGTCCCGGATAATCGGCGATTCCCCGCCCGGCGCCGACATAGTTGGGTTTCGCGGCGTCGAAATCCTGGACGACGTGGTCGAAGAACCACCATTCCCAGACGACGCTGCCGCTCATATCGACTTCGACGATGACGTCCATCTGCGCGCCGGTGGCCGGCACGGTCGCCGGGTTCGCGCCGGCGGCGATGCATTGGTCGCGGGTCAGGTCTTTGTTGGCGATGAAGAGCGTCGTGTAGGCGCCGAGCCGGGGGTTGTAGATGCGCGTAAAATCGTGATGCGGATGGTAATTGGTGCGGCTTTCGAGATACTGCCAGACGAGCGTCCCGTTCCAGTTGACTTCCCTGAACCCGCCGAAGCCGCTCGGGTCGTTGTTCGAGGCGTCGAGGATGTCGCCGTTGTCGAGCAGATGCGGGTTCGTCCCGGCCGGCCAGGTGTGGACGACCCGGCCTTCCATATCGATCAGGTAGGTCGTCCCGCGGGCCCCGAACAGGGTATATCCGTTGCTCGCCCGGGCGGCGTCCCAGTACTGGAGCTCGGTCGGTCTTTGCAAAGCGTCGTAGGCATCGGCGGAAAAGCTGAAGGCGATCAGCAGGGCGCAGGAAATCAGGATGCGGTTCATTTTTTTTCTCTCAGTCTTCTCTATTGCAGGGGTGACTTAATATTTTTTACTGGGGGTGACTCAACATTTACCGCAGGGGTGACTTGTTCAAGAGATTCGATGGTATCAGGGCGGCGGACCCGGTCGGGCTTATGTTTCGGAGACGGTTCGGGGGGCGGATTCATCAAAAAGCAGGAACCGTATCCATCCGTCGACCAGTATCAAAGAACTCGCTCTTAATCTATAGGACGTCCGGGTTCGGGCCGCGGTTACAAAACTCGAAGTCGAAAATATTTTTTTTTCGACTTCGGATCAGATCCGGCGCGACGATGTTTCGGGCGTTGCCCGCGACGCTTCCCGCGCCCGCCGCCGCAGCCGCGCGGGACCCGCGCAACATCCCGAAATCGAACAATTAGAGATTTTGCGGATAATCTGCCAAAATAAGCGTTATGATCAGATTATTCTCGTGTTTCGCAATCGTTTTATTTTCGGCCGTTTTTCTTTTCGCCCAGAACCGGTTCGAGGGCTACAACATCATCCTCGACGTGCCGGAAACGCAGCAGGGCCCGACCTGCGCGATCCGCTACGCGCCGCCGACGGCTTCGGTGACCATCGCCGATCTCAACACGGCGACGCCGATGAACATCAAAAACTGCGACGGCTCGCCGGCGACGCTCACGAAATCGTCGGCGATGACCTATAATCTGAAGCCCAACACGTCCGATTTCAAATGGTGCTTTCAGGGCGAGGACACGAAATACCGGATCTCGTTCCCCGGCGATCAGTACGCGAAAACGATCGTTTACGACTGGATCGCGACGCCCGACGCGAAGACGCTCGGCGAGTACAACGTCCGCGATTTCGGCGCGGCCGGCGACGGGCGGACCGACGACACGGTCGCGATCCAGAGCGCGCTCGCCTTTATCGCGACCCGCAACGGCGGCGTCCTGAATTTTCCCGAGGGCGACTATCAGGTCGGCGGCGCGGCCGGATTTAAAGGGCTCGCGCTGCCGTCGGGCATCACGATCGCCGGCGTCAACGGCATTCACACCGGCGCTTCGACCAACAACGTCGTCAAGAAGAATCCGACGCGGATCACGCTGACGGGCGCGAACCGGGCGCTCTTCCGGATCGGCGAATGTATGGAAAAGATCGCCTTCAAGGACATCGAGCTGCTCGGGAACAGCCAGCAGAACACGGTCGGCGTCGAGGCGGTCGGCGCCTACACCTCGACGCAGGACGTCGATTTCGACAACGTCGCGTTCAGCACCTTCTGGCGCGGCATCTACGCGCACGGGCTGCCGCAGACCGATCTCAACTGGCAGTTCGACTATATCCACATCAACCGCTGCCGCTTCGTCTTCAACACCGACGCCGGTCTTTACACGAACATCCGCAACACCGACTGGCGCGTCGAGAACACGCTCTTTATCAACCCGCCGCGCCGGAACGGGCAGAACGCCGACTCGATGCATTTCGAGCGCGCGGCCGGCATTTTGATCGACAACACGATGGGCGGCGGTTTCGCCAACGCGCTCGGCGGGACGTTTCTCGACATTCTCGACAGCTCGAACGTGCTGATCTCGCATTCGCAGACCGAATCGATGACCAATTCGCTCGTCTACAACGGCGTCAACAACCCGTACGCCGGCGATTATTCGGGGCCGCTGACGATTCTCAACTCATCGTTCGGCGACCCGATCGTCTTTATGGCGCGGCGGACGCTCGTCTCGACCGGCAATTTTTACGGCGGCAGCACGTTTCGGGCCGACGAGCGGCTCCGCGTCTATTCGACCGGCGACCGCTTCTGCTACGACGGCTATATTTTGGGCTGCCGCGGCGCCGAAAAGAAAAATTTCGACAAGGCGACGATCGTCTTTATGACGGGCCAGCCCGACGAGGGTCAGGTCAAAGGCCACCCGACGTTTTTCGGCACCGACGTCCAGTTCGGCACGCCCGTCCAGCTGCCGTCGCTCGCGCAGAACGCGCTTCCGGCCGGCAAACCGAACGGCTCGCTCGTCTACTGCACGAACTGCCGCCGCTCGACGACGCCCTGTCAGGCCGGCGGCAGCGGCGCGCCGGCGATGATGGTCGCCGGCCAGTGGAGCTGTTTGTAAGGTATTTTAGTGTGCGGTATAACTTGTCGGAATAATGGGCGTTAAACCCGCGAGCGTTTTTAAACGATCCACTAAAAACACCAAAAACACGAAAGAAATTTAGTGTTTTNNTTTTTGGTGTTTTTAGTGGAAGAAAAAAAAACGAACGCGACCAATCGGTTCGGTCATTAACTTTAAGTTTTTTTTTAGGGGAATTCGGATCTGTGGTCTTTGATCTTTGACCTTTGAATTAAAAACGAAAATCAAAGACCAAAGACCGAAAATCGAATTGGGTCGGATCGGCGGCCGGCGGTTCGTCACCGGCCGTCACCGGCGGGCTTTTCGCGGCGGCCGCCGGAATCGCGTCGCCGGCGGAACAGCCCTCAAGTATGATCAAAGCCACGATCAAAAATCCGAAAATCGTTTTTCTAATCCATACTCCTTCGATTTTTGGTAGTGAACCAAAAGTAATGCTCTGATCAACGCTCGTGACGGTCATTGTTTTGGTGAAGATACCACAATTTAGGGAACATAATCGGGCATATCAGAATAATAAAAATAAACCCGGTGACGAGGTTCGTTATACCTTAATTCTCCATTTTCAAATTCCCACAAATAATTAAATTCAGTGTAGATCTTCATATTTTTTCCTAAAAATTTAAGAGGCACCCCGAATTTAATAAATTCTTTAGGCTTGATCCAATAGCCGACTCTTTCCGGATAGGGGATTTGTTTAAGGTCTGAAATGTACGAGCATCCACAGGCCGGAACCTCTCGCTTTGGAGGAGTAAATTTTTTCGATCTTTTATCGCTCCTCCGGTTAAAAACACCTTCAACCTCATAACATAACTCCACATCACTTCCTGATTTAAGTGTTTTTGCATTTGTCCCGTCCGGTAACTTAAATGCTGTTTCATCAAGAATATTGGGGCTCAACGTTACATCCCAATTAGCATTAACATTGATATAATTATCCGTATTGTTGTGTAATTGTAAAATTACCTGATCGCCACCTTCTCCCAAACAACGTGAGTCTCTTTTGGCTTGACTGTCATAGCTTAGAAAAATGCTCGGCATCTGCGGATTTTTTTCTTTTTCAGTCAAAATTTGAGAATGACTGTTGCTAATAAAAAATGAATTTATAATTAAGATTAAAAATACTATTAACCCTGAAAAATAAATGCTGTGATTTTTCTCAATAACCTTAATTAACATAATTAATGCCATTCTCCTTTAATATTCCAATCTGCTTGTAGATCGAGCGGCGCGGCGCATTCGTTTTCTGTCGCCCGCTTCGGGGCTTAAATTCATTGGTGCGCGCTTTCTACAGGCTTGCGCCTGTAGCTAAACTCTGCCGCCTGTTCCACAGGCTGAATCCGGAATTTTTGTCGGATTTATTTTTCCAAGACCATCAGCTGGCGGCAATTGTTAAAGCACATCAAACCGGCATTACTTTTGGTTCACTGCTTGATCTTCAGGTTTCGCGCCCTTTCGGTTCACAAAAAAACGGGGGATGATTTGACCTCATCCCCCGTCGTTTCGCTTATTCCTCGTCGTCGTCCGCTTCGAGTAGCGAGGCGCTCGTGACGAGGTCTTCCTCGCCGGTGCGGATGAGCATCACGCCCTGCGCCGAGCGGCCGGTCTCGCGGATCTTGTCGACCCCGATCCGGATCAGCTTCGCCTGCTGCGTGATGATCATAATCTCGGAGTCTTCCTTGACCGGGAACGCCGCGACGACCTTGCCGGTCTTGTCGGTCGTCTTCATATTGATGACGCCCGACGCGCCGCGTTTCGTCAGCCGGTAGCTCGAGGCCTGCGTCTGCTTGCCGAAGCCCTTTTCCGAGACCGAGAGGATCTTCTGGCTGCCGTCGGGCGAGACGGCGCAGACCGAGACGACGAAATCGTCGCCGCGCAGATTGACGCCGATCACGCCGCGCGCGACGCGGCCCATCGGCCGGACGTCGGTTTCGTTGAACCGGACCGCCATCCCGTGATGCGTCGCGATCAGGATCTGCTGCTTGCCGTCCGTCCGGATCACGTTCAAGAGGACGTCGCCCTCGTCGATGTTGATCGCGTTGATGCCGTTGATCCGGATGTTCTGATATTCGGAGAGCAGCGATTTCTTGATGATGCCCTTCTTGGTGACCATCGTCAGGTAAATCTCCTCCGAGAAATCGCGGACCGGCATCACCGCGACGAGCTTGCGCTCGCTCGACAGCTGGACGAGGTTGACGACCGCCTTGCCGCGCGACGACGATTCGCCCTCGGGAATCTCGTGGACCTTGATCTTGAAGACCTGCCCGTCGTCGGTGAAGATCATCAGATAGGCGTGCGTCGAGGCGACGAACAGATGCTCGACGAAATCCTCGTTCTTGGCCTTCGCGCCGAGGCGGCCCTTGCCGCCTCGGCCCTGCCGCGAGTAGGTCGAGACCGGCGTCCGCTTGATGTAGCCCTGATTCGTGACCGTGATCGCGACGTCCTCGTCGGGGATCAGGTCCTCGATCCGCAATTCGACGCCGGCGTCGACGATCTCGGTCCGCCGCTTGTCGCCGAAATTCTTCCGGACCTCGGTCAGCTCGTCGACGATCACCTGCCGGAGCAGCTGGTCGTTGGCGAGAATCGCTTCGAGCTCGGCGATGTATTTCAGGATCGCCTCGAGCTCGTCGATGATCTTCTGCCGTTCGAGCGCCGAGAGCCGCCGCAATTGGAGATCGAGAATCGCCTGCGCCTGAATGTCCGAAAAGCGAAGGCCGCCGATCACCCGTTCGAGCTCGCGCAGAAAGCCGGCGAGCGTCTTGTCGGCCGCCACGCCGCGCCACTGTTTGACCTCGTGGAGCGTCGCGAATTTGCCGGTCAGCCACTGCTTGGCCTCGTCGACCGAGCGCGAGTTGCGGATCAGCGGGATGATGTAGTCGAGCGCGTCGATCGCCTTGTTGAGGCCTTCCAAGATATGCGCGCGGGCCTGCGCCTTGCGGAGATCGAATTCGGTCCGGCGGCGGACGACCTCGCGGCGGAATTCGACGAACGCCTCAAGCATCTGCTTGAGATTGAGGACCTTCGGCTGGCCGTCGATGATCGCCAGATTGATGATGCCGAAGCTCGACTGCATCGGCGTCAGCTTATAGAGCTTGTTGAGGACGACCTGCGGGATCGCGTCGCGCTTGAGCTCGATCACGATCCGCATTCCCTCGCGGTTCGATTCGTCGCGGAGCTCCGAAATGCCGTCGAGCTTTTTCTCGTGGACGAGCTCGGCGATCTTCTCGATCAGCCGCGCCTTGTTGACCTGGTACGGGATCTCGGTGACGACGATCGCGTCGCGCTCGCGGTCGGCGCGGCCGATCCGGTCGATCGCCGCGCGCGCGCGCATCTGGACGATGCCGCGGCCCTCGCGGTAGGCGCGGTGGATCTCCTCGCGGCCGTAGATGAAGCCGCCGGTCGGAAAGTCCGGCCCCGG
>JAFDVJ010000080.1:0-5444 GCA_018269075.1 Acidobacteriota bacterium
CGTAGTTCAGTTGGTTAGAACGCCAGCCTGTCACGTTGGAGGTCGCGGGTTCGAGCCCCGTCGGCTCCGCCATTAATTTCTTTTATATCAATCGTTTTGTAAGCCGTCATCCCGACGGCTTTCGTCGTTTTCGGGCGCTGTGCCCCGAAACGTGCCCATTCACGCCCCGAAGTTTTTTGATGACGGTTTTATCTTCACGCCGTCGTCGAACCCGGAACGCCCGCTTTTATCTTCGCCGGTTCCGGTTCATACGGAGAGATTTTGCTTAGATTTTTGCGGCCCGTGTGATATGTTAAATTTCATAACTTTGAGTTGGAAGAAGAGTGCCTTTCCGAGACCGACATTTAATCAAATGAAAATCAATAATCGTGTTTTATCGATCGCTGCCTTTTTTGGGATCGCGCTGCTCGCGGCGGCATTTGACGGCCGGATCGCGGGCGCGGGCGAGAATCTTTCCGCGGCCGCCAACGTGCCGGACAAGGAGCTCTTTGCCGGGCTCCGCTGGCGCAATATCGGCCCGTTTCACGGCGGGCGCATCTCGGCCGTGACGGGGGCGCTCGGGGAATCGAACGTCTACTACGTCGGGACGCCGGCCGGCGGCGTCTGGAAGACGACGAGCGCCGGCGTGACGTGGTTTCCGATCTTCGACCAGTTCCTCAACGTCGACAGCATCGGCGCGGTGCAGGTCGCGCCTTCGGACCCGAACATCGTCTATGTCGGGACGGGCGACTCGGTCGGCGGCTCGAACGGCGACGGGATGTATAAATCGACCGACGCCGGCCAGACGTGGACGCATATCGGGCTCGAAGAGACCGTCAAGATCAACAAGATCACGATCGACCCGAAAGACCCGAACATCGTCGTCGCGTCGACGCAGGGCGACGCCAAGCACGACGGGCGCGGCATCTACCGGACGACCGACGGCGGCAAAACTTGGGAGAACACGCTGCGGCCCGACAACGCGAACGGGACGCGCGATCTCGAATACGCCTTCGATACGCCGAACGTGATGTTCGCGACGTCGCAGGGCGCGGGCGGCGGCTTCGGCGGTTTCGGCGGCCCGCCGCCGTCGGGGCCGAACGGGACGGCGCTTTACAAATCGACGGACACCGGCAAGACCTGGACGAAGATCACGACGCTTCCGCCCTACACGGGCCGGATCAGCGTCGCCGTCGCGATGCACACCGAGGGCAAACGCGTCTACGTCATCGGCAACCCGCCCGAAAGCCCGTCGGGCCTCTACCGCTCCGACGATCAGGGCGCGACGTGGCAGCATATGGCGGTCGGCGACGCGCGCGTCGGCAACGGGCAGGGCGCGTTCAGCTCCGGCGTCTGGGTCGACTCGCAGAATCCAGACATTCTTTACACGGTCAGCACCTACGTCTCGAAATCGACCGACGGCGGCAAGACCTTCAGCGTTTTCAAGGGCGCGCCCGGCGGCGAGGACCCGCACGACATCTGGATCGATCCGACGAACGGCCGGCGGATGCTGTTCGGCTTCGATCAGGGCCCGGCCGTCACGCTCGACAACGGCCGGACGTGGAGCGGCTATTACCAGATCCCGATCGCGCAGCTCTACAAGGTCGCGACCGACACGCGCTATCCCTACTGGGTGATGGGTTCGCAGCAGGACACCGGCGCGGTGATGACGCGCAGCCGCGGCGATCTCGGCCAGATCACGAACCAGGACTGGTGGCCGCTCGCGTCTTCCGAATTCGGCACGGCCGTCCCCGATCCGCTCAAACCGACGACCGTCTACGGCGTCGGCTACGGGCTCGGACAGGGCAACGGCATGACGAAGATCGACATCGAGACCGGGCAGTGGGGCAACGTCGCGCCGAACTTCGGCGCGGACCGCGATCTCTACGCCGAGGGCCGCGATTTCTGGAAGCGCTTCGATACGGCCTTCGAGCCGAAGGCGATGTATGCCGGCTACAACTGCATTCTCGTGACGCGCGACGGGGCCGAAACGTGGAAGCCGTTCAGTCCCGATCTGACGGCGCCGAAAGGCCAGCCGCTCGCGCCGTGCGGCGTCGCGCCCGCGCCGACCACGCCCGCGCCGAATGCGAACGGCGGACGTTTTACGCCGCGGCCGACGATCTCGGATTTCTCGATCTCGACCGTCAAAAAGGGCGTCGTCTGGTCGGCGAGCAGCAACGGCCAGATCTACAACACATTGGACGGCGGCAAAACGTGGAACAATCTGACGAATTTTACCGATCTGCCGCCGAACGCGAACTTCGTGACGATCGAGGCGGGCCACAATGACGTCGACACGGCCTACGTCGTCGCCAACATCAACCCGGCGCGCGGCGGCGCGATCCCCGAGCCGGAGGCGCATTACGTTTACCGCACGCACGACGGCGGAAAATCGTGGACGCGGATCGTGAACGGCCTGCCGGTCGACGAGCGGACGGGAAGTCAGGTCCACGTCCTGCGCGAAGATCCGAAACAGAAAGGACTTCTTTTTGCCGGCACCGAGACGACCGTCTTTGTCTCGTTCGACGACGGCGACAACTGGCAGTCGCTGCGTCAGAACCTGCCGAGCACGTCGATCCGCGACATGGTCTTTCACACGCACGACAATATGAACGATCTCGTGATCTGCACCTACGGGCGCGGTTTCTGGGTGCTCGACGACATGAGCCCGCTCCGCGAGATCGCGACCGGCGCGCAGCGGATCGCTTCGGCCCCGGCCTATCTCTTCAAGCCCGGCGACGCGATCCGCGCGCGCGAGAACGGCAACTGGGACCAGCCGATGAACCCGGAGCTGCCGCACGCGCAGAACCCGCCGTTCGGCGCGCTCATCTATTATCATCTCGGCAAAAAGCCGCAGGGCGAGATCAGGATGGAGATCCTCGACGCCGCCGGCAATCACGTCCGGACGCTGACGAGCGTCAAACCGGCGCTGCCCGAACGGCCGCCGTATCCCGATTACTGGCTGATGTCGCCCGAAGACCGCGCGCTCCCGACGAACCTCGGGACCAACCGGACGAACTGGAACCTCCGCTACGACGACCCGCCGGGCTATAATCCGGACATCAACAACCAGATGAACGCCGCGCCGGGACAGGTCACGCCGGGCCCGCACGGCCCGCTCGCGCTGCCGGGCGTCTACACCGTCAAACTGACCGTCGACGGGGCCGTCTACACGCAGACGCTCGTCGTCCACAACGACCCGCGCGTCGGCGAGAGCCCGAAGATCATGGCGGCGCTCAAGCTGCAGAACAAACTCGCGCTCGCGGCCGTTCAGGGAATGAAGGACACTTTCGCGGCGAACGAGGAAGTGACCGCCGTCCGCGCGCAGCTCGCGGCGTTGAAAGGCGGTTCGCTCCCGGCGGACGTCGCGACGGCCCTGACGGCGCTCGACACGAAGCTCGCGACGATCGGCGGCGCGCTCGCGCGCGGCGGGCGCGGCGGCTTCGGCGGCGGTTTCGGCGCGGCGCGCCAGCCCGGCAGCCTGCTGACGTTCAGCGCGCTCAACGGCACTTTCAACACGGTCCTCGGCCCGCTCTCGCAGAACGGTCTCGATATGCCGCCGACGAAAGCGCAGATCGACACGTGGGAGTCGGGCTGCCGCGAATACGCGGCGACGCTCGGCGCGTGGCAGACGGCGCTCGGCGCGGACCTCGCCGGGTTCAACGCTCTTTTGACGAAGAACAATCTGACGCCGCTCAAACTCGCGCCGTCGGCGATGACCGTTCCGGCTTCGTGCGGTTTCGCCGGAACGCCGGAAAAGACCGGCGGGCGCAAATAGACAAAGCGTTTCGCGGGTTTGAGAGCTGCAATGACCGCTTCGTAAATTAAATTTATCGATAATTCGGTCTTTGGTCTTGTTTCAAAGGTCAAAGATCAAAGACCGAAGATCAACGGTTCTCGAAACCATCTGAAGAAACTTAAATTTACACAATAATGACTTTATCTCTTTATCTTAAAGAAAATTATGATTCCTGAAATCCCCGCGTCGTGGCAGGCGCATCTCGACGGTGAGCGGGAAAAGCCGTATTTCGTCAAACTGGAAGAATTCGTGGCCGCCGAACAGGCCGAACAGACGATCTTTCCGCCCGCCGGGAAAATATTCGCGGCGCTCGAGCTGACTTCCTACGAGGACACGAAAGTCCTGCTTCTCGGTCAGGACCCTTATATTCAAAAGGGCCAGGCCCACGGCTTATGTTTTTCGGTCGAGGATAAATCCGCCCGCATCCCGCCGTCGCTCAGAAACATTTATAAGGAGCTGAAAGACGATCTCGGCGTGACGCCGCCCAAACACGCCAATCTGACGAACTGGGCAAAGCAGGGAATTCTGATGCTCAACGTCGTCCTGACCGTTCGCGAGGGACAGTCGAACTCGCATAAAAACAAGGGTTGGGAGCAGTTTACCGACGAGATCATCCGGACGGTCAGCCGGAAGGAAACCGAGGTGGTCTTCGTCCTCTGGGGCGCTCACGCCCAGAAAAAGATTCCGCTGATCGATCAGGAAAAACACAAAATCGTGCAGGGCGCGCATCCTTCGCCGCTCGCCACGGGTTTTCTCGGCAGCCGGCCGTTTTCGAAGATCAACCGTTTTCTTCGCGAGTCCGGCCGGGAAGAAATCGACTGGCAGCTTCCGGATTAGAGCGGCTGACGAAGCCTGCCGGAAAAAAATGAAGGCTTGCGGGTTCGTCGTTCGTCGTTCGCGAGGAACAACCGACCACGAACAACCGCATTTCCAAATCGTCCCGTCACTGACTATAATGTTGACAAAAGGAGAAATGATTTTATGGCCTGGGACAGAAATTCGGCGCATTACCCGCCGGCGGTCAGACAATTCGATCCGACGGCCTGCTGGGCGGCAGGTTTGGAATGGTGGCTTCGCTGTATGCGCGAATCGCGCTCCCTGATTACGCAGCTTAATTTGATAAATCGTTTTTCCGGGCTTTGGAACACCGACCCGGACAGTCCCGAATACGGCACATTGACCGGCGAGGCGCTCGGCACGGTGATGAGCGACGATGCGATCCGGATGGATTATTCGGTCCGCAGCGCCGGTTCGTGGGATAAGGATTTCATCAACGGGAAGCTGCCGATCAGTCCCGTGCTGATCGGCTATTACGAACCGGAAGTCAGCGGTTTTCACGTCAATATCATTCACAGTCTCAACAATACGGAGACGGCGGACGTCAACGTGATGGACCCGAACGGCGGAAGATACCGCACCCGCAGCAATCGTCACTTTAAGTCGCGAAACTACGTTTTAGGCTGGGCCAAATAGTCCCGAACGGCTGGCCGGCGCAATCGAGCGGCTGAGAATCTTCCCGTAAAGGCGCAGAGCCCGCAGAGATTATTGTTTTTTCTCTGCGGGCTCTGCGCTTTTACGGGAAGATTTTTTGGTAGTGAACCAAAAGTAATGCCGGTTTGAGGAGCTTTGATCAATTGCCGCCGGCTGATGGTCTTTGAAAATTAAA
>JAFDVJ010000080.1:5503-47629 GCA_018269075.1 Acidobacteriota bacterium
CCACGGGTGCAGCCCGTGGTCAGGCCGCAGCATTGACCCGAGCCCGTGAAACGGGCGACAGAGCGGCGCGGCGCATTCGTTTTCTGTCGCCCGCTTCGGGGCTTTAACTCGTTTGGGCGCGCTTTCTACAGGCTTGCGCCTGTCGCTAAAATCTGCCGCCTGTTCCACAGGCTCAATTCGGAATGATTGTCGGATTTATTTTTCAAAGACCATCAGCTGGTGGCAATTGATCAGAGCATTACTTTTGGTTCACTATCGATTTTTTTGCCGATCCGTCAAATTTCCTGCCGAACGGTCCTCCTGTCGACCTCTTTTCTGAGCGGAATCACACAGCATTTTGTGTGAAATCACACAGCTAAAAAGTTTGAAAAACTCTATTCAAATCCTTCTCTCGATCCGGCACACTAAATCCCGGCTATGCGGATTTTGATCGTTGACGACAATGCGGCGATGCGCCGGCTGATCAGGGCGGTTTTGAACGCGGTCGGCGAAATTCACGAATGCGCCGACGGCGACGAAGTCCTCGCGGTTTTTGCGCGGTATGAGCCGGATTGGGTGGTGATGGACGTGCAGATGAAACGCCTCGGCGGCATCAGGGCGACGCGCCTGCTCAAAGAATCGTTTCCGGCGGCGCGCGTCGTGATGCTGTCCAAACACGCGGACGACGACGTGCGCGCCGCGGCCCGCGAAGCCGGCGCCTGCGGCTATCTCGTCAAGGACGATCTCGGCGCGCTCCGGCGGTTTCTGCTCGAAACGACAAATTATCAGGAGTAATCGGAAAATGTTGAAAAAAAACATCCGGCGGAAGGTTTTGACATTTGTTTTGGCGGCGGTTTCGGTTTCGACGGGCGGACGAATTTGCCGGAAGGCAGATAAAACGAATCAACATTTAAGGGAGTTTAAATGAAATCAATGAATCATCGTCATATCGTATTCTTCGTCGTTCTTTTGTCGGCCGTCGCGCTGCGGGCGCAGACCGGAGCGTTCACGTACCAGGGGCGCCTGACGGACAATGCGCCGCAGGGCGGATCCTATCTGCTCAAATTCGAGCTTTACGACGCGGCCGGCGGCGGCACGCCGATCGACACGCTGACGGACGTGCCCGTTACGCTCGAGAACGGGGTTTTTACGGTCGAGCTGAATTTTACCGCGCTGAACGCCTTTGACGGCGGCGAAAGGTTTCTGCAGATTTCCGTGCGCCATAACGCCTCGGAAAATTACGTCACGCTCAGCCCGCGCCAGAAGATCAGCGCCGCGCCGTATGCGCTGCGCGCTTTGACCTCGGAAAACGCGCTCCGGATCGACGGAGTCCCGGCGAGCCAGCTCGTCCGCGAAGGCGACACGCGGCTCTCCGACGCGCGAATGCCGGTCGCGGGCAGCGCCGATTACATTCAGAACCGGTTTGCGACGCCGCAAAGCTCGACGAATTTCAATATTTCCGGCACCGGCACGGCGGATGTTTTCAACGCCTGGAGCCAGATCAATATGAACGGCGCGCAGATTTTGAGCAATCGCGGCAACGCCAATCTGTTTCTCGGGATCAATACGGGCACGCCCGCCAACAGCGCCGGCCAGCTCAACACCTACGTCGGCGCTTCCACGGGTTTTTCGACGACGACCGCGATCGCCAACTCGTTCTTCGGCGTCGACGCCGGCGAGAAAACCACGACCGGCGGCGACAATTCGTTCTTCGGCGTGACGGCGGGAAATATGAACATCGACGGAACCCGGAATTCCTTTTTCGGGCGCGCCGCCGGTCAAAACAACACGAACGGCGGGGACAACTCGTTTTTCGGGGCGCTCGCCGGCATCGGCAACACGTCGGGCGGCAACAACGCTTTTTTCGGCAACCGCGCCGGCCTCGCGAACAAAACCGGCAGCAACAACACGATCGTCGGCGGTCTCGCCAATCTCGCGAGCGACAATCTGACCTACGCGACGGCGATCGGCGCGGGCGCGGTCGTCGCGGCCTCGAACACGATCGTGCTCGGCCGGGCGAACGGCGCGGACACGGTTCAGATTCCCGGCAGTTTGAGCGTCGGCGGTTCGTTCGGCGCCAGTATCTTCAACGCCGGCCAGCAGTTCAATCTCGGCGGCAACCGTGTCTTTTCGGCCTCGGGCGGAAACACGTTCGCCGGTTTCGAAAACGGAAACAACAATACCTCGGGCGACAACAACTCGTTTTTCGGCAGCCTGACCGGCGCTTCGAACACGACCGGCGGCAACAATTCGTTTTTCGGCCGGGAGTCGGGCAACCGCAACACGACCGGCGCCGAAAATTCGTTTTTCGGCTTCGGCAGCGGCTACTGGACGATGACCGGCAATTTTAATTCCTTCTACGGATCGGGCAGCGGGCCCAACAACAACGGATCGGATAATTCGTTTTTCGGCAGATCGTCCGGGGCCGGCAACACGACCGGCAGCCGCAACACTTTTCTGGGCGCGGCGTCCGCCTACGTCAACACGACGGGCAGTTACAACACGGCGATCGGATTCAGCGCCGACGTCGGGCAGAACCTGAACAACGCGACGGCGATCGGCGCCAACGCGACCGTCACGAGAAGCGACAGCCTGTCTCTGGGAAACAACGCCAACGTCGGCATCGGCACTTCGTCGCCGGCCGAACGGCTGCAGGTCAACGGCGGCAATATCTACATCAGCACACGGGGCGGCGCCGTCATCCTGACCTCGCCGAACGGCAGCTGTTTTCTTCTGACCGTCAGCAATGCCGGCGCCCTGACGACGCAGCCGACAACCTGTCCCCAGTAAATAATCGCGGCCGCTCCCAAAAACGGCCGGGTCAACGACTTAACGCCGCCGCCGCCCGATTCGTCGGGCGGCTTTTCCGGCGATCGCCGAAACGCCGTTAAAATGCAGTACCAAAATCATCCCGTCTGGTATAATCTTGATTCGAGACCCGGCGCCCAAAGCTTGAAAAAATGGAATCTGCCCCGCCGTCCAAAAATAAACTTTTCAGGTTTGTTTCCGTGATATTTCTGTGCCTCGCGCCGACGATTCTGGCGCGGGGCCAGTATTATTTCGACAAATGGGATACCGACAGCGGGCTGCCGCAAAATACGGTCGGCGCCGTCACGCAGACGCGCGACGGCTATCTGTGGCTCGCGACGCTCGACGGTCTGGTGCGGTTCGACGGCGTGAAGTTCAAAATCTTCACGGTCGGCAACAGCGCCGGCCTCAACAACAACCGGTTTCGACTGCTCCGCGAAGCGCCCGACGGCGCGCTCTGGATCGGGAGCGAAGAATTCGGCGTCGCCCGTTATCTGAACGGGAAGTTTCGCACCTATACGACCGCCGACGGTCTGCCGACCGATTCGCCGCTCGCTCTGGCGATCGACGCCGACGGCGCGCCGCTCGTTTTGACGGCGAACGGTCTGGTCAGATTCGACGGCGAATCTTTTCGCCGCGTTCCGCTCGACACCGCTCCGACCGTCCGCAGCTGCGAAGCGCGCGGTGGCGGTATGTGGATTCTGGACGTCAACGGGCTGCGCAAAATTTCCGACGGCGCGGTCACCGAAACCGGAACCGATTTCAAATTAAAACCAGAAGATTTTGCCGCGGCCTGTTATGAAGCGCCGGACGGCACGCTCTGGCTGGGCCGACTCTCGGGCCGGCTTTTCAGCTTCAAAAACGGTCAGCTGACGAGTTACGGGCCGGAAAGCGGGCTGCCGGCCGGCGCGGTCATCAACTTCATCAATCAGGACCGCGCCGGGAATTTATGGATCGGCACCGACGACGGGCTTTTGAAATTAGCCGGCGGCCGGTTTGAGCGCTATTCGCCGGCCAGCGGCCTGTCCGACAAATTCGTCCTTTCATTTTACGAAGACCGCGAAAACACGCTCTGGTTCGGCACGACGCTCGGCGGTCTGAACCGGCTGAGCCGCCGCGCGATCAGCGTTTTGACGACCGCCGACGGTTTGACCGGCAACAGCGTCTATCCGATTTACGAAGCGCGCGACGGCGCGATCTGGCTCGGCGCAAACGGCGTGACGCGGATCGCGGGCGGGCGGATCACGAAATTCCCCTTAAAAGAAGGCGGAATGTTCGGCGACGTGACGGCGATCGCCGAAGACGGCGACGGCACGCTCTGGCTCGGCGCGGCGGGCGCGGTCGGAACTCTCAGCGACGGAAAGTTCACGAACCTGAAAAAAAGCTTCATTTTGCCCGAAGGCAGCTACACCGTCTGGGCGATCTGCCGTGACCGGACGGGCGCGGTCTGGTTCGGGACCTCGCACGGGCTGGTCCGAAAAAAGGGCGACGTTTATGAAATTTTCAAGACCGCCGACGGTTTGCCGGGCGACGACGTCAAAGTCGTTCACGAAGACCGGAACGGCGCGCTCTGGTTCGGCACTTACGGCGGTCTGGCCGTCCTCAATCCCGAATTCAACCGGTCGGCGGATCAGCCGAAAAGCCTTTTCAAAACGGAGCTTAAAACCTTCACGGCGGCCGACGGGCTGTCGAGCAGCCGGATCCGCTCGATTTACGAGGACGAGGCCGGCGTTTTCTGGATCGGGACCTACGACGGCGGGCTGAATCGTTTCGCCGACGGACGGTTTACCGTTTATTCGACCAAAAACGGGCTCTTCAGCGACGGCGTTTTTCAGATTCTGCCGGACGACGAGGGCTATTTCTGGATGTCGTCGAATCAGGGCATCTACCGGGTCGCGCGGGCCGAGCTCGAAGATCTGGCGGCCGGCCGGATTCAGGCGGTTTCGTCCGAAGCGTTCGGCAAACGCGACGGGCTTCTGAACACGGAATGCAACGGCGGACGCCAGCCGGCCGGCGTCCGGGCGCGCGACGGGCGGCTCTGGTTTCCGACGCAGGAGGGCGCGGCGGTCGTCGATCCGAGGACGGTCGGGCGCAATCCGCTGCCGCCGCCGGTCATTCTCGAAGGCGTCACGATCGACCGTAAAAATATCGATTTGACCGAGCCGATCGAAATTCGGCCGGATCAGATCAATCTCGAAATCGCCTACACGGGCTTGAGCTTTGTCAAACCCGAGCAGATGCGTTTTCGCTACCGGCTCGAAGGCCTCAACGACGACTGGACCGAAGCCGGAACGCGGCGGACGGCCTATTTTTCCTATCTGCCGCCGGGCGAATACACGTTTCGCGTGACGGCCGCGAACAACAGCGGCGTCTGGAACACGGAAGGCGCGAGCCTCCGGCTCAAAGTTTATCCGCCGTTTTGGAAAACCTGGTGGTTTGCCGCGTTGGCCGCAATGACGGCGGGTTTGCTCATTTACTTGATTTTGCGCCGGCGTTTCGCGAAAATCGAGCGTGAGCGCGCGGCGCAGGTCGAGTTTACGCAAAATCTGATCGCCGCTCAGGAACGCGAACGCAAACGGATCGCCGGCGAGATCCACGACGGTCTGGGACAAAATCTGCTCGTCATCAAAAACTGGGCGCTGCTGGCGCTCCAGAAAAAACAGCTGCCCGACGCCGTCCTGCTCGAGGAAATTTCCGAAACGGCCTCGCAGACGATCGAGGAAGCGCGCCGCATCGCCTACAATCTGCGGCCGTACCAGATCGACGAAATCGGTCTGACGCGCGCCGTCGAGGGAATGATCAGACGCCTGAAGGCGTCGGGCGAAATCGACATCGAGATGCAGATCGACAATATCGACGACTGTTTTCCGCCCGACGGCGAGATCAACCTGTTCCGCATCGTGCAGGAATGCCTGAACAATATCGTCAGGCATTCCGGCGCGCGCGAAGCGTGGGTTACGATCCGGCGCGAGCCGCAAAAGGTGCTCGTCAAAATCGAAGATCGCGGCAAGGGCTTTGCGCCCGAATCGATCGGCGGCAAACGCGGGCTCGGGCTGACCGGCATCGAGGAGCGCGCCCGGATGCTCGGCGGCCGTTCTCTGATTCAGTCCGTCGCCGGAAAGGGAACGATCGTTCAGATCCAGATCGATTTATAGGTTGTTTTGAGGTTTGATAACTGCGGGTTTTCCGATAAATTTGGCCTTTGATCTTTGGCCTTTGATTTTGGGGTTTAATTTCAAAGGTCAAAGACCAAAGATCACATTACGGGAAAATACAAAAGCCGCAGTGCTAATTTCGTCGAGATCGTCAGTTTTATGATTCAAAACGCAAGCATTATCATCGCCGACGACCATCCGGTTTTTCGGCGCGGTTTGAAAATGGTCGTCGAATCGGAGGCCGGTTTGACGGTCGTCGCCGAGGCTTCGGACGGCGCGGAGGCGCTGGCGGCGGTCGAAGCGAAGAGGCCCGACCTGATCGTTTTGGACGTCAATATGCCGCAGATGAACGGTTTCGACGTCGTGCGCGAGATGCGGAACCGGCGGCTCAAATCGGCGATCGTATTTCTGACGATGCATCGCGACGAGGAAATGTTCAACGCCGCGATGGATCTGGGCGTCGGCGGGTTCATCTTAAAAGACGGCGCGGTGACGGAAATCGTCGATTGTCTGAAAACCGTTTTGCGGGGCCAGCCCTACATCAGCCCGCAGCTTTCCGCTTTTCTTTTGAACCGCAACCGGACCGCCGCCGAATTCAGACGCCAAAATCCCGCGCTCGAAAAGCTGACGCCGACCGAGCTCCGGATTTTAAAGCTCATCTCCGAGTACAAAACGAGCAAGGAAATCGCCGCCATCCTCTGCATCCATTCGCGGACGGTCGATAATCACCGCACCAACATCTGCCAGAAAATCAATCTCAAAGGCAACCACGCGCTGCTCAAATTCGCCGTCGAGCATAAATCGAGCTTGTAGATTCGTCAACAGCGCCGGCTTTTTCGAATTGACCGACGAATCCGATCTTCGATCCCGCCTTAATTTCAAAGGTCGAAGATCGAAGATCGAATTTATCCGCAGTAATTAATTTTTCACCGACGACAGCAGGATCAGATCGGACGTCAGCCGGCCGCGGGTGGCGGCGACCCGTTTGCCGTCGGGCGCGTAATCCATCCAGAAAAGATCGTCCAGTTTGAAATCGACCAGCTCGCGTGCCTTCGCGCCGTCGAGCGGCTGGATCCAGACCGACGAGACCGGCGCGACGCGGGTGTCGGAGTTTTTGAAGAAGAGCGCGGTGCCCTCGCGGTTGAAGCGCAGAAAACGGGCCGGCGCGATGTCGAAGGATTTCAGGATCTCGCCCGTTTCAAGCGACCGCAGCACGGTCCGCGTCCGGTTCGCCTGCGCGTCGGTGAACGAGTACGCGATTTTTTTGCCGTCGGGCGAAACGTCGTAGAGCTCGATCGACGTCGTGTCGGGAAAGATCGTCTGCGGCGTCCCGCCTTCGATCGAAACGTTCTGCAGCAGGATGGTGTTTTTTTCGGTGACGGTGAAATAAACCGAGGCGCCGTCGGGCGCGAAGCGCGGCTGCCAGACCCACGTGTTGCCCGAAGTCAGCTGGCGCGGCCGGCTGCCGTCGATCGCGCTCGTCCATAATTCGTAAGTGCCGCTGCGGTTCGACAGGAACACGAGCGATTTCCCGTCAGCCGAAAGATCCGGGCGCAGCTCGTCGAAATTGTCGGGCGAGATCTGGAACTTGCCGCTGCCGTCGGCGTTGACCAGAAAAATATGCCGCCGGCCGACGTCGGAGGCTTCGTAAACGAGATGCTGCCCGTCGGGCGTCCAGACGAGCGGGTCGAAGGACGCGCCTTCGATGACTTTCTGAGGCGTGGCGGCCGTATTGGTCAGGTCGAGCGTCCAGATGCCCGACACCCGTTCCTTCTTGGTCGCGAGAATCGAATTTCCGCCGACGCTCACGCCGTTGTAGTAGAAAAGATCGTTGGTAATGCGTTTGAGCTCGCCGTCCTTCGGCGAAAACGTGTAGATCTGCGGCAGTCGGGTCGCCGGATCGGTCGCGTTGACGACGATCTCGCCGTCGCGCGTCCACGCGAGATGCCAGATCCGCTGCGGGCGGGGCGGGATGATTTCGGTGATCGCGCCGTCCGCGACCGCGATCGACGAGATCGACGAATAGGTCGCGTCGGGCCGGCGGTCGAGATTGAAGAACAGAATCCGCGTGCCGTCGGGCGACCATTTCGGTTCGAGAAATTCGAGATTCGTTTTGCCCTGCGCGAGCACCCGTTCGTCGGTGCCGTCGATCGCGTTGGCCGTCACGAGCTGGCAGCCTTCCGCCGTGAAGCGGTCGAAGACCATCCGCTTGTCGTCGGGCGAAAACGAAACGAAGCTGTCGATATATTCCGTGATCTTGACCGGCTTGCCGCCGAGGATCGAGATCCGGTAGAGCTTCGCGCTGCGGCCCCAGTCGCCGTTGCTGGTCGTCACGTAATAAACCCATTTGCCGTCGTTGGTCACGGTGTACGCGCCGATCCGCTCGGGCGCGGTCAGCGCGACGATCCGGATCGACTCTTTCGAATCGACCGCCCGGAGCCAGAGCGCCGAATCCTTTTCGCCGTCGAGCGTCGTGAACACGACGAACTCGCCGTTCGGCGAAAGCATTCCGAGATCGATGTTGCCGGTGTCGGTCAGTTTGTGCGGAACGATATTTTCGATCGCGAAGGCCGGCTGGGCGGAAGTTTTTACCGGATTCTGACGAAAAACCAGCCAGACCGGAAAGAACAAAAGGAGCAGCACGCCGGCAAAGGCAAAGCTCATCAGCCGGCGGCCGCGCAGTTTCGGAGGCTCCGGCCGGCCGGCCGTTTTTTCGTGAATGTCGATCTCGATCACGCTCCGGCGTTCGGCGACGAGCGCGATGCCCTCGTCCGGCAGCGGCCGGACCGGCGCGACGAAGCGATAGCCGTATTTCGGGACCGTCTGGATGAACTGCGATTCCTCGCTGCCGTCGCCGAGCGCCTTGCGGATCAGCGCGATGTTCTGCTTCAGGCTCGACTGATCGACGCTCGTCTTCTGCCAGACTTTGCTCATCAATTCGTCGTGCGTCAGCAGGTGGCCCTTGTTTTCGATCAGCGTCAAAAGCAGCTGGTAGCTTTTATGCGTCAGCGAAACCCGCTCGCCGTCACGCCACAGCGTCCGGTCGGTCGTATCGAGCCGGAAACCGCCAAATTCGAAATAGCGCATTTGGAACTCGTTCATATATAACTGGCTGAACGCAATAACGGGGCAGAACTTGCAGCAATTATAACGATTTCGGATTTCGGATTTCGGATTTCGGATTTTTCTCCGAAAGAACCGTCTTCCTCTTTAAAAAAATCGCCGGGCTGACGGAAAATTCGATGTCCGGCTTTTTTAATTGAAATCGGTATCACAATTAAATTACCGACAATTTACCGATAAATTACCAGTAAATTATCTTTTCTTCAAGACTTCGTCGCGTGTTTTCGGGCATTCTCATCGGCAGGAGAAACCGGGGCCGAAAATTACGCTATGAAGAATCGAGCAACCCAAATCAATAAAAAAACGCACACGCGGATTCGCGTCAGCTCGACCGAAAGGTTGATCGTCTGGCAAAAGCCGCAGGACGAGTCGAACATCGTGCTGAAATGCCCGCACTGCGGAATGGATGTTTTTTGGCTGGAGACGAGCCTGACCGAATGTCAGGTGCAGCAGGATCAATACGAGTATGAAAGTGAGGATTAGAGAAATGTTCAAAACAATCTGGTTTTTATTGCTGGTCGCGCTGGCGGCCGGTCACGCCGTCCGCGCGCAGCAGCCGCCGATCAGCCTGCTGCTCGGCGACGTTCAGAAATCGGCCGACCGCGTCTACCAGTTTTCGCACGACGGCAGCGACGAAGAGCTGACGAGCACCGATCAGCTCGGCAGCGAGAGATACATCAAGGATCTGTTCGACTATTCGAAGGAATGTCTGGCCGCCATCGACAAGGCGCAGGCGGCCGGCGCGACCGACTCGCGGACGGTCACGCTCACGCGGCGCGACGACGAATCGAAATTCCAGATGTCGCTCGGCGAGATCCGCGCGCTCTGCCGCCGGATGATCAAAATGACGGGCGGCGGCGTCTGGAAGGGCCAGGCGACCGAGGCCGCGCAGTATATCTCGATCTGGCTCAAGCCGCTGCAGGACGGCAGCATCGACAAGACGCAGGCCGCGGTCGCCGCCAAAAACGGTAAGGACGCGCTCGCCAAACTCGACGAAGCGCGCGCCAACGGGCTCGCCGACACGGAGGAACTCGAAGTCTTCGACCAGACGATGACCGTCCGGGACGCGCGCGAGCAGATCGTCTACATCCAGACGGAAATCTCGAAGATCAACGACAAGTTCGTCGCCAAGGAAGAAGCCCTCTACGCGCCGTTCCGCGCGGCCTTAAGCGGCGACAAGCTCGCGCTTTACAACAGCCGGATGTATATGGCCGGCGTCTACGGCGCGGGCGGACGGCTCCTGAAAACGCCGGCCGAGTACGCCGCGTCGCCGGTCTGGTGCGAATGGTCGGTCGACCGCAACTCGCTCGTCACGACGTGGTCTTTGGGCTGCTGGCATTTCAAGGGAATGACGCGCGTCGGCGACGTCGTCAACCGTTCGGGCGTCGGCAGCACGCCGCCGTCGTCGGCGTTCCGCTAATTGGGAGGATTATCGAGATGAAAAGAATTTTTTTGACGTCATTGATCACGATTTTGCTGCTGGTCGGCGCGGCCGAAGCGCAGACGACCGCGTTCACCTATCAGGGCAAGCTGAACGATAACGGGCTCGCCGCCAACGCCGGCTTCGACCTGCAGTTCAAGCTGTTCGATTCGAACCTCGGCGGCAATCAGGTCGGCGGCACCGTCGCCGTCCCGAACGTCGCCGTCGCGAACGGCATCTTCACGGTCCGGCTCGATTTCGGCGCGGTCTTCGACGGTACGAACCGCTTTCTCGAGATCGCGCTCAGACCGGCCGGCAGTCCGAACGCCTACACCGTGCTCGCGCCGCGCCAGCCCGTCACGAGCACGCCGTACGCGATCCGGTCGATCGACGCGACGAACGCGCAGACGGCCGCCGATTCGCAGAGCCTCGGCGGTGTCGCGGCCAACCAGTACGTCGTGACCGGCGACGCGCGTCTCAGCGATGCGCGGCAGCCGCTCGCCGGCAGTCCGGATTACATCCAGAACACGAACTCGCCGCAACTGAATTCGAACTTCAGCATCTCCGGCAACGGGACGGCCGGCGGGACGCTTTCGGCGGCTGCGGTCAACGCCGAGCAGGGCTTTAATTTCGGCGGCGCGCGCGTCTTTTTCAGGAGCGGGACGAGCAATCTGTTCGCGGGCCTCAACGCCGGCGGCGCGATCACCGGCGGCACCAACAACGCCTTTTTCGGCGACAACGCGGGCGTCGCGAACGACGACGGCACGTACAACTCGTTTTTCGGCAACGGCGCGGGCCAGAACAATCAGGTCGGCACGGGCAATTCGTTTTACGGGTTTCAGGCCGGCAACCTGAACACGATCGCCAACAAAAACTCGTTTTTCGGGATGCAGGCCGGCAAAAACAACACCGTCGGCAGCAACTCGTTCTTCGGCTATCAGGCCGGATTGTCGACCGATACCGGCAGCGGCAACTCGTTTTTCGGGCAGGAGGCCGGCAAGAACAACACGAGCGGCCGGCTCAACGTCTTTATCGGCGCGACGACCGGCGGCAACAACATTTCGGGCTCGAACAACACGCTCGTCGGACAGGGCGCGAATTTCGGGTCGGGCGCGGAAGACCTTAATTTCGCGACCGCTCTCGGGTCGGGCGCAACCGTCACGACGAGCAACACGGTCGTCCTCGGCCGAACTCTCGACACGGTCCGTGTGCCGGGCGATCTGACCGTCCTCGGCACTCTTACAGCCAACGGCGGCGGTCTCACGAATCTCAACGCGGGCAGCGTGACGACCGGCGTGTTGCCGCTCGCCAACGGCGGCACCGGTCTCAGCACAACGGGCGCGGCCGGCAATTTCCTGCGGAGCAACGGCGCGGCGTGGACGAGCGCGGCGATCCAGGCTGCGGACGTGCCCGATCTCAGTGCGAGCTACATCGGCAATTCCGTCAACCAGCAGACCGCGAATTTCAACATCAGCGGCGACGGCACCGCCGGCGGCACGCTGTCGGCGAACGTCCTCAATTCGACGACCGAATTCCGGATCGGCGGCAACCGCGTCTTCAGCGTCACCGGCAGCGGCAACGTCTTCGCCGGCAACGCCGCCGGCCCGGCCAATCTCGGCTCCGACAATTCGTTTTTCGGCAGCGGCGCGGGCTTTACCAACGGCGCCGGCGGCGGCAATTCGTTTTTCGGCCGCAACGCCGGCCTGCTCAATTTCTCGGGCAGCAACAACACGTTTCTCGGCGCGTCGGCCGGACTGCTGAGCGCGTCGGATTCGAACAACACGTTCGTCGGCGCGAACACGAGCGGGACGAACGGCGTCTCGTTCGCGACGGCCTTGGGCGCGGGCGCGACCGTCACGACGAGCAACACGGTCGCGCTCGGCCGGAACCTCGACACGGTGAAGATTCCGGGCAATTTCAACGTCGCGGGCGATTCGACCGTCAACAAACTGGCGGCGTTCGGCCGTGTCGTTCTCAACGATAATATGCTGATGCTGCGGAGCGCCGGCGAAATAGACCAGGGAATACTTTATTCGAATACGGTCGACGGGCCGGAATTCCGCGCGTCAGGCGGTTTTCGCTGGACGAACAACAACGGCGGCACGGAATTGATGCGGCTCGCTTCGAACGGCAATCTCGGGATCGGAACGAATAATCCGCTTTCGCAGCTGACGTTGGGCAACATCGGTAACATCAATTATCCCTTCTCGGTCGGGAGAACGAACTGCGGCTCGCACGACGGCTTTGCCATTAACTTCGGCGGAACGGTCGATTGCAGCAACTGGACATTGAAATTCGACGAAGACTTCCCGTCATTTTATATGAAAACTTTTGATTTTTCAGTTTTCGTTAACGGAGAAACGCCTTTTCGGGTGATCAACGACGTCATTATCGGTTCCAACGCAAAACTGGTCGTCGCCAAACTCGGAGCAGCCGGGGCAACCGCGCTTTGTCGGAATGTCAACGGTGAAGTCTCGAGCTGTTCGTCGTCGCTTCGCTACAAAACGAATCTCGCGCCTTTTACGGGCGGGCTCGACGTCATCGACCGGCTCAAACCGATCTCTTTCGATTGGAAGGCCGGCGGTCTGCGCGATCTCGGATTCGGGGCGGAGGACATCGCGGCCGTCGAGCCGCTGCTCGTCACCTACAATACCGACGGGCAGGTCGAGGGCGTCAAATACGACCGGCTTTCGACCGTCTTCGTCAACGCCTTCAAGGAACAGCAGGCCGAGATTGCCGAGCAGCAGACGCGGATCGGCAAACAGCAGGCGGAAATCGCCGAACAGAAAAAACTGATCGACCGGCAGGCGGCCGCGCTCAAAGAGCAGCAGACGACCGTCGCCGCGATGCAGCGGCAGCTCGACGCGCTCGCGGCGCTGGTCTGCCGGCCCGGCACGCAGTCACCCGTCTGCGCGCCGCCGGCCGCCGCAAACAAAATCGTCAAAAAACGAAGAGCGAGGAAATAGAAGATGTTGAGAGTAATAAATTTAAATCGTATCGCAATGATTCTGATCCTGCTTTCGGCCGTCGCGACGGCGGCCGAAGCGCAGACGACCGCGTTTACCTATCAGGGCAAACTGAACGACGGCGGTCTCGCCGCCGACGGCAATTTCGACCTGCAGTTCCGGCTGACGAATCTCGCCGGCACGCAGATCGGCGCGACGCTTCAATTTACGAGCGTCGCGGTCAGCAAGGGGGTTTTCACCGTCCAGCTCGATTTCGGCGCGAATTTTCCGGGCGACGACCGGTATCTCGAGATCGGCGTCAGACCGGCCGCGAGTCCGAATCCGTTCACGATTCTCGCGCCGCGCGTGCCGATCACGAGCACGCCCTACGCGATTCAGTCGCTGAACGCGGCGACGGCCGACAACGCGGTGCGGCTCGGCGGCATTTTGTCGACCAACTACGTGCAGGGAACGGACGGCCGTCTGAGCGACGCGCGCGCGCCGCTCGCGGGCAGCTCGAACTACATTCAGAACACCAGTCTGCCGCAGTTCGCCGATTTCAACGTCTCCGGCAACGGGACGGTCGGCGGCACGCTCTCGGGCGGGACGGTCAGCGCCGCGACGCAGTTCAATCTCGGTAATTTTCGCGTCCTGAGCGCGGCCGGAAACTCCAATCTGTTCGCCGGCATCTCGGCCGGCCAGTTCAACTCGACCGGGTTCGCCAACTCGTTTTTCGGGTCGGGCGCCGGTTTCTTCAACGATTCCGGCAACAACAACTCGTATTTCGGCAACAATTCGGGCGCGGCCAACACGGCCGGCGGCAACAATTCGTTTTTCGGCAACGGGACGGGAATGGCCAACACGGCGAGCTTCAACTCGTTTTTCGGCGCGAGCGCCGGGCAGGCCAACACGACCGGCGAAAAGAATTCGTTCTTCGGTTCGGGCGCGGGGCTCGTCAACGTGACGGGCATTCAGAATTCGTTTTTCGGCAGCAACGCCGGCGTTTTGAGCACGGCCGACAACAACTCGTTTTTCGGCAGCGAAGCGGGCGCGGCGACGACGATCGGCAATGAAAACTCGTTTTTCGGCGCCGGCGCGGGCAGCACGAACGTCGACGGCACCTACAACTCGTATTTCGGCTTCAACGCCGGAAATCTGGCGACCGGCAGCTATAACTCGTTCGTCGGCTGGCAGGCCGGTTTGAAGACGACCGGCAACAACAACACCTTCGTCGGCTTCAATTCCGGCGCGGCCAATACGACCGGCACTTCGAACACCTTCCTCGGGACGGCCTCCGGGTTTCACAGCGACACGGGCACGCAGAACGTGTTCGTCGGGAGCCTTTCCGGAAACTTCACCACGAGCGGCAGCGGCAACGCGTTTCTCGGCTACAGCGCCGGATCCCTGAACGACACGGGCAGCAATAACACGATGATCGGGTCGGGCACCAACACGGGCCAGCCCGATCTGACCTTCGCGACCGCGCTCGGCGCCGGCGCCTTCGTTTCGACGAGCGACACGATCGTGCTCGGCCGCGCGCAGGAAACCACGCAGATTCCCGGCAAACTGAGCGTTTCCGGTCTGACGACGGTCGCAACGCTCGGCGCGGCCGGCGCGACGCAGCTCTGCCGCAACGCGCAGAATCAGATCGCGACCTGTTCGTCGAGCCTTCGCTATAAGACCGACATCGCGCCTTACCGGAGCGGCCTGACGGCCGTCAGCCGTCTGTCGCCGATCCTTTTCAAATGGAAGGAGAGCGGAATGCAGGACGTCGGTTTCGGCGCCGAAGACGTCGCCAAAATCGATCCCGATCTGGTCATCTATAACGACAAAGGCGAGGTCGAAGGCGTCAAATACGACCGGCTTTCGACGGTTCTCGTCAACGCCGTCAAGGAACAGCAGACCCAAATCGAAACGCAGCAAAAACGGCTCGACGAGCAGCAGAAACAGCTCGACGAGCTCAAAAAACTCGTCTGCGCCGCCAACCCGCAGGCCGCGCTCTGCCAGGAGGTCAAACAATGAAACCGAACTATTTTCGCATCCTGTTCAAATTCGTCATCGCGACGCCCTTCTGCCTGTCGGTCGCCTTCGCCCAGTCCGGCGGAACCTACCAGATCACGCAGTCGGCCGTCGCCGGCGGCGGCGCCACCACGAGCGCCGCCGGCCAGTACTCGCTCGGCGGCACCGTCGGGCAGGCCCAGGCCGGAACATTAACGCCGAACGGCACTTACGCGCTCCAGCTCGGCTTCTGGACGTCGGCCGCGCTCGCCCCGACGGCCGCGCTCGTCTCGATCAGCGGGCGGGTCGTGACCGCGGACGGAAGCGGCATCCGCAGCGTCGTGCTGACGCTGACCGATTCGTCGGGCGCGGTCCGCGTGGTGCGGACGGGAACGTTCGGCAACTATCATTTCGACAACGTCGCGGCGGGCGAGAGCTACGTGCTGACGATCAAGTCGCGGAAATACGTGTTCAGCAGCGCGACGCGGATCATCAGCGTCACGGACAATCTCGGCGACGTCGATTTTACGGCCGATAATCAGGCATATTAGGGGGATTTCGGATTTCGGATTTCGGATTTCGGATTGCCCGAACCGGAAACGGCTCGGCTTTTCGGGGCGGTTCTGAAAAAGCGTCTGAACGGACGACACCTGGACAAAACGTTAACGCCGAATGACGAGCAATCCGAAATCCGAAATCCGAAATCCGAAATCCGGAGCGCGGCCGGCTTTTCGGCCGTCAAGCGGGGCGCGAACGGCGATTTTCCGGTCGCCGCCTTTCAGACGCGCGTGCTGAGCAATCTGCGGCCGGAGTTTTAAGACGGCCGCCGATCTTCGGTCTTCGGCGCTCAGGCCCGGAGGCCGAAGATCGCAGACCGAAGTTCGAAATCGAGAGGGAAGATTATGAAAATGAATAATTTGCGGATATTCGTGGTTGTCGGGCTGCTGCTCTGCGGTTTGACCGCGGCCGCCGGGCAGACGGAAGATGCGGCGGTTTTCGTCTATCGCGGCCGGATCGACGATCGCGTTTCGCGGCCGGACGGGCTGTACGAGATTCGCGCGGCGGCGTTCGACGCGGCGGCCGGCGGTCAGCCGCGCGGCGCGGCGCAGACGTTCGAAAAAGTCGAAGTCCGCGGCGGCCGGTTCGCGGTCGCGCTCAGATTCGACTGCGCCGATGTTTTTTCGGGCGGCGACCTGTTTTTGCAAATCGCGGTCAAGCCCGTCGCGGCTTCCGGCTCACCCTTCTCGCCGGAGGCCGCCTTTTTCGAAATGCCCGTCCGCGAGCGGCTTTCGCTGCTCCCGCAGTCGGCGTGCCGTCCGACCGCCGACGCGGAAAAGCCGCCGTCTTCGGCGGAAACGGACGTTCCCGCGCCGGCCGACGAGCCGGCGCTGGTCGGCAACAACCTGTTCATCAACAATTCGCTCAAGCCGCAGGCAGTCGCCAATTTCAACATCACCGGCAGCGGCACGGTGATGGGCACGCTGAGCGGCGGCGCGGTCGATTCGCAGACCGAATACCGGATCGGCGGGCGGCGGACGCTTTACGTCGCGGACGGCAACGTGATCGTCGGGCAGGGCACCGGCTTTTCGCTTCGCGGCGGTTCGGCGAACTCGTTTTTCGGCAACAGCGCCGGCGAAGGGACGAGCACCGGCAGCAACAATTCGTTTTTCGGAAGCGCGGCCGGCGACGCCAACGGCAGCGGCAGCAATAACTCGTTTTTCGGTTCGAGCGCCGGGCTCGTCGCCAACGGCAACCGCAATTCCGCCTTCGGCGTCTCGGCCGGCCGGTTCCTGCTCGGGACGGACAACTCGTTTTTCGGCGCGGACGCCGGCGTGCAGACGAACATCGGCAGCAACAATTCGTTTTTCGGCGCGAATTCGGGCGCGGCCAACACGTTCGGCTCGAACAACACGCTGCTCGGCGCGAACACCGTGATCGGTTCGAGCAATCTGACCTTCGCGACGGCCGTCGGCGCGGGCGCGACCGTCGCGACGAGCAGCACGATCGCGCTCGGCCGCGGCGACGGCAGCGACACGGTGCGGATTTTCGGCGGATTGATCCTCGGCACGCTCGGCGCGGGCGGGACGACGCCGCTCTGCCGCACGGCCGCCGGCCAGATCGCGGTCTGCGCGGCGGCGGTCGTCGCGCGCGACCGGCGGCCGGCCGTCGCCGAGCTCGCGCGGCGCGCCGACGAGCAGCGGGAAAGAATCGAGGAACAGGAGCGGCGTCTGCGGGCGCAGGAGGCGCAGCTCGAAGCCTTGAAAAAAATCGTCTGCGCCGATCACCCCGAGGCGGAGGTTTGCGAAAACCGGCGGTAAAGGACGCGCGGGCGGCCCGCCGGCCGGAATTTTTACTGATTTATTTAGCGAGGAAAATATGAGTATGAAGAATAAAAAGCTTAATTTATCGATATTTATCGTTTCGATCTTTTTGCTGCTGGGCCTGTTTCAGACGGCCGGCGCGCAGTTCGGGATCAAGGTTCCGAAGCTGCCGAAACCGACGCCGACGCCGGCGGTCGACGGAAAGACCGACACGACGGTCATTTCCGGCAACAACACGAAAGGTCAAACCAAATCGGCGGCGATCCCCGGCCATTACAATTTTTCCGCGACCGCGCCGGCCTTCGACGCGAGCTCGCTCCTGTTTCATCTCTGGACGCTCGTCAGCGAATATTCGCGCGGCACCGAGGGCCAGCCGCAGGTGTGGGCGCCGACGCCGACGTTCACGATTTACGGACCGGTCGAGGAGGGCACCCTGGTCAACGTCGCCTTCACCCTGCCGAACGGCAGCGCGTGGTTCAATTCCGACTGCACGAGTCTGAGCAAGGTCGGGCCCGGCCGGCCGGTCGACATCGAATGCCCGCGCGAGAAGATCCCGAAGGACAAGCCGACGACGCAGACCGGTCTTTTCGGCTTCAAGGTGACGCTGAAAAATGAGCTGTCCGGCACTTCGGCCGAACTTTTCGCGGGCAAGTTCAAGGTCGAGTCGTTCGTCGACAACCCGACCAACAATCCGAAATTCGCGAAGAATTTCGTCTATTATCCGAATCTCGACTGGAAGCTGTCGACGGCCTTTGTCTATTCGCCGCCGCCGAAGGACCAGTACGACACGAACGGCCCGCTCAAGCTGCTGCTCTGGTTTCGCGGCAAAAAGGAGACGACTTTCGAAAACAACATCATCGGCCATCTTTTTTATCAGGGCAAAGAGGTCGCGGCGACCAACGCCTACGGCGCGAACAACGTCACCGACACCTTCACGGAAGTCGGGTGGGCCGCTTCGGAAAACGAATATCAGGGCCGCATCCTGACCTTCAACGCCTATGTTTACGACAAGGAAAACGGCAGCACGTGGTTTCCGATCTACAAGAATCCGGGCGAGTATGAAATAAAAATCCTGCAAAACGGCAGGCTCGCGCGGAGCGTCAAGTTCACGGTCGATGCCGGCGGCAATATCGTCAACAACGGCGCGAACGCCAGGCTCGGCACGACGAAGGTCGTCGTGCCGGTGCAGGTGATCGGCGAACAGGACGGCAAATGGAACAAGACCGCGTGGTCGACCGAGGGCTTTCTCGGCAACCCGCTGCCCGGCTTTTCCGCGCCCTGAGACGCGCGCCGCGAACCGCCGGAGACGAATAAAAAAGACGCGGCCCGCCACCGCGTCTTTTTTATCGGTTTTCCCGGCCGCCGGCCCTCGGCTTCGAAATTACCGGCAATTTACCGGTAATTTACCGATAAATTATTTTTTCTTCAAGACTTTGCCGGCGTCTTTCGGAGATCATCGTCGAGGAAGAAAAAACGGCTTCGGGCGGAATTCCGGGAGTCTCGAAAAGAGGCTTCGCGAACGACCGACAGGCGATCCGCGCCGGCCGGAGAATGACGGAGGAAATACGAGATGAAGAGAATTTACTGGTTATGGCTGGCGACGATTATTTTGACCGGCGCGGTCGGGGCGCGGGCCCAGACGACGGCTTTCACTTATCAGGGCAAGCTCAGCGACAACGGGCTCGCGGCCAACGGCGGCTACGATCTGCAGTTTCGGCTGTTCAACGGCGTCGACGTCCAGGTCGGCGCGACGCAGACCGTTCCGAACGTGACGGCCGTCAACGGGATTTTTACCGTCCGGCTCGATTTCGGCGCGGTCTTTGACGGCTCGGATCGGTATCTCGAAATCGGCCTCAAACCGGCCGGCAGCCCGAACGCGTACACCGTGCTCGCGCCGCGCCAGCCGGTGACGAGCGCGCCCTACGCGATTCAGAGCCGCAATGCGGCGACGGCCGATCAGGCGCTCGACGCGCAGAAATTGGGCGGAACGGCGGCCGATCAATACGTTGTGACGGGCGACGCGCGGCTGACGGACGACCGCAACCCGCGGCCCGACAGCAATAACTATATTCAGAACACCGACACGCCGCAGAACGGCGCGGGCTTTAATGTTTCGGGCAGCGGTCGGGTCGGCGGAAATCTGACGACGAGCCGGCTCGGCATCGGGACGAACTCGCCGGCTGCGCCGCTCGACGTTTTCGGCAGCGTCGCGCTCAACGATTTTATGCTGCGGCTGCGCGGCGCGGGCGACGCGAGCGCCGGCCTGCTTTTTTCGGGCGTCGTCGGCGGACCCGAGTTTCGCAGCGGCGGCGGCTTTCGCTGGACGCTCGGCGGCGGCGACCGCGAGGCGCTGCGGCTCGACGCGAGCGGCAATCTCGGGCTCGGCACCGACACGCCGACGGTGCGGCTGACGGTCGCCGGCGACGGCGCGGTGAGCGGCAATTTTTCGGCGAACCGGATCACGGCGGTCAATGATTATTTCATCAACAACTCGCGCGTGTTGAGCATCACCGGCTCGGGCAACGTCTTCGTCGGCGCGGCCGCCGGCACGAGCAATTCGGGCGCCGACAACACGTTCACCGGCAACGGCGCGGGCTTTTCGAACACGACCGGGACGGCCAATTCCGTTTTCGGCCGCGACGCCGGCCTGCTCGGCGTGACCGGCAGCCGCAACTCGTTTTTCGGCGCGGGCGCCGGCTTTTCGAACACCCGCGACGACAATTCGTTTTTCGGCTACAATTCCGGCCGGAATACGACTTTGGGCAACCGCAACGCCTATTTCGGCACTTACAGCGGCGAATCGAGCACGTTCGGCTTCAACAACGCCTATTTCGGCTACGGCGCGGGCCGCGCGAACACGACCGGCAACGGCAGCGCCTTTTTCGGCTACGCGGCGGGCGATCACAACACGACCGGCATCAACAACACGGTCGTCGGCGCGGTCGCCGGCTCGAATATCACCGTCGAAAGCGACAATACGATCCTCGGCTTCAACGCCGACATCGAACCGGGCGTCACCGGTTCGACGGCGATCGGCGCGAACGCGCGCGTCGCGACGAGCAACCAGATCGTGCTCGGCACGAATCTGGATTCGGTGCGGATTCCGGGCCTGCTCGGCGGCGGCTCGAACCATCTCTGCTTCAGCAACGACAACGTCCTCCAGGGCTGCTCGTCGAGTCTTCGCTATAAAACGAACTTCGCGCCCTACACGCGGAGCTTCGACGTCATCAACCAATTAAAGCCGATCGCCTTCAACTGGAAGGCCGACGGCACGCGCGATATCGGTTTCGGCGCGGAGGACGTCGCGAAGATCGACCCGCTGCTCGTCACCTACAACGGGAAAGGCGAGGTCGAGGGCGTCAAGTACGAGCGGCTCTCGACGGTCTTCGTCAACGCCATCAGAGAACAGCAGGCGCAGATCCGCGCGCAGCAGGAGCTGATCGAAAAGCAGGCGGCGCGGATCAAAACGCAGGAAAGCGAGTTTGCGGCGCTGAGCGGGCGCTTCGACGCGCTGACCGCCGCCCTGTGCCGGACGAACCGCCGGCTGGCGGTCTGCGGATCGACCGCGCCGCCGCGCGTCGTCAAAAAAAGAAAACGGAGAACGGGGAATTAAGGGATGCGATTTTTCGGGGGACGGCGAACAGCGATCGAACGAATGATGACGGAAACGGGTAAAACGGAAAAAGAAACGCGCCGCGCGCGGCGGCCGAGCCTGAAGACGCGGCTTTTCGTCTGCCGGCACTGCACGGTCAAGGTCCGCCGCGTGCAGATCCGATGCCCGTTCTGCCGGCGTTTCGTCAATGCTTTCTGGGTGCTGCTCGGGATTTATATCACGCTCGGTCTGGCGAGCGCGGTGGCGATTTTTTATCTGACGAATTGAGCGGTCTTTCCCGCGGCCGCTTCGAAGTCATTTCGGAAGTACAAGAAAAAAAAGGCAAAAGCGTGCTCAATCGGCGCTTTTGCCTTTTATAAAATCGGGGTTTGGTTTGATTTAGCCTTTGCGGAGTTCGGTCAGCACCTGTTTGGCGACCGCCTTGAGCGTGTCGAAGACGCCGACGCCCTGCGAGGCGGTCGCTTCGAAGACCGGCTCGCCCTTGCGGAGCAGCTCGGCCGAGAGCTCTTCGGTCGGGATGATGTTCGGCAGATCGCGTTTGTTGAGCTGCAGCACGTAGGGCAGATCCATCAGATTATAGCCCTGCGACTGGAGGTTTTCCTCGAGGTTGTAAAGCGATTCGATGTTCGCGTCCATCCGTTCTTCCTGCGAGTCGGCGACGAAGACGACGCCGTCGACGCCCTTCAGGATCAGCTTGCGCGAAGCGTCGTAGTAAACCTGGCCGGGAACCGTGTAAAGGTGAAAACGCGTTTTGAAGCCGCGGACCGTGCCGAGCTCGAGCGGCATAAAGTCGAAAAACAATGTGCGGTCGGTTTCCGTCGCGAGCGAAATCAATTTGCCTTTGGCCTGCGGGGCGGTCGAGTCGTAGATGTATTGCAGATTCGTCGTCTTGCCGCAGAGTCCGGGTCCGTAATATACGATTTTGCAGTTAATTTCGCGTGAAGCGTAATTAATAAATGTCATAGTTTTACCAGTTGAATTCGATAGATTTTAACTAAAGAGACTGTCAATGTCCTCATCAGTAATTTCGGCGAAAAATGAATTTTCGTCAAGTCGGCCGTGTTCCGAGTCGCGTTTGACGTCTTCGAGAATGGCGGCGACCTCGTGACTCGCTTTTTTGGTGCGCAGCTTGACCAGCCCGAGGGTCGAACGTTCGTCGAAAACGACGACCAGCAGCGAGCGGCCGATCACGCTGATGAAGATGCTTTCGCGTTCGCCTTCGTGGACGACGGCCGGAAAGACGTCTTCGCCGATCAGCTTGGCCATCGAGGTCGTGGCGGCGACGTTGCCGGCGGCGAGAGATGAAAAACTGGTCGTGTCCATATCGCCGATGTCGCCGTGAAAGGCGATCGGCTGACCGTCGCGGTCGACCAGAAAGACGACGCGCGCGGCACATTCGACACAAAGACGCGCAAGGACGTTCTTGATCCTTTGAAACTGTTGTTCGTGTATAATTACGGTCGTTTCTACCATTGAAACTTTTCTCTCTCGGATTTTGGTCAATAGAGGCAAGAAGTTGATAAGCCTTCCAAAACACTATATTGTGGAATTATTTTGTATTTGTCGGGCGAGCTTTTCGACAAACCACTCTAATAATCTAGCATAATTTTGCAACGGTCTTCAAGTGTTTTTTTGTGTTCACCGGATTTTAAAGGGTTTGTCGAAAAGATCATAAAGTCTCTGGTCGGGTGTCTTGTGTCCGGCGTCAGGAGTTTTTCAACTCCTGACTTAAGACTTATCGGCAGATTTGTCGAATAAGTTTATTTAACCGATAATATTCTTCTCATAACCCGATGGACCGTCAAAAACTGGCTCAAAAATTAATCGAAGAGAATCCGGAAAATCGTCGGATTCTGCTCGAAAGGTACGGGAAATTCTGCGATGTCGCGCTCGCCGAGGCGCTGCAGAAACTGTGTTACGAAATCTGGACGAGCGCGCCGCAGAAAGTGTCGGCGATCGTCGAAACCCTCCGCGAAATCTCGAAGACGAATCCCTCCAAAGAGATCGAAGCCTACGCCGACTGGACGGAAGCGATCGAAAATCTCGTCAACGGCCGGCTCGAAGACTGTCTGAAATGCCTCGACAAATCCGAAGCCTTGTTCGGCGAAGCGGGAAAAGAGCAGGTCGCGGCGACGACGCAGATCAGCAAGCTCTACGCGCTCGCGCTGCTCGGCCGCTACGACGAAGCGGTCGCCTGCGGCCGCCGCGCGCGCGACGTTTTTCTCGGCGGCGAAGATCTTTACTCGGCCGGCAAGATCGAGCACAACATCGGCAATCTTTACCTGCGGCGCGATCTTTACCGCGAGGCCGAGCCGTATCTCGCATCGGCGCACCGGCGTTTTTCCGCGCTCGGCGACCAGAGCCAGATGGCGATGCTCGAAAACAACCTCGCGTTCGCGCTCGCCGCGCAGAACCGTTTCCGCGAGGCCGAAAAAATTTATAAAAAAGGTCTCGGCCGCTGCGAAAAATACGGGCTCGCCTCGATCCAGGCCGACATCGAGGCAAGTATGAGCAATCTTTACCTGTTTCAGGGAAGATTCGACCGCGCGCTCGAGCTGCTCGAACGGGCGCGCCGCAAATACGAGACGCTGAAGATGCCGCACCAGACGGCGACGAGCGAGCTCGAAATCGCCGACATCTATCTCGAATTGAACCTGCTGCCCGAAGCGGTCGGCTTTTACGAACGGACCGAGCGGAAATTCGCCGAACTCGGGATGCAGGCCGAGCTCGCGCGCAGCTTTCTCAACCACGCGCGGGCGCTGTTTCTCGGCGGCGAAAAAGATTCGGCGCGCGCGTTATTGGAAAGATCCGAAAAACTCTTCGAGGCCGAGGGCAACTCGATCGCCGCCGGCGCGGTGAAATTCGCGAAGGCGCAGATCGCGTTCGGCGAAAACGAGCTCGCGGCGGCCGCCGAAGAAGCCGAAAAGGCCCGCGCGATCTTCAGCGAAGGCGGCAGCCGGCGGCACGAGTTGACCGTCTGCTGGCTGCTCGGCGAGATTTCGCGGGCGCGCGGCGCGGACGAAAAAGCGCGGGAAATCATTTCCGCGACGCTCGAACGGGCGGCCGGCCAGTCGCGGCAGGTCGAATATCTGTGTCTCGTTTCGCTCGGAAAGATCACCGGCGACGAAAAGTTTTTCCGCCGCGCCGTCGCGCTCGTCGAAAATTCGCGCGCCTCGCTTTCGGCCGAGGAATTCCGGACCGCGTTTCTGGCCGACAAGGTGCGGCCGTACGCCGAGCTCGTCCGGATCCGGCTCGCGGCCGGCGACGTCGCCGGCGCGTTCGCCTGGCACGAACGCGCCCGCGCGCGGACGCTGCTCGAAGCGATGACGACGGATGACGCGCGGACGGCTTCGCCGGAAGACAAAAAACTGGCCGCGCTGCGCGAGGAGCTGAACTGGTATTACAGCCGGATCAACCGCCAAAACGGCGACGGGCTGACGGCCCGCCGCGAAGCGGCCGCGCTCCGCCGGCTCGCCGGAAAACGCGAAGTCGAGCTGGCCGAGCTCGAACGCCGCCGCCGGATCGGCGAAACGGCGGCCCGGCGCGCGGCCGGCGAATTCACGCTCGAAAGCCTCCGGAAAAAACTGACCGATACGGCGCTGATCGAGTTCGCGGTTTTCGACGGCAAATTGTCGGCCTTCGTCGTGACCGACGCGGAGCTCCGGTTTTTCCGCGATTTCGCCGACGAGCGGACGGTCGCCGCGGAAATCCGGCAGTTTCTTTTTCAGGTCAAGACGGCGCGTTTTCAAAACGAGCTTTCGGCGGCCAACCGGCGGCTCGCTCTGCAGCGGCTGCTGAGTCATTCGCAAAGACTCTACGACGCGCTGCTGCGCCCGCTCGAAGCGGCCGTCGAACGGAAGCGGCTGATCTTCGCGGCCGCGAATCTGCTCCATTATCTGCCCTTTCAGGCGCTGCACGACGGCGAGGGCTTTCTGGTCGAAAAACGCGAAGTCGGCTACGCACCGAGCGCGGCGATTCTCCAGAATTGTCTCAACCGGCCGGCGCCGGCGCTCGAAAAGGCGCTGCTCGTCGGCGTCGCCGACCGTCTGACGCCGCTCGTCGAGACCGAGATCGCGGCGCTCGGCGGGCTTTTTCGCGATTCGGTCGAGCTGCGCGGAAAACGGGCGACGCTCAAAAACCTGCACCGGAACGTCGGCGCGGCGGACGTTCTGCATCTCGCCTGTCACGGCACGTTCCGGCCCGACAATCCGGCGTTTTCGGCGCTCGCGCTGAGCGGCGGGAATCTGACCGTCGGCGACGCGCGAAACCTCGACCTGACGAACAAGCTGGTCACTTTGAGCGCCTGCGAGACCGGATTGAACAAGATCGTCTCGGGCGAGGAACTGATCGGTTTGATGCGCGGTTTTCTCGCCGCCGGCGCGCGTTCGCTCGTTCTCAGCCTCTGGACGGTCAGCGATTCCTCGACGCTCGGCTTGATGAAAAATTTTTATCGGCATATACTTAGCGGAAGCAATTTGAGCCGGGCGCTGCAAGCGGCGCAGATTGAGCTGCTTAAAGAAAATCCGCACCCTTATTTTTGGTCCCCCTTTATCGTTGTCGGTCACTGGTGAAAAATTTTTTTTTCGCGGAATGTATTTTTTTTCTCCGGGAGCGGACTAAATTTGCGGGGAAAACTGTATTTTAGCGATTTTTTATATAAAGAGGGATTTTTGATATATGACCAAACGGCTTTCCGACGTTCTTATCAAAGCAATTTTTCCGATTCTTATTTTCGCGTTTGCGGCGGCCATTTCCGCCCAGACGACGAACGATGCGTATGTTCAGCGGGAGATCGTCGTCAAGCTCAATCAGGCTTCGGATTTGCCGGCGGTCGCCGCCCAGTACGGGCTCGATCCGGTGCCGCTTTCGCAGTTCGGAACGAGCTCGATCTACCGGCTGCGGGTCAGCTCGAACGCTTCGGTCCCGGCGCTCGCGACCCAGCTTCAGGCGGACGCCGCGCAGCGGGTGGCGTTTGCCGAACCGAATTATCTGGTCGGTTCGCCGGTCGGGAACAGTCTGCCGTGGACGCAGGGCATTTCGTGGAGCATCGGGATTTCGTGGAGCATCGGCGGCAGTCTCAAAGGTTATTCGAACCAGTGGATGAAAAGCAAGATCAATCTGGCGGCGGCGCAGAACGTGACGCGCGGGCAGGGCAAAACGATCGCCGTGCTCGACACCGGCATCGATCCGACTCATCCGCTTTTTGCCGGCCGGCTGGTGCCGGGCTACGATTTCGTCGATAACGACGACGACCCGAGTGAGGTCGGGGCTTTTCATCAGGGCGCTTACGGTCACGGGACGGCCGTCGCCGGCGTGATCGCGATGATCGCGCCCGACGCGAAGATTATGCCGATCCGGATTCTCGATCAGAACGGCGTCGGCACCGTCTGGCGGCTGGCGCAGGGACTTTATTTCGCGGCCGACCCGGACGGCGACGGCGACAACGACTGCGCGGTCGACGTCATCAATCTGAGTCTCGGGACGCCGCAGCGGACGACGCTCCTGCGGGAGCTTGTCGCGGCCGAAACGAACGACGGCACCGTCCCCGACAACAACGATTTTCCGAACGTCCAGCATCCCGGCATCGTGATCGTCGCGGCGGCCGGCAACACGGGCGACCAGACGCGCATTTATCCCGGCGCGGAACATAACGTCAGCGGCCTGATCGCCGTCGGCGCGAGCACGCCGGCCGATTCGCTCGCCAATTTTTCGACGCGCGGCGACTGGGTCGAACTGATGGCGCCGGGCGACCGGATCGTCAGCTCGATTCCCGGCGGAAGATTCGGCGTCTGGTGCGGCACCTCGATGTCGGCGCCGGTCGTTTCGGGAATCGCCGCGCTCGTCAGGGCCAAATATCCGAGTTTAACGGCCAACGGAGTTTTCGAGCAGATCCGCAGCAAATCGATCATCGTCGATCAGAGCACGAACGACGACGTTCCTCACCGCCGCGTCGACGCCGCGCGGGCCGTTCTGATGAATCCATAGACTAATAGTTTGGGAAGTTCGGGAAGTTTGGGAAGTTTGGGAAGTTAAGACGACTTTTTTCTTCCCGAACTTCCCGAACTTTCCAAACTTCCCAAACTCAAAAATAATGGTTGAATCCGACGAAGAACTGGTCAGGGCGTGCCGCGCGGGCGACGAGTCGGCGTGGGAGCGGATCGTCGTCAAATATCAGAATCTGTTGTTTTCGATCCCGCGGCGGGCCGGTCTCGAGAAGGATCTGGCGGCCGACGTGCTGCAGGAAGTCTTTACGACGCTTTTCGAAAAGCTCGACACGCTCGAAAAGCCGGAATATCTGCGCGCGTGGCTGATCACGACGACGCGGCACAAGACGATTCATCTCGTCCAGCGCGAAGCGCGCGGCCGGCCGCGCTACATCGACGACGACGAATCGGAAACGGCTTTTCAGATTCCCGACCGCGCGCCGCTCGCCGACGAGCGGCTGATCCGGCTCGAAAAGGCGAATCAGGTCGAAGCCGCGTTCGGCCAAATCGAAGAACGCTGTCAACGGCTTCTGACGATGCTTTATCTCGAAAAGGATCAGGTGCCGTATGCCGAGATCGCGGAGATCCTGAAGATCCCGCTCGGCAGCATCGGCCCGACGCGGGCGCGCTGTCTGCAAAAATTACTGAAATTTATACCGGAATAAATAATTCGATGTATTTTTCGGTCGGTCAGATTGACTTATCAACGGAAACCGATTTTTTCGGAGGACGCTATGAGACACATCGAGTTTGAAACACTCCTGAAATATTTCGAGAGTTCGCTGTCCGCCGCCGCGGAGCGCGAAGTCGCCGCGCATCTGAATGCCTGCCGCGACTGCGCCGGCGTGCGGAACAGGCTCGGAACTTTTTTCGATTATGTGAGGGAGGAATCCGAATTTGAAGCCGTCCCGCAGGCCGTGACGGCAAATCTGCTGAATATCTACAAACCGCCGCCGCGATTGCCGGAAAAAAGATCGTTCGTCAGGACGCTGGCCGCGAAGCTGGTTTTCGACGACTGGCGGCTCGCGCTCAACGAGCGGTTCGTGCTCTCGGACACGCGCCAGCTGCTCTATCGCGCCGGCGATTTCGACATCGATCTGCGGCTCCATTTCGCGGGCGAAAAATGCCGGGTCAGCGGGCAGGTCTTTCCGGACTGCCGGCGCGGCGCGGCGACGCTGATCGGCGAAAAACGGGCGGAAGCGGTGTTCAACGGCGACTGCGAATTCTTTTTCGAGCCGGTCGAAACCGGCGACTACCGGCTGCAAATCGAGCTCGACGACGTCCGCATCGAGCTGCCGCAAATTTCTCTTGTCCTCTGAAGGAGCGTTTGAAAAAGCGCTCTTTTCGACGGGGAGTTTTGAGTCCTCAATTCCGGCACGCGTTTCGGGGGTAACGCGTACCTGAAGGCGGGACTCAAAACTTTTCCGGATCCTTCCGAAATTCGATAAATCAAATCCGCTGTATAAAAACTTTTTGTTCCCGCCAAAAAAAAACAAAAGTATTTTGTATTTTTGCCGTCGGAATTCTGACTATTCACATATCAGATGATTCCCGTGCGGCCCCTTAGCCTTCTGATAGTTCCCGGGACAATTAAAGAAAACAAAGCCCGCGCTGCCCGGAACCGCATCGCCGGTTCCGGGCAGCCGAAGAACAGCAAAATAACGAAAAGGAGAGATGTCAATGAAATTCAAATTATCCGCATTTACCAAGTTAACGATCGCTTCCGTGCCGGTCATCCTGGCCGCCTTCGTCTCGTTCGCCGTCCCGAAGGCGACGATGACGCCGGCCGACTACACGCCGCTCGCGGCCGGCGACGCGGCCTCGAACTATGCCAAATACTGCAACCGCTGCCACGGCGCGGACGGCCGCTCGCAGACCGCGAAGGGCCGCCAGACCAACGCGCCCGATCTGACCAAGAGCCGGATCAGCGCCGCCGCCGGCGCGCGGCTCATCGCGAGCGGCAAGGAACAGATGCCCGGCTTCAAAAACGATATGACGCCCGCCGAGATCACGGCCCTGATGGGTTATGTGCGCGGCCTGAGATAAGCGAAACGGCGAAGAGCTTTCGCTTCGGTGAAGATTTTTGAAGCAGGGAGGAAAAATTTTATGGCAAGGACGATAAATAAGATCAAGGGGTTGGTTCTGTTGAGCTTCGCGCTGTTGGCCGGGTTGTTCTGGCTGTCCGGCAACCGGTTTGCCGGAACGACGCTGGCTTCGATTTCGGGACCGCCGGCGTCGCGCACCGGCGCGCCGGGCGAGCTGACCTGTACGGACTGTCACTCGGCGTCGAGCGGCGCCGGTCAGCTCTCGATCACCGGTCCGGCGAGCTACACGCCGGGCCAGACCTATTCGATTCAGGTGCGGCACACGACGACCGACACCACCCGCAAGCGCTGGGGATTCGAGATGACGGCGCTCGCCGGCGGCGCGATGGCCGGCAGCTTTACGAACACCACCGGAAACACGCGGACGACGACCGGCGGCGGCAAGACCTACGTCGAACACACGACGGCCGGGACTTTCCAGAACCAGACCGGCGGCGCGACGTGGACGTTCAACTGGACCGCGCCGGCGAGCAACGTCGGCAGCGTGACGTTTTACGCGGCCGGCATTCAGGCCAACAACAACGGCAGCGAGAGCGGCGACCAGACCTATACGAAATCGCTCGTCATTCCCTACGCCGCGCCGGTCGCGGCGACGCACACGGTCTCCGATTTCGACGGCGACGGCAAATCCGATCCGGCGATCGTCCGCAACGAAAACGGCGCGGCCGTCTGGTACGCGAAGATGACCTCGAGCGTTTCGGTGCAGCCGTTCGGGCTCGCGACCGACCGTTTCGTGCCGGCCGACTACGACGGCGACGGCAAGACCGATCCGGCCGTTTTCCGCAACGGCGCGTGGTGGATCTACAAGACCGCCACGGGCACCGTCACTTCCGATCAGTTCGGCGCGGCCGGCGACATCCCGGTCGCGGGCGACTACGACGGCGACGGCAAAGGCGATCTGTGCATCGTCCGCAACGGCAACTGGTGGCTCAAGAAATCGTCCGACGGTTCGACGAGCAGCCAGCAGTGGGGCGCGGCCGGCGACAAACCGCTCGCCGGCGATTTCGACGGCGACGGCAAGGCCGATCTCGCGATCTACCGGCCGGCCCAGAGCGAATGGTGGATCAGCAAGAGCTCGAACGGGACGTTCATTTCGATCCAGTTCGGCGTGCCGGGCGACGTGCCGGTGCCGGCCGATTACGACGGCGATCACCTGACGAACATCGCGGTCTACCGCCCGTCGCTCGGTGTCTGGTACACCTCGACCGACGTCAACAACAACTACTACGGCGCGATCTACTGGGGCATTTCGACCGACGTCCCGGTGCCGGGCGATTACGACGGCGACGGCAAGGCCGACGCGGCCGTCTACCGCGACGGCACGTGGTACATCAGAAACAGCAGCACGACCAGTCTGAATACGCAGTATTTCGGTCTCCCGACCGATACCGCGGTGCCGTTTCTGAACAACCAGTAAAAGTTAGGGAAGTTTAGGAAGTTTCGGAAGGCAGCGTACAACAGGCTGTCAGCCTGTTGACAGGCGACAGCCTGTAGAACGGCTACACACCCGAGCGGCGTGACGACAGACTAACAGTCCGTCGTACATCCAGAGGAAGTTCGGAAAGAAGCCAATCCCCGAACTTCCTAGAACTTCCGAAACTTCCCTAACTTCCTAAACTTATTTAAGCCTTTTTAATGGAGAAAATACTATGACACCCCAATTATTACGACAAGTTTCCGGCATTGGGATAAAGACGCTGATTTTCGCGGCCGCGCTGATGCTGTCGGCCGCTTTGAGCGGCTTTGCGCAGGACACGAAGGACGCGGACAAACTCAAAGTGACGTTCGACGAAAATTCGTCGGGCGTGATGATCGTCGAATCGAACGGCGAGAAATACCGGGTCGATCCGGTCAAAAAAACCGTCGAGAAGATCGCCGCCGACGAGCCGGCCCCGAAGACCGACGCGAAGGAGGAGACGAAGCCCTCGACCGCGCCGCCGGAGGAAGAGGAAGAGGACGAATACGATTTCGAACCGGGCTACGAGCCTTACGGCTACCGGCTGATCAATCTCGCGACGCCGCGCAGCGTGCCGAAGAAAAGCTGGAATATGAACTTCAGCCACCGCTTCTCGCAGTCGATCAACCCGATCAAGGAAAGCGCCCGCGATCTGCTCGGGTTCGACAGTATGTCGGTCTCGTCGTTCGGCGTTTCCTACGGCATCACCGACAAGCTCTACGTCAGCGCCTCGCGCTCGCCGCTCTGTCAGAAGGGTCTGTGCAAGACGATCGAGGTCGGCGTCGGCTATAACTGGCTCCGGCATTCGAAAAATTCGCCGGTCGCGCTGACGACCTACGCGAGCATCGAGGGCAACGACAATTTCACCGAGGAATACACTTATAATTTACAGACGATGGTCTCGGGCCGGCTCGGCAAACGCGTCTACCTGTTCTTTTCGCCGACCCTGAGCCTGAACGCGAACGGCCAGCACCGGTTCAACCCGCGCGCCGAGGACTTTTTCCCGCCGGCGACGGCCGCCGTCAACGCCTTCAGCCTGCCGAACTACACGGCGTCGTTCGGTTTCGGCGCGGCGGTGCTGATCAACCCGCACCACGTCGCGCTGTTCGAGTTTACGCCGCGCATCGGCTTCAAGCTCGGCCGCATCGACGCGATCTACGACGCGGATTTCAACGTCACCGGCTTCCAGAGCGTTTCCAAACCGTCGATCGGCTTCGGCTATCAATGGAACATCGGCAAACACTCGTTCGCGATCACGCTCTCGAACACGCAGACGTCGACGACGAGCCGCTCGAATTCGAGCAATCTCGTGCTCTCGCCGAAGAATATGGTGATCGGCTTCAATCTGTTCAGAAGATGGTAAAAAGTTCGTTCGGGAAACGTTAAACCCGGCGATATCCGATCGTCGTCCAACGATCGGACTCTAAACTGAAAAAACAAGCGGCGCGATATCGAAGACGAATATCGCGCCGCTTGTTTCCGGAATCGCGATTCTAAAGCCTGGAATCGCGATTCTAAACCTTAGAATCGCGATTCTAAAGCCCGGAATCGCGATTCTAAACCTTAGAATCGCGATTCTAAAACTTGGAATCGCAGTTCTAAAGCCCGGAATCGCGATTCTAAAGCCTGGAATCGCGATTCTAAACCTTAGAATCGCAGTTCTAAAGCCTGGAATCGCGATTCCGAAGCCCGAACGCCGCCGCTAAAGGGACTGTAAAAGTAATTGTGTAATCCGTTCTCAACGAAACTCGAAAAAGCGGCGAAAGCCGCTTTTCGCTTCGATTGCACAATCTATTTTACAGTCCCCGCTAAACCTTTATTTTTCGAGCCAATCAATCGCCGAAACCAACAAGACGGTCCGAACCCGAACAATCCGAAATCCGAAATCCGAAATCCGAAATCAAATTCCTGTTGCCCGAAAAATCGAAAAAATGCTAGACTTATCAAGGCACACGCGCCGGCCCGTTCAGATTACCGAACAAACGAGAAACGACCGCTTTTTCTTCTTGCCTATTCTTCTATTTTTCGATAGATTCCCCTAAGATTAATGAGAAATCACCTTTTTTCGCAAAATTCGCACGGCTTGAATTTCGTGACGATCGGCGGCGGCAACGGCCTTTCGACGCTGCTTTCCGGTCTGAAAAGATTCGTCGGCGCGGTCGAGACCGAACCGGTCTGGCTCCGGAATCTGGCGGCGATCGTCGCCGTTTCCGACGACGGCGGCAGCTCGGGCCGCCTGCGCGACGAGCTGCAGATGCTGCCGCCCGGCGACATCCGCAACTGTATGGTCGCGCTCTCGGAAGACTCGTATCTTTTGTCGAAGCTCTTTCGCCATCGTTTTCGCGGAAAAGGCGAGCTCGGCGGCCACAGCTTCGGCAATCTTTTTCTCGCCGCGCTGACCGAAGTGACGGGCGATTTCGCCGAAGCCGTCAAGCTCTCGTCGGAGATTCTCGCGAGCAAGGGCCATATCTACCCGGCGACCGTCGCGGACGTCCGGCTCGCCGCCGAACTGTCGGACGGCTCGATCGTCCGCGGCGAAACGAACATCGGCAAGCTCGGCCATTACATCAAACGGCTTTATCTCGAACCCGAAGACTGTCACCCGCTGCCCGAAGCGCTCGCCGCGATCGACGGGGCCGACGTCATCACGATCGGGCCGGGCTCGCTGTTCACGTCGCTCGTCCCGCCGCTGCTCGTGCGCGGCGTGTCCGAAGCGATCGCCGAATCGGCGGCCGTCAAGGTCTTTATCTGCAACCTGATGACGCAGCCCGGCGAAACCGACGGCCTGACCGCGCGCCGCCATCTCGAGATCATCCGCGAATACGCGCCGATGATCGATTTCGATTACGTCGTCGTCAACAACCGCCCGATCAGCGACGAGCAGCTCGCCCGCTACGCCGAGGAAGGCGCCGAACAGATCGGCGTCCACGGCTCGATCACGCCCGAAACGATTGAGGGCGCGGAGGTCGTTTATGGTAATCTATTGGACGACGGCGAAATGGTCCGGCATCATCCGGAAAAGCTCGCGCAAGTCGTTTTGCTGTGCGCTTTACAGCCGCGCAATAAAGTTTTGTACTAGAATCAGGGGGATTTAACGCAAAGCCGCCGGAACGCAACGGCGCAAAGAGGAATTTAAATCGATTAATAAAACTCTTCGCGTCTTTGCGGCTTCGCGACCCGGCGTTAAGAAAAGCAAGGTCTTTATGGAAAGTTCCAACGAACAGAAAACGCTCGACGTTTTGATTTTGGCGGCCGGGCTCGGCACGCGGATGCGCTCGAATCTGGCGAAGGTGCTGCACCGGCTCGACGGGCGGCCGCTCATCAATCACGTCTGCCGGACGGCGACCGCGCTCGCGCCGCGCCGGGTTTACGTCGTCATCGGGCATCAGGGCGAGGACGTCAAAACGGCGGTGCTCGAAGAACTCGACGAAAGCCACGCGGCCTTCGTCTGGCAGAAGGAACAGCTCGGCACCGGCCACGCCGTCAACGCGGCGCGCGAATTTCTCGAAAACGAGGATTCGACGCTGCTCGTCCTCTCGGGCGACGTCCCGATGATCCGCGCCGAGACGCTCGCTGCGCTCGTCCAGCAGCACCGCGCGCACCGCGGCAAGGGCGCCGCCTGCACGATTCTCACGGTCAAGCTCGACGACCCGACCGGCTACGGCCGGATCGTCCGCGGCGACACCGGCCAGTTCGACCGGATCGTCGAGCAGAAGGACGCGACCGACGACGAGAAAAAGGTCAAGGAGATCAATTCCGGCATCTATTGCTTCGACACGCGCAAGCTCTTCAGCGCGCTCTCGAGCGTCAAGAACGAGAACGCGCAGGGCGAGTATTACCTGACCGACGTCCCGACGCTGCTCAAGAACGCCGGCGACGACATCGCGATCTACCACCACGCCGACGCCAACGAGATCGAGGGCATCAACAACCGCGTCCAGCTCGCCGAGATGGAACGCCTTTTGCGCCGCCGCGTCGTCAAGCGCCTGATGCTCGATTACGGCGTCACGTTCATCGACCCGAACGCGACCTACGTCAGCTCCGAGGCGCAGATCGGCCGCGACACGGTGATCTTTCCGAACGTCGCGATCGAGGGTCAAAGCCAGATCGGCGACGGCTGCACGATCCGCGCCGGCGCGCGCGTCACGAATTCGAAGATCGGCCACGGCGTTACGATCCGCGACTACTCGATCATCATCGACAGCGAGGTCGGCAACGGCTGCCAGATCGGCCCGTTCGCGCATTTGCGGCCGAAATCGAGAATGGAGGACGAAGCGCACGTCGGCAATTTCGTCGAGATGAAAAAGTCGGTCCTCGGCCGCAAGTCGAAGGCCAACCATCTGACTTATTTGGGCGACGCGACGATCGGCGAAAAGACGAACATCGGCGCGGGCACGATCACCTGCAACTACGACGGCGTCAACAAGCACGCGACGACGATCGGCAGCAACGTCAGGATCGGCTCGGACACGATGCTCGTCGCGCCCGTCAAAGTCGGCGACGGCTCGATTACGGGCGCAGCCTCGGTCGTCACCAAAGACGTCCCGCCCGACACGCTCGTCTACGGCGCGCCCGCGAAGATCAAAAAAGACCTCGCCGCGACGGACGAAGCTCCGCCGTCGGACTGAAACCAATGAGAAAAATCCGGATCCTTCTATTTCTTCTCACGCTCCTTTGTATCACGCCGGCCGGCGGGCAGGAGAAGTCTGCAAACAGAGAAAGACTGCTGGCAGAACTCGGAAAGGTGAAAACAGCTCTTTTCCCTTATAACTTGAACAATCAGTGCGAGTCTTACGGAAAGCCGGAATTTACCGGCGAAAAGATAAGCTTCCGTTTCGTCGGTGGCTCGCCTAAAGACGTTTTGGCTCTTATTTCGGATCAATACGGTTGTCGGTTCATAGTCGATGAATCCGTCGCTGCCCGAATCATAACCGATGTTAGAGCCGATGATGTTCCGTGGAATATCGCTTTATGTTCGATGCTCAAGGATCAGGGACTGATTGCTCAGTCGGAAGGTTCGGCAATTCGAATCAGGGAAGCGAAGAGTCCGGAAGAAATCACCTGTAAACAGGACGAAAAAAGCGGATTGAGCAAAACTCCGCTTTACACTGAATTCTATAGAGCAAACTACTTAAAGCTGTGGTGCCCGATGCCTGACAACTTTTCGCCGGAAGCCAAGGAGCCGGAAGAAAGAAGAAATATCCGCAAATTCATCGACACTTTAAAGAACGGGCTTTCCAGTTACGGTTCGATCGAGCTCGACGAACGAACCAACACGATCGCCATAACGGATAAAGAAGAGCGGGTTAAGCTTCTCGTGGAATTAATCGGACTGCTGGACGAACCCGGCCTGACCGTCGAAGAAATCGTGAACGATCCGGATTTACGGATCAAATAAGCCATATGCGAACTGCCGAAATGAGGCAAATAATCACAATCGGGCTGCTTTTGCTCACGCTGCTCTCTGCCGCGCCGGCCTTCGCGCAGGAAGAAACGCCGCTCGTCGAAGATCAGTGCGAAATGTTCGGCAAAACCGACTTTGAGGGAACCGCTGTCAGTTTCGAGATCGAAGCGGGCGGTCTGCGGGATGTGCTGATATACGCAAACCCGTTCGGCTGCAATATTACGATCGACGAAAAGACGGAAAATAAGAGTTTTACGGTAAAGGCCGAGAACGTTCCGTGGAATATGGCTCTTCAATCCATTCTCGAATCAAACGAGCTGGCGGTCGAAGTCGAAGAATCGGGCTTTCGCATCGTCAACGCGCCTTCCAGGTTTTGCAAATTTTCTATCAAAAAAGAAAAGCCCGCTGAGGAATCGCTTTATACGGAGTTTGTTCGTTTGAATTATTTGACGGTCAGCGATTTTTCTTTTTCTTATCTGAAGCTTTTGAAAAAACAACTGTCCGACCGCGGCGAGGTTGAATTCGCCGATCGCGATCAGACCGTGATCGTTACCGATATTCGCGGCCGTGTTGATAAGGCACGCGCCTTCATCGAAACCGTCGATCTGATGGGCGAACCGGCCGCCTCAAAGGAGGAAAAATTAGTCACGGAGCTCGTTAAATTGAAAAACGTGCCCGACCGGCCGCGCCTTGTGAGGGTTTTCGATCCGCAGACCTCGTCCTATCGCGTCGAACAGGACATCAGTTTTCGAAAGCTCATCGATTCGGTCAAGGCGTATCTTTCGCCGAAAGGCTCGATCGAGTTCGACCGCCGTTCGGAGACGCTGTTCATTACCGACACGCCGTCGAACGTCGAGTTTATGAAAGGCGTGGTCGTCACTTACGATTACGAGGAAATCTATGCGGCCGAGGGCGACGACCGAAACTTTAACTGCGGATTTGCCGGCTGCGGTTTCTAGCCGGTAGGTTCTTTCATCTCAATCATCGCCGGGCAGGGTTTTTTACCGGCCTTCAAAACAGACTTCAAAATATCGCGAATTTTGTTAAACTCTTAAAGGAATCCGGCTTCACGTTGGAAGTGATCGTGAGCGACCCGAATTTACCAATCTTATAAACTATGTGTGGAATCGTTGGATACGTTGGAAACAAACAGGTCGTGCCGCTGATTATCGACGGCCTGCGGAAATTGGAATATCGCGGATATGATTCGGCGGGGATCGCGGTCGTCGATGACGAGAATCGGCTCGAGCTGCGGCGCGCCGAGGGCAAATTGCGGAATCTCGAAGAATGCATCCGGCTCAACCCGCTCGACGGCAATTACGGGATCGGGCATACGCGCTGGGCGACGCACGGCCGGCCGACCGAGGAAAACGCGCACCCGCACCGCGACTGCACGGGCCGGATCGTCGTCGTCCATAACGGGATCATCGAAAATTATCTGACCCTCAAGGAAATGCTCAAGGAGAAAGGTCACGAGTTCAAGACCGAGACCGACACCGAGATCGTCGCGCACCTGATCGAAGAGCATCAGAAGGACGGGCTCGGCTTCGAGGATGCGGTCCGCAAATCGGTCCAGCAATTGCGCGGCATCTTCGCGCTCTCGATGATCTCGGCCGACGAGCCCGACAAGATCATCGCGGTCCGCGAAGGCCCGCCGGTCGTGATCGGCCTCGGCGACGGCGAATTCTTCGTCGCGTCGGACATTCCGGCGATTCTCCAGCACACGCGCGACGTCTTTTATCTCGGCGAAAAGGAGATCGCGATTCTCACCAAAGATTCGGTGCGCGTCACGGATTTCGACGGCAACGTCGTCGAGCCGAAGCAGCAGCGGATCACGTGGGATCCGATCATGGCCGAAAAAGGCGGCTTCAAGCATTTTCTGCTCAAAGAGATCTACGAGCAGCCGCGCGCGGTGCGCGACACCGTGCGGGGGCGCGTCTCTCTCGACACGGGCCGCGTCTATCTCGATCCGATGGACATCTCGGAAGAGGAATTCAAGAACCTGCGCTCGATCAAGATCGCCGCCTGCGGCACGTCGTGGCACGCCGGGACGGCCGCCAAATATATGATCGAGGAGCTCGCGCGCGTGCCGGTCGAGGTCGATTACGCGTCGGAATTCCGCTACCGCAACCCGGTTCTCGACGAAAACGATCTCTTGATCGTGATCTCGCAGTCGGGCGAGACGGCCGACACGATCGCCGCGATGCGCGAAGCGAAACAGGCCGGCTGCAAGGTGCTGGCGATCTGCAACGTGCAGGGTTCGATGGTCACGCGCGAGGCCGACGGCACGATCCTCACGCACGCCGGGCCGGAAATCTCGGTCGCTTCGACCAAAGCGTTCACGTCGCAGATCATCGCGCTCTACATCTTCGCGCTTTACTTAGGCGAGATTCGCGGGCGTCTGACCGAGGAAGAGGTCGTCAGACACGCGCAGGAGCTGATCGAGCTGCCGATGAAGATCGAGGAGATTTTGAGCGACGCCGACACGATCGAGGAACTGTCGAAGGAATTTTTCCGGTCGCAGGATTTTCTCTATCTCGGCCGCGGCATCAATTTCCCGGTCGCGCTCGAAGGCGCGCTCAAACTCAAGGAAATCTCGTACATCCACGCCGAGGGCTACCCGGCCGGCGAGATGAAGCACGGGCCGAACGCGCTGATCGACGAAAAGCTGCCGGTGGTGATCATCAACACGCGCGAGCAGGGCAACGAAGGGAGCGAGCTGCGCTACGAGAAGACGCATTCGAACATCGTCGAGGTCAAGGCGCGCGACGGCATCATCTTTTCGGTGCTGACCGAGGGCGACCGGATGAGCTCGCTCGTTTCGGATCACGTCGTCGAGATCCCGCAGGTTTCGGATCTGCTCGCGCCGATCCTCTCGGTCGTGCCGCTTCAATTGCTGGCGTATCACATCGCGGTCCGTCGCGGCTGCGACGTCGATCAGCCGCGCAATCTGGCGAAATCGGTGACGGTCGAATAGCGGCCGTCGTTTATCGGGGCCGTCGATGCCGGCGGTTCTTCATTTAACGGGCAAGGGAAGGGTTTTCAGGAAAATCAGACTAATTCGCTCCATCGTTCGAGCGGCGAAGCGGTTCCCGTCGCCCGTTTTCACGATCGTTCGTTTTCGAGGTCCGGCCAATCTGACGCCGGCCGGAGATCGATCGAGTAAACAATTCGACAAAAGGAGAAATTAGCGATGAGAAAGTTGAAATTACAGATGCAGACGACGCTCGACGGCTTCGTCGGCGGGCCGCAGGGCGAGCTCGACTGGATGACGATGGACTGGGACGACGCGCTTAAGCGCCGCGTCGACGAGCTGACCGATTCGGTCGATACGATCCTGATGGGCCGGAAAATGACCGACGGCTTCGTCAATTACTGGACGAACGCGGTCGAGAACCCGGAAAGCCCCGAATACGAGTTCGCGAAGAAGATGGTCGATTATCCGAAGATCGTTTTTACGCGGACGCTCGACGAATCGCGGTGGCCGAACACGGTTCTGGCGAAAGGCGCGCTCGCCGACGAGATCGCGCGCATCAAGAGCGAGCCGGGCCGCGACGCGATCGTCTACGGCGGCGCGAACTTCGTTTCGAACCTGATCCGGGAAAATCTGATCGACGAATATTACCTGTTCGTCAACCCGACGGCGATCGGCCGCGGGCTGACGATCTTCGACGGCCTAAGCGAAAAAATGGGCCTCAAACTGATCGACTCGCAGTCCTGCGACTGCGGCGTCGTGCTCAACACTTACCGAAAGTAGCCGGGCGACAAAACGGCCGGATTCCGGTTAGGTTTTCAATGAATTCGGGGGCCTTTGAGGCGTTTCGATTTCAGGGATTTACGGGAGACTAATTTTACAATTCGATTATTTCGTTACATTATTTTAAGCGGGACGAGAAATGAACGTTCCGCTTTTTTTCGCGAAAGATTGGAATATGAATAAATATCAGGTCATCTGGCTGATCATCAGGCTCGCGGGCGTTTATTTCGCTTTTCTGACGCTGGTTTCGTTTTTCGGGCTCGTCGGCTCGGTGCCGGCGCTCTTTACGCTGCCGAAGATCGACGTTCCGGGCAATAAAAACGCGAACGTTTCGACCGTGCCGCCCGCCATTCCGGTGCGGCCGATTCAGCCGGTTTCGCCGAACGCGAACCTGCCCGAAGGCGTCGAGAACAAGGACAAGACGGACGAGTCGATCACCGACAAATTCAAGGGCGAAAACGTCAAGAATTTCGTCTGGTTTCTGATCCTGACCGGCTTTTACGGCGCGGTGACGTGGTATCTCCTGCGCGACGGCCGCGCTCTCTACAACATCCTGAACCGCGAAAAACCGCCCGAATCCGGCAAAACAAAGGAAGCCGAGGTGACGACGCTGAATCTTTCAGACGAGGAAAAATAGTCTTGAGTCTTGAGTCTTGAGTCTTAGTCAGGATGAAGCCGGTTTTGACTTAAGACTCAAGACTTAAGACTCAGGACTTCCAAATCTCCGTGCAAAGTTCGGGCCGGAAATCTTCATCCTAAACGAATTGAAACGTATGCTGAAACAAAAAATACTGCTTGCCATACCGACGATCATTCTGGGGATCTTTATTCTGCTCGCGTGTCAGTCGCGGTCGGGGACGAATCCCGACGGGGTCAGCGCCGCCCCGCTGCCGACGCCGACGCCGGCGCGCTCGCGCTGGGCGGACGACGAATCGATCACGATCGCCGCCGTCGGCGACATTATGCTCGGCTCGACGTCGATCAACGACACGTTTCTGCCGCCGAACGACGGCGCGGATATGCTCAAGGAAGTGACGCCGATCCTTTCGAAGGCCGACATCGCCTTCGGCAATCTCGAAGGTCCGCTGCTCGAGGGCGGCTCGACGTCGAAATGCGCGCCGACCTCGACGCGCTGCTTCGCGTTCCGCGTCCCGACGCGCTACGGCAAATATCTCAAGGACGCCGGTTTCGACGTTTTGAACCTGGCCAACAACCACGCCGGCGATTTCGGCGATTACGGCCGCGAAAGCACGCGCAAGACGCTCGACGCGCTCGGCATCAAACACGCCGGCAGCGATAAGTTCCAGTTTGCGATGACGGTGCTCGAGGTCAAGGGCAAGCGGATCGCGTTCATCGGATTCGCGCACAACAACATCGTGCCGAACGTCAACGACGTGACGGCCGCGCGGCAGCTCGTCCTCGACGCGAAGAAAAAGGCCGATCTGGTCGTCGTCTCGTTTCACGGCGGCGCCGAGGGCACGAGCCAGCAGCACGTCCCGAACCGCACCGAAATGTTCGGCGGCGAGGCGCGCGGCAATCTGCCGCTTTTCGCGCACACGGTGATCGACGCCGGCGCCGATCTGGTGCTCGGCCACGGCCCGCACGTGATGCGCGGGATGGAGATTTACAAGGATCGTCTGATCTGCTACTCGATGGGCAATTTCGCGACCTACGGGATGTTTAAATTACAGGACGAAACCGCGCTGACGGCGATCTTCGAGATCAGGCTCGGCGCGGACGGCAAATTCGCGGGCGGCCGGCTCTACGCCGGCAAACAGCCTGGCAAGGGCGGCCCGGTGCTCGACCCGACCGGCGAAGGCATCCGCAAGGTCCGCGAGCTCTCGGTCGCCGATTTCGGCCCGAACGCTCCGAAAATCGAAGACGACGGCACTTTTACGAGATAAGTTTGGGAAGTAAGCGTACAACAGTCTGTCAGACTGTTGACAGGCGAGAGCCTGTAGAAACGCTTCACACCGGTTACGCCTCACACCGGTGAAACGTTCGACACCGCTGGCGCGGCGTGGGCCGGCTGACAGCCCGCCGTACAAAACGTCCAAC
>JAFDVJ010000081.1 GCA_018269075.1 Acidobacteriota bacterium
AGTGTTTTTAACGGATAGTTAAACCGGCGAATGCAGGCCTAAGTCGCCTCTTTTTCCACCCAGTTTCGTCGCCGAATTTATTGCAGCTTGGTATAAACGGCTCATTGCATTACTACTGGACAGAAAAAACGGACGCCAGGTTTGAGCTTGAAATTTCTTTTTCGATTTAACCTCAGGCGACGCTTCCGCCGCAGCTCGAGCCGGTGCCGGCGGTGCAGCCGTAGCAGTGGTTGGCGGTGACGATTTCGCGCGTTTTTAGTTTTTCGGGATCGAAATCGAAGATCGTCTGCGGCGAAGCGTTTTCGACGCCGATTTCGAGCATCTGGTTGAAATCGCAGTCGAAGAGCCGCCCGCGCCAGTCGACGCTGACGAGACGGCGGCACATCAGGCCCTCGACGGTGGCCGGGTTGAAGGCGTTGACGAGCTTTGTCATATAGCTTTCCTCGTTGTTCGAGCGGCGGAGCCAGTCCAGAAAACGCGCGACCGGCATATTGGTGATCGTGTAGAGATTGTTGAACGAGATCCCGTGACGGGCGGCGAGCTCGCGGCGGAAATCGGCCTCGATTGAGTCCTGGGCGGGCGGCAGAAACGCGCCGACCGGATTGTAGACGAGATTCAGGACAAGGCTTTCGTCGCGGCCGTAGCCGGCGGCGTTCAGTCGTTTCAGCGCCTCGACGGATTTTTCGAAAACGCCCGCGCCGCGCTGGGCGTCGGTCTGCTGCGCGAGAAAATACGGGAGCGAGCAGACGACCTCGACCCGGTTGGCGGCGAAGAATTCGGGCAGATCGCGCTGTCCGTCCTCGAACGCGACGGTCAGGTTATGACGGACCATCACGCGCGCGCCCGATTTTCGGGCTTCGGCGACGAACCGGCGGAAATGCGGATTGAGCTCGGGTGCGCCGCCCGTGATGTCGAGCGTTTCGATCCGGAAGTCGCGCACGACGCGCAGGCATTCGTCGATCGTTTCGCGCGTCATAATCTCGGTCCGCGTCGGGCTCGCGTCGACGTGACAGTGTTTGCACGCCTGATTGCAGAGCTTGCCGACGTTGACCTGCAGCGTGTCGACCGCGGCGGCGGCCATCGTGAGCCCGCTCGCGCGGAGCCGGTCGTCGAAGTGAATCGCCGCGCGGGGAACGGCCGGTTTTCCGTTGCGGGTGATCTGAATTGCCGTGTCTGCCATTGATTGCCTGCCTTCCCTTGGGTCGCCGTTTGCCGAAACGGAAACGACGAATTCGTTCGTTACATCGAAACCTTGTCGTGCGAATTGTGCGACTGGATGCCATGAATGAGGCTCGCGCCGCCGCGAATGGCCGAGGCGAGATGCATCGCTTCGGTCATCTGTTCCATATTCGAGCCGTTTTCGAGACAGCTCTGCGTGTAGGCGTCGATGCAGTAAGGACACTGCACGGTGACGGCGACGGCCAGCCCGATGAGGGCTTTTTCGCGTTTCGAAAGCGCGCCGTCTTCCTGACAGGCGTTGTACCACGCGAGAAATTTTTCGAACAGCTCGGGTTTGTGCCGGGCGATGTCGCCGAATCTTCCGAGATCTTCCTCGTTGTAATAATGCATAAGTTCATCCCCTGAATTTCAGTAAAAATTTTTCGATCTGGCGGCGGTGCCGCAGGACGTGAACGATCGCGTGTTCGAGCATCTGGTCGATGTTGTAGGTCACGCCCCAGCGCGCGGCGATCGGCAGTTCGGTGATTTCCGCGTCGGTCGTGGCCGGCCGCTCGGCGAAGATCGCGGCCGTCGCGGCGAACATTTTTTCGAGCTCCGCGCCGATCGCGTCCGGCGGGATCAGCCGGTGTTCGACCGGCGAAAAGTCGAGCGCCAGCCGTTCGCGGATGTAGCGGGCATAGCTGAAACCGGCGCGGACGACGTGGTTCATAATCGTTTCGATCGACCGGCAGTCGGGATTCGCGGTGTCCGGATCGGCGATCCGCGTGTAATCGTCCCGGGCGACGTTTTCCACGACGCTTTTCAGTTCGAGCACGGCGCGTTCGTATTCGTCGAGCAGCGAGCCGATCGCGCCCGGCCGGTAATCTTCGAGGTTCTTTTTCATCTAATCTCTCCTTTTCGAAAAAAATCGTTCGCGGCCGCCCCTGAATATTTAAACGAAAGCGCGAAACGGGTTAAAATCTATTCGATGAAGCGCGCAATCGTCATTATGACCAAAGTCCCGCAGGCCGGCCGTGTGAAGACGCGGCTTCACGACGCGCTCGCCGCCGCCGACTGCGAAACGCTGGCCGCGGCTTTTTTGAAAGACGCCGCCGGAAAAGCGCGGGCGGCCTGCGAAAATGTTTTCATCGCTTTCACGCCGCCGGACGAAATTCAAAAGTTAAGAGAGATTTTACCCGAAGAGACGAATTTTATCGAACAAACGGGTGCGGATTTGGGCGAAAGAATGTCGAACGCGTTTCGCGAAATGTTCCGCCGGGGCACGGCGTCGGTCGTGATGATCGGCACCGACAGCCCGACTTTTCCGACCGATTACATCGAACAGGCGTTCGAGTTTCTGGAGACGAATTCGGACGTCGTGCTCGGAAAAACCGACGACGGCGGCTTTTATCTGATCGGCCTCCGCGTTTGGCGGCCCGAGATCTTCGAGCGGATAAAATGGAGCGCGCCCGAGACTTTCGAGCAGGTTTACCGGAAGATCGACCTGACCGACCTTCATCTGCGGGAAACGCCCGGCTGGTACGACGTCGACGAAGCGCACAGTCTGATCCGGCTCAAAAACGAGATCCTTCAAAACACCAACGCGAAACGCCGCGCCCCGCACACCTTCGAGTGGATCACCGCGCACCTAAGCTGATTTCGGATTTCGGATTTCGGATTTCGGATTGTTCTATACCGTAATGCTCAGGTTGAACTGAAACCGGCGAGTCCAGACCAATCCGAAATCCGAAATCCGAAATCCGAAATCCCCAATCATTTTCTGTTTTGCAGAACTTCCCGATACAGCGCCTCGGTTTTATCGATCATTTCGCGGAGGGAAAATCTTTCCTCGGCGGAATGGCGGGCGTTTTGGGCGAGCCGCGCGCTTTTTTCATCGTCGGTCAGGAGGTTTTCGACGGCGCGGGCGAGTGCGACCGGGTCGGCGACGGGCGCGATCAGCGCCGATTCGCCGTGGCGCAGGAGCTCCTTCGCGCCGCCGGTGGCGGTCGCGACGATCGGCGTCTGCTGGGCCATCGCTTCGAGAATGGCGAGCCCGAAGCTTTCGGAATGCGAGGGCGACACGAAAACGTCGAAGCTCGCGAGCAGCGCCGGCAGATCGTCGGCCCAGTCGAGAAATAAAAACCGTTTTTCGAGCCCGAAAACCCTGATCATCCGTTTGAGCTCGCGCCGGAACTGGCCGTTCGTCGAATGATCTTTGCCGACGACGACGAAAAACGCATTTTCCGAATTTTTGGCGATTTCGCCGGCCGCCAGCACGAAATCGCGCTGGCCCTTGAGCTCTTTGAGCTCGCCGACCGTGCCGACGACCGCCGCGTCGAACGGAATATTATGAAGAAAACGAAATTCCTCGCGCCGCCGCCGCCGCTCGTCGCCCGCGAGCAGCCCGGTGTCGAGCCCGTTCGAGATGATCCTGATCTTGTCGGCCGGAAAAATCGGCCGGAGGCTCGCCTCGACCGCGCCCGAGACGGCGATCGCCTGCGCGAGATTGCGCAGGGCGAGCCGATGGAAGCTCTTCATCGGAAAAAGCACGTGCCGCGTCAGGACGAAGCGGGCGTTTTTCGAAATCCGGCAGACGAGACTGGCCGGGATGTAGTCGCGGGCGACGTGGGCGTGGACGATCTCGATGCCGCGGCGGTTGACGAAGCTCGCGATTTTCTGGGCGCTGAAAATCCCGAAAGCGTTTCTGATCGAGACGTGAAAGATGTTTTCGGGCGGCAGAAAGTCGAACTTGTTCTGCCATTCGTTCGACGGGCGGAGCGCGACGAAGACCTCGTGGCCGCGGTCTTTGAGCCCGCGGCAGAGGTCGATCAGGTGGCGTTCGCCGCCGCCGAACGTTTTGGCCGATGAGATCTGCAAAATTCGCATCAGCTAAATTTTCTATGAGCAATCCGGTTTTGGCAAATAAAAAAGGCACGCTTTAACGTTAAAGCGTGCCGCAAAAGGTTTTCCCGTGAAGGAAAAACTAAAAGTAAAATCTCGCGCCGAGCTGCATCTGGAAGACCTGGCTGCCCGGGTTCAGGCCGGCCAGATTGAGTTTTCCGAAGTTCGTCGCCGTCGTGGTCTGCTGGATGATCTGTCCGAAATTGAGGTTCGTGATTCCGTCGAGACCGCAGCGGGCCGTCGAAGACGAACAGTAGTTGGTCGTCGCCGAGCCGCTGAGCTGCAGATTCGAGCGATTCAGGACGTTGAAGAATTCGGCCGAGAGCGACAGGCGGCGGCTTTCGCCGAACTTGATGCTCTTCTGGACGCGCAGGTCAACGTCGTAAAGCGCGCGGTTGATGAAATAGTTGCGTTTGAGCTCGACTCCCGGAACGAGGAACGGCCGGTCGTTGTTGTTGCCGTCGCCGTTCAGATCGGTGCCGACGAGACTGTTGAACGGGCGTCCCGAACGCAGACGAATCGCGCTCGACACTTCGAAGCCGTAGGGCAGGAAGAAGACCGGGTTGGCCACGAACTGATGCCGCCGATCGAGGTTCGACAGGTAGTATTCGTTCGTCAGATCGTACGGGTTGTCGTAGAGCACGCCGCCGGCGTCGCGCTCGTTGTCGTCGTCGGACGTCGATTTGGCGAGCGTGTAGAAGGCGTTGATGCGGCCCCATTTCTTGACCGTGTTGATCCGGAAGGTCAGCGAGCGGTAGAGCGAGCGGGCCGACGAATCGCGGAGCTGGATCGTACCGATCTGGGTCAGCGGCCGGCTGGCGCGGTTGACGAGCACGCGGCCGGTGACGGCGTCGACGCCGGTCGGCGACGGCAGGTTGATGTCGCGGTTGCGCTGCAGGTAGACCGTGTTGATCTGCGAATAGTCGAGACCGAGCGTGATGCCGTCGGCGATCTGGTGTTCGACGCCGCCGCCGAACTGGAACGACTGCGGGTTTTTGAAGTCGTTGGTGATGCCGGTAAAGTTGGCGTTCTGATAGATGCCGAGGGTCGCCGGCGGATTCGTCGTCGCGGCGCGCAGGCGATCCGAGATCGTCGCGAGCTGCGCCGGCGTCAGCGTCGGCAGGCCGGCCAGCGAAATCGTGTTCAGGTTGATGCCGAGGATCGCGAATTGACGGAAGACGGTGTTCGGCGTGAAGCCGGTTCCGCCGACGATCGCGACATACTGCGGGTTCTGGGCTTCAAAGGTCGCCTGGTTAAAGCCGGTCGCCGTAAACGCGGGCGAGCCGAGCGTCACCGAAAGGTCGCCGGCCGGATCGCGGAAGTTGTTGAACGGCGCGGCGAGCACGATCAGCGGCGTGCGGGCGTAATACATACCGCTGTAAGCGCGGATGACCGTTTTGCCGTCGCCCTTCGGATCGTACGCGAAACCGACGCGCGGGCCCCATTCGTTCTGGCTGTCGGGAATCAGGCTCGGATCGATGCCCTTGCCGCCGAGCATCGGGAACGCCGTGTTCTTGATCAGATTGAGAACGGCCGAGTTGTTGGCTTCGGCGGTCGGGTTGAATTGTTTTTCGAACCGGAGACCGTAGTTGAACGTCAGCTTCGGCGTGATGCGCCACGCGTCCTGCGCGAACATCGAGAGCTCGCGCACCGTGTAGGCTGCCGCGAGGTTGCCGATCTGCTGGTTGTAGCGCGCGGTCGTCGTATCGAAACGGCCGCGGTAAGTCGTCGTCTGAACGGTCGAAATCGCGTCCAGAATGCCGCCGGTGGCGGTCAGACCCGAGAAGGTGTAAACGCCGGTCTGGTTGAAGCCGAACGTCTGGTTGGCGTAAAGGTTGCTGAATTCGCCGCCGAATTTGAGCGAGTGGTTGCCGTGAATGACGGTCAGGCTGTCGGCGAACTGGAACCGTTTGTCGAACTGCGTCGTCGGCAGGAAGTTGCGCGTGCCGTAGACGCCGATCGAGGTGTTGATGTTGGCGACGATCTGGTTGGGAATACGCGGGCGTTCTTCGTAGGCGTACTGAAAGCGCGCTTCGTTGACGATGTTCGAAGTGAGTGTGCTGATCAGCTGCGCGACGGTGCCGTGGTTGCGGTCTTTCTCGGTACCGTTCGTCGAGAGCGAGTTGGTCGTCGTCGGGTCGAGCGCCGTTTCACCGGTCGAGACCGCGTTCAGCGCTTTGTTGTCGCTGAAGCTGTAACGGGCGTTGAAGCGGTTCTTGTCGTTGATGTTCCAGTCGATTTTGCCGAGCAGCACGATCGCGTCGTTGGTCGCCTGGTAGGGCGCTTCGAGGCCGCGGTAAAAGTTATAGCCTTCGGTCTGCGAAGCGGTCGGCGTAAAGCCGGCCAGATTGTTGTAAAAGACCTGCCGCGGGGCTCTGAATCTCTGCTGTTCGTAAGAGGCGAAGTAGAAGAGTTTGTCCTTGATGATCGGGCCGCCGATCGAGCCGCCGAACTGGTGCTGCGTCGGCGCGAGCGTCGCTTCGAGGCCGAGCGCGTTCAACCGCTGGTCGGCGAGCGCCTGGGCGAAGCTGTTGGCGCGGGCGAGCTGTTTCGGACGAATCACGTAATAGGCCGAGCCGCGAAGATTGTTCGTTCCCGATTTCGTGACGACGTTGATGATGCCGCCCGAGCTGCGTCCGAATTCCGCCGAGTAGCCGGCGGCGACGACCTGAAATTCGCGGACCGATTCCTGCGGAAGCGTCGGCGCGGCGTTCGAGCGTTCGCCGCCGCGGATGCCGCCGAAGAACGGCTGCGTGAAATCGACGCCGTCGACGTTGATGTTGAAGTTGATGCCGCGCTGGCCGGAGATCGAAATCTGGCCGCGCGAGGGATCGACCTGTGCGGTCGGGGTCAGGGTCGCGAAATCCTGAAACTTGCGGCCGTTGATCGGGAGCGTGGTGATCGAAGTGTCGGTCTGGACCGAGTCGAAGTTGCTGGTCGTGGTCTGGACGCCTTCGGCCGTGACGGTCACCTGCGCGCCGACCGTGCCCGCGCCGAGCGTGACGTTGGCGTCGACCGTGCGGCCGACGAACACCGTGACGGTCAGCGTCTGTTCGGCAAAGCTCGCCGCCGCGACCTTGATCGTGTAATCGCCGGGACGCAGCAGCACGAAGCGATAAAGTCCTTCTTCGGTGGTCGTCGCGGTCTGCGTGGCGTTCGTATCTTTACTGACTAAAGTGACCGTCGCATTCGGGACGACGGCGCCGTTCGCGTCGGAAACCACACCGGTGATCTGTCCGGTGCTGGCCTGCGACTGAGCGAAAATCTGCCCGCCGAAGCAGAGCAGACCGAACATTGCCGCTATTAAAAATTTTATCGAAAAATTTTTATTCATTTATCTTTTTAACCTCAAAAATTTAATAAAATCTATGGAACTAATTGCTTTATTTATGATTGTTTGCGCAAAACTATCTTGAATTTCGGATTTTACATTTTGATTTTTGGATTTTTACGTCTCAACAATCCTGAAAATTCCGCCCGTACTTCAAAGCGTAATTCTGCTTAAAAAGCCTAATTGTTAGGATTAGCGCACCATAATTTAATTCATTAATGAACTTATGAAACCTTATCGAACGCTCAAAACAAGTAGGCAGTCATTTTTTAAGCAAATTGAGTTCCGCAAATCCGTTTATGGATTAGTCCGGTTAAAAATATAGATTGGCGCCGTTAGAAACGCATTAATTCGAGGTTAATTCGGCCTTAAAAAAGTCAGTTCGGCGGCGTGTAGGCGGCCGGCACCGGACTGTCCGTGCTGATGCCGAACTGCGCGATGCTGACGCCGGCCTGCGACTGCAGAACGTACCAGACGCCGGTCTCCGGGCGAAAGACGGCGAGATCGGATTTGCCGTCGCCGTCGTAATCGCCGACCGCCGGTTTGTCCGCCGCGATGCCGAACTGCGTGACGTATATTCCGGCCTGACTCTGGAACAGATACCAGACGCCGTCGCGGTAAACGGCGATGTCGGTTTTGCCGTCGCCGTCGAAGTCGCCGGGAACGGGTTTGTCGGTCGCGACGCCGAACTGCGTCGCCGTGAAGCCGTTCGTGCTCTGGAGGATGTACCAGACGCCGTTCGACGGCCGGAAAACGGCGAGATCGGTCTTGCCGTCGCCGTCATAGTCGCCGGGGACGGGCCGGTCGCCGGTCAGGCCGAACTGCTCGATATGAAACGAAGTGCCGCGGCTGTCGGAGCTGTTGGCGATGTACCAGACGCCGGTCGACGGGCGGAAAACCGCCATATCCGCGCGGCCGTCGCCGTCGTAGTCGGCGGCGACCGGAATGTCGCCCGACGCGCCGAACTGGTACGAGCGGTAGATCGAGCGCGAGTAAAGATGCCAGACGCCGTCGGCCGGCCGCCAGACGGCGAAATCCGTCTTGCCGTCGCCGTCGAAATCGCCGGGCGCGAGAACGTCGGTCGGCAGGCCGAAATTGAGGATCGTGTAAGTCGCGTTCGAGCTGTTGGCGACGTACCAGACGCCGGTGTCGGGCCGCCAGACGGAGATGTCGGTTTTGCCGTCGCCGTCGAAATCGGCCGGTTTGTTTCGGGCGATCGCGAGGCCGGCGACCGGCGCGTCGGCGATGTTGTTGTCGATGTTGAACGTCACGCCGCCCCACGTTTCGTCGCGCGGCCCGAGCCATTGATGAATCCGCTGATGGTTCGTCCAGAAAGTGTCGGCGAGCGGCGTCACGCCCCAGACGCTCATCACGCTGTTCCATCGCGCGAGCCAGACGGCGTCGGGCTGGCTCGCCGGCGCGATGTTGACCCAGTCGGCGCTCGCGTTGGTCGGCGAGCCATAAACGCCGGATTTGTAGCCGAGCTCTTTTAATCGATCCGTCCAGCCTTTCAGAAACGCTTTCGTCGGCGTCGAGCAGGCGCCGGTGCCGCTCGTGTCGTCGTAGCGCTCCATATCGTAGTAAAGCACGGTGCCGGCGGTCAGGCCGATGTTGGCCGCGTCAGCGATCGCGATGTCGGCCTCGCCGCGCCCTTGGGTTTCGGCCGTCGCCGGATCGGAACTGTGTTTGGCGCACGAAGTGCAGGTCGAGCACGGCGACTGATAGCCGACGACGGTCGGGATCAGTCCCCAGCCCTGCGCGGTCACGGCGTTGACCCAGGCGGCCGTCAGCTGCGGCTGCGAACAGCCGCGGTTGCGGCCCGAAAGATAGATGTTGACGTCGTAAAACGGCGAATTCGTCCACCACGTCTGCATCTGCGCGCTGGTCGCGGCCGTGCATTTGTCGAAGCCGCGGTTGAGACTGACGCGCGTCGTCCCGTTCGGCGGCAGCGCGAACACCGAATTCGCGGCGGCGAGCCTTGCTTTTTCCTTTTCGATCCGCGAAAGCTCTTTGATTTGCGGCGGCGTGATTTCCTTTTTGTCGATATAAATCTTTGTTTCCTGCCAGCAGCCGGTTTTGAGGCTTTCGCACTTGCCGTTTGAGGTTAGAATCCATCTGGTTGACGGGGTGCTCAGACTCCCGCCCCATCCGTCGCGGATTATGCTTTCCCCTTTAAATTTTTCGAACGTTTCCTGCTCCCGTTCTTTGATTGCCGCCGATTCTGTCGAATATCCCCAATTTTGTCCGCCGTCAATAGTCGTATAATAAACATCTCTGAGAAAATTTGAACTTGAGGTCAAATAAAATCGCAAAGCGCCGACTTCGTAGCCATCAGCGGCCTTCGCAAAGAAAATATCGACATTATCAAAATTTGCCTCCTGCAGATGTTCGGGGTTCAGATTGGTCGGAACTCTCGTCCAGTTATCGCCGCCGTCGATGGTTTTTGCCAGAACCAAATGCGCGTTCTGCCGATCGGATAAGATCGCATATCCGGCCGTTTTTTCACTAAAAAAAACTCCGCTGATCGTTTCGCCCGACTCGCGCGGCAAAGCGATTTCCCGCCAGTTTTCGCCGTTGTCGTCGGTGCGGAAAAGCGCGTCGTCGGTAAAGGCGACGCCGGATTTTTCGCCGAAAGGCTGAATGTTCTTGATTTGCGCGTCGGGCGCGGCCGGCCGGTTTTGTGGCGGGCGGGCCAGCACGTTGATTATTTCCAGCCGGCGAAACGGATTAACGTCGTCCGCGCCGGCCGTTTGCGCGGCGGCTCCGAGATTAAGCGACAAGATAAATGAAACGATGATCAGGAAAAAAGCTTTCGGCATTTCAAACACTCCGGGAAATCGGGACACAGGTTTAGAAAAATTTATGGATAAGCAGAAAAAGTATAGCCCAATCGAATGGCTTTTGGCGAGGGTTTTCGAAAAAAAGTCAAAAAAAACGCCGGGAACGAACGCGTTCCCGGCGGAAAAAACAAAGAAGAGAAAAGATGAACTAGCTAACCAGGTGAAGGAGATGTCCCATTTGCAATTTCTTGGTCGTCAGGTATTTAAGCGTGTTTTTCGAGGGCTCGAACTCGATCGGCACGCGTTCGACGATCTCGAGGCCGCCGTCGCGCAGGGCCTCGATCTTTTCGGGATTGTTCGATAAAACTTTGACTTTTTTCAATCCGAGATCGCGCAGGATCTCGACGCACTGGCGATACTCGCGGAGATCGACGCCGAGGCCGAGCCGCTCGTTGGCCTCGATCGTGTCGGCGCCCTCGTCCTGCAATGCGTAGGCGCGGATCTTGTTGATGATCCCGATGCCGCGGCCCTCCTGCTGCTGGTAGACGATCGCGCCGCGGCCTTCGCGTTCGATCAATTCCATTGCGCGCCGCAATTGCGGGCCGCAGTCGCATTTCGCCGAGCCGAAGACGTCGCCCGTCAGACATTGCGAATGAATCCGCACGAGCGTCGGAATATTTTCCCTGAATTCTCCCTTATAAAGAACGACGAATTCCTCGTCGCTCGTCAGCGAACGGTAGCCGGCGATCCGAAAATCGCCGATTTCGGTCGGCAGACGAGATTCTGCAACTTTTTGAACGCTCGATACGTCTTTAAAAAACGGCGCTGCGGCGTTCTGATTTTTGAAATTATCGACAAGCATAATCACCCGGTAAAATCCGCTCCAAAGGCATAAAATTCCAAATGTGCGGTTTATGCGATTTATTTAACCATTTTTGTTCCTAAAAAGTCAAATTTCTGTGCCGGTTTTACTGGACTAGTCAATAAAATCGGATATATAATGAAAATTATCGGATGAGCGGTTTGAGCGGTTTTATTAAACTTGACTTTTTTGTAAATATGGTTTAGAGTAATCGCGCAATCGAATCAGCATTGTCGATTTGAAAGCAATAAAGGGAGATAGATAAAGGGGGAAATCAAACTATGTCATATTTAGATCATACTACATCAGCAAATAAGTCGCCGTTTAATCAGCGGATTATGGCGAATTTGTCGGTGCAGGCGAGTTGGGTCGATTCGGTCAGCGGGGAGACGGTTCACGTCAACGGGGTGACGGAAAACGTCGGGGAAACCAGCACACTGGTCAATCTCGAGGTTTTGCCGCCGGTCGGAAGCGAAGTGCAGCTGCGGATTCTGGAAAACGATGAAGCGATCATCGAGGTTCCGACGCAGGTCATTCGTGTCGAGCGTGATCCGAGCCAGCCGCTCGCCGCGCTTTTCATTTCGGACAATCTGAAGAAATGGAAACAGATCGTGCTGACCGCCGCCCAGAACTGGGTCACGCGTCACTGGCAGCTTAACTACGAAGAAGAATGGGTTAATTAATACATTCGGCTTTATTTTAATGAGGACGGGCGGAGAGATTTTTCCACGAAATTTCTCCGCTTTTAGTTTTGGAATAAGCCAACTTCGCCCTCGCCGAACGCATCTTTAAAGGGCAAATGAAAAGAATTTTTTCCGTTGTTTTACTGATAATTTCATCCGTTTCGGTCTTCGCGCAGCAAACCGCTCAGCAGAAACCGCTCACGCAGCCCGAATACGTGCAGCTGCTCTACGAGCTGCCGAAAAATCCGGGCCGGGCCGACGATCTGATCAGGACGATCCGCACGCGCGGCATCGGGTTCGTGCTGACCGACGGCCTCCGCGGCCTGACGCGCACCAAAAGCGGCAGCAACGAGGAGCTCAAACGAACGCTCGAGGAGGCCGAACGCCGCCGCGCCAATCCCGAAGCCGCCAGGCTCCCGTCGGCGAAGGAAGCGACGGAAATTCTGGCGAAGGCGCGCGAGGCGAATCTCGCGGCGGTCGACGAAATGCCCGATTTCGTCGTCAAACAGCTGATCCAGCGCTCGGCCGCCTACGCCGGCACGAACAATTTCCGCAACCTCGACCGGCTCGTCGTCGCCGTCAGCTATCTCGCCGAAGGAAAAGAAGAATACAAGGTCCTGTCGATCAACGGCGTGCTCCAGAACAACCCGCAAAACAAAGGCTCGTATGAAGAAACCGGCGGCACGAGCTCGACCGGCGAATTCGTGACCGTGCTCGCGAAGATCTTCAAATCCGAAAACGAAACCAAATTCGAGATCGCCGACACGGACCTCGTCCGCGGCCGCCGGGCGTTCGTTTTTTACTATTCGATCGATCGCGACAAGGCGCGGCAGGCGCTCATCGCCGCGGGCGATTTCAACGATTCGACGATCACCGGAATGAAGGGAAAAATCTGGATCGACCGCGAAAATTACCGGGTGCTGAAGATCGAGACCGAAGCGACCGAAATTCCCGACAGCTTTCCGATCCGCTCGGCGCGGCGCGTGATCGATTACGACTGGGTGACGATCAACGACGAAAAATACCTGCTGCCGTCGCTCTCGGACGTCCGCCTGACGTTTCGCGAAAGCCGGCAGGTCTTCGAATCGCGCAACGTGATCCGCTTTAAGGACTACCAGAAATACGGCTCGGAAGTCAAAATCCTCGACGGCGACGAAGAAGAAGTCAAGGACGACGGAAAACCTTAGGGAATTCGGATTTCGGATTTCGGATTTCGGATTTGTTTTCTCGATGAAAGCTGTCTGGTTAAAATCGAAACGTTCGAAACCAGACCAATCCGAAATCCGCGGATACTGACGGATTTGGTGGTTGTTAAATCCGGCTATTGAAAATAAAAGACTTAGGCTGCCACAAATTTTGTGGTCGGTGTTTGTACAATTTCTAAAAAGCCCATTTTCAAGGGTTTCAGAATTGTCGTTTCAAAGTCACCACCAATCCGTTGGTATCAGCGGATTTCGGATTTGTTTTCTCGATGAAAGCTGTCTGGTTAAAATCGAGACGTTCGAATTCAGACCAATCCGAAATCCGAAATCCGAAATCCGAAATCTAATTGACTGAAAAATAGGCGATCAGGGCGGGGACGAGCAGCCAGAGGAGGCCTTTGATCAGAAAGAAAAGAAAACCGGCCACGCCGAAGCGTTTGATCCAGTTGACGGCGGGGCATTTCTTTTTTTGAGGCTCTTCAGGCATCGTTAAATTTAAAGGTAAACTGTTTGGCGTAACTTTTCAACCCATTTTCGCTTATCGAATGCAGATGAAAAAACTTGACTTCCGATTTACCGTCGCGGCGATTTGTTTTATCCTTTTTACTTCAGCGTTTGCTCAAAACAAACCGCCGCAGGAACCAAATAAACGTGAGGCTGATTTGCTCGAACTCATAAAACTCGATAAGACCGTCAAACTCGACATCCGCTACGCCCGCACCGACAATTTCGTCGGCAAGGCCGTTTACAAGGAAGCGCGCGCCTTTCTCCAGCGGCCGGCCGCCGAAGCGCTCGTGCGGGCGAACAAGGCGCTCAAAAAAGAAGGCTTCGGGATCGTCGTCTTCGACGGCTACCGGCCGTGGTCGATCACGAAATTGTTCTGGGAAGTGACGCCCGACGACAAGCGCAAATACGTCGCCAACCCGAAAACCGGCTCGAAACATAACCGCGGCTGCGCGGTCGATCTCAGCCTCTACGATCTGAAAACCGGAAAACTGGCGCCGATGCCGTCCGATTTCGACGAATTCACCGAGCGCGCGTCGCCCGATTACCGCGGCGCGAGCGAAGAAGAGACGCGCAACCGCGAGCTGCTCCGGAAGACGATGGAGGCCGAGGGCTTTACCGTCAACCCGAACGAATGGTGGCATTTCGACTACAAGGACTGGCCGTCGTACGCGATCTACGACATCTCGTTCGACGACGCCGGCAGCCTCGACAAAAAGCCGAAAAAGCCGAAGATCAAAGAGAAAAAAGAGCTCAAACAGTTTTTCGACGCGGCCGGCCTGACGGGCGGATTTTATCTCTACGATCTCAACAAAAACGAATACACGGTCTACGACCGCGAGCGGCTCGACCGGCCGTTCATCCCGGCGTCGACGTCGAAGATCCTTCATTCATTGATCTTTCTCGATTCGGGCGTGATCCGCGACGAAAACGAGACGCTCGCCTGGGACGGCGTCAGACGTTCGGTCGAAGCGTGGAATCAGGACCAGAATCTGCGCTCGGCGGTCAAGGTCTCGGCCGTCTGGTTTTTCGTCGAGGTTTCGAAGCGGCTCGGGCGGGAGCGGATGCAGAAATATTACGACGCGGTCGGCTACGGCAACCGCCGCACCGACGGCTTCGGCGAAGATTACTGGAACAAGGGCGAGCTGCGCGTCACGCCGCGCGAGCAGATCGAGTTTCTCGTCAAATTTCACCGCAACCGCCTGCCGTTCTCGCCGCAGGTGATCGCGATCGTCAAGGACATCCTGATCGACGATAAAACGGACCGCTACATCCTGCGCGCCAAAACCGGCTGGTCGAGCGCCTTCACGCCGCAGGTCGGCTGGTGGGTCGGCTACGTCGAACGCGGCGCCAATACCTACTTTTTCGCGACCGAGCTCGACCTCAAAAAAGACGAAGACGCCCCGCAGCGCAAGGAAATCACCCGCAGCATCCTGAAATACCTGAAAATCATTTGATTTCGGATTTCGGATTTCGGATTTCGGATTTGTTTTTTCGATGCAGCCTGTTCGGTTGAAATCGAAACGTTCGAATCCGGACCAATCCGAAATCCGAAATCCGAAATCCGAAATCGACATAATCCGAAATCTGTAAATAAAGGATCGTAAGTTTTTACGATCCTTTTCCATTTACATTGAACGGGAATTTAACGATCCGGCAGTTTTCGATCGAATTCGGAGCGAAAAGGGGGAAGGTTTTGCCATATTTCAATAATTTTCAGGAGAAGATGATGCCAAAAACCACAAAACCGCGCTCCTACGTAAAAAAACTGACATTTTTGATGAGCCTCGCGCTTTTTATTTATCTGCTGTTTCCGCTGACCGCGCGAATGCAGAGCGAAACGACGGAAGAATTCAATGAATCGCCGCCCGGGTTTCTGGCCGGCAGCGGCGCCGGCGACCTCGACCCGACCTTTTCGGGGGGCGGAAAGACCTCGCTCGATCTTTACGGAAACGACTCCGATTACGGCTACGCGACCGTCCGGCAGCCGGACGGCAAGCTGATTGTCGCCGGCGAACGGGCACAAACGCCGTGTCTCGTTCGCTACAACCCCGACGGCTCGCTCGATCGGACGTTCTGGAACGCGCAGCTCACCCCGAATATGCCGAAGGGCATCGCCTGTTCTTTTTCCGGAAACGGCGGCGGCTATTTTTTCGACGTCCTCGTCCAGCCAGACGGAAAGATCGTCGCGGTCGGAATTCAGAACATCGCGAGCGGCGACCGCTACACGAACGTCACGCGGTTCAACCCCGACGGCTCGCTCGACACCACCTTCAGCGGCGACGGCGCGCTTTTTTACAACCACAACGGCGGCGACGACTATTCGCTGGCCGGCGCGCTTCAAGCGGACGGCAAGCTGGTCGTGGCCGGAAAAGTCGGCGATACGGCCTCGCAGGTCGTCCGCATCAATACCGACGGCTCGGTCGATACGACCTTCGGCGCGGGCGGCGTTCAAAACTGGAACTATACGGGTTACAGCCGGAGCATCGGTTACGACGTCGCGATCGACGCGAACGGAAAAATCGTCGTCGGCGGATACGCGCTCGGTTCGAATAACGATTATGCGGTCACGCGGCTCGATTCGAACGGCGCGTTCGACCCGACGTTTGTCGGCGGCGGCGGAACGGTTTCGGGCGGTACCGGCCGGCTGACCGTCGCGATTTCGACCAGCGACGATCTCGCGACGCATTTGAAGCTCCAGCCCGACGGGAAAATAATTCTGGCCGGCTACAGCGCGATCGCCGGTTCGGGCAACGATTTTTCGATGATCCGGCTGAACGCGAACGGCGCGCTCGACCCGACGTTCGACGGCGACGGAAAAGTCAATACCAGTTTTACGGCCGGCTCGGACGACGTCGGCCGCGGCGTCGAGATCCAGCCCGACGGCAGGATCGTCCGCGTCGGCGAAACCAACGCCGCCGGCGGCAGCCGTTACGATTTCGGCGTCGTCCGCTACAATCCGAACGGCTCGCTCGACACGACATTCGACGGCGACGGCAAGCTGACCACGCAGTTCAACGCCAACAACGCGACGCCCGAGGACGTCATCGTCCAGCCCGACGGCAAAATTTTCGTCGTCGGCCGCGGCGTCTGGAACTCGCTCGATTTCGAGACGGCGCGCTACAATCCGAACGGCGCGCTCGACACGAGCTGGGGCGCCGGCCGTAAACAGGTCGATTTCAACGCCGGCGACGATTTTGGGACGGACGTCGCGCAGCAGGCCGACGGCAAACTGGTCGTCGTCGGAAGAGCTTTGTTCGGCAGCAATTTCCGCTTCGCGCTGGCCCGGTTCAATGCCGACGGAACGCCCGACACCGGTTTCGGCAGCGGCGGCCGGAGTTTTCCGCTGCTGGTGAACAGCGATTACGGCGAATCGGTGGCGATCGATCCGGCGACAAGCAAAATCTATGTCGGCGGATTTACTTATAACGGCGCCGGCGACTACGACTTTTTGCTCGCCCGCTACAATCCGAACGGCGCGCTCGACACGACTTTCGGGACGGGCGGTTTTGCGCGGCGGCACAATTCGTCGGACGACCGGATTTATTCGATCGCGCTGCTGCCCGACGGCGACGTCGTCGGCGTCGGCTACACCGTCGGCGGCAATGTCGATTTCGCGGTTCTGCGGTTCGACGTCGCGACCAACGGCTGGGACCCGGGATTCGACGGCGACGGCCTGCGGACGATCGCGATCGCCAATGCCGACATCGCCTACGACGTCGCGATCGACGCGAACGGCAGGATCGTCCTCTGCGGCGCGAGCCGGCCGACCTCCGGCGATTTTATTCTGATGAGACTGAATCCGGCGACCGGCGCCAACGACCCGGCCTTTAACGGCGGCAATATCGTCGAGACCTTTACCGCTTAAGACGACGAACCGCGCGCGCTGGCTTTACAGCCCGACGGCAAAATCGTCGTCGCCGGTTACGGCAACACCGGCGCCAACGCCGAGGATTTCGTCGTCGCGCGCTACACCGATACCGGCGCGCCGGACCCGACTTTCGATTTCGACGGGCGGCAGATCGCGACCTTTACCGGCTCGCCCGAGATCGCCCACAGCGTCGTCGTTCAGGCCGACGGCAAAATTCTGCTCGGCGGCTATGCGCTCGGCGGAATCAATAACGATTATGCATTTGCACGCCTTAACTCCGATGGCTCGTTCGATCCGACTTTCGGCAGCGGCGGGCGGCGAATTTACGACTTCGGCGGCTATAACGATTACGCCAATGGTAAAATGATCATTCAAGCCGACGGTAAGGCGGTCGCGGTCGGGCAATCAAGCAATGGCATCAACTGGGAATACGGCATCGTCAGAATGCTGACGACTTCGGCCGCCGACTGCAGCTACAGCCTGTCGCCGGCGAGCCAGACGGTCGCGCAGGCGGGCGGAAGTTTTTCGGCGGCCGTCACGACGACCGGCCAGTGTACGTGGACGGCCGTCAGCAATGCCGGCTGGCTGAACTTTACCGGCAGCACCAACGGCACCGGCAACGGAACGGTCGCTTATTCGGTCGATCCGAATCCGAACGCGGTTTCGCGGACCGGCACGATCACCGTCGGCGGGCAGACTCTGTCCGTCACGCAGTTCGGCGCGAACGTCGCGGTCTCGATCCCGACGGCGCTGACGGGTCAGAACGGCTCGGCGCTGACGGTTCCCGTCAACGTCGGCGACACGACCGGACAGGGCATTTTGAGCTACGATTTCACGCTCGCCTACGATCCGGCGGTGCTCGTGCCGCAGGTCGTGCCGGCCGACGCGAGCGGGACGCTTTCGAGCGCATTCACCATCACGGTCAATCCGAACACGCCCGGCACGCTCGTCGTTTCGGGCTTCGGCACATCCGTTTTGTCGGGCGCGGGCACGCTGCTCAACCTGAAATTCAACGTCGTCGGAAATTACCCGAGCTGCTCGGCCCTGAATTTCACGGCTCTTACCTTCAACGCCGGAAATCCGCCGAATCAGACCGCCAGCGGACAGTTCTGCGTGATCAACGGCAACATCAGCGGCACGATCAGGTACGTCAACGGCGCGCCGACCCAGCCGGGCGTGCAGAACGTCACGGTCAGCGCCGTCGGTTCGACGACGATCACCGGCGCGACCGATGCGGGCGGTTATTACGAACTGACCGGATTTTCGACCGGCGCCTACACGGTGACGCCGTCCAAGACCGGCGACGCCAACGGGATTACTTCGTTCGACGCGTCGCTGGTCGCCCAGCACGTTGTCGGTCTGACGACGCTCAGCGGATCGCAGCAGCTCGCCGGCGACACGAACAACAACGGCGCGCTGAACTCGTTCGACGCGGCCCTGATCGCGCAGTATTCGGTCAACATCGCGAATCCGCTGAGCATCGCGGGAACCTGGAAATTCAGCCCGGCGAGCCGCAGTTACCCGAACGTCGTGACGGATACGCCGAACCAGAATTACGACGCGATCCTCGTCGGCGAGGTTTCGGGCAACTGGACGCCGCCGTCGCCGTTCGCGGGCTTTTTCGACGAGAAGTCGGTCTTTCCGGCGGAGCGGTCGATTGCCGTCGGTCTGCCGGACGCTTACGGTTCGCGCGGTTCGACCGTCACCGTGCCGGTGACGGTCGGAAAAGACGTCGCCGGAATGGGCGTGGTGGCATATCAGGTCGATTTTAATTACGATCCGGCGATCGTCGAGCCCGATCCGGCATTTGTCTCGACGGCCGGAACGATGAGCGACGGATTGAGCGTGACCGTCAATAACGCGACCGCCGGCCGGACCCGGATCGCCGTCTTCGGCACGGCGCCGATCGCCGGTCAGGGAACCCTGATAAATCTCCGCTTCAGGGTGATCGGCGCGCCGAATCAGGTTTCGCCGCTGACCTGGACGAGCTTCTTTTTCAACGAGGGCAGTCCGCATACGACGGCCGGCAGCGGGCGGATCACGGTGCTCGCGCCGACGGCCGCGAACGCCGTCGTGGCGGGCCGCGTGACGACGGCCGAGGGCGCCGGCATTCGCGGCGCGGCCGTCACGCTGACCGATGCCGGCGGCCGGGCGCGGACGGTCACGACCGGCACGTTCGGCTACTACAATTTCGCGGACGTCCCGGTCGGCACGGCGGTTCTGACCGTCACTTCGAAGCGTTACGCGTTCGATGATCCGACCCGGATCATCGACGTCCGCGACAACGTCGGCGAAATCGTCTTCACGGCGACCGGCCGCTAAAATTGGCGGCGAAGTAAAAGGCGAGGCCCGATGAAAATCGGGCCTCGTATTTTTGTTGACCCGGAACGCCGGCATCCTGCCGGCAAACGTCGCCGAAAGCGGCGTCGCAGCGTTTCATTTTCCTGGCGATCTTCGTGGAAATGAAAGGCCGTTTGCGTTTTTACAAGGGCATTGCCGGCAGGATGCCGGCGCTCCGTAAAGTTATTCGTCCGCCTTCTTCGCCGTGAAAATGCGCGAGCCGAATTCGAACGGGCGGCGCAGGTTGAAGCGCGGGGCGTCGATGTTGTCGGTGATCTCGACGCGGTTCGCGGTCAGCGTCGCGCCGGTCACGCGCTGAAAGGTGGAGATCGCCTTGTTGAGCGAGGTCTGCGCCTGCAGCTCGCTCGCCCGTGCGGCGATCAGCGACGTCTGCCGCTGAAAGACGAGAAAGACGGTCGAGGTGCCGGCGCGAAACTGGCGCTGCTCGCTTTCGTAAAGCTGTTCGGCCGAGGCGCGCGTCGCGGCCGCCGCCTGCAGCCGGGCTTCGGCCGACCGGAGCGACTGGAGCGCGTTGCGGACGTCGGCCTCGATGACCTGTTCCTGCTGCGCCCGCTGGTTCTCGATCTGCGTGCCCTCGGCGAGCGTCCGTCCGAGATTCGCCTTCGCCGTCCGGTTGCCGAACGGCAGGCTGATCCGGACGCCGATGTTGTAGGTCGGGTAATCGGCCTGCAGGAGATTCGTGATCGATTTGAAATAACCGCCGACGAGGTTCGTCGGGACGGTCGATGTGGTCGTCGTCGTCGGCAGCGGCGGCAGTCCGTTGAGCGCCGACAACTCGTTGACGCGCGCCGTCAGCGCCGAGGTCGTCGTGCTCGTGCGCGGCGGCGTGGCCGCGCCGGCGAGACCGTTGCCCGTGTAGGTGCCGACGAGATCGATCTGCGGCTTGGTCTGGTCGCGGTAATATTTTTCGTTGATCTTGTTGATCTCGGCGCTGGTTTTGAGCTGCGCGATTTCCTGCCGGTTGGCGAGCGCCGCGGTGATCGCCTGATCGAGCGGGACTTTCGGCACTTCGAGCTCGACCGGCGAGACGGGGACGAGCGCGCGCGCCCAGATGTCGTTCGTGCGGTCGGGCAGCATCAGCGTTTTGAGCGTGTTTTCGGCCTGCGTGACGTCTTCCTGCGCGGTGTAGACGTTCTGCTCGAAGGTCGTGATCTGCGCGCCGGCGGCGATGATGTCGATCGGCGCGAGGACGCCCTTCGCGACGAGCCGCTGGTTGCTCTCCAATTGGAGCCGCGCCTGTTTGACGGCGTCGATCTGGACCTGCAGGTTTCTCAAAGCGTAAGCGAGATCCCAGTACGCCTGTTCGACCTGCGCGATGACCTCGATCGCGCGCTGGCGAAACTGCGCGTCCGACAGGCTCAGATTTTTCTTGGCGATCTCGATCGTCCGGCGGTTGGTGTCGATCCGGCGGCCGCGAAAGAGCGGCTGCGTGTAGGTGATCGTCAGGATCGACGGATACTGCGGGTTGAGCGTCGCGTTCTGGTTGGTCGTCGTGGTGCGCGACGACGAGAAATCGACGCTGTACGAGCCGCCCTGATACGGCGAAAAGCCGTTGACGCCGAAGCCGCCCGTCAGGCTCCGCTGCGTGACCGAGCCGTTCGTCGCGCCGCCGATCGTCGAGGCGGTCGGCGTCGTCCGGCTCTCGTAGAAATTCTCCGACGTGAAGGTCGGATCGTAGACGCCCTGCGCGGCGCGCAGATTGAACTCGGAAATCTGGACGCCGATCCGCGACGAATCGATGTCGTTGTTGTTCTGGAGCGCGAGCGTGATCGCGTCCTGCAGCGAGATCGGCAGCTGGTCGGCGACGTCGACGCCGACCCGGTCGGCCGACGGCAGCGGACGCGCCGGCGCCTGAAAATTCGGCGCGATCGGCGGCGGCTCGTCGGGCAATTGCGTCGGTGCGACGCCGGTCGCGTTGCCGACCGACTGCGTCGGCGTCAGCGTCGTCGGCGTCGTGTTCGGCGTCTGCGTCTGCGACGGGACGGTCGGCGTCGGGCTGTTCGGATTCGCGGTCGTCGGCTGCGTCTGCGGCGTATTGTTTTGCTGCTGCTGCTGCGTCTGCGGATTCTGCTGCTGCCGGTTCTGCTCCTGCTGCTGCTGGTTCGGCGTCGTCACGGTGCCCGGCGTCGCCGCCGGATTCGGGGTCGAGGTCGGATTCTGCGCCGCCGCCAGCCACGATGCGCAGAAGATCAGGCCGATACTAAAAATCAATCTCTTCATCACTTAAAACCCTTGTCGAATTCGGATTTCGGATTTCGGATTTCGGATTGCTCGAAACCGGGCTGTTTTGCCTTGACGCGGCAGCCGGTGATCCATAGAAAAAATCCCGATGCCGCGTCATTTATCCAATATCCAAAACGCTATATCATATTTTCCGGCCCAAAAACCGGTCTAAATCTCATTCAAACTCCGCCCAACAAAACCAATCCGAAATCCGCAATCCGCAATCCGCAATCCGCAATCATTCCGTTGTTCGCGGCTCGCCGAAGCTTTCGCGGGCGTCATCTTCCGGTTCGGTCGGCGGCTCGTCCTTGCGGCGCGCGTAAAGCGTCGCGGCGTCGGCGAGCTTGCCGGTGACCGGGCGAAACCAGTTGCGGATGCCTTCGAACCGCCCGCTGATGCGCTGGAAGACGCGCGATTCCTGCGCGTCGTCGAACAGCGAGTAGAAAACCGGCACCGCGAGCAGCGTCAGCAGCAGACAGAGACTCTGACCGCCGACGACGAGCACGCCGATCGAGCGGTTCGTCGCCGCGCCCGCGCCGCTGCCGACGATCAGCGGCACCATTCCGGCGACGAGCGCGAGCGTCGTCATCAGAATCGGCCGCAGCCGGTCGCGGTTCGCCTGAATGATCGCGTCGTAGCGGTTCATCCCGCGGCTCCGGAGCGTGTTCGTGTGGTCGATCTGGAGAATCGCGTTCTTTTTGACGATGCCGAACAGAAGCAGGATGCCGAGCGCCGAAAAGATGTTCAGCGTCTGCCCGGCGATCAGCGTCGAGACGAGCGCGAACGGGATCGAGAGCGGCAGCGTCAGCAGGATCGTGATCGGGTGGATGAACGATTCGAACTGCGCCGCCAGAATCAGGTACATAAAGACGAACGACAGCAGAAACGCGTACAGAAACGACTGATAGGCGCGCTGCAGCTCCTTCGACTGGCCGGTCACGCCGGCCGTGTATTCGGTCGGCAGATTGAGTTCTTTGACGTATCCCTGCAGCTTGGCGAGCGCGTCCGATTCCGAGGCGTTCGGCGGGAGGCTCGCGCTGACCGTGATCTGTCGCTGACGGTTCAGCCGGCTGATCGTCGCCGGGCTCAGACCGTCGTCGATCTTGATCAGCTTTTCGAGCCCGACCGTCCCGCCGTTGGTCGAGGCGACCGTGAAATACTGGAGATTGTTGCGGTCGCGCCGGTACGATTCCTCGGCCTGCAGGACGACGTCGTACTGCTTGTTGTTCTGGCTGAAGGTCGAGATGCGCTGGCCGGCCGCGAACGTGTTGAGCGCGGTCGCGACGTCGCCCGCCCGGACGCCGAGATCGGCCGCCTTGGCGCGGTCGATCGTCACCTGAATTTCCGGCGTGCCGGCGTCATACGAGCTGTCCGGATCGCGAAAGGCCGGGTCCTGCTTCATCTTTTCGACGAGCTGGTCGGCATACTTCTGGAGCTGGGTCATATCCGGCCCCGAGAGATAATAACCGATGCCCGAGCCGCCGCGCCCCAAACCGAGGCTGCCCGAGATCGACGACTGCGCCGAGGCGTTGATGCGGTAATCCGGCGATTGATATTTCTTGAGGATGCCGCGCGTGCGGTTGATCAGCTCGGCCTGCGAAAACTGCCGCTGGTCGACCGGGACGAGACTGACGTTGACGTTGCCGGAATTGCTCGAACCGCCAAAGCCGCCGCCGAAGCCGCCGGCCTGCACGAGCGTGTTCTTGACGCCCGGCAGCTGTTCGCGGACGTCGCGCGCGATCCGGTCGAGGATCGACTGCGTCGCCGAGAGCGACGTGCCCTGCGGGCCGCGCAAAGAAATCTGGAACGACGATTCGTCCTCGTCCGGCAGAAACGCCATTCCGACGAATTTGAAGAGCGGGTAGATCGAGGCGACGACCAGCAGACACAGCAGCACGACCGCCCAGCGAAAACGCATCGAGAGCTTGAGCAGCCACGTGTAGGTGCGGTCGATCTTGCTGTAAAACCAGCTGTCCTTGCTGTCATTCGATTTCGGATTTCGGATTTCGGATGGCGGGTTTTCCGCGTCGCCGGTCAGCATTCCATCGCCTTTAATTGGGGGCTCCTCCGCTTCTTCGCTGCCGGTGTCCGGCGCTTCCTTATGCGGCTTGATCCAGCGCGCGGCGAGCATCGGCGTGAGCGTGAACGAGACGATCAGGCTGACGGCGATCGCGGCGGCGCTCGTCAGACCGAACGACGACATAAAACGGCCGACGATGCCGGTCATAAACCCGACCGGGATGAAGACGGCGAGCAGCGAGAGCGTCGTCGCCAGAACGGCGAGACCGATCTCGCGCGTGCCCTCGATCGCCGCCTGAAATGGGTGCATTCCCTTTTCCTCGACGAAGCGGTAGATGTTTTCCAGCACGACGATCGCGTCGTCGATGACGATCCCGACCATCAGCGTGAGCGCGAGCATCGTCATCTGGTTGAGCGAGTAGCCGAGCCACGCGATCAGCGCGAAAGCGGCGATGATCGAGGTCGGAATCGCGAGCGCCGAGATGATCGTCGAGCGGATGTTCCACAAAAAGAAAAAGACGATGACGGCCGCGAAAATGCCGCCGAGAACGAGGTGCTCCTCGATCGCGTGGAGGCTGTTTTCGATGAATTCCGACTGGTCGCGCGTGACGACGACCTTCATATCCGGCGGCAGCGTCGGGATGATCTGGTTCATCCGTTCCTTGACGCCGTTGATCAGCGCGATCGTGTTCGAGCCGGACTGTTTGCGGATCGCCAGATACAGCGACTGGACGCCGTCGAGCGAAGCGGCCGAGGTCGCGTCGGCGCCGCCGTCGACGACGCGGCCGATGTCTTTGATCTTGATCGGAAAGCCGTTGACGCTCTTGATGACGATCTCGTTGAACTGATTGACGTCGGTCAGCTTGCTGATCGTCCGGAGACCCGAAGTTTTCGGGCCCTCGATCAATGTTCCGCCGGGCAGCTCGAGATTCTGGCTGCGGATCGCGTTCGAAACCTCGGTGATCGAAAGGTTATAGGCCTTGAGCCGCATCGGGTCGACGTAGATTTTGATCTGCCGGTCGCGGCCGCCGAAGATGATGACCTCGCCGATGCCGTCGACCGACTGGATCCGTTCCTGAATGTTGGTCTCGACGAAATCGTTGAGCGCGACCAGATTGCGCGGCGCGCTGATCGCGTAGATCAGAACCGGCTGCGAGTCGGGATCGGATTTTCGGACGACCGGCGGGTCGGCCGTTTCCGGCAGCCGGTTGACGACGGTCGAGATCTTCTGCTGGATTTCCTGATACGCCTGATCGGGATTTTTTTCGAGGTTGAAGGTCAGCGTCACGTTCGAGCTGCCGCGCGAGGACGACGACGTCATCGTGTCGATGCCCGGTACGGTGTTGACCGCGCCCTCGATGATGTCGGTGACTTCGGTTTCGATTTCCGCCGGGGCCGCGCCCTGGTTCGAGGTCGAGATCGAGATCGTCGGCAGATCGATCTTCGGAAAACGGTCGACGCCGAGCGTGAAGAAACTAAACCCGCCGACCACCGTCAGAAACATCACGATGACGGTGGCGAAAACCGGCCGGTGAACACATATTTCAGCTAACCATTGCATAATTCTTTGTTAGTCGTCCGTCGTTCGCTTTATAAACGAGCGCTCTCATTTACAGTCAATCGACGACGAACGCCGAAAACCATTACTGCACCTGCACCTTCGCGCCCTCGAAGAGCTGCGGCAGATTGCTCGTCGCCACCATTTCATCGGCGTTGACGCCGTTCAGAATCTGGTAATAACCGTTTTCCTCGGGGCCGATCTGCACCGTTTTCAGCTTGGCGATGCCGTCGGCGATCACGAAAACCCGCTGGTTCTGCGTGCTCTGATCGTTCAAAACCGCTTCTTTCGGCACGAAGACGCCGAGGCTTCCGCCCTCGCGCGTGATCTTGACGGTCGCGAACATTCCCGAGCGGAGCGCGTTGTCGTTGTTCTCGATCTGTGCCTCGACGATCGCCGACCGCGAATTCGGATCGACCGACGGGTTGACGGCCGTCACCGTGCCGCCGAAATTGCGGTCCTTGTAGGCGTCGACCTGAAGCGTCACGCCGCGTCCGATCGTGACGTACGGGACGTCGGCCTCGGTGATCTGGATCTGCGCCTTGATCGGGTTCGTCCGGAGGATCGTCGCGACCGTCGTCGCCGACGTCACGTATTCGCCGACCGCCGTCTGGCGCGCGCTGATATAGCCCGAAAACGGCGCCCGGACGATCGTGTCGGCGACCGCCTGCTCGGCCGTCGCGACCTGCGTGCGCGCCGACTCGACGCCGGCCTGCGCCGAGATGATCGCCTGATTGTTCTGTTTGGCCGAATTGACCGCACTTTCGAGAAGCTGCCGGGCGTTGTTGACGCGGGCCCGCGCGGTGTCGCGGTTGGTTTTAAACTGCTCGTAGGTGATCATCGGCGTGTCGCCGGTCTCGACCAGCTCGCGATAGCGTTTTTCGTTCGCCTCGGCCTGCCGCAGCTCGGCGACGGCCTGCTCGTAATTGGCGTTGGCGGCGCGCACTTCGGGAATCGTCGAGGCGTTGAAAGTGCCGTTCGGCGACAGCCCGAGCCGCGCCTGCGCCTGCGCGACGCCGGCCTGCGCCTGCGTGACTCCGGCTTTCGCCTGTGCCAGCCGGAGCCGCGCGTCCTGATCGTCGATCTTCGCGATCACCGCGCCCTGCGTGACGAACTGGCCGACGTTGACCGAGACGTTGACGACCTTGCCGGCCGCTTTCGGCGCGATGTCCGAGGTTTCCTGCGGGACGAGGCTGCCGGTCGATTGGATGACCGACGGGATCTGCCGCGCTTCGGCTTTGGCCTGTGTGACGACGATCGGCTGGTCGTTGGCCGCCGTGTTGGCGTTCGCGTTGGCGCCGCGCGTTTTCGATTCCGACCGGCTGCCGCACGCCGTCAGCAAGGCCGGAATAATTAAAGTCAAGAAAAATAAACGGACGATGTTAGAGCGTCCGAGGGTCGAAGAGTCCATATTGATGATTGCGTTCAAATCGAAAAACCGGCCGTGCAATTTTCTTTTTCCGGCTTCTCTTTAATAAAAAATAGACAATCGGTTCGGCGAAACGGTTACAAAAACTTGTCGCGCGGTCGGATTCGAAGTGGTCTGTAACCATTCTACTGCTTTTCGTGTCTAAATTATCCGGGAAAAGTTTGTTTTTTGAAAAAACGGCGCGGCGCGCTTAAAATCGTCTGTATGGCAAATCGTTGAAAAAACTTGCTTTTTTTGACGATTAGTCGGAATCTTCAGCAGGGAAAAGGGTTTGGCGGACGATTATCGAAATTCATCCGATGCGGATTTGGCGCGTGCCGCGACGGCGGGCGACGAAGCGGCGTTTGCCGAAATCGTGCGGCGTTACAGCCCGCGCGTTTTCAGCTTCTCGTCGCGTTTTTTCCGCCGTTACGAACAGATCGAGGAAGCCGCCCAGGAAGTTTTTCTGAAAGCGTTCACGCAGCTCAGAAATTTCGAGGGCCGCGGCTCGCTCGAAGGCTGGCTGACGCGGATCACGGTGACGACGTGCATCAACATCCTGCGCGCGACCAAGCCGCAGAACGAGCTGACGGTTTCCGATCTGACCGAGGACGAAACGGTCTGGCTCGAAAACAAACTGGCGAATGTTTCATCCGCAAATTATCAGAACGAAGAGGATAAGCTGATCGCGGCGGATCTCGTCCGGCGCGTGCTCGAAACTTTGCCGCCCGACGATTCGTTGATCCTGCAGATGATCGACGGCGAAGGCGCGTCGATCAGGGAAGCCTCGGCGGCGACCGGCTGGAGCGAATCGAAGGTCAAGATCAAGGCGTTCCGGGCGCGGCGGCGGATGCGCGAGGCCGTCCAGAAGCTGCTGAACGCGAAGGACGGAAAGCTTTTGAAAACCGATAAGACAGTAAAATGAAAGACAAACATATTTTGGAAATTCTCGACGGCCAAAGATTTGCCGATCTCGACGGCGACGCGCTCGAACGGGCGCGGGCGCACGCCGCCGGCTGCGCGGACTGCCGTCCGGCTTTCGAAGCGGCCCGCGTTTCGGCGGCGCTGCTCGACGCCCGCGCCGAAGCGGCGGCCGCCGAGCCGTCGGCTTTTTTCCAGACGAAGGTGCTCGCCGCGATTCGCGAAAAACAGAACATCCGCAAGCCGATCGCCGCTTTCTGGCGCTGGTGGCAGGCGTCCTACCCGCTCGTCGGGTCGATGCTCTTCATCGTCGTGACGCTCGCCGTGCTGATTTTGCTGGCGCCGCCGTCGAAGACCGAGCCGCCGGTCGCGACCTATAATCTTTACACGACCGATTCGGTGATCCTCAACCAAAGACCGCCGCGCAGCATCACGACCGAACAGGCGCTCGAAGTGATCTACACCGAACGGCGCGACGCGATCAAAAGATGATGAATATCGAGGGAAAAAACAAATGGCAGATTCGCTTTGCGACGCTCGGGATCTTCGTCCTCGGCCTCGTCGCGGGCGCGTTCGCCTTTAACGCCTATCATCTCTGGTTCGGCGCGGGCAAAGAGCCGACCAAGCAGGAGAAATACGAGGAAATCTTTCGCGGTCTTAACTTAAACGACTCCCAAAAATCCGAAGTCCAGAAGATTTTCGGCGAAACGCGCGAGAACATCCAGAAGATGCGTCAGGAAACCGAGCCGCGCCTTCAGGAAATCCGCACGCAGAACGACGAAAAACTCCAGAAAGTCCTGACGCCCGAACAATGGCAGAAATTCCAACAGGAACGCGACAAGCTCCGCGAAGCCGAAAAACAGCCGACCCCGACCCCGCGCCCGCTCAACATCCAATGACAGTTTAGGAAGTTTTGGAAGTAAGGGTTTTTTCTTCCCGAACTTCCTTTTATGTACGACGGACTGTTAGTCTGTCGTCGCGCCGCGCGGGTGTGAAGTCGCTCTACAGGCTTTCGCCTGTCAACCGGCTGACAGCCGATTGTCCGTTTGCTTCCCGAACTTCCTAAACTTCCCAAACTTTTCTAAACTAAAGAAATGGATGTCATCGTCGGCACGGCCGGCCATATCGATCACGGGAAGACCGCGCTCGTCAAGGCTTTGACGGGCGTCGACGCCGATCGTTTTCCCGAGGAAAAACTGCGCGGCATCACGATCGACATCGGTTTCGCCGAGCTCGAGCTCGGCGACGTCCGGCTCGGGTTCGTCGACGTTCCGGGCCACGAAAGGTTCGTCAAGAATATGCTCGCCGGCGCGAGCGGCATCGATCTGGTCGCGCTCGTCGTCGCCGCCGCCGAGGGCGTGATGCCGCAGACGCGCGAGCATTTCGAGATCTGCCGGCTGCTCGAAACGAAGACCGGCCTCGTCGTCCTGACGAAAAAAGACCTCGTCGACGAAGAGCTGCTCGAACTGGTCAACCTCGACGTCGCCGAGCTCGTCCACGGTTCGTTTCTCGAACACGCGCCGGTCGTCGCCGTCTCCGCGAAAACCGGCGAGGGCGTCGAGGAATTGAAGACCACGCTCCAAAATCTCGCCCGCAAAATTCCCGCCCGAACGAACGAAACGGTCGCGCGGCTGCCGATCGACCGCTCGTTTTCGGTGAAGGGCTTCGGTGCGGTCGTCACCGGCACGCTCGTCGCGGGCGCGATCGCCGAAGCGGCCGAGATGGAAATCCTGCCGGCCGGAAAAAAAGTGCGCGTCCGCGGTCTCCAGACTCACGGCAAAAAAGTCGGCGCGGCGCACGCCGGCCAGCGGACGGCCGTCAATCTCGGCGGCGTCGATCACGCCGAAATCCTGCGCGGAATGGTTTTGACCGAAAGCGGCGTGCTCCGGCCGACGTCGATCTTGGACGCCGAGGTCGAGGTTTTGAAGGACGCGAAGCGAAGCCTCAAGACCCGCCAGCGCGTCCGCGTCCACGCCGGCACGATCGAGGCGCTGGCCCGCGTCCAGGTCTTGAGCGAAACCGGCGAAATTCTTCCGGGCGCGCGGGATTTCGTGCAGCTGCGGCTCGAAATGCCGATCGTCGGCGTGCCGGGCGAACGCTTCATCCTGCGCTCGTATTCGCCGTCGATGACGATTGCCGGCGGCCGCATTCTGGACAACGCGGCGGCCCGTCATCGCCGCCGCGACGCTGAAAACGTCCGGCGGCGGCTCGCGAATCTGATCGCCGCCGATCACGCGCAGCGCGTCAGGATCTATCTCGAAACGGCCGCCGAGCACGGCCTGACCTTCGATGATCTGCGGGCGCGGACCGGCTGGCGCGCCGAAATTCTGAAAAAAGCGCTCGCCGACAACACCGGCCGCAAAGCGGTCGTCGAGGCCGACGGCTTTTTCGTCGCGCGGACGCCGTTCGACGCGCTCAAAGCGAAAACGCTTGCCGAAATCGAGGCCTTTCATAAAAAAGAACCGTTAGCCAAAGGAATGCCGCGCGAGACGCTGCGCGAAAAAGTCTTCGCGCAGCTGCCGCCGGAAGTTTTCAGGGCCGTCCTCGCCGTCCTCGAAACCGAGAAAAAGATCGTCTCGGAAAAGGATTTCGTCCGTGCCGGCGATCATCGGCTCGAGCTGACGGGCGACGAATCGCTGCTCCGCGAACGGCTTTCGCGCATTTATCAAACCGCGCGGCTCGAAGTCCCGAAGCTCGAAGACGCGCTCGCCGAGGCGGTCCGGGGCACGAAATCCGACAAGGCGCACGCCCGCAAGATCTTTCAGCTGCTGATCAATGCCGGCGAGCTCGTCAAAATCTCGGACGAATTTTATTTCCCGCGACCCGAAATCGACGCGCTGGTTGCAAAATTGCGAAATTTCGCCGAAAATTCGGCTGACCGGCTGATCGACGTGCCCGGTTTCAAGGACATCGCCGGAATCTCGCGCAAATACGCGATTCCGCTGCTCGAATATTTCGACCGCGAACGCGTCACGCGCCGCGCGGGCGACAAACGGCTGATTTTATAAACGATGAGAAAATTTCTGACCGCGAAATGGATGGATCTGGTGATGGCGAATTACGAGGTCGCGCCGGAGCTGCTGGCCGACCGCGTGCCGCCGGGGACGGCGCTCGATTTCGATGACGGAAAGCTGTTCGTGAGCCTCGTCGGGTTTATGTTTCTCGACACGCGCGTGCTGGGCATTCCGGTGCCGTTTCACGTCAATTTCGAGGAGGTCAACCTGCGTTTCTACGTCAAACGCGAAACGGCCGAAGAGACGCGGCGCGGCGTTTGTTTTGTCAAGGAGATCGTCCCGCGCTTCGCGATCGCGAAGGTCGCCGATCTCGTTTACGGCGAGCCCTACGAATGCTGGAAAATGAGCCATACGCGGACCGAAAAAGAGGTCAGCTACAGCTGGCGAAAAGGCGACTGCGCGAACCGTTTCAAGGTCGAGATCGACCGCGACCTCGGCATTCCGGCGCGCGGCTCGCACGGCGAATTCATCATCGAGCATTACTGGGGCTACACGCGGCGCGGCCCGAACCGGACCGACGAATACAAGGTCGAGCATCCGGAATGGGAGCTTTTCTCGGTCAAAAACGTCGAGCTCGACGTCGATTTCGGCCGCACCTACGGCGAAAAATTCGCTTTTCTGAGCGATCAAAAACCGGCTTCGGTCCTGCTCGCGAAGGGCTCGGAAATCGCCGTCTACAAGGGCGCGAAGATGGTTTAAGGAGCGCCGTCATCCTGACGGCCGACGCTTCGAATTCCTGCAAATTCCATCGAAATGAAACGTTTGCGCGTTTTGCCGGCGCATAGCCGGCCGAGATGACGGCGCTCCGTCCATTAACCGGCCCTGAACCGGTTCAGAACGCTTTTCGCGAAATCGATGCCGCCGACGCCGAAGGCGATCGCCGCCGCGACGGCGAGCGCGCCGAGCGAGAGGCCGAACGCGAGATTGACGATGTCGTCCGCGAGCCCCATCCGCCGCAAGGCCATCGCGCCGGTAAAGATCAGGATCGCGACCCGCGCGACCGTCGCGAGCGTCGTCGCGCTCGTGACGCCGCTTTCGCGGATCAGATTGGCCGCGAGATTCGCCAGATACAGACCGATCCCGAAAATCACGACGCCGGTCAAAAGCTGTCCGCCGAAGACCGTCAGCTCCTGCACGATCTCGGAAAAGCGTTCGAAGCCGAGCAGGTTGGCCGCCGACGTGACGGCGAAAAACATAATCGCCAGAAACGCCAACTGGCCGACGAAGGTCGCGGCCGTCCGTTCGCCGGTCGTCGGAATCGAGCTGAAGCCGAGCGCTTTCGGGATCGAGTTGAAGCCGACGCCGGTCAGAATGTTGGCGAGCAGGCCGGAAACGACGCGGCCGATCATAAAGGCGATGACGAGCACGATCGCCGCGCCGAAGACGTTCGGGATCGCGTGCGTGATGCCGTTGATGACGTTGTTGATCGGGTTCGAGATCGCTTCGATGCTCAAAACGCCGAGCGCCGCGCTCAGCACGCCGAGCAGCACGAGCGCGTAAACAAGCGTGCCGATGATGCCCGAAACGCCGTTTTTGACCGGCACGTTTTCGAGACCGGCCTTTTCGGCGAGCTTATTGGCACCGGCCGCGACCAGCAAACTCGTGACGATCTGCCGCAGAATCCGGGCGATCAGCGAACCGATGACGAAGATCAGGACGGCCGCCAGCACTTTCGGCAGAAAGCCGAGAATGTTGTTCATCATCGTCTGGACGGGTTCGAGAATGCCGGTCAGCCCGAGCACGCCGAGAATCGCCGGGATAAAGCACAGAAAGACGATCCAGTAAACGACGTCGGACAGCGTCTTGACGACCGTTTTGCCCGAATCGTTATCCTCGGCGGTCGCCAGCCGTTCGTCGATCTTCAGGGCCTGCAGCCCTTTCCGGGCGATCAGCCGGCCGATGCTCGCGACGATCCACGCGGCCACCAGTAAAAGCAAAGCATAAATGACGCGCGGCGCATAAACGCTCAACGCCTCGCGCATATTGTTGATAAATTCCTGCATGAGAAATTCCTCCAAATTGTAATAAAAAAATTCTGGTAAAACTTAGCGGGGCATTCGGGGCATTGCAGGGGCAGACTGGGGGCAAACCGGAATGAATTTCGAAGTATATCCTCGGGGCTTGTTTGTTCGTGAATTCACCCTAATTTTAGCACGGTTTTCGGATTTTGAAAGCCGGGCCCGCCGATGATTGATGATTTCGGCCAATTTGTTAAACTGAAACCGCAATGTCGCAAATCACCGGAATCGTCGCCATCGCCCGCAACTTCGCTATCGGCAAAGACGGCCGCCTGCCGTGGCATTATTCGGCCGACCTCAAATTCTTCAAGGAAACGACGACCGGCCACGCCGTCGTGATGGGTTTCAACACGTGGGAATCGATCGGCCGGCCGCTGCCGAAGCGTTTGAACATCGTGCTTTCGCGCTCGCGAACGCTCGAAAACCGGGCCGACGTCCTGCTTTTGCGCGGCAGGGCGGAAGTGCTCGCGCTCTCGAAATATCTGAAAGGCGAGCTCTTTGTGATCGGCGGCGCGCAGGTTTACGCGGAATTCGCCGACGTCATCGACCGCTGGATCGTCACCGAAGTCCCCGCCACGGTCGCCGACGCCGACGCGTTTATGCCGGCCGATTTTCTGCGCGGGTTTCAGTTACAAAACGCGATCGAGCTCGAAGACGATCTGCGGGTCAAAATTTATGAAAAAATGTCCTGAATGCAATTCCGATAAAATCGTCAAAAACGTCATCGTGATCGATCGCGGCGACCATAATTCGACGCATTTTCTGCGAGTCGCGGTCGACGAGGAGCCCGACGCGCTGATCTTCAAGCACCGCAGTTATTCCGACGTCCGGGCCGAGGTCTGCGCCTTTTGCGGGTATGTCGGGTTTTACGCGGAAAATCCGCAGATTTTGTGGACGGCTTATCAAAAACAGGGAAACAAACTATAATGGTAGCCGAAATCTAAAATAAGGAGAAAAAATCTTATGATGGGCGGAAAGAGCTGGGACGAATGGATCGAGGAATATTCCGAGTCGCACCAGCATCCGATAAACAAACTGACGCATACGTTCGGGATTCCGATGATCGCGTTTTCCATTTTGCTGATCCCGATGTGCTTTTTCGTGGCCGGCGCGTGGCGCGTCGCGCTCGGGTTTTTCGTCGTCGGCTGGATCCTGCAGTTTATCGGCCACGCCTTCGAAGGTAAGCCGCCCGAGTTTTTCAAGGATTACCGCTTTCTCTTCGTCGGGCTCCGCTGGTGGATCAAAAAAGTTCTCGGCGCTTAAAATTAAAAAAGGAGCGAGACGATCGTCTCGCTCCTTTTTCGATTTGTCCGAAAATCTCAGTATTTTTCGTATTTGAATTCGTTATAGGTCATATGCTTGATCAGCGATTCGTCGTTATCGACCAGATCGATGTCCATCTTCAGGTTGTATTTGCCTTTCGTCAGGTTGAGCCCGCTGTACGGCATAAAGATTTCGAGATCCTCGTAGGCGGTCGTGTCGTAGCCCGGCTTTAACTTGATCTGCGCGACGACGCGGCCGTCGTTGGCGCGGTTTTCGCCGGTTCCGTCTTCGAGATACGAATCGTCCGATTTCTGGAAGTAAACGGCCGCGTAGGAATCGACGCCCTTCAGATTGGTGACGTCGAATTTCAGGTGAATCCACATTCCGAGCTCGCCCGCGTTGGTCTGATCGTAATCGACCCAGACTTTTTTGAAATTGACCTTGACGTTGTCGTAGCTGCTCGACGGAGTCGGTTTCGTCGTCTCCGGTTTCGGCGTCGGCGAGGCCGATTTCGAAGCCGACGGGCTGGCCGACGGCGAGGATGACGGGCCGGGCGACGGCGTCGGCGAGTTGGTGACGACCGGCTTGTTTTTCCAGATGTTGTAGCCGACGATCGCCGCGCCGCCGACGAGAACCAGAAAGAACAGGGCGACCACGCCGCCGACCGCGACCATAATCTTTTTGCCGCCGCCGCTTTTCTTCGCCGGCGGAACCATCGAGAAATTCTGCGGCGGCGTTTGCTGCTGCTGTTGCTGCTGCTGGAAAGCCGGCCGGCCGAACTGGGTTTCCATACTCTGGCCGTAAGGATTCGTTCCCGGATTCGATTGTCCGCCCTGCGAACCGCTGTCCTGTAAATTAAAAACGATCGGTGCGTCGGGCAGAGGATTTCCGCAGTTCAGGCAAAACCGCATGTCATCTGCATTCTGATTTCCACATTTTTGACAATTTTTCATTAGTTAAAAAAACTCCTCTGTTAAAAAGACACGAAAAAACGGCCCGTTTTGCCGATTATAATAACTCAAAGCGGGTTTCTTTCAAAGACCAAACTATTGATGACGCGGATTTTTATTGCCGCCCGTTTTCGATTAAACTTATTTTTGAATTCAGTGGAGTCCTGAGTCTTGAGTCTTAAGTCTTAAGTCTTTGAAAGCGACGGCCGGAATAATGCCCCGCGAGAACCGAAAAACTACTTTCGAAAATCATTCGGCTTGCTAAAGAAAAAACGACTTAAGACTCAGGACTTAAGACTCAAGACTTTAAAACCTTGAAACCGCCCTTTATCTTAGCTTTGGACATCGGAACGTCGAGCGTGCGCGCCGCGCTTTACGATTTCAACGGCGAGGTGCTGCCCGAAACGATGGTCAAGAACGAGCGCCGGCTGACCGCGACCGGGGACGGCGGCGCGGAGATCGATGCCGTCGAAGCCTTCGCGCAGGTCGAACGCGCGATCGGCGACGTTCTGAAAAAAGCCGAAAAAATCGACGGCCGGATCGAATACGCCGCCGCCTCGTCGTTCTGGCACAGTCTCGTCGGCGTCGATCGCCGCGGCCGGCCGACGACGAAGGTTTTCGGCTGGGCCGACACGCGGAGCCGCGAACAGGTCGCCGTCCTGCGCGAGCGGCTCGACGAAGCAATCTTTCACGATCGGACCGGCGCGCGTTTTCATTCGAGCTTCTGGCCGGCCAAGCTCCGCTGGCTCAGAAAAGACTTTCCGAAAATTTTCGACCGCACCGCGAACTGGCTTTCGTTCAGCGATTTCGTCGCCCTGAAACTGTTCGGCGCGGCCCGGACGAGCGTCTCGATGGCGTCGGCGACCGGCCTTTTCGACATCTGCGCCGCCGATTGGGACGCGCCCTTGCTCGAATTTTTAAAGATTCCGAAAGAAAACCTGCCGCCGGTCGCCGCCGATTCCGAAACCTTTCGATTAAGCAAAAAATACGCCGGCCGCTGGCCGCGATTGAAGGACGCCGCGTGGTTTCTCGCGATCGGCGACGGCGCGGCCAACAACATCGGCGCGGGCTGCGTCCGGAAATCGCGCGCGGCGCTGATGATCGGCACTTCGGGCGCGATGCGCGTCGCCTTCCGGGGCGCGCCGCCGGCGAAGATTCCCGACGGTTTGTGGTGCTACCGGATCGACCGGAAACGCGTGATTATGGGCGGCGCGCTGTCGGACGGCGGCGGGCTTTACCGCTGGCTCAAGGACACTCTGCGGCTCGGCGAGAACGACGACGCGACCGAGGCCGAGATCGCCCGCCGCGCGCCGGCCGCGCACGGGCTGACGTTTCTGCCGTTTCTCGCCGGCGAGCGCGGCACCGGTTATCACGAGACGGCGCACGGCGCGTGTCTCGGGTTGAAAACCGCGACCGACCCGATCGACATCGTCCAGGCCGCGCTCGAAGCGGTCGCCTACCGCTTTGCCGAGATCTTCGACCAGTTAAACGAAGTCGCCGCGATCAGAGAGATCATCGCTTCGGGCGGCGCTTTGCGCGAATCGCCGGTCTGGACGCGGATTATCGGCGACGTGCTCGGCCGAAATATGTGTTTGCCCGACACGCGCGAGGCCTCGTCGCGCGGCGCGGTCTTGCTTGCGCTCGAAAGTATCGGCAAAATAGAAAGTATCGAAAAACAGGCCGTGCCGGAAGGGCAGAAATTCGAGTTCGATAAAAAACGCCGCGCGCTTTACGCGAAGGCGCGCGCCGGACACGAACGATTTTATAAGCTTCTGATCGATTGAATACTGCGTTTTTAGTTTGGTAACGATGTGGTCTTTGACCTTTGATCTTTGACCTTTGACCTTTGAAAATGAAGCAAAGTTTCAAGATCCAAGACCAAAGATCGAATTAGTTAGTAAATTGAAAAACCAAAGTATTGAATTACAAATTACAGAAAAGAGAATAAATTCCTATTTAAAATAAACTTATGACGACAGCGCCGATGACACAACAATCTATTGACGAACTTTGCATCAACACGATCCGCACGCTTTCGCTCGACGCGATTCAGAAAGCGAATTCCGGCCATCCCGGCCTGCCGCTCGGGATGGCGCCGGCGGCCTACGTATTGTGGACGAAATTCCTGTGGCACAACCCGAAAAATCCGTGCTGGTTCAACCGCGACCGCTTTATCCTGTCGGGCGGCCACGGCTCGATGCTGATCTACAGCCTGCTCCATCTGACCGGCTACGAGTCGGTTTCGATGGACGAGATCAAGCGTTTCCGCCAGCTTCATTCGAGAACGCCCGGCCACCCGGAAAACTTTCTGACGCCCGGCGTCGAGGTCACGACCGGCCCGCTCGGCCAGGGCTTCGCGAACGGCGTCGGGATGGCGATCGCCTCGGCGCATCTCGCGGCGACCTTCAACCGCGACGATTTTCCGGTCGTCGACAACTACATCTACGCGATCTGCTCGGACGGCGACCTGATGGAAGGCATCTCGTATGAATCGGCCTCGATCGCCGGCCATCTCGGTCTCGGCAACATCATTTATCTCTACGACGACAACAAGATCACGATCGAGGGCTCGACCGACATCGCCTTTACCGAGGACGTGACGCGGCGGTTCGAAGCGGCCGGCTGGCACGTTTCGACGGTTGAGGACGGCAACGACCTCGACGCGATCGAAGCGGCGATCGCCGAGGCGCAGGACGTCAAGGACAAGCCGTCGCTGATCCGCGTCAAGACGATCATCGGTTTCGGAATGCCGAAACAGGGCACCAACAAGGCGCATTCGGACGCACCCGGCGAAGAGGCCGTCCGCGAGACGAAACGAAACCTGGGCTGGGACGAAGACGCGCATTTCTATGTGCCCGACGAGGTTTACACGCATTTCCGCGAAGCGATCGAAAACGGCGCGGCGCTCGAAAAGGACTGGAGCGATCTGGTCGCGGCCTACACCGAAAAATTTCCGGAGGAAGGAAAGATCTTCAATCAGATCATCAACGACGAGCTGCCCGCCGATTGGGAAGCGGCGCTGCCGTCGTTTGAAAATACGGAAGCGAAGGCGACCCGCGCCTATTCGGGCGAGGTGATCAACGCGATCGCCGGCAAACTGCCGTCGCTGATCGGCGGTTCGGCCGATCTCGCGCCGTCGAACAACACGAGCATCAAGGATTCCGCGAGCCTCGAAGCCGGCGCGTATGAAGGCCGCATCATCCACTGGGGCATCCGCGAGCACGCGATGGGTTCGACGATGAACGGAATGGCGCTGCACGGCGGGCTGATCCCGTACGGCGGCACGTTTATGACGTTTTCGGACTATATGCGCCCGGCGATCCGGCTCGCCGCGCTCTCGCACGCGCAGGTCGTCTACGTCTTCACGCACGATTCGATCGGGCTCGGCGAGGACGGCCCGACGCACCAGTCGGTCGAGCATCTCGCCGCGCTGCGGGCGATCCCGAATCTCGCGGTGATCCGCCCGGCCGACGCGCACGAGGTCCGCGAAGCGTGGCGGATCGCGATCAACCGCCGTCACGCGCCGACCGCGCTCGCGCTTTCGCGGCAGAAGGTCGCGCTCCTCGACCGCACGAAATTCGCGTCCGCCGACGCGACGGCGAAAGGCGCATACATCTTGAGCGAAGCGTCGGGCGGCGCGCCGAAACTGATCATCATCGCGACCGGCTCGGAAGTCGGCCTCGCGGTGCAGACGCAAGGCGTGCTCGAAGCCGAAGGCATCCCGACGCGCGTCGTTTCGATGCCGTGCTGGGAATTTTTCGACGAGCAGTCTGACGAGTACAGGGAATCCGTGCTGCCGAAAGCGGTCACGGCGCGGCTCGCGATCGAGGCCGGCGTCTCGATGGGCTGGGCGAAATACACGGGCGACGCGGGCGACACGCTGACGGTCGACAAATTCGGCGTCAGCGCCCCGGCCGAAGACGCCTTCCGCGCGTTCGGCTTCACGGTCGAAAACGCCGTCGAAAAAGCGAAAAAGCTGCTTTGACCTGAATTGTCGTGGGTGACACAACTGGTTGGAATAATGAGCGTTAAACCCGCGGCCGGTTCTTAAATCATCCACTAAAAACACGAAAAAACACGAAAGAAATTTAGTGTTTTTTCGTGTTTTTAGTGGAAGATCAAAAAAGCGCACGCGACCGGAATCGACACTTTTTCCAATAAGTTTTGTCACTAACTATAACGTGAGCTCAACATAAGAATCGGCGCTCCGTCCTCGCGTCGAACTTACGGTGAATTAATCGGCTAAAGGTTTTTGCCGAAAAAATCGAACGCCAATTGGCCGACGGTTTGATGAACGGTTTCGCGGTCAACGCTCCGGTCATCGCGGCAGATCGGCAGAACTTTTTGGCCGAGCGGCGTGCAGTCGGCGAGAAACGTGTAATGCGCGACTTTGCCCGGCAGGATCGTGAGCTCGCTCTTTTTGAGCGCCGCGGCGAGCTTCTGTGCGTTGGTTTTGGCCGGCGCGGTTTGATCGTCTTCGCCGACGACCAGCCGGAACGGGATTTTGATCGCTTTCAAGCTTTCGGGCGTAAAGGCCGTGCCGAGCGCCGGCGCGATCGCGAAAACGGCTTTGACGCGCGGGTCGCGGTAGGAATCGTTCATTCGTTTGAGCGAATCGATGACGATCGCGTCTTTTTTTCGAAGCTCCTCGAAATCCTTGAGCGCGTTCGGAAATTCGGGCTGTGCCCCGCAGGTCGCGTCGGCTTCCGGCGAAGCGCAGAACTTGTCGAACGCGTCGAGATCGAAAATGCCGCCGGCGACCGCCGTGACGGTCGCGCCGCCGAGCGAAAAACCGGCCGCGCCGATCTTTTTCGCGTCGATCCGCGGGCCGATTTTCGGGTCGGCGAGAAGCCGGTCGATGACGACGCGCAGGTCCTGCGCGCGTTCCCACCACAAAACGAAGCCCTGCGCCAGATATTTTTCCTCCGCGCCGGTGTTGCCGTGATGATTGACGGCCGCGACGATATATCCGCGCGCCGCGAGATACCGGCCGAGCCACATCATCATCAGCCCGGAGCCGCCGGTTCCGTGCGAGACGACGACCAGCGGGTAACGCTTGTGTTTAGAAGAAATGTCCGCGTTTTTAACGGCCGGGCCGCAGATGAAAACGGGATCGGCGGGATTGCCGATGACGACGTTTTCTTCATTTTCGGCCGCGTCGGTCGGGTACCAGATCGTCGTCGCGAGCGGCCGCGCCGCGGTTCCCGACCAGTTTTTACGCTGCTCGTCGACGAATGCCCGCGACATCATCCCGACCTTCGAAACGGCCTGCCCGAAAACTCCGGCCGCGAGCAGCAGGATCAAAAACAATAAACACGCCCGTTTTCTAAAATTCATCGATCGTCTTCCTCCTTTTTCACAAAGAGGGTTACGGTCAAATAATTTTTTATGTTCGGCTTAATTTCACCGGCTGAAATCGGTCGCCGCCGGAACGTCACCATAATTTCCACCACGGTTTTTCGTCTTTGGCGGGCTTTTCCGGCGCGGGTTCTTCCGGCTCGACCTTCTTTTTCGGCGGAAAACGCGGCGGCGCGGGCTGCCAGTCGTATTTTTCGGCGATCCGGCGGACCTGCTGCTGAAACGCGTAACCCTTTTCTTTATCGACCATAAAGACGAAATTCGCGTAGCCCTTGAGCGCCGCGACGAGATCCGGCGAATTGCCCCAGCGGAGGTTTTCCAATCCCTTCGTTTCGGCCTGAAAAAGCACGGCGCGAAATTTTCGCAGCGTTTTGCGGTCGATCGAGAGCTTGTCGTTGACGACGATGCCGGTCACTTCCTGCTGCCGGCCGCGCCGCAGGACGCGCGTCTTTTTCTCGTTGACCTTAAAGCCCTGTTTTTCGACGACGAAACGAACCTGCGCGAGCAGCCGGCCGATCGCGGCGTCGCGGTCTTCGGTCGAAAACGTCAGATCGTCGGCATAGCGCGTGTATTTGCAGCCGTGCGCGGCGGCGAGCTTCGCGAGGCCCTTATCGAGCCGGCGGGCGGCGATGTTTGAGAGCGCCGGGCTGGCCGGCGAACCCTGCGGCAAATGCCGCTCGCCGGTCGCGACGAAATAGGTTTTGCCGTCGAGTTCGATCTCTTCGGTGTCGGGCGCGGTCGTCAACAGCGCGAAAACGGTCGCGAGCGCCTCGCCGTAGCCGAACGCGCGAAAAATGCCCTTGACGCGGCGGTAGCCGATCGACGGGAAAAAATTTTCGAGATCGAGATTGACGAGCGTCTGTGCGCCGACGTGAAGACGCGCGTTCGAGACGATGTTTTTCGCCGGCAGAAAGCCGTGCGCGGCGTCCGAAACCGCGACGCGGCCGAGAATGTTTTCGAGAATCCACGTCTGCGCCGCTTTGAGCGCGGGCATCGGCGCGGAGATCAGGCGATGGCCGCCGGTTTTTTTCGGGAGCTTGAAATTGACGTAATGCGTCGTTTCCGACGTCCGGCGGTCGTAGGCCAGAAAGCGGATTTTGCCGACCGTCAGGTTCATCGCCCGGGCGAGCTCTTCGACGTTGCTGAAAACGGGCAGGCCGCCGCGTTCGAGCCGTTCGCGGTCGGTTTCGTTGTTGTTCAGCCCGCCCGAGACTTCCGCGCCGAGATAGAGGATTTCGGTTTCCTTGCGGCGCCGCCAGTTTTCGGCTTTTTCCTGCCGCTCGCGTTCGCGCCGGGCCCTGGTTTCCTTCTGTTTTTCGCGCGATTCGGCGAGCCGTTTTTTTCGCAGCTCATTAAGCATCGCCTGCTCGTCGTAAAGCTTTCGATTATCGGCGCGGAGCCGGTCGAGCTCGGCCTGTAATTCAGCGGCGCGGCGGATTTCCTCGGCCGGATCGTCCGGCAAACCGGTCGATTCTCGCCAGAACCCGAGCCGGATCATCTCTTCGAGCACGTAAACATCGCGTCCGCCCTGGCGGCGAATCTCCTCGTAAAGCTCCTGTCGTGTGCGCGGTTGTTCGGACATAGTTTTTTTTAGTGGAGAGTGGAGAGTGGAGAGTGGAGAGTCAAAAGTCTTTATCCGACTCTCGACTCTCGACTCTCGACTCTCCGCTCTAAAATCGGCAAAGGGCCGGTGCGGCCGAAAAACGCGCGTCTTCGTGAAATCGAAGGACCGGATTGTTCAACTCAAGCGAAATTCTACTCCTGTCGCTAGTTTTATTCGCGGAATACCGACCGAAACAGCGACAGGAGTGGAATTTCGCCGAAGTTAAGAACAAGCCGGTGAAGCGTGTTCAGTCAAGCGGCAGGGACGGCGATCGCACCGTCCGGTTTGCAAGTCCCAGAGCGTTTTTTCGATCGCGCCGGGCCTTTGCCGAATTTTCAAATCCCTGACCCGAAAAATATTCCGCCGAACGGTTTTCTCTTCGTAAAACCAAAGGAATGGATCGGTCAACTCAAGCGGGACGGACAACTAGTTGCTCGTCAGATTTTCGAAATACCAACCGTGACAGCAACTAGTTGTTTGTCCCGCCAAAGTTAAGAACGAGCCATTGAAGCGTGACCGGTCATCTGGCGCGAACGGCGATAACACCGTTCAAATCGCAAGTCGCAAGCCCGTTCGGCGGAAAATTCTTCGGGTCAAAGAGCGTATCGATCGATCGTTCAGATCGACCAGCGGCTGCAAAATGCGGCCAGACTTTTTCCGACGGTCGGATTTTCGGCGAGCCAGTAGTCGTCGAAAATCACCGTGTAGTTAAAAAACACGCCGCAGGTCGGCACCGTTATCTCAACGAGATGCGGGCTCGAGACGACGCTTGCCTTCGCGGCGGCCGTTTCGCGAATTTCATATTTTTCCAGGTCCTCGCGCGTCATTTCCGTGATTTCCTTTCGTTTGATAAAGTCGAAAATCTCCGAAAACGGGTATTTCGCGAGCGTTTCGAAGATCCGGCGCTGATCGAAATCCGGAAAGATCCGGCAGAGCTGCTGGATGAAGCGAATCTCGTCGAGCGCGTAAAATCCCATATTTTGGCCCGTCACCGGATCGTTTTCCCGGAAATAATCGAGCAGTCCGGGCACCGCCACACCCTCGATCCGCGACGGGCCTTCGAGATCGTCGAGATTGCTCGAATCGTAGATCACCGACGACAAAATATAGGTCGTGCCCGCGCCGCCGCCTTTCGGCCGAATCGAACGGCTCTTCAGTTTTTCGGCGGCCGGCTCGTCGCCAAAATCGAGCGGCAGCGAATCACGGAGCCAGACGGCGATCCGGTCCATATTTTTCGCCGCGTAATCCTCGTCGAAAACGAACCACGCGAGCTCGATCTCGTCGTCGTCGGTAAAGACTTTGACGCAGTCTTTCGCGACCTTCACCTCGTTCGTGTAGGCGAACGAGCGAATTTTCGATTTCAGGCCCTTGAGACTTTCCGGCGGCGCGACCGGTTTTTGCGTCTGGTAGTCGTAAAACGGCAGACCGTAGGGCCGGACGCCGAGAAAATCGCGGACGGTATTAAGATTTTCGCCGGCGAGCGCGTCCCAGTTTTCCCGGAACCAGTCGAGCACGGAGGCGGCCTCGAAGACTTTGAGGTGCCGGTTGTTCGGAATGTAGCCGCTCCGGTAAGCGAAATATATCTTCATCGGTTTCAATACCTTACAAATTATTTTCCTGCCGGCGCAGCGCGAGCAGATGCTCGCACGGGCCCTGAAAAAGCCTGTTCGTCGCGAAAAAATAACAGTCGCAGGCGGCGTCGGCGAGGCGTTCGTCGCTGTCGATGACGAGCGACACGTTGTGCGTCCGGCCGCCGTCTTTAACGGTGCCGGCCAACCTGCGCGCGCCGTTTTCGAGCGGCTCGCGGCGCTTGATCGAAACGGCTTTTTCCTCGAGAAAGCGCGCGGCGGCCGCTTCGCGCTCGTTGGCGAACCGCAGTTTTTCCATCGGCAGCGGCTCGCGGCTCAGCTCGCGGACGCGGTAGACGCCCTTGTTCAGATCGTAGATCGCGCGGCCGGCCTGCGTGTAGGCGGCGAGCGCGCCGAGGACGTGTTTTTTGTCGAGCCCGAGCCGTCCGGCCAACGCTTCGGGCGTTTCGCGCCAGTTTTCGCGGAGGCCTTCGAAAACACGGCGCTTCGTGAATTCGTCGGTGTCGAAACGCGGCGCGAGCAGGTCGAAATTGCCGGCCTTCGACCAGTCGTTCGCCGTCCAGCCCGAGAGGCCGAGCGTGAAGTTCAGGTCGCCGAGATCGGCGATGTAGAACGACGGCAGGCCGGTCCCGAGCAGATGCACCGTGAATTTACGGGCGACCGCGATCAGCCGTTCGAGCGTCAGCAGCCGGCGGCGTCCCCAGACGCGGATCTCGTGCGCGCCGGCGCCCTCGTAGCGCGAGCGGGCGCAGACGACCTCCAGATTCCACGGCTCGAAAACGATCTTGACGGGCTCGCCCGGCTTCAGGATATAACGCATCGAGCGCGGGCTTTCGCGCTCTTTCCGGCGGCGCAGGACGAAGCAGATGTTGTAGACGTCGAGCGGGTCGAGCTCGAAACTGACGGTCGGCAGCGTCATCGCCGACGAGACCTGCAGAAATCCGCGGACCCAGCTGTCGGGCAGGTCGATCTTGACTTCGCGAAACGATTCCCCGTCGGTCGTCTGGAGCTCGAAACCGCGCGGGTCGATCTCGAATTTCGTTTTTTTGTAGGTGCGGATCTTCTGAAATTCGTCGTAGAGCGCGTTCGAGTAATCGATGTTCGTCGTCCCGCAGGCGAATTCGCGGATCTTTTCGAAGACGTCGTAGTTTGCTCCCAAACGCCCGTAGCTCGATTCGTCCTCGGAAAAACATTCGAAAAAGACCTCGTCCGGATGGACCGTGATGACCGGGTCGAGGATGAACCAGAGATCGAGATTTTTCTTGTAAAGATAATCGTAATAATGCTTTCGGGCCTTATAGAAAGGATCCCAGCGCTTGGATTTGCGGCTGTCAAGCTCGCTCAGCTCGGTCTGCAGCTCCCGGATCCGGGCGGTCTTTTCGGTGCGGAGCGCGGCGACTTCCTGCCAGTCGATCCGCTCACGGGCGGCGGCCCATTCCTTGTAGGCGGTCTTGTCCTTCGGCTTGAACCGGAGATCCGCGACGACGATGTCGTGAAGCGCCGAGATCGCTTCGCGAAACTCGATCTTCTGGCGCAGCTCGGCGACGAAAAAGGTCGGCTCGCGGTTGGCGTCGGGGACGAACGACATCGCGGTCGCCGCGCTCGTGCTCGCGACCGACGAGCTTCCGCGGTAGGCGTAATCAAACAGCATTCGCGCGCACCTCCGTTGGTTTGATTTTGAGCGGGAGCTCGATTTCGGGGAAGCGGCGGCGGATCGCGAGCATCGTTTCGATGATCTTCGCGCGGTCGCCGACCGCGATCGTCGCCGACTGGCGGGCGAGAATGCCGGCGGCGACGCGGGCCGCTTCGGGCGATTTCAGGCCTTCGCGTTCGAGAAAACGGAGGACGCGTTTTTTCGCGGCGCGGGCGCGGTTGACGAGCGAGAGCACGCGGACGAAATACGGCGCGAGCCGCGCGAGCCGGTCGGGCGCGTCCGCCGCGTAGTCTTCGAGATAACCGGTCGCGAAAAACTGCATATTCTCGGCCGGGTGCTCGCTCAGTTTGACGAGATATTCGACGCCGTTTTCCGCTTTGAAATATTCGAGCAGCAGATCGCGCCCGAATTTCTGCGTTTCGACGTTGACCGAATCGCAGATCGCGACGAGAATTTCCGGCGTCAGCTCGGCCCCGGAAAACTTCGTCCGGAAAAAAGCCCGCCAGAATTCGCGCGAATCCGCCCATTTCGCGTCGAGCGCGCGGAGCAGCCCGGAAACCTCGCCGCGCAGAGTGTCGACGGCGTTTTCGGCGAACGTCCACGACGCCCGGCGAACGGCCAGAATCTCGTGATTCGTCAGGCCGACCAATTCGTCGACCGGCAGATTTTCGCTCCAGTCGGCGGCGCGGGCGATCAGCAGCCGGCCGCCGAGCTCGCCGGCCGCGGGCGACGCCGAGGCGACGAGCAGGCGCGCCGTTTCGAAATCGACGAACTTTGTCCAGCCGGGAATCTCGCGCGCGGTTTCGAGCAGCCGCCGGTGAACGCCCTCGGTCCGTTCCGGCTGCAAAAGCCCGATCACGACGGCCTTCGTCAGGTTTTCGGCAAACTGCGGGAAACGCGCCGCGAGCCGCGCGACGGTCGGCCGGATCGCGTAATGAATGTCGGCGAGCTCGTGCGCCAGAAAAGTCAGGATCGTCCGTTCGCGGCGCAGCAGGTTTTCGTCCGGCAGCTGGCCGAAAAGCCGGATGCCGAAGCCGCGGATTTGTTCGAACGGCGAATTGATCAGCGCGTCGATCAATCCGTCCGGCAGATTTTCGGCGCGCGTTTCGTGGTTGACGAGAATATTCGCGCCGAGCGTTTGAACCTCGACGAGCGGGTGCGCGAGCAGGTCGCCGACGACCGCCGGATCGAGCGTCCGCAATTCGCGGGCGAAGCTTTGAAAAATCGCGTCGCCGAGATCGGCGGCGATCGCCCGATCGTCTTCGCCGAGCGCGAGCAGTTCGGCGATCAGGACGGCGATCAGCGTCCGCGCTTCGGCCGCCGCATAGATCGTCGACTGCAGGAGCCGCGCCCCGAACCGGCGCGCGTCCGCGAACGCGCAGGTCAGCAGCCGGCGGATCGCCGTCTCGTTTTTCGCGAAAATTTCGCGCTGCGCTTCGATCCATTCGAAGGCCTGCGCGCGGGCTCCCGGATGGCGGCAGACGGCGACCGCGACCGCGAGCGCGACGTCCGGGTTCGACGGGTCGAACCGCGCCGCGGCGAGCGCGAAACCGAGCCGGTTCGTGACTTCATACGGTCTTTCGAGCAGCATCAGGAGCGCTTCGGTGTCGAGCGTTTCGATGAATTCGCGGCAGTCGCGCAAAGCCTTGACGGCGAATTCGTGAACCGGCCGGCATTCGCTTTCCGCGAGCAGGTGGAGCAGACCGACGGGCTGCGCCTCCCAGAGCTTCGGAAACGCCTCTTCGCGGACGGCGGGCGCCGGATCGCCGATCTTGTAATCGCCTTTGATCCGGAAACCGCGCGAACCGGGTTTCAGCTCATACCGCGGACTGTTTTCGTAAAGTATGTGATTAAAAAGAAGATACGGCGAAAATTCGGACCAGCGCGTGGTCGTTATCTTCGGATTCTGCCAGTTCCAGCGGCCGGTGTGATAATAATCGTAATGCGTCGAGACGCGCGGCTCGCAGGCGTCGGCGTCGGCGTAGGCGAGCAGCGCGCCGGTCGCCATTCTGACGTAATCGGCGTCGCCGATCTGCGCCAGCCGGCGGAGCGTGCGCCACGTCCGGCGGCGAAAATAGTCCTTGGTCCGGTCGCCGAACGCGATCCGCGAATCCGGTTTGACGAGCTCTTTCTTGAATTTGACCGAGCGGTAATAGCCGTTTTCGTCCGGCAGATAGATCGAATCCCAGTAAGACGGGCTCGTGAAACCGGCTCGTTCGATTTCGAAGCGTTTGGCGACGATGCCGAAAACCTCGGCGTCGCGGCGGTATTCGGCGGCTTTGAAGATCTGCCGGAAGGGTTTGAAATAACGCGGTTTGAGCGGGATTTCGCGGAGCAGGGCGAGCAGCGCCGGCCGGATGACGGCGTTTTCGGCTTCGTAGAGCCGGCTTAAAACGGTCAGCGCGCCGCGCGCCGGTTTTTGAAGCTCGGCGCGGAGCGCGGCCTCGAAGCTCTCGGGCGTGCCGGATTTCGCGAGCGTTCGCAGAGTTTCGGGCAGCTCGGCCAGCGCCTTTTCGCGCAGCTCGCGGCGTTTTTCCTCGCCGCCCGTTTTCAACAGCGCTTCGCGCGCGATCCGGGCGACGAATTCGGCCTTGTGGCCGGCGAGCTTTTCGAGCGCGGGAAGCGCCGCCTCGCCGCCGCAGAAGCCGAGGCTCCACGCACAGCAGTAATCGCGCAGCTCTTTGGCGGTGCCGATCAGTTTGACGATTTCCGGCGCGGCCTCCATGATTTTCAGCTCGCCGGCGCGCCAGACGAGCCGCTCGATCCGCGGGTTGCTGCGGGCCTTCGCGTCGCGCAGACCGGCCAGAATCGCGTTCCGGCGGGCTTCTTCGGGATGATCCGGGGCCGTGTCCGACTCCGGCTTTTCGGCCGTCGCCGGGCGGCTCGCGCCGACCGCGTGATAGCCTTTCCGCGTTTTTTCGTCGACCAGTTTCTGGAAGATTTTCTGCGCCTCGGCGAGCGTCACCGGCGCGACGGTTTTCGTGCCTTCCTTCAATTCCGCGCCGCTCCGGCCGTAGCGGAAATTGACGACGTACTGCGACCCGCTTTCGCACAAATCAACTTCGTAAACCTTGTCGGAATTTCCTTCGCGAAACTGAAGTTTGGTTTGGCAGACGAGCTTCATAAATTATCTCTGTTTCACAGATGATACATTATTGCATAAATTATAAATATCCGCAAGTTTCCGGAAATTTCCGGCAAAGTAAGGTTTAATATGGAAAAAATATGGTTTATAATTCAGGCAGCATTATTTTTAACCGAAATTATATGAGTAATCAAGTAACCGTTTCCGACATTTTCCGCCGCGCCCTCGAAATCAGAAAAGCGAACCCGAGCGCCGATGTCAAAAGCGTCAAATCGCAGCTCGTCAGCGAATTTTCCGGAAAGCCGTTTCCGTCGGTCGCGCAGCTGACGATTCCCGAATACGACAACATCACGCCCGAGGAAGACTGGACGGCCGGGCTGCCGGTCGTGCTGCGCGGCATTCAGACCGAAGACTGGGCCGAGATCGCGCACGGCATTATGATCAGCCTCGAACAGGTCGAAAATTATCCGAAACAGTCGGGCCGCGAGGACGATCCCGCGAAGGAATGGCGCAACCGCCAGACGGGAATCGCCGGCGCGAACGAGAAGAATCTCAATAAATGGATGCCGGAAGATCTGATGAATCTGGCGAAACGCTCGGCGAAACAATAGGTTTGATCGCAGTTATTTGCCGCCGACAAGCGCGGATTTCACGGGATTGGGATTTGTTTCGAACCGCGGAATCGACGTTTGTCGGCGGCCGTTTTTTTTATGAAAGCAGTTTACGTCAACGAATTCGGCGGACCGGAAAATCTCGAGTTTCGCGCGGTCGACGATCCGCCGCGGCCGGCCGGAACCGAGGTGCTGGTGCGCGTCAAAGCGGCGGCCCTGAACCGCGCCGATCTTTTGCAGCGGCGCGGTCTTTATCCGGCGCCGCCGGGTTATCCCGAGCGCATTTTGGGGCTCGAATTTGCGGGCGAGGTCGCGGCGGTCGGCGACGAGGTCGAGGATTTTAAGACGGGCGACCGCGTTTTCGGGATCACGGCGGGCGGCGCGCAGGCCGAATTGCTGCTGACCGATGCGTCGCTGCTCGCGCGGATTCCGGAAAATCTGGACTTTATCGAGGCGGCCGCGATTCCCGAGGCGTTTATCACGGCGCACGACGCGATTTTCACGCTCGGGCGGCTCGCCGCGACCGAAACGCTCCTGATTCACGCCGCCGGTTCGGGCGTCGGCCTCGCCGCGCTCCAGCTCGCCAAAGCGCGCGGCGTCCGCGTGCTCGGGACTTCGCGGACCGCCGACAAGCTCGCCGAAGCCGCGAAATTCGGGCTCGACGCCGGCATTCTGGCCGGCGGGGACGCGAACCTCGCGGCCGCGATCAAAGAGAAAAACGACGGCCGCGGCGTCGACGTGATTCTCGATCTGGTCGGCGCGGCGAATTTTCCGGCGAACATCGAGAGCCTCAACGTCAAAGGCCGGCTGATTCTGGTCGGGACGCCGGGCGGCGCGAAGGCCGAGCTCAATTTCGGGCCGGTGATGGCCAAACGTCTGACGATCGTCGGGACGGTCCTGCGCTCGCGCCCGACGCCGGAAAAAGCCGCCGCGACGCGCAAATTCGCCGAAGAAGTCGTCCCGCTGCTCGCCGCCGGCCGTCTCAAACCGAACGTCGACCGGGTCTTCAAAGCCGCGGACGCCCACAAAGCCCACGAATATCTCGAATCCAACGCCAGCTTCGGCAAAGTCATTCTTGAGTTTTAAGTTTAGGAAGTTTAGGAAGTTTGGGAAGTTCAGGAAGTTCAGGAAGTTTGGGAAGTTCAGGAAAGTGCTTTCTCACATCTAAATCAATCTTTTTCAACACCTTAACCCCGAAGCGCAGCAAAGATCGCCGGCCGCGAACCAATCCGAAATCCGAAATCCGAAATCCGAAATCAATTGATTCTTCCGGCGGCTTCGTCGGTCACGATGCAGAGGCCGGAGATGCCGGCCCGTTCGAGTTCTTTAAGTCTTTGTTCGGCATCGACGTAGGTCAGACCGGAGGCCTCGCGTTTTTCGAACGAGATCACCGACCAGATCGCCGCCCGCAGCTCGTCGAACTTTTCAGCGGCCGTGGCGGCCGTCGCGGGCTCGGTTTTTTCCTTTTTCTTTGCCGTCATTTCCGCAGCTTCCATACCTTTTTGATGAAAAACGAAACTTCGCGGTTTCCCAAACCTTAGCACAAAGTGCATAGTTTTGTAAAAGTTTTAAAACCCTTGTTTTTTCAAAAACTTAGCCAAAACCGGTCAGAAAAATGAATGAACGCTCATTCACGACTTCAAAATGAACCGTCATTCAGTTATAATCACCTTGCTATGGGCTTTAACGAAACAGTATTTCTGACGGGTTTTCCCGGCTTCATCGCCGGGCGTCTGGTCGCGCGTCTGGCCGACCGCAACACGCAGTTTTTCCTGCTCGTGCAGAAGGCGTTTGTCGATAAAGCCCGGCACGATCTCGAAAAGCTCGCCGCCGACACCGGCGTGCCGCTCGAAAACTTCGCGCTGATCGAGGGCGACATCACGCTCGAAAATCTCGGCATCTCGGACGAGGACCTCGAAACGGTGCTCGCCGAAACGACCGATGTTTATCATCTCGCGGCGATCTACGATCTCGGCGTCAAAAAGGAACCGGCGTTTCGCGTCAACGTCGACGGCACCAAAAACGTCAACGAGCTCGTCCGGAAAATGCCGGCGCTGCGGCGCTATAACTATATCTCGACCTGCTACGTCGCCGGCCGCCGCACCGGCGAGATTCTCGAAAACGAGCTCGAACACACGGCCGGTTTTCGCAACTATTACGAGGAAACGAAATATCTCGCCGAAATGGAGGTCGAAAAGCTCAAAGCCGAGCTGCCCGTGACGATCTTCCGGCCGTCGGTCGTGGTCGGCGATTCGGTGACCGGCGAAACGGCGAAATACGACGGCATCTACTCGGTCATCTTCTATCTCAAAAAATTCCCGTCGCTGCTGCGGCTCGTCAACGTCGGCAACAAAAAAGTGCGGCTCAATCTGGTGCCGGTCGATTTCGTCGTCGAAGGCATCGCCGCGCTCGCCCGCGACGAAAAGGCAACCGGCAAGACGATCGCGCTCGCCGATCCGCGGCCGCTCTCGACGGCGGAAATCTGCGACGCGATCGCCGTCGCGATCACCGGCAAAAAATCGGTCGTCACGCCGCCCGCCGCGCTCATCGAGTTTTCGCTCGGTCTGCCGTTTTCGCCCGCGATCACCGGCCTCCCGCACGAAGGCGTGCCGTATTTTTTTCTCGTTCAGACCTATGACACGGCGATTTCCGAAGAGCTGCTAAAAGCCCACGGCGTCGCCTGCCCGAACTTCGCCGATTACGCCAAAAATCTCGTCGCCTTCACCGATAAGCATCCGAAATTATGAGTGGAGAGTGGAGAGTGGAGAGTGGAGAGTTAGAAGAAGAAGGGGAGAAAGGGAGAAAGGGAGAAAGGGAGAAAGGGAGGACGGCAGCTTCCGATTACGGACAAATCCGAAATCCGAAATCCGAAATCCGAAATCGATAAAGCATATTTTCCGGGACTGGCGGCATCATAAAATAAAATCGAAGGGGTTTGAGATGTTTTATGGGGTGGCCGTCAGTTAGATTCTTTCTGCAATTGGTTCTTTTGACCGGCGTTTTCGCGGGTTTCGCGGGCGCGCAGTCGGGGCGCACGACGCCGCGTCCGCGCGCGTCGGACGACGATACGGAACGGGTCGCGACCGAGGAGATCAAGCTCAACGTGTCGGCGTTCGACCGTTCGGGCGAATTTTTCGCGGGCGTCGGGAAGGACGATCTCGTGATCAACGAGGACGGCGTGCTGCACCAGCCGGCGAGCGTCCGGCGGCTGCCGGCGAGCGTCCTGATCGTGCTCGACACGGGCGGCGAAGACCGGCAGGCGAAGGATTTCAAAACCACGCGCGACGCCGCCAAGGCGCTCGTCAAAAGCCTCCGCCCGGACGACACGATCGCGATTCTCGAATACAACGACGAGGCGCGGATCCTCGTCGAATGGACGAACGACAAGGACCAGTTGATAACGGCGCTCGACAAGAATCTCAAATTCGGCCGGCGCTCGCGCTTCGTCGACGCGCTCGGTCTGGCGGTCGATTTTTTCGATAAATCGAAGCTCGAAAACCGCCATCTGGTCCTGATCACCGACGGCCTCGACAGCACGAGCGACGAGACGGCGCGCGGCAAGGCGATCAAAAAGCTGCTCGCGACCGACATCAACGTCCATATTTTAAGCTACACGAAGATGGAGCAGACGGTCGTCGGCCAGCGGATCCGTTCGGTCAACGGCGGCGGCACGCAGAAAAAAGAGCTGCCGCCGGGCGCCGACATTCCGGTTCAGGGGCAGACGCGCACTTATCCGGTGATGACGATCAATCTCGACCGCGAGATGATCCGCAAGATCCGCGAGCGCGGCGAAAATCTCGCGAAAAGCGAAAAGGCGCTGACCAAGCTCGCCGAGGACACGAACGGCCTGCTCGTGCTGCCCGATTCGCGTCAGGAAATGATCGAGCGGGCGGGCTTCATCACGAAAAACATCGACGCCAACTACGTCGTCACCTACATCCCGAAACGCCCGCTCGCCGACGTCCGCGTGACCGAGGAACGCAATATCGAAATCACCTCGCGCCGCTCGGGCCTCGACGTGCTCGCCAAACGCAAACTGATCGTCAATCCGCAGTGATTTGGATTTCGGATTTCGGATTTCGGATTTCGGATTTGCTTTTTGTCGGGAGAATGGGCGGGTTTGAGTCGATTGAAAGAGAATGAAGGGATTGCCGCTGATTTTTTTCGCTGCTTTGATTTTCGTCGTTAACGCGCCGGCGCAGACTTCGCCCGATGCGGCGTGTCCGGTCGTTTCGGTTTCGGGCGGCGGCGTCGTTCGGCCCGGAGAAAGTATGATGTTTTCCGTGAATATCGGTTCGACGGCTGCGAAAAATATCTCCTACCGCTGGACGGTTTCCGCCGGAACGATCGTGTCGGGACAGGGAACGCCGGTGATCGAGGTCGATACGACCGGACTGGACGACCGAAAATCACCGCGACGGTCGAGATCGGCGGATTGGCGGAAAATTGCCCGAAAACCGGTTCGGAAACCGGGGAAGTGGCGCGCGGCTGCGGACTTCCGTTGATGCTCGACGAATACGGCCCGATCGGCTGGCGGGAAGAGAAAGCGCGGCTTTCGGCGGTCGCGGCGGCACTCAACGAACAGCCCGCTTCGGCAGCGCTTTTTATGATTCGTTACACGAAAAAAGCAGGCCTGCCGGCGGCGAAAAAACGGGCGGCCGGAATTTTGGATTATCTGACCGGAAACGGAAGACTGAAGGCCGATCGCGTAAAATTCATTTTTTCCGAACAGCCGGAAAACGGCACGCGGATTTATCTTACGCCGGCCGACGCGATCAAAGACTTTTTGCCGCTTTGAAATTCCGTATTTAAGCAAAATATCAGCGCCGCCCGAGTTATTTCGGGCGGCGCGTTTGTTTGATTCAGGCTTCGGCCGGCATCGTGGCGGCGACGTCGATCACGTAGCGGTAGCGGACTTCGCCGTTTTTCATTCGCTGGTGCGCGTCGTTGACGTCCTCGATCGAGATCATCTCGACTTCCGGCAGAATGTCGTTTTCGGCGCAGAACTTTAAAAGCTCCTCGGTTTCCGGGACGCCGCCGACGAGCGAGCCCGAAAGATTGCGGCGGTGAAAGGCGACTTCCATGTTGTTCGTCGCGTCCGAAAACGGCAGCAGCAACCCGACGACCGTCAGCGTGCCGTCGCGCCGCAAAAGCCTGACGAACGGGTTCAGATCGTGCTCGTAGGGAATCGTGTCGAGCAGGAAATCGTAGCTCGATTCGAGCGCGGCGAGCGCTTCGGGATCGTTCCACAAAACGAAATCGGCCGCGCCGAACCGTTTCGCGTCCGCCTCTTTGGCGGCCGACCGGCTGAAAACGGTCACGTCCGCACCGAGCGCGACGGCGAGCTTGACGCCCATATGTCCGAGACCGCCGAGACCGATCACGCCGACCTTCTGGCCGGGGCCGATCTGCCAGTGACGGAGCGGCGAATAGGTCGTCAGACCGGCGCACAGCAGCGGCGCGACGCGCCGGACGTCGAGGCCGTCGGGAATCTTGAAGACGAAATGCTCGTCGACGACGATCTTCTCGGAATAGCCGCCGAACGTGTTCGTGCCGTCCGGTTTGAACGGCCCGTTGTAGGTCTGCGTCGCGCCCTTCGGGCCTTCGCAGTACTGCTCGAGGCCCTGCCGGCAGGCTTCGCACTGGCGGCACGAATCGACCATCGTGCCGACGGCGACCGTTTCGCCCGGCGCGAATTTCGTGACGTCTGCGCCGACCACCGTTACGCGCCCGACGATCTCGTCGCCGGGCACGCACGGGTAAACCGTGTTGCCCCAGTCGTTGCTCGCCTGGTGCAGATCCGAGTGGCAGACGCCGCAGTAAAGAACCTCGATCGCGACGTCTTTTGCGCCCGGCACACGCCGTTCGATCTCGAGCGGCCCGAGCGAGGTAAACGAGTGATTGTTGCCGTAAGCGACGGCTTTCGTAGTAGTTTGCGTTTTCGTGCTTTCCATAAATTCCCCCCTTGTTCGATTGTTTTAATTCGTTACATTGCGCGTCGGTTGCAGTCTTCGTCGATCGTCCCGGTGAAATCGGCCGCGCCGTCGTCGTCGAGGATTAAGGTTTTTGAAAAGTCCGGTCATTCGGAAATAGTTTATTGTTCAGATTAAACCGGCGCGCGGCCGGCGTCTGTCGGCCAGCATACAAACCCGCCGCCGCCGGCGTTCGGCGAATCGGGTAAAACTGGTATAATCTTTTTCGTTTCATTCAAATCGCGAAAAAAAGTCTTTATCGAGATGCCCCGAACAGATTTCCGGTCGAGATTGATTGTGATGTGCGGCGTCTGCCTGAGCCTTCTGATGGTCCGGGCGGCGGCGCAGAATTACCGGTTCGACGTCTGGACGACCGACGACGGGCTGCCGCAGAACACGGTCAACGGCCTTTTGCAGTCGCGCGACCGCTATATCTGGTTTTCGACCAACGACGGCATCGTCCGTTTTGACGGCGTCCGGTTCAAGGTCTTCAACCGCGCCAACACGCCGGCGCTGCCGACCAACCGCTACAACAACGCGCTCGAAGACCGCGCCGGCCGGCTCTGGTTTCAGACCGAATCGAATATGGTCGTCAAATACGAGGACGGCCGGTTCGCGGTCGCCGAGCGCGAACCGGGCGTGCCGCTCGTCATCAATATGGGCATTTTCGCCGATCTTGACGGCAATCTGGTCGTCGGGACGGCGACCGGGTTCGTGCGGTTTCGCGACGGTCGTTTCGAGCCGTTCGCAATTGCTTCGGCCAAACCCGGCACTTCGATTTCCTATGTTGATTCGAAAGGCGGTTTCTGGATCGCCGACCCGGACGGTCATCTGCGCCGCGTGCTCGGCGACCGGATCGAAAATTACGATCTCTACGACCAGCCGGGCTTTATTCCGGGCTGGTTTTACGAGGACCGTTTCGGAAAGATCTGGACACGCGACGCCGACGGGCGGCTGAACCGGCTCGAAGCGGGCCGCCGGCAGAGTTTTCCGATCGATCTGCCATATATCTACCGTTTCCGGGAAGACGCGCGGGGCGATTTCTGGATCGCCGTCCGGAACGAGCTTTACCGGATCGACGCCAAAGACTTTACCGCCGGCCGGATCGATCCGGCCGCGGTGCATCGGTCGACGATTCCCGAGATCGCTCCCGACACGGTCATTCTCTCGATGCTGATCGATTCCGAAAAAGGCCTCTGGCTCGGCACCGACCGCAGCGGCCTCGTCCACGTCACGCCGCAGGAGGTCAAGGTCTTTTCGAAAACCGATTGGCGGACGCCCGACGAAAACGTCTATCCGGTCGTCGAAACCCGCGACCGCAGCGTTTTCCTCGGCGTCTGGGAGCGAAGTCTCGTCAAATACGCGCCGGACGGAAAGTTTTCGGTGTACGACCTGCCGGGCGGAATGGGACTGCCGACCTGCCTGTTCGAGGATTCCGGGCGCCGGATCTGGGTCGGCAACGGGAGCCTGTTTTATCTCGAGAACGGTCGTTTCACCAGTTTGCCAATCGATCGGGACTATGATTTCAAGGGCTTTTTCGTCGCGCAGGAAGACGCCGCCGGAACCGTCTGGTTCGGCACGAATCTCGGTCTGGCCCGGTATCGCGACGGGAAGCTGGAATATTTCGAGCAGCTCGACGGGTTTTCCGGCGAGGCCGTGACGAGTATGATCCCGGCCCGCGGGCGGAACGGTTTCTGGGTCGGGACGACCGGCGGCCTCGCGTTCGTCGAGCTCGCCGGCGAAGACGCCGCGCCGCGCGTCGCCGGCCGCTACACGGCGGCCGACGGCCTCGCCGGAAACTACGTCCGGAGCCTTTACGAAGAGCCGGACGGGACGCTCTGGATCGGCACTTACGACAGCGGTCTGTCGCGCCTCAAAGACGGAAAACTGAGCAGCTTCCGGATCGAAAACGGGATGTTCAGCAACAATGTCTTCTGCATTCTCGAAGACGACAACGGCTGGCTCTGGATGAATTCGAATCAGGGCATCTACCGCGTCTCGAAGCAGAATCTCAACGATTTCGCCGACGGCCGGACGAATTATCTGACGAGCATCGCCTACACGAAAAAAGACGGGCTGCTGAGCAGCGAGGGCAACGGCGGCAAGCAGCCGGCCGGCATCCGCCGCGCGAACGGCGAGCTCTGGTTTCCGACGCTGCGCGGCGTCGCGGTGATCGATCCGCAAAACGTTTCGACGAACCCGCTGCCGCCGGCCGTTCACCTCGAAGAGATTCTCATCGACCGCAAAGAGGCCGAAAACTACGGCGACCGGATCGTGATCGAGCCCGGCCAGAGCAATCTCCAGATCAATTACACCGGCCTCAGCTTTATCAATTCGCCGCTCGTCAAATTCCGCTACCGGCTCGAAGGCCTCGACGAAAACTGGTTCGAGGCGGGCACCCAGCGAAGCGCGTACTACAGTTATCTGCCGGCCGGCGAATACACGTTTCGGGTGATCGCCGCCAACCGCGACGGCGTCTGGAACGACGCGGGCGCGACCGTCCGGGTGATCGTCCGGCCGCATTTTTACCAGACGTGGTGGTTTTCCGCGCTCGCCGCGCTCGCCGTCGCGGCGGTCGTCTGGCTCGTTTACGCGGCCCGCGTCGCGCAGCTCAAAAAGATCAACGAGGCGCGCACGATGTTTGCCGAACAGCTCATCGAGTCGCAGGAGCGCGAGCGCAAGCGAATCGCCGCCGAGCTCCACGACGGGCTCGGCCAGACGCTCGCGATGATCCGCAACCGCGCGATTCTCGCCGGCGAAGAACCGGGCGACGCGGCGCTCGCCGAGGAACAGTTCGGGATCATCACCGAGCAGACCGGCCAGGCGATCGGCGAGGTCCGCGAGATCGCCTACAACCTGCGGCCGTATCTGCTCGACCGGCTCGGTCTGACGAAGGCGCTGCGCTCGCTCGTCGTCAAAACCGCCGAAGCCAATAAACTCGAGGTCGTCGAGCGGATCGACGACCTCGACGGCCTTTTTCAGCCGAAGGACGAGATGAGCATTTACCGGATCGTGCAGGAAAGCCTGAGCAACATTCTCAAGCACGCCGGCGCGCGCAAAATCGAGGTCGCGGTCGAGCGCGGGGAAAATTTTGTGCGGATCACGATCGCCGATGACGGCAAAGGATTCGACGCGGCCGCGCCGCTCAAACGAAACGCGAACGGCGGCGGTTTCGGCCTGCTCAGCCTGACCGAACGCGTCCGAATGCTCGGCGGCACCCACACGATCGAATCGAAAATTGGCAAAGGCACGAAAATCGATATAATAATAAGCTGATTTGGATTTAGGATTTCGGATTGCGGATTTCGGATTGGTCCGAAATCCGAAATCAACGTTTATCTCGAACGGGAAATGTCGAGTTAAAGGCAGAAAGCCGCACATTCGAGCAATCCGAAATCCGAAATCCGAAATCCGCAATCGCTATGGTTTTTCCGATAAAAATTCTGCTCGCGGACGATCATCCGATCGTCCGCGACGGGCTCCGGATGATGATCGAGACGGACGCCGATCTGCAGATCGTCGCCGAGGCGGGCGACGGCGCGGAGGCGCTCGCGCTGCTCGAAAAACTGCGGCCCGACGTCGCCGTGCTCGACATCGATATGCCCGCCATGGACGGCTTCACGATCGTCCGCGAGCTGCGGAAAAAACGGCTCGAAACCGCCGTCATCTTTCTGACGATGCACAGCGACGACGATATTTTTCTGGCCGCGATGGACCTCGGCGTCAAGGGCTATCTGCTCAAGGACAGCGCCGTCCGCGACATCGTCAAAGGGATCAAGGCGGTCAGCCGCGGCGAATTTCACGTCACGCCGTCGCTCGCCGGCTACCTGCTCGACCGGCGCCGCGGCGCGCAGGAACAGTCCGCCGCGCTGCCGGCGCTCAAAACCCTGACGCCGACCGAGCTCCAGATCCTGCGAATGGTCGCCGACTACAAATCGAGCAAGGAAATCGCCGCCGAGCTCTTCGTCCACTACCGCACGATCGAAAACCACCGCACCAACATCTGCCAGAAACTCGGCATCAGCGGCAACAACGCCCTGCTCAAATTCGCCCTCCAAAACAAAAAAACATTGTGATTTCGGATTTCGGATTATTTTGATTTCGGATTTCGGATTTCGGATTTCGGATTGCTCGAGTGTGCGGCTTTCTGCCTTTAACTCGACATTTCCCGTTCGAGATAAACGTTGATTTCGACTTCGGACCAATCCGAAATCCGAAATCCGAAATCCCAAATCCGTTTGTTTCCACACGTAAAAAAGTGTATTACCACACGGCGAAATCGTGCGGCGGCCTCTATTTACCCTGAATCCGATTCTTTTTACACTTTCATCATCGAGATCGTATCGGGTTGCCGATCGCTTTCCGGGCCGCTTGGGGCGGCGACGGGCGGCCGGTTCGGCGGGGAGAATGATGAAGTTTTTGATCGTGGACGACAATGCGGAAATGCGCGCGAGCATCAAGCTTAACCTGCGAAGATTCGCTCCGGAATTTCGCGAATGCGGCGACGGCGCGGAGGCGCTCGAAACGTTTATCGATTTTCGGCCCGACTGGGTGCTGATGGATCTCGCGATGCCGCGCACGGACGGCATCGCGGCGACGCGCGCGATCGTCGCCGCCGACCCGCAGGCGAAAGTCTGCATCGTCACCAATTACGACGACGACGAACTGCGTGCGGCCAGCCGTCAGGCCGGCGCGCGCGCCTTCTTCGTCAAGGACGATCTGACCGAGCTGCGGCGGTTTATCGAGAGCCAGACTTAAAACATTAAACAGGAGAAAAACACGAATGGAAGAGAGCTTTTTAGGGGAAATCAAGATTTTTGCGGGCAATTTCGCCCCCAAGGGCTGGCGTTTCTGCGACGGCAGCATTCTGCCGGTCGCCGGCAACGAGTCGCTTTTCGACTTGCTTGGCGACACTTACGGCGGCAACGGCGTCAGCAGCTTTGCGCTCCCGGATCTGCGGAGCCGCGTCGCGATTCACGTCGGCGATCGTTACCCGCTCGGAGAGATGGGCGGCATCGAGACGGTCACGCTGACGAGCACCACGATCCCGGCGCACACGCACGCGGCCAACGCGTTTAACGAGACGGCCGCGGGCGGTCTCACGAGCGAGCCGACCAACGCTTTCTGGGCGGGCAATTCGAAGATCCCGCAGTTCATCGCGGGCAGCGAAACCGGCGACACGGTGATGAGCCTGCAGGCGATCGGCGGCACGGGCGGCAACGCGCCGCACGACAATATGCTCCCGTTTCTGGCGCTCGATTTCATCATCTGCGTGAACGGCACGGTGCCGCCGCGCGGTTAACAAAAACGGGCCGGAAACGAAGCCTCCGGCCGCGAATTCTGGAGGAGAAAAAATTATGGCAATCAACGGAATGACCGGCGAAATCTCGGTTTTCGCAGGCGGTTACGTGCCCGCCGGCTGGGCATTGTGCAACGGTCAGCTACTGGTCGCGGCCGGTTACCCGGCGCTTTACTCGGTGCTCAAAACGACTTTCGGCGGCAGCGGCAGCACGTTCGCGCTGCCCGACCTGCGCGGCCGCGTCGCGATTGAGTCCGGGGCGGAATTTGCCTACGGTCAGGCGGGCGGCGAAGAGAACCACACGCTGACCGAAGCGGAGCTCGCCGCGCACACGCATCAGGCCGTCGGCGTGACGACGCTCGCCGATCAGGGACTGGCGAGCGGAAATTTCTGGGCGAGCAAGGCCGACGGCCATTACGCGCCGACGGCGGACGTCAAAATGGCCGAATCGGCCGTCAGTAAAACCGGCAACAGCCAGCCGCACGAAAACCTTTCGCCGTTTCTGCCGCTCAATTTCGGCGTCTGTCTCAACGGCACCGACGACCGCGAGGGCACGATCGGCGAGATCGTCCTCTACGCCGGCAGCGGCGTGCCCGACACCTGGAAAAACTGGCTGCCCTGCGACGGCCGCGTTTTATTAATCGCGCAGCATACGGCGCTTTACTCAGTGCTCCGGAGCGTCTTCGGCGGCAACGGGGAAAACACCTTCGCGCTCCCGGATCTGCGCGACCGGGCGCCGCTCTGCGCGGGCCCCGGTCCCGGGCTGACGAACCGTCCGTTCGGCGCGACGGGCGGCTCGGCGGCGGTCGCGCTGACGGTCGACGAGCTGCCGAAGCATATTCACGTCGCGCACGCCAACACGAACACCGATTCGGTCAGCGACCCGACGAACGCCGTCTGGGGCGCGGCGGCCGACAACCGCGAGCTCGTTCCGTTTTATGCGAACTCGGCGGCGGAAACGCCGATGAACGCGGCCGCGCTCGACGAAACCGGCAGCGGCGCGCCGCACAACAATATGCCGCCGTATCTGAGCCTGAGCTATTTGATCTGCGTCGCGGGAATCTTCCCGGCGCACAGTTGACAACCGGGCGGCCAGGTCGTCGAACGACGGGCTCCGGCCGCCCGAACAATTTTTTAGGTGCCTTATGAAACGAATGACGATTATCACGCGCAGCCTTTTACTTTTCGGTTTCTGGACGATCATCGCGCTCCTCGGCGCGGCGGTCGGGCGGGCCGCGACGATCACGGTCGACCGGACGGACGACACGGCGGCCGCGGCCGCCGCGGTCTGCAGCGCGGCGGCGAACGACTGCAGCTTACGCGGCGCGCTCGCCTATGCCGACACTCATTCCGGGACGACGGTCAGCGTGCCGGCCGGGACTTACAGCCTGACGATCGACGAGCTCGTCGTCGGCGGAGCCGCCAACCTCAGCACGACGATCGTCGGAGCGGGCGCGGCGACGACCGTCATCCGGCAGACGCGCGCCGACCGCCGCGTTTTCGACATCAACCCGGGACTCGCCTCGAACGTCGTCGTCAGCATCTCGAAAGTGACGATCCGCGACGGCCGCGACACGGCCGGCAACGGCGGCGGCGGCGGAATCTACGCCGGCGGCCCGGGCAACGCGCTCAACCTGACCGACTGCATCTTCGACGGCAACGCCGTCTCGCTTTCCGACAACGCCGAGGGCGGCGCGATCAATTACAGCGGCGGCGGCACGCTCGCCGTCGACAACTGCGTCTTTCGCAACAACTCGGCGGGCAATCCGGCGAACCCGGTCTGGGGCTACGGCGGCGCGATCTATTTCGCCGCCGCCACCCGGCAGTCGATCCTGACCGTCACCGATTCGCTCTTCGACGGCAACAGCGCGAAGGCGGTTTTTCAGGATTACCCGGCCGGCGGCGCGATCGAGGTCGATCTCAACGCGACCGTTCCGCACACCGTCAACATCACCAACAATACCTTCGTCAATAACCGCGCCGACGGCACCGACGGCAGCGGCCGGTCGAGCCGCGGCGGCGCGATCGGGTATAACGGCAACGAGGCGCTGACCGTCAAATACAACCGGATCGTCGGCAACACGGCGGCCGGCGGCGGCAGCGGAATCTATTCGCGGGCCGTCGCCGGCAGCGCGATCGACGCGACCGAAAACTGGTGGGGCTGCAACGAGGGCCCCGGCAATCCGGGCTGCGATTCGGCGGGCGACGCGGCCGCCGGCGTGACGACCGCGCCGCGCATCGTCCTGACACACAGCGCCGCGCCGAACACGATCGGCATCGGTCAGACGTCGACGCTGACGGCGAGCTTTCTGACCGATTCGAACGGCGGCGCGCTGACGGCGGCGAACGTCTCGCAGCTCGTCGGGCTGCCGGTCGCGTTCAACAACGCGGTCCGCGGGACGATCTCGAACGCGCAGCCGGCGATCCAGTCGAACGGCACGGCGACCGCGACTTTTACCGGGACCTCGGCCGGCGCGGCGAGCGCCGCCGCGACCGTCGACAACGAAACGCAGACGGCCGCGCTGACGGTCAATAAATTCGCGTCCGTGACGACGATCGCTTCGGACGCGCCCGATCCGTCGTCGCTTTTGCAGAACGTCACGGTCAGCTTCACGGTCGCGCCCGCCGTGCCGGGCAGCGGGACGCCGACCGGCAATGTGACCGTTTCCGACGGCACCGTTTCGTGCACGGCGACGGTCGCTGCCGGTCAGTGCACGCTCTCGTTTTCGTCCTACGGCAGCCGGACGCTGACGGCCGTCTACGCGGGCGACGCGAATTTTCTGGGCAGCACGTCGGCGGGCGAAACGCACACGGTCTGCGGCGCGATATTTTTCGTTTCGACCACCGGCGACAGCGGTTTCGGCAGTCTGCGCCAGACCGTTCAGAACGTCTGTGACGGCGGCGTGATTCAATTTTCTCCGTCCTTTCAATCTCCGCAGACGATCTCGCTTTCGAGCGGCCAGATCACGATCGACAAGGATCTGACGATCAACGGCCCGGGCGCGAACCTGCTGACGGTCCGCAACACGGCCGCCGCTTCGCCGACGAGCCGCGTCTTTCTGATCGCCGCCGGCAATCACACGGTGACGCTCAACGGGATGACCGTCTCGGGCGGCAACGTCACCGGCGGCACGAGCGGCGCGGGCGGCATTTACTACACCGACGCCGATCTGACGCTGACCGCGATGAACATCACCGGCAACCACACGGCCGGTCTCGGCGGCGGTCTGCGCGGCGACGCGGGAAGCACTCTGCAAATGTCGGCGAGCACCGTTTCCGGCAACGACGCGACCGGCGTCAACGTCAACGGCGGCGGGATTTACACGGCCGGCGACGCCGCGATCGTCAATTCGACGATCGCCGGCAACAGCGCGCCGAACGGTTTCCTTAACGGCGGCGGCATCTACACGAGCGGTTTGATGACGCTTACGAATTCGACCGTCACCGACAATCTCGCGGCCGCCAACGGCGCGTCCGGCGTGATGAACCAGGGAACGGTTTTGCTCCGCGACACGATCGTCGCCGCCAACCGGCAAAACGCGGCCGTGCCCGACGTTTTCGGCAATTTCGATCCGGCCTCGGCCTATAATCTGATCGGCAACGCCGGCACCGCGACCGGAATTTCGGCCGCCAATCAGAACCAGCTCGGCACGGCGGCCGCGCCGCTCGACCCGAAATTCGAGCTCAACGCGCAGAACCAGCCGAATCTCGCGAACAACGGCGGCCCGACGCCGACCGTCAAGCTGCTCACGGGCAGCCCGGCGATCGACGCGGGCGCGGCGGCGAGCTTCCCGTTCGCGGCCTTCGGCGGAAAAGCGCCGGATTTCCTCGCCCCCGTCACGACCGATCAGCGGGGCCTGCCCCGTCCCGCCGATCAGCCGGGCGTCGTCAACGCGCCGGGCGGCGACGGCTCGGATCTCGGCGCGGTCGAGCTCCAGATTCCGACGGCGGCCGGTGTTTCGGTCGGCGGGCGCGTCCTCACGCAAAACGGCAGCGGCATCCGCAACGCGCGCGTGATCCTCACGGATTCCGCCGGCCGGATGCGCGAAGCCGTCACGGGTACGTTCGGTTATTACCGTTTCGACGACGTCGCGGCGGGCGAAGCCTGCACGATTCAGATCGTCTCGCGCCGCTACGTCTTCGCGCCGCAGACGCTGATCGTCACGGACGAGATCGGCGATCTCGATTTCGTTTCGGCGACGCCGGATTGATGTCGATTTCGGATTTCGGATTTCGGATTTCGGATTGCTCGAAATCAAGCCGATCGGCTCATCGCAAGAGCTAATGTTTTGAGAAAGAAACCGGAGCGCCGTCGCGTGGACAGCGCTCCGGTTTTTCAGGAAAACATTCCGAGGCGGGCGAGCTGGGCGAGGCTTTCGTCGAGCCATTCGGGCAGGTCTTTGAGCAGCGTTTCGCGGTCGTCGACGTCGTCGCTTTCCTCGATAAAACGGCGCATCCCGGCGAGCAGCTCGTCTTTGCCGCGCGTGCCGTCGCAGATTTCGAGCAGATGACGCGAGACTTCGTCCTCGACGCGGACGTCGAGATTCAGCAGCGTCAGCACGTTGTCGGCCTGCGGCAGCTGCCATTGCGCGAGCCGGTTGACGCGCGGTTTTTCGGCGAGCGCGGCGGCCGCCGCCGGCTGGAAAAGATGGAGCTCGATCAAACTCGTCCCGCGGCAGATCTGGAGCAGGATCGCGCTCGCGATGTAAATCTGTTCGTCCCAGTTTTCCGTTTCGAAACCGAGCCCGGCGATTCTTTCCTTCGCCCTTTCGACGAGCTCCGGGAACGGAATCGTGCGGCCCCAGCTTTCGCCCAGAATGACGAGCGCGGCCTTCGTCAGCGGGTGATCGATCTCGATCCCGACGCCTTTCATCCCGACGAATCTTTCCCGCGCCGGCGCGGCGAGCTCCGGCGCGGCCGACTGCGGCCGGACCGACGAGGCGAGTTTGAATTCGCGCATCACGGCGGGTTCCGGCTGATGATTTAACGCGACCTCCTCGCGGCAGAAAAGCGTCTGGCGAAAGATCCGGCCGCGCAGGAAATCGAGATACTGTTCGCGCTCGACGATCGAATCGAGCGATTCGACGAATTCGCGCGCGTCGGGCGAAAGACTTCCGGTGCCCATCGCGTGAAGCTCGGCCTCGGCGAGATACCGCAGCCTGTTTTTTTCGAGCAGCGCGGCGAATTCGTGAAAGTAAAACGCCCGGTTGACGTCCGACAGATCGTCGTGAAAAATGTCGGCCGCGTCGTGTTCGAAATGGCGTTTGAGCTCGCTTTGCAGAACCGGCGCGTAGACTTCCTTTTCGGTCGCGTTTTCGGCCAGAAAGGCGAGAAACGAGATCGATTTGCCGACCTTGTCGAGCGGCTCGTCGAAATGCCGCGCGTGATAGCGGAGCATTTTCTGGACCATCTGCCGCTGGTGCGCGCCCGGAAAAGCGCTGTAGCTGATATAGCCGACGCCCGCGTCGCTCAGCATTTCGCGGCACAGTTCGAGCACGCGTTCGCGGACGAAATCCGGCACCCACGAAAAAAGCCCGTGCGCGATGATGTAATCGAAACGCCCGAATTCGGCGGCCGTCATCGCCGTCACGTCCATCCGGTAAAATTCGACGTTCGACAAATCGAGCCCGGCGGCCGCGCGTTTGGCGTCGGTGATGTGATTTTCGGCGAGATCGACGCCGACAAAGCGCGCGTCGGGCAGATTGTAGGCGTGCGAGATCAGGTTGCTGCCGTTGCCGCAGCCGAGCTCGAGCACGCGGCAGCTTTCGACCGGCGCCGGCGTCATCCCGAAAAAAGTCGCGAGCGTCGCCAGCCGGTCCGGATGCGTCTGCAGGAAAAACTTGCTCGGGTAGGGCATCACGTCATAAGAAAAAATTTCCTTCATTTACATTCTCCGCAAAATCGTTTGCTAGCGACTTTACCACGAATCGCGGGTTCGCGTCGCGTTGAGGGGCGGGGAATTTTTTAACGCGAAGGCGCGAAGACGCGAGGACGCAAAGTTTTTTCGGTTTTGTTTCGCGATGAAAAGATTTCCGAAACGGTCGGAATTTTCCATCGACGAAATTCGCCCGAAAATCGCTTTGCGTCCTCGCGCCGTCGCGCCGTCGCGTTAAAACTCAGTTCAAATCGAAAAGCAGGAATTCGGTCTCGCCGGCGCGGGCGCGCATTTCGAGCCGCGTTTCGTCGCTGACGGCCGCGCCGTCGCCCGGTTCGAGCGTTTCGCCGTTGACTTCGAGACGGCCTTTGACGATCTGGATCCACGCGTGGCGGTTTTCCCGCAGATCGAAGGAAACGGTTTCGTCTTCGGCGAGGATCGAGCTGTAAAGATCGACGTCCTGATGGATCGTCACCGAACCGTCCGTCCCGCCGCGCGAGGCGACGAGCCGGAGCTTGCCTTTTTTCTCTTCGGGCGGAAAATACGTCTGCTCGTAACCCGGCGTCAGGTTTTCCTCTTCGGGCAGAATCCAGATCTGCAGAAGATGCGTTTCCTCGGTCGGCGACGAATATTCGCTGTGCAGAACGCCGGTGCCGGCCGACATTCGCTGCACCTCGTTCGGCCGGATCGTCGTGCCGTTGCCCATCGAATCCTTATGCGACAATTCGCCGCGCATCACGTAGGTGACGATCTCCATATCGCGGTGGCCGTGCGTCGGAAAACCCTGATCGGGCGCGATGAAATCCTCGTTGATCACGCGAAGATCGCGAAAACCCATAAAGCGCGGGTCGTAATAATTGCTGAACGAAAACGTGTAATGCGTGTCGAGCCAGCCGTAATCGGCGTGTCCGCGTTCGCTGCTGCGTCTGATTTTGATCATAGTTTTGAATCTCCCTCGGTTCGTTTAATTCGAACGATAGATCAATCTTACCCGATAAAACGCGGCTTGTAATCATCAATTGCGGCGAGCTTTTTCTCACACTTTCGGGTGATACGGACGGCGTTTCGAATCATTTTTTGATCGTCACCTCAATCGTTTCCTTCGGCTTGACCGTCACGCGCTCGGCGTCCTTCGAAAAGAGCGCCATCCATTCGTTTATTTTGATCTTGCGGGCGGCGACGAGTTCTTCTTCCGTATGGACGCTAACATAATAATCGCCCGGCGCGAGCTTTTGCGAAAACTCGCGGTTATCCTGAACATTGACGACCTTCAGAAAGCTGATTGCGCCTTTTCGATCGATCGGAACGAAGACGACGCGGAGTCTTTCCGTATTCGTTTCGGCGGCAAGCTCGGCCTTTCCTTTGATCTCGCCGACATCGGTTCCGATAACTATCCGGGCGTTTGTGATCTCCGTTTTTTCACGGACCGCGAACGGCGCGGCGAGCCAGTCTTCGCCGTCGATCGTCGCGCTTTTGATATAAAAATTCTCCGACGCGATAAACGGGGAAAATTCTCCTTCACCGACGTCGTCGAACATGAATTTCCATTCGTTCGTTTTGTCTTTTCGCGCTTCCCGGTATTCGGAGGCTTCGGAATAAGTGAATGAGCTGATTTTCTTATCGTCGTCGAAAATAATGAAGGAAACGTTTTTGATCTCGCGTTTGTCGTCGAACGTCAGCACGCCCGAGATGCGGGCGGCTGTCGTCACTTCGATGACGACGTTTTCGAGATTTTTGTCATCGATGACGATTTCCCTGCTCGCTTCGGCATACTGCTGTGTTTTTGATCTTTCAGGGCCGTATATATAGTCCTGCACAGTCGTGATTTTGTATTCGCCTTTCGGAAGATCATTGATTCTGAAGCCTCCGTTCTGATCGATTTTTATGTTATAAGACGGCTTGTTTTTGTAACTCAAATCATCGTCGCCTTTGTTTTCAAGTTTGATTTGCAGCCCCTTGACCGGATCTTTCGAACCGCGTTGGACGACTCGGCCGACGATCGAGAAAGTACGGCGGTCGGCAATCGTGATGTCGATCCCGTTCTTTTCCTCGGCCGCGGCCAGTGTCAGACGTTTGGCCGTTTTTAACTCCGGCGTGTCGCCGTAATAAGTTTTGATTTGCGAGATCGATGAGTTGTAATAATCGGCAGAGCTTTTTTGATACGACGGCTCGACGATCCGAATGACGAACTCGCCCGGCGTCAAACCGTTCAAACGATAATAGCCGCGATCGTCCGTCGTCGTTTTCGCGGTTGTTTCGTAACCGTATTCGCCGTCTTGCAGGGCCGTTACTTCGATTCCGGGAACTGGCGTGCCGTCGGCGTAGGCGACGCGGCCGTCGATCGCGCCGCCGCGTTTGGCGACGACGAGCGTCTGCTGTTCGGCCGCGCCGGCGACGATCGTGACCTTTTGAAACAATTCGTCGAGCTTTTCGACCCTGATCCGGTTGTCGCGTTTGAGCAGATAATAATAATTTTCGAAGGACAGAACGCCGGGAACATCGATCTTCGGGTAATAATCGCCGGGTTCGAGCGCCTCGATATTGAATTCGCCTTCGTCGTTGGTGACGGCGTCGGCGGAAAACGCTCTTTCGAGCGATTGAATCCCGGTTTCGTCGTAGGACCTTTTTTCAAACCGGTAGAGACCGAATTTCGCTCGCCGGACGGGTTTGCCGGTGTCTTCGTAAATGACGCGGCCGGTGAGCCGCGTTTTGATCGGTTCGGGCGTTGCTTGGACGGCCGGCGTCGAATTCGGCACCGCGACGTTCGCGTTTTGCGCGTGGAGCGCGAGCGGGCCGAGGAGAAAGGCGACAAGGGCGAGAATTTTTGGCTTCGTCATAAATTTTCGGGCGATCGAAAGAGCGTTTAATTCTTTTGATGTCGAATATAACAGATCGTTTCCCGCCGGCCACGTATTTTTTTTATAAATGAATCCGCACCAGCCCGCGGCGGATCGCCACAGTCGCGGCCGAGGTGCGGTCGGAAACGTTGAGCTTTTCGAAGATATTTTTGACGTGCGTCTTGACGGTGTTTTCCGAGACGTCGAGATCGTAGGCGATTTCTTTGTTCGATTTGCCGGCGACGATCTCGCGCAAGATTCGCGTTTCGGTCGCGGTCAGCTCCTCGCTGCCGTAGTTCTGGCTTAAGATTTCGGCGATGTCGCTCGGAATATATTTTTTCCCGGCGGCGATCGTGCGGAGCGCCTTGACGAGCTCGGCCGGCTCGACGTCCTTGCAGATAAAGCCGAGCGCGCCTTTTTTCAATGCTTTGCCGATCTCGGCGTCGCCGGCCGTGTCGGCCAAGACTAAGATTTTCGCGCGCCGGTCGGCGGCGAAATAATCGTCGAGCGTGTCGATCGCGCACGAATCCGGCAATCGCAGGCCGAGGATCGTGACGTCGGGCCGCAGGGCGCGGAAAAGCCCGAAGCCCTCGCCGCCGGTCGCGGCCTCGCCGGCGAGCTCGATGTCCTTCTGCGCGGCGAGCACCGTCCGGATGCCGATGCGCGTCAGCGTCTGGTTTTCGATGAGCAGAATGCGAAGCATAGCGATTTCGGATTTCGGATTTCGGATTTCGGATTTTTTATTTATTATGAATGGTTTTCGGTCGAAAAGAAAAGCCGGGAAAAGTTTGGGAAGAAGACAATTGCGCCGGTCGGCCGGAACGGCTTAAATACGAGCAATCCGAAATCCGAAATCATTACTGTTAAAAAGATCGGCAATTCAGATTTTTGTTCGTTTAATAGGACGCGGATGAACGCGGATTTATTTTAAAGTTATCCGCGAAAATCCGCTGAATCCGCGTTCATCCGCGTCCTATTAACCTAATTATTCAAAACTCATTCAATCCTTTTAACAGTAATGATCCGAAATCCGAAATTGGCATAACATCCAAAACTCTTTTAATCTACATTGGTATGATGAAGAAAATGTTGGCGGCGGCTTTTTGCGGGCTGGTTTTTTTTGTATCGATGAACGGACAGACGATGAATCAAGACGAAAGGTTTAAGGAGTTTAAGACTTATTACGAAAAGGAACTCAAAGAGAACGGCATCGTCGGGAGCAGCTTCGTTTTTCTCAAGGATCGGCGGATTCAGTTCGAGGATTTTTACGGGTCGGCGAATCTCGAAAAGAATCAGCCGGTCGAGGAAAACACGATCTATCACTGGGCGTCGAACACCAAACCGTTTACCGGCATCGCGATTATGCAATTGCGCGACCGCGGGCTTTTGAAGCTCGACGACCCGGTCGTCAAATATCTGCCCGAGCTGCGCAAGGTTCACGATCCGTTCGGCGAGATCGACGCGATCACGATCCGGATGCTGATGAACCACAGCGGCGGTTTTCGCAATCCGACGTTCCCGTATAAAAAAGGCAAGGATTGGGAGCCGTTCGAGCCGACCAAATATTCGCAGGTCGAGGCGATGCTGCCGTTTACCGAGATCCTGTTCAAACCCGGAAGCCGTTTCAGCTACTCGAATCTCGGGATCGTCTTCCTCGGGCAGATCATCGAGCGGCTGACCGGCGACGATTACGAGGTTTACGTCGATAAAAACATTCTCCGGCCGCTCGAAATGTACCGCAGCTATTTCGACGCGACGCCGTATCATCTGCTGAAATACCGCTCGCACAGCTACTATCTCGAAAACGGCGTTCGCACGACCGGCCGCTTCGACGCCGATTCGGGGATCACGGTCTCGAACAGCGGTCTGAATTCGCCGCTCCCGGATATGATCAAATACCTGAACTTTCTCGTCGGCGACGAAAGCAAAAAGGAAACATACGATCTGATCCTGAAACGCGCGTCGCTCGAAGAGATGTTCCGGCAGACGATTCCCGCGCCGCTCGACGCCAACGGCAACGGCGGCTTTACGACCGGCGTCGGGCTCAATTTCTTTATCGACGAGCGCGACGGCGAAACCTATTACGGTCACGGCGGCGATCAGAACGGCTTTATCAGCTACATCGAGTTCAACCCGCAGAAACGGACCGCCTCGATCCTCGTCTTCAACACGAACATCATTCTGCCCGACGGCACGCCGCCCGAAAAAGATATGGTCGCGCGTCTCCGGAAAGCCGTTCGCGTTCTGCACCGCAGTTTTTAATAAAACTCTTCGCGCCGCCGTATGGACGCGGATGATCTCGGGATGTTTTTTTCTGACGGCCGGGAAAGACGCCGGGAAAGGCGATCACGAGCCCGATGAGCGCCGGAAAAAAAACGTCCGGGACGATTTGCCCGAACGCTTTCGGCTGAATTCCGGCGCGCCGCTAAAACCGCCGGCGAGGCTTTCTAGGAAACTCCTTTCGAGGCGTCCCAGCTGCCCTGCAGTTTGCGGATCACGACGATCTGCCCGCCGTGATGCGCGTTGTGCGTATTGACGAGCGCGATCACGGTCGCCCAGCCGTCCGGGTTTTTCGGCGAAGCCGGCTCGTCGAATTTCGTTTCCGGCGCGTTTTCGAGCAGCTCGCGCCACTCGTTCATAATCGCCCGGAACTTTTCGATTTCCGCCTGCCAGCGTTCTTCCGCGACGGTTTCCGCGCCGGCGAAGGTCTCGTCGTTGGCCGCGATCGAATGAACGAACTCGCGGCCCTTGAAACGCTCGAGATAAGCGTGGTTGTAATAGTTCAGATGCGCGAGGATCTCCCAGATCGAATTGTCGAGATTGGCGGTCTTCCACGCGGCGTCGGCCGCCGACAGGTTGGCGAGCGCGTTGTCGAGCGCGACGAACCAGCCGTTTTCGTCGTAACAGGTCGTGAATTGTTCGAGCAGTATTTCTTTTTTCGTCATATCTATCAGCTTACCCAAACCGGCCGCAAAAGTAACCGCGACGATCGCGGTTTTTTCGAAATGGATGTTTCGGGATCGGGGCGAATTTGATGCTAAGGATCAAACCGCAACCATCGGCGGCCGGCGGCGTGATTGAGGCGTGATGAAAGAGATCGAAAACAAAAACTTATTGATCCTGAAGGGCTTTCTGTTTCTGCTGCTGGCCGCGCTCGCGTCGCTGCTGCTGCTCGGCGAAGCGTTTTCGTGGAAAAGACTCGCGCTTTTCGCGCTCGCCGTCTGGGCGAGCTGCCGGTTTTATTATTTTATGTTCTACGTCATCGAAAAATACGTCGACGAAGGCTACAAGTTTTCGGGCGTCGCGAGCTTTGTCCGGTTCGTTCTGCGCAAACGATAAAACCGAATTTCGGCACCGGCTTATGACGAAATCAAAACGAAATAGATCATATCGCGATTGAAATATGATCTAATCCGAACGGAATATGATCTAATCCAAACGGAATATGATCTAATCCAAACGGAATACGATCTAATCCGAATTGAATATGATCTATTCCGTTCGGAATATGACGTATTTAAAACAGAATATGACCTAATCTGAATGGAATACGATCTATTCCGGACGGAATACGTCATATCGCAGTCGGAATACGTCATATCGCGGACGCGTTTCGTCTATCTCGATCGAAAATAGTTGATTTCGATGAAGGCAGTTTGCTTTCGGAATAAGTGACAGGTGATATGTGAGAGCTGATAAGTCCGTTCGACCTATCACTTATCACTTATCACCTCTCACTTTTTCCGAATCGTTCTGTGGCCGGTAAAACGGCGGTCTCGATAAAAAGACGGCGTCAGCTCAGACCGTTTTTAACGGCGGCGGATTTCGGTCGATCGATTCGGCTTTCGCCCGCAAAATAATCCTTAAGTTTTTTATTTTCCTGCCGATAAGTTTCGATTAGATGATGTATCCCCAAAAAACAAGCAAAAGAGAGTGTAACTGACTGCCAAACTTCAAACTTGCAAACCCTCCGGCAAGGCTAATTTCAGGAGCTGACATACCTTGAGAAACTTAATCATTATCACCTTCGCGTTTATATTCGCGCTGGCCGGTTTTGCCTTTTGGGGCAAAAACGCGGGTGCCCAGCAGAGCGTTTTCGGAAATCGGACGAAAGACGACGTCGAGCGCGTCAAACAGATCAGTCTCGATTATTTGAAGGGCGACACGATGAGCCGCGCGTTCGCCAACACGGACGAGTTCAAGGCCGGGGCGGTGATCTTCGACGACATCGAAATGGCGCACACGCGCGTCCGGCAGACGGTCGGCGGCGTTCCCGTCTGGCAGGGCGAAGCGATCGTCCACATCAAATCGGACGGCTCGCTCGCGTCGATCACCGACGATCTCAAGGACACGGTCGTCGTCAGCACCGAGCCGAATCTGTCGGCCGAGGACGCGGTCGAAATCGCCAAAAGAATGTATCGCGGCGCGCGCTTTCTGACGGCCGTGCCGGAAACCGATCTCTGGATCTATCGCGGCAAGGACCGCGATCATCTCGCCTACCGCGTGCAGATGCGGCGCGAAGACGGATCGAAGGAAACGGCGATGCCGGTCATCTTCGTCGACGCGCAGACCGGCGAAAGGGTTTTTCAATACGACAATCTGCAGACCGGCAGCGGCACGTCGCTCTACAGCGGCACGGTCAACATCGGGACGAGCAATCTCGGCTCGACCTATTATCTCGAAGATCTGACGCGGCGGGTCGGAACCTTTAACTACGCCAACGGCACGTCGTCGGTCTCGCGCTTTACCGATCCCGACAACGTCTGGGATTCGGCCGTCCAGAAAGCCGGCGTCGACGCGCATTACGGCGCGATTATGACGCTCAATTATTATCAGGCGGTTCACGCGCGCAACGGGATCGACGGCAACGGCGGCCCGGTTTCGGCGTCGGCCGCGGCCAACAGCAGCTACGGGCTCGTCACCTCGCGCGTGCATTACGCGGTCGGTTACAACAACGCCTACTGGAACGGTCTGTATATGACCTACGGCGACGGCGACGGCGCGACGTTTTCGCCGCTCGTGACGCTCGACATCTGCGGTCACGAGATGACGCACGGCGTCACGGAACGCACGGCCGGACTGATTTATTCGGGCGAATCGGGCGCGATCAACGAGGCCGTTTCGGACATTTTCGGCGCGATGGTCGAGCGCTACGCGAAGGGCGAGAGCGCGAACACGTGGAAGCTCGGCGAACAGGCCTACACGCCGGGCGTCGCCAACGACGCGCTCCGTTACCTGAACAATCCGGTGCTCGGCGGTCAGCCCGAATGGTACGGCGACCGCTACACCGGCGCGGCCGACAACGGCGGCGTGCATTATAATTCGGGCATCGCGAATTACGCTTTCTATCTGATGTCGAAAGGCGGCACGACGAGCCGCGGCCAGGTTGTCGTCGGAACGAGCGCCGACAATATGGCGAAGATCTGGTATCGCGCGCTGACGCTTTATATGACGTCGGGCACGGATTTCACCGGCGCGCGCGTCGCGACGCTGCGCGCGGCGGCCGATCTGTTCGGCACGTCGAGCGCCCAGTACGCGGCCGTGACGGTCGGCTGGTGCGCGGTCGGCGTCGGTTCGTGCGTCGTCGGTTCGGGAACGCCGACGCCGACGCCGACGCCCGCGACGCCGACGCCGACACCGACGCCGACGCCGACGCCGACGCCGACGCCGATCCCGACGCCGACGCCCGCGCCGTCCGAATTCGTCACGAACGGCGGTTTCGAAGGCTCGCTTTCGCCGTGGGTCAAGAGCGGAACGGGCGTCTTCTTTGCGGCGACCGGCGACACGCCGTACAGCGGCAGCGGCGTCACTTATTTCGGTCTCAACAACAACGCGAGCGGCGCGCTTTACCAGCAGCTCACGATCCCGTCGAGCGGGAGCGGGACGATGACTTTCTATCTGAACGTCGTCTCGGGCGAATCTTCGACGACCAAGCAGTTCGACAAGTTCTACGTCGACGTGCTCAACACGAGCGGCACGCTGCTCGGCACGGTCGCAACCTACAGCAACCTCGACAAATCGACGCTCGGCAATTATTCGCAGAAGACGATCGATCTGTCGTCGTACCGCGGCCGCACGATCAGGGTTCAGTTCCGCGTGCTGCTCGACGGTTCGACCGCGACGACGTTCCGCGTCGACGCCGTCTCGGTCAAATAAAACCGTCGGAATCTCGGGAAAGAAGGCGTTTTCACAGCGCCTTCTTTTCGTTTTAAAGTTTTCCCTGATGGCGGCTGACAATGCAATTTGGAAACGCCTTCGGAATAGATGAAAGATGATAGATCAGAGATGATAGATTCGGCGGGTTTTCATCCGTCATCTGTCATCTGTCATCTATTCCGGAGAATTTCGCCCGGCCTCGGAAATATTCGAACCGGATGCCGGCGATGCCGCTTTTCCAGTTCGATCCGTTCTTTTTTCAGGTTGTTTTATCGCTGACTATAAAATCCGTTGTCATTTTCGACCGCAAAAGATAAAGTTAAGAAATAAAAGCCGAAACTCGCCGCCGTTTTCCGGCATCTCAAAAACGAGTTTTTCTTAAGAGGTTATCGAACGGATGAAGACGTTTTTATTATTCGCACTTTTGCTTTTGAGCTTTTTGCCGGCCGTCGCGCAGAATCACGAGTATGCGCCGCTGCAGGAAAAGGAGATCAAATACAAGGACTGGACGTATCAACAGGTCGCCGACGGCAAGGATCTGAACCTGCGCGCGGCCGTGAAGGGCAAAAAGCTCGTGATGGTCGTCTATTTCGCGCCGTGGTGTCCGAACTGGAAGCTCGAAGCGCCGGTCGCCCAGAAGCTTTACGAGAAATATAAAGCGAACGGTTTCGAGATCATCGGCGTCGGCGAATACGGCACGGTCGACGCGATGAGCGAAAGCCTGAAAAACTATAACGTCACCTTTCCGGTCGTGTACGAATCGACTTCGCGCGACGACAAGGAAAAAACGACGCATTACGGTTACCGCAAAACGACCGGCGACAACCGCAACTGGGGCTCGCCGTGGAACATCTTTCTCGTGCCGTCGCAGCTCAAACCGAAGGGCGACGTCGTGACCGAAAAGACCTTCGTCGTCAACGGCGAGCTGATCGAGGCCGAAGCGGAAGCCTTCATCCGCGAGAAGCTCGGTCTGCCGAAGGACGAAAAAAAGCCGCAGACCACCTCGCAAAGCGGTTCGGGCGAAGTCTGCGATCCCGGCAAGACGACCTTAAAGAAGCCTTAGAGTCTGTTTAAATTTATAGCTTGAGGCCGCGAACGCTTTTAACCGATCGACTAAAAACACTAAAAACACTAAAAATATTTCGTGTTTTTAGTGTTTTTAGTCGATCAAAAAATTCCTGCTCGCCGTTCGGACGGTTGATTGATTCAACCGATTTATTTCCTCGAATCGACCGAATCTGTTTTTCACAAAGCATCCGGTGAAGCTCGAAAATCTTACGGAAGCGCGGTCAGCGTGTCGGCGAGCTTTTCGACGACGGTCAGCAGCGGGCGGCCCGATTCGCTGAACTGGCCGCCGATCGCGAGATCTTCCGATTGGTTGCAGAGCTCGGTGATTCCCTCGATCGACAGCACGTACGTTTTGAGCGACGGCTTCGAACGGAAAAGTGTTTCGAGCTCGGCGAGGCCGGCCTTCAGGTTGCGGATGCCGCTGACGACCGTCTGCTTGTAGTTGTTGTTCTTATCGATGATCGCCTTCGTCAGCTTGCCGGTCTTCGCTTCCTTGTCGGTCGCTTCGATGCCCTGCGCGATGCCGCCGAGAACGTAGATGAACTTGGTCACGTTCTTGATCTGAATCGAAACCTTTTCGGCCGCCTGCTTGACTTCGAGCGTATTGGTCGCGGCCGCGGTCGTCGTCGTCGTCTTTTTCGTGACCGGTTTTTTCTTCTGCGCTTCGGCCGAAACCGTCAGCGTCAGCACCATTGCCAGAACCATTAAAACAACTCTCGATAAGTTTTTGTTAATTTTCATATAATCTTGTTTTCAACCGAAAACTATGTCTTGATATTTTGTGTCTAACCCGGATAATTTCACGAAAAACAAAAATTGTCCGGTTTGTAGAAAATCCGAAATCCGAAATCCGAAATCCGAAATCGGTTTGGTTGCCGGATAGAAATTTTATCCGTAAAATTTTATCATAAGAAAGATGCTAAAAAGGGTTTTGGAAGTTCGCCGTCTCGGTCGAATCGGGTATGCCGAAGCGCTGGCGCTGCAAAAAAAGCTCGAAGCGGAGGTGATCGCCGAACGAAAACGCGATTATCTGCTGCTGCTCGAACATCCGCACACCTACACGATCGGGCGGCGCGCCGATCACAGCGGCGTGCTCGCGACGGCCGAAATCCTGAAAACGCTCGGCGCCGAAGTCTTCGAGATCGACCGCGGCGGCAAGGTCACGTATCACGGCCTCGGCCAGCTCGTCGGCTATCCGATCGTCAATCTGAGCTCGTTTAAGGAAGACGTCCACCTGTACGTGCGAAATCTCGAAGAGGTCTTGATCCGGACGATGAGCGATTTCGGGATCGACGCGTTTCGGATCGAGGGGCTGACGGGCGTTCATACCAAAGACGGCAAGGTCGCGGCGATCGGCGTCCATCTCAAACGCTGGGTGACGACGCACGGCTTCGCGCTCAACGTCAACACGGATCTCGGTTATTTCAACTGGATCATCGCCTGCGAGGGCGAGCCCGTGACGTCGATGGAGCGGCTGCTCGGCCGCGAGCTCGAATTAAGCGAAGTCGAAGACCGGATCATCGAAAATTTCGCCGCCGTCTTCGAATTCGCCGCCGCGGCGCTAAGTTTAGGAAGTTAGGGAAGTTTAGGAAGTTAGGGAAGTTAGGGAAAGCGATTTTCGATTGAAAGATGGGCTGTTCGGATCGAAAAATCCGAAATCCGAAATCCGAAATCCGAAATCCGAATTAAGCTATGAAACTTAAAACATTATCGATCGCGGCCGTCGTCTTGGCCGCACTGACCGCCTGTACGAACAAGGCGACGAACGAACAGACGAATGCGAACGCGGCGAACGCCAATTCGGCCAGCGCGCCGGCGGTCCAGAACCTGTCGGAAATTCCGCGGCCGCAGAAAATTTCGGAGATGATGGTTCAGCGCGGCGATCAGGACAAGGCGCTGCCGCTGATCCGCATCGTCGAGCCGAAGGCGAACTCGACCGTCAATTCCTCGACCGTCAAGGTCAGGCTCGAGCTCGACGGCGATCTCAAGGGCTACAAGCCGATGAAGGATATGGCGACCGGGATGGGCAATCACATCCACGTGATTCTCGACAATCAGCCGTACGAGGCCTATTACAACCTCGACCAGGATTTCGAGCTCCGCAACGTCTCGGACGGCGAGCATCTGCTGCGCGTCTTCCCGTCGCGGCCGTGGCACGAGAGCTTTAAGAACGACGGCGCGTTTCAGATGGTCAAATTCACGGTCAAAAACGGCGGCGCGGACACGACCAAACCGGCGACGACCAATTCCGGCCAGACCGTCGCCAACGCCAATTCGAACGCGAACACGGCGGCCGCGCCCGAGGGCAAGGATATGCAGCCGTCGACGGCCGGGACGATCGACCCGGAAAAACCGCTGCTCACCTACAGCCGTCCGAAAGGCGAATACAAGGGCGCCGACACCGACGCCGTGATGATCGATTTCTGGCTCGCCAACGCGCGGCTCAAGGACGGCGGCGGCGATTACCGCGTGCGCTATTCGGTCGACGGCGGCGAGCCGCAGTATCTCGACAAATGGGAGCCGATCTGGCTGACGGGCTGGGCGGCCGGCAAACATAAGATCAAGCTCGAGCTCGTCAGCAAAAACGGAAATCCGGTCGAAAACGGCGGCTACAACGCGACCGAACGCGAGATCACGATCACGAAATAACCGGCGGTTTACCGGATTAATTCAAAAAACGGATCGGAGTCCGGAAGTCTGATTCCGGCTCCGACTTGCAGTCGAACATTTTTTACTTTACTCTCACTTAATCTGAGTTCTGAGTCTTAAGTCTTCAGTCTTGAGCCGGTTGTCGGTCGCGGAGAAAACGAATTAATCCGTCAGGAGTCAAGCGCCGACAAAGACTCAAGACCAAAGACTCAAGACTGAAGACTCGGGACTCAAGACTTAATTTAATATAATTTTACTGGAGTTTTTTTTAAGATATGCGACGTGATACGACATCGTGGTTCAGCCATAATCTCGGAATGGATATGCCGCTCGTGGCCTACGGGCACGCCGGCTACCCGCTTTTGATGTTTCCGACGGCGGCCGCCGATTATCTCGAATACGAAAGATTTCATCTGATCGACGCGATCAGCTATTTTCTCGAAAACGGCCTGATTCGCGCCTATTCGATCAATTCGGTCAACAAGTACAGCCTGCTCAACCGCGAATCGCATCCCGGCTGGAAGGTCGAGATGCTGACGCGCTACGACCGCTACATTCAGGAAGAGGTGCTGCCGCTGATCCGCAACGAATGCGGTCAGGACGCGCGGCCGCTGACGACCGGCGCGTCGCTCGGCGCGCTGCTCGCGGTCAACACCTATTTCAAGCATTCGGACAATTTTCGCGGGACGATCGCGATGAGCGGCAGCTACGACATCTACAGCTATCTGGAAAGTTATTACGACGAAAACGTCTATTACAACAACCCGATGATGTATCTGAAAAACCTCAACGACGACTATCATCTGCCGAGATTGAGACAGGCGGATTCGATCGTCATCGTGACCGGCCAGGGCAACTACGAAGCGCCCGACCGGAGCCGCGACCTGTCGAACGTCCTCCATTCGAAAGGCATCCCGCACCTGCTCGAAATCTGGGGCCGCGACGTCGCGCACGACTGGGTCTGGTGGCGCAAGATGCTGCCGCATTATCTCGGAAAATTTCTCGGTTAATTTGAGTCTTGAGTCGGTAGTCCTGAGTCTTAAGTCGGTTTTCGATTTCGCGGGTTTTCCGTTTCAGCCAAAGATTTTGTCGAAAAAAGCCGCCGGTATAACGAAATCGGAACGGCCGCCAAAAGACTTAAGACTCAAGACTTCCGACTTTTGTTTTTCAACTCGTACCAGGTTGTCGAAAAAAACAGAGGAATTATCGGCTTAACCGCCTTTGATCGAATGATCGTTCGAATGGCGAACGTTGGTTTAACTGTCCACGAAAGACACTAAAAACACTAAATGATTTCGTGTTTTTAGTGGATAGTCAAACCGGCGAACGCATCCTGAAACCGCCTCTTTTTCCAACCGGTTTCGTCGCCGTCTTTACTGCAGCCTGATATCAGGACTCGGATTCGGTGAAAGCCGCTTCCGCGCAAAAAAAGAGGGATGAAAAAATCTTCATCCCTCTTTTTTCGGTTTTTCCCGCAAATCAACCGTCGCCCTTCTTGCCCTTGCGCTTGGTGCCTTCGGTCTCCGGTTTTTTCTGCGTCGGTTCGACCTTTTTCGGGGTCGGCGCGCTGCCCGGTTTGGTCGTCGGCCGCTCGTCGCTGCGCGGCACGTTCAACGGCTTCGGCGTGTTGTCGCCCGGCGTGGTGTCGGTCGGCGTGGACGTATTGTCGTCGCCGGTCGTCGTGTCGGTCGGCGTCGCGCTTCTCACTCGCGAAGTCGAGCCGCCGCCGTTTTTGCGGCCTTCCTGCTCGGCTTTTTCGAGCATTTCCTGCTCGTCGCGTTTCATCGCTTCGTTGGCGCGCTTGATTTCGGGCGGCATCGGCGGCGGGCTTTCGAACGACTCGCGCTTCTTGTCCTTCATAAACGGAATCATAAAGGCGTTGAAATACGGCACCGCGCCGTGGCCGCCGGTCATATTGTTGCCGAGATTGGTCTTCTTGGTCGGATTGCCCATCCAGACGCCGGTCACGTAGGTCGGCGTGTAACCGAGGAACCAGACGTCCGTGTGGTCGTTGACGGTGCCGGTCTTGCCCGCGAGCGGATGTCCGCCGGCGCTCGCGCTCGACGCCGTTCCGCCGCCCGACGTGACGCCGCGCATCATCTCGACCATCGTCAGCGCGACGTATTCGCTCGTCACCTTGAAGGATTTTTTGTCCCATTCCTCGAGCAGGCTGCCGTCGCGGCTCATCACTTTGCGGATCAGATGCGGCTGGACGCGGATGCCCTTGTTCGGAAAGGCCGAATAGGCGGAAACCATTTCGAGCAGCGACGCCTCGGACGCGCCGAGCGCCGACGGGAGGCTCGGGGCCATCGGGTTCGTGATGCCGAACCGCCGGACCATCTGCGCGCCGGTCTGGATGCCGACCTGTTCGAGCAGGTGGACGGCCGCCAGATTGTAGGATTTGGCGAGCGCGATCTTCATCGGGACGTTCGGATGACTGAGACTGCCGTCGTAGTTGTGCGGCTGCCAGCCGCCGCGCTTGATCGGCGCGCCGCTGACGGTCGAATCCGGCGTCATTCCGTTTTCGACGGCCGCCGTGTAAATGTACGGCTTATATGAAGAACCGGTCTGGCGCAGGCCCTGCGTCGCGTTGTTGAACTTGTTGGTCGCGAAGTCGTAGCCGCCGACCATCGCGACGATCTCGCCGGTGTGCGAATTGATGCAGACGATGCCGGCCTGAACCTCGGGCACCTGCGACAATTCGACCTGCAGCGTCTGTTTGTCGTTGTCGACTTCCTTGACCAGAAATTCGCACAGCAGTCCTTCCTTGAGCTCGTCTTTCGGCCGCTTGCCGCTCCGGCCCATATCTTTGGCCGTGACGGTCGCGGTGAATTTGCCGAACCGCACGGTCGCCTCGTCGCGGGCCAGATCGATCTTCGTCACCAGACCCTTGATATATTCGCCCTTGTCGTATTCGTCGCCGAACCAGTCGGCGTGTTTAAACGAGGTCAGCTTGCGCTGGATCTCCTTCGGATCGGTCAGCGCATTTTCGTTGTCGTCGACCAGAATGTTGACGTAATCCGAGCGCCATTTCTGACCCTTGTCGTATGACCGCAGGCCTTCGCGGACGGCTTTCGTCGCGTATTTCTGGGCGTCGATGTTGATCGTCGTGTAGACCTTCAGACCGCCCTGCGCGACGCGTGTCGTGTATTTGTCCTCGAGATATTTGCGGATCTCCTCGATCGGGTAGTCCCAGGCGGTCGATTTCGGCTGGTTTTGATAATAGGCCGTGTCGGCGAGCTTGATCGGCTTGGCCTTGGCGGCTTCGATCATCGCCGGCGTGTATCTTTCGGGAAAGTATTTGGCCATCTGATCGAGCACGATGTTGCGCCGCTCGAGCGCCTTGTCGTGATTTCGCGTCGGCGAATATTCCGGCGATTTCGGGACGGCCGCGAGCAGCGCCGCTTCCTCGAGCGTCAGATCCTTGAGCGATTTTCCGAAATACGTCCGCGCGCCGGCCTCGAAACCGTATGAACCGGCGCCGAGAAAGACGTAGTTCATATACATTTCGAGAATCTGGCGCTTGGTGTAGAACCGCTCGATCTGGAGCGCGACCATCCATTCGTTGACCTTTCGCGTCAGCGTCTGATCCTTGTACAGGAACAGGTTCTTGGCGAGCTGCTGCGTGATCGTCGAAGCGCCCTCCATCTTGCCGCTCGTGATGTTCTTAAAGACCGCGCCGGCGATCCGGTAGGGATCGACGCCGATATGGTTGTAGAAGCGATAATCTTCGATCGCGATCAGCGCGTCCTCGACGTTTTGCGGAATGTCCGATTCCTTGATCGGAATCCGTTTTTCGATCGCGAATTCGGCGAGCACCGTTTCGCCGTCGTCCGCGTAGATCGTCGTCACCTGCGGCGGGCGATAGGTCGCGAGCGCCGAGACTTCGACCGAGTAACGCGAATTGTTGAGATAATAAGAAGCCAAAACTCCGGTCAGCCCGCCGGCCGCGAGCGCCAGTGCGAGCGCGGTCGGGAACCACAGATACTTCCAGAAACCGCGGCCTTTCGATTCGACCGATTGAATTTCCTTTTTTACAATCTCTCTTGCCATAACTAAACTCCAAAACAAAAATTCACGAACTTCCGATTTTAGACCAGAACGGCTTAAAATCCGAAATCCGAAACCCGAAATCCGGGCTTTTAATTGACGAACCGGCGCATTTTTACGCTGATCACGAAACCGATCGCGATGAACGTCGATAAAATGGCCGAAAGTCCCGCGCTCATCAGCGGCAGCGGGACGCCGATCACCGGCAGAAACCCGAGCACCATCCCGACGTTCATAAAGATCTGGAACATCATTCCGCCGGCGATCGCCATAATCACGAGCATCCCGGCGCGGTCGGGCGCTTCGCGCGCGCCGGCGACGAGCCGCGAGATCAGGATCGCATAGGCCAGCAGCAGCGAGATGCAGCCGACGAAGCCGGTGTTTTCGGCCGTCACCGCGAAGATGAAATCGCTGTGCGGCTCGGGCAGAAACTTGAGTTTTGCCTGCGACGTTTCGGTGTCGCCCTTGATGCCGGTCAAACCGCCCTTGCCGACCGTGATCATCGACTGGATCGTGTGATACGCGAATCCGCGCGGGTCGACGCTTTCGGGATCGATGATCGCCTCGATCCGCTGCCGCTGGTAATCCTTGATCTTGCCGCTCTTGACGCCCGCCCAGTAAGCGGCCGGCGCGAGCACGATGCCGGCGACGATCGTGATCACGACGTAGCGGATCTTGATGCCCGAAAGAAAGAAGATGACCGCCAGCAGCGGGAAATAGGTGATCGCCTGCCCGGCGTCGGGCTCGAGCATAATCAAACCGAGCGGCGCGGCCAGAATCGCGATCCCGATCAGCATCTCCTTGAGCTTCAAGGACCCGCTTTTGCGCGCGCCGAAATATTTCGCGAGCATCAGCACGACCGGGATCTTGACGAATTCCGACGGCTGAAACTGGCCGATCAGCGGCACCCTGATCCAGCACTGCTGGCCGTTGATCTTCATTCCGATGCCCGGAATCAGCACGAGCACCAGCAGCACCAGCCCGATGCCGTAAAGAACGGGCGCGGCGTCGACGATCCGGCGATAATCGCTGAACCCGACGACGGCGAACGCGACGAGCGCGATGCCCAATCCGATGATCTGTTTCGACCAGTAATTTTCGGTCGGCTGCGCGTTGAAAATCTGCCAGACGCCGAAACAGACGATCGCGACGGCGATCAGCATCGTCAGCCAGTCAAAATCCCGTAAATCGCGTTTTTCGATGATTGCTACCATATTTCGAGTGGAGAGCGGAAAGTAGCGAGTGGAGAGTCAAAGGTTTTTCTCTCCACTCACCACTCTTCGCTCGTTACTATTTCTTCGCCACGTCCTGATTATCGGTTTGTCTGCCGTTTCTTTTCTGCAGATACGCTTCGTACACGCCCTTCGCGGCCGGGCCGGCGTTGGCCGCGCCGAAACCGGAGTTTTCGATCATCGCGAGCACCGCGATCTCGGGCTTGTAGGCCGGCGCGAAGCTGACGAACCACGCGTGGTCTTTCGCGCCGCCCGAACCGAGCTCGGAGTTCTGCGCGGTGCCGGTCTTGCCGGCGATCTCCCAGTTCGCCATCTTGACCGAGCCGGCCGTTCCGCCGTTGTTGACGACGCCCCACATTCCCTTGAGAATGAGCGCGTTCTGCTCGTCGGTCATCTCGATGATCTTCGGCTCGGGATGCGGGAATCCGAAGCCCGGCCGTTCGGGAATATAAGTGCTTTCGCCCTCGGTGCCGATCGCGCCGATCGGTTTGAATTCCTTGAGAAAATGCGGGATGTACATCCGGCCGTGGACGCCCATACTCGAAATCGCCCGGAGCAGCGAGATCGGCGTGACGACGACCGTGTCCTGGCCGATCGACGCGTAAACCGTCCGGATGTCGCTCCATTTGCCCTCGCGCTTGAGGATCGACGGCATCCAGGTTTTCGGCGTCTGACTGATCTTCTCGTTCGGCAGATCGATGCCGGTGCGCTTGTCGAAATCGAAGTTTTCGACCATCTGGATGAGGCCCTCGATCTTCATCTTGAGCGCCAGGTGATAATAATAACCGTCGCACGATTTGGTGATCGCGAGATCGAGCGGCGGCGCGCCGTGGCTGCCCATACAGCGCGTAAACTTGTTGCCGATCGTGATGCCGCCGCCGCACAATACGTGCGAATCCTTGACCGTGATGACGCCCTGCTGCAAACCGGCGACCGATTCGGGAATCTTCCATGTCGAGCCCGGATGATAGCGGCCCTGCGTCGCGCGGTTGTAGAGCGGGCGGCTCTCGTCCTGCCAGTAGGCGGCGATCTGCTTGCGGCCTTCGGGCGTCGTGCTGCCCTGCACGAAGATGTTCGGGTCGAACGACGGCATCGAGGCCATCGCGAGCACCTCGCCGTTGTTCGGATCGGTGACGATGACGACGCCGCGCTTGGTCGACGAGTTGGCGAGCTGCTGTTCGGCGGCGAGCTGCAGGTCGAGATCGATCGTCGAGACGAGATCCTGACCGGCCTGCGGCGGGATCGTTTCGATCTCGCTCTGGACGCGGCCGCGGCTGTCGACGATGACTTTCCGGTAGCCGGGCTTGCCGCGCAGATATTCGTCGTAATACTGTTCGAGCCCGCCCTTGCCGACGATGTCGCCGGGCCGCAGGCCCTTTTCGCGGACTTCCGGTTTTTCGAGCTCTTTCGGGCTGATCTCGCCGACGTAGCCGAGCACGTGCGCGAGCGTCTGCTTGAGCGGGTAAACGCGCTGCGGCTGCAGCTCGACGCGGAGCTCCGGATATTCCATCGAATGCGCCTCGACCCACGTGATGTCCTGAATCGTCGCGTTTTCCTTGAGGACCATCGTCTCGAACTCGTTCTGCTTCTTGATCAGATTGAGCCGTTCGACGACGTACTGGCGGTCGACGTTGAGGCCCATCGCGTAATCGTCGATGCGGTCGGTGACGTCGATTTTCTTGATCGGTTCGTTGGAAAGCGTGACGTTGTAGGTCGGCCGGGAATCGACGAGGATTTTACCGTTGCGGTCGAAGATCGCGCCGCGCGGCGCCGGGATCGGGATCAGACGAATGCGCTGGTTTTCCGCTTTTTCGTCGTAATACTCGCCCCGCACGATCTGCAGGTAGTAAAGACGCGCGCCGAGAATCGTCAGCAGTACGAACGCGATGATCTGAATCGTACTGACGCGAATCCCCAGATTCTGGGTATGATCGTATATCTTCATAACTTGCTGTGCTGAGTCCGGAGTCTTAAGTCTTAAGTCTTGAGTCAGGGATTAAAAAGACTCGAGACCCAGGACTCCGGATTCGTCATCTTTTTCCTAAACGGATCGGGTTTCGCCGGCGGGTTTGACGGCGGGACGAGAGCGATTCCCGTCTTCTTCTCTTGAAACTATCGGCCGAAAAATTCCCCAAAATCAAATAAATCAGCGTTCCGGCGATCGTCGTGCCGATCAGCGTGTAGGCGATCGTCACGAGCACCGGCGCGTCCGGTTCCTGACCGAGCAGCCGGTGCATTCCGTAATAAACCAAATCGTCAAGCAAACAAGCACCGGCTATGACGGGAATCTGCAGCAAAAGGTTGTCCAGATAGACGCGCCGCGCGATTTCGGAAACGACATACGCGATAAGGGTTTTCGAGAATCCGTTGGCCCCGAGCAGGCCGCCGCTCAGGGCGTCGACCGCGATGCCCGAGAGCGTGCCGAAAAGGAGCGCTTTGATGGTGTTTCTCTGTAAGGCGGCGTAGACGATGATGATCAGCGGGAAATCGACGTACATAAAGACTTCGTGGACGTTGCGGAGCGTCCACTGAAGAATGACGGCGATAATCAATGCTACGGTGATTTTGACCTGTTCCATTACTAACTCGCAGGCGGCCCTGCCGGATGCCGTTACCTGCCTTTTTTCTTATCTTCCTTGACGGCGTTGGGCAGAGTCTTTTCGAATTCGGGCGTCGCCGGCGGTTCGTACAGCAGGACGGCGACCTCTTCCATCGCGTAAAGCTTCGCGCTCGGACGGATGAAGATCTGCTGCGGGACGGTCGCCGAGCCGGGCCGGACTTCGGCGACTTCGCCGATCTTCAGGCCTGGCGGATAAATCCGGTCCTGTCCGGTCGTGTAGACCATCTCGCCGACCTGCACCTCGATCGTGCCGGGAATATAGCCCATTTCGAGCATCTCGCGTTTGCCGTTGCCGTTGACGACGCCGAGCGCGTTCGACGTGCCGAGCGCGCCGATCACGCCGCCGAGGCCCGATTTGTCCTTCGTCACGAGATTGATCTGCGCGGTGATCGGGCTGACCGCGATCACGCGGCCGATCAGACCGCCGTTGTTGACGATCGGCATATTCAGTTTGACGCCGTCGAGACTGCCGCGGTTGATGATCGCCGAATCGAACCAGAGCGACGGGTCGCGGCCGATGATCTGCGCCGGCACGATGTTGTATTTGGCTTCCGTCTTGAGCTGGAGCAGCGATTTCAGGCTTTCGTTCTCTTTCGACAGCTCTTCCTTCTGCTGGACCTGAACTTCGAGCTCCTGCACGCGCTGTTTGAGCCGGTCGTTTTCGCTCTGCGCCGAGCGCAGGTTCGAGATCGACTGGAAATAACCGTTGACCGACGAGGTCACGGTCGTCACCGGCGACTGGACGAAGTTTGCCACGGCCTGCGTCCAGACGCGGATCACCCGCTCCTCGGAGGCGGTCTTGGCATCGTACGCCATAAGCACGAAATTGCCCAGTAAAAGGGCAATCATCAACCACGGCGTCAGCTTCCAAACTTCTTTCTGACTTCGCTCAACCATCTATTTGAGTGGAGAGTGGAGAGTGGAGAGTGGAGAGCAGGTTTTTAACTCTCCACTCTCCACTCTCCACTCTAAACTAACTACCTGTCATCAATGAATTGTCCCATTTGACGCGCTTCAAGAGCTCGATGTCCGAAAGCATCTTGCCCGTTCCGAGCACGACGGAAGAAAGCGGGTCGTCGGCCAGCACGACCGGCAGACCGGTTTCGATCATCAGGCGCTTGTCGAGATTCTTCAGGAGCGCGCCGCCGCCGGTGAGCACGATTCCGCGCTCGACGATGTCGGCGGAAAGCTCGGGCGGAGTGCGTTCGAGCGCGACGCGGACAGCGTTGATGATCGTCGAAACCGCGTCGGAGAGAGCCTCGCGAATTTCTTCGTCGGTAATGGTGATGGTCTTGGGAATTCCCTCGATGAGGTTGCGTCCGCGAACCTCCATCGACAGCGGTTCGTCAAGGGGAAACGCGGAACCGAGCGCGATTTTGATGGCTTCGGCGGTGCGTTCGCCGATCAGCAGATTGTATTTGCGTTTGATGAACTGCGTGATCGCCTCGTCCATCTCGTTGCCGGCGACGCGCACCGCGCGCGAGTAAACGATGCCGGAAAGCGAGATGACGGCGATGTCGGTCGTTCCGCCGCCGATGTCGACGACCATATTGCCGTGCGGTTCGGTGATCGGAAGCCCCGCGCCGATCGCGGCGGCCATCGCCTCTTCGACGAGATAGACTTCCGAGGCTTTCGCGCGGTACGCCGAATCCTCGACGGCGCGGCGTTCGACCTGCGTGATTTCCGACGGAATGCCGATGACGACGCGCGGGCGGACCCACGATTTGCCGTTATGCGCCTTGCGGATGAAATGCTGGAGCATTTTTTCCGTGACTTCGAAATTGGCGATGACGCCGTCTTTCATCGGCCGGATCGCGACGATGTTGCCCGGCGTCCGGCCGAGCATTTCCTTCGCGTCGCGCCCGACGGCTTCGACCTGATTGGTGACTTTATTGATTGCAACGATGGATGGCTCTGAAACGACGATCCCGCGACCTTTCGCGTAAACGAGCGTGTTGGCGGTCCCGAGATCGATCGCCAAATCGCTCGAAAATAAACTAAACAAAGACTTAAATGCCATTTTCTGTTAAATTTTCCGTATTAAATTTGTTCTTAAAAGTTTAAGTTTGAAAAAAGGATCATCCGCTCTCAAAAACCGCCTGAGCAGGAAAAAAGAGAAGACTTTCGCCCCAAACATTAACTATTAAGCATACACTTATTTTGTTGTGTTTTTCCAACTAGAGAAACGCAAAATTAACAATTTTTTCCAGTAAACAAAAAAATGAGTGATAATTCATTCAGAAAAACCGCGCGGCACGTGTGATTTACCCGGAATCGCCCGTTTTTATTCGACAAAACGGCGGCCGGATTTCGTGAAATCCGGCCGCCGCCAAAAATGTCCCGCCCTTCGGGATCAGTAAATTTTAATGGATGATCTCGCGGATCGCGAGCAGATTCTCCTTGAGCACGTACTCGCGCGCGCCGGCCCGTTCGGCTTCCTCGCGCATTCGTCGGGTGCCGTATTTGGTGAGAATCAGGATCTTTGCGTCGGGATGCGCGGCGACGATCTCGCGGGTCGCCGTGAAACCGTCCTTTTCCGTCATCTCGACGTCCATCAAAACCCATTCGGGCAGAAATTTTTCGTAGGCCGTCAAAGCCTCCGCTCCGTCCGCGCACTCGTGCACCGCCGCCGCGAGATCGGCGACGACGCTTTTGATCAGACGCCGCATCGACGGATTGTCTTCGACGATTAACAGATTATTGAGCATCGGCCTTATTTTTAAGCGCCAACCGGCAAAGTTTTCGCCCGAAAAACGGGCCGGCGGCCGGATTTATTCGATGCCGACCCAGAGCGTGTATTTGAGCGGTTTGTCGGTCGGGTTCGAAACGTAGATCGCCCAGTCGCCCGAGGCGTTGAGCACCTGCCGGACTTCCTCGCCGACGCCGACCGGATTTTTGTCGAAATCGACCGCGAGCTGTTTCGTGCTTTCGGTCACCTTGAAAAACAGCACCTGTCCCTTTTTGGCGTTCATCAGGTACATTTTGTCGACGCCCGGCGCGATCGTCCGTTCGAGCGTCGTTTCGGTCGCGCCCTTGGCGAACTGGATCTGCTCTTCTTCGGATTTCGGATCGTCGGCGCCCGCTTTTTTCGGCGCTTCGGATTCGGTTTTCGCGGCCGGCGAGGCGGTCGGTTTGGCGCCGCCCGGCGCGTTGCCGTCGGATTTTGCGTCCTTGTTGGCCGCCGTGTTATTGGCGGGCGTCGGGGTCGCGGCCGTGTTCGCGCCGCCCATATTGATCGTGCAGCCCGTCAGCATCAGGAACGGGATTACCAGGATTAATTTTTTCATCGTTGTTTTGAAATTCGTTTTTTTTTTCGAAGCGCCCGGAACACGCGGCGTCGTGCGCCGCGTTCGCGGCTTCGCGCGCCGTCCGTCTCGTTCGAATTATTTCGTAAAACCATTGTGCTCCAAAGGAAAGATAAAAACATCGTAGCTACCACTTATTTTTTCTAAGGGTTACTACCTATTTTGACGATCCCGGCGCGGCCCGCCGGATCCGAAAAAAGTTCGTTCGGATTCGGCGCTCGACTGCTCACAAATAATCGGAGTTTGTGGTATAAATTGGAAACGATTCGTGAAAATCCGCGACCGTGCGCTCGTTTTAACCCGATAATCTATGCAGTTCGTTACTTTTCAGTTTTTCCTGTTCTTTCTCGGCGTGTTCGCCGGCGCGATTCTGCTCAAGGAAAACAAAAAGTACTACCGCGTTTTTCTGCTCGCGGCGAGCCTCGCCTTCTATCTCTTTTTCGGCGTCAATTTCTTCGTCATCCTGACGCTCAACATCGGCGTCAACTACGCTTTTCTGAAAGCGATCGAGCGGTTCGGGAAAAAGGCGCTCGTCCTGTCGGTGATCGCGAACGTCCTTTTTCTGGGCGCTTTCAAATACTACAACTTCGGGACGGACGCGCTTTTGCAGCTACTGAACGCGCTCGGCGTGCCGGCCGACATCGGCGTCATCCGGATCCTGATCCCGGTCGGGATCTCGTTTTACACGTTCCGCAACATCTCGCACCTCGTCGACTGCTACCGGCGGGAGCTGCCCGTGCCGTCGTTCGTCGATTTCGCCAACTACGTCGCGTTTTTCCCGCAGATTATGAGCGGCCCGATCGTCCGCGCCCGCGAATTTTACGCCTATCTCGACAATCCGGGCCTCTTCACCTATTCGCCGGGCCGGATCGTCACGCTGGTGCTTTCGGGCCTCGTCAAGAAATACGTGATCGCGAGCTATCTGTTCAGTTTCGCGACCGCGCCGTTCGCGTCGCCGTCGAATTACTCGTCGCTCGATCTGGTGACGGGCGCGCTCGCCTACTCGGCGATGATCTTCGTCGATTTCAGCGGCTATTCGGATTTCGCGATCGCGCTCAGCAATCTGCTCGGCTTTCACGTCCACCGCAATTTTCTGAGCCCGTACAGCGCGATCGGGCTCAAGGATTTCTGGAACCGCTGGCACATCTCGCTCTCGGCGTGGCTCCGCGACTACGTCTACATCCCGCTCGGCGGAAGCCGCAAGGGGAAAGCGCGGAAATATCTGAACATCGTGCTGACGATGTTCGTCAGCGGTTTGTGGCACGGCGCGGGCCTGACGTTCATCGTCTGGGGCCTGCTCCACGGCATCGGCAGCGTCGTCTCGCATCTCGTCGCCGATTTTTCCGCCCGCCGCGCGGCGCGCCGCGACGAGGAACGGAATCTGATGATCTTCGAGCGCTACGAGGTCGAGCGGCTGCCGTTCGAAGCCGAGCTCAGCCAGAACGCGCGCGGGCTGTTCGTCGATCTCGACGAGAACGAGTTCAACAGCGAGCTCGAAGCGTTTTTCGAGAATATGGACGCGCATCTTTTCGGAAAGGATTCGAAAAGCACGGTCTTCGCGGGCGTCGCGAATTTTTTCGGCTGGCTGGTGACCTTCGTTTACGTGACTTTCGCGTGGATCTTTTTCACGTCGTCGAACATCGGAAATGCTTTGAGCTTTATCGGTTCGATCTTCGTCTCGACGGTCGCCGAGCACAAGGTTTTCAGTCTCCGGCTGCTGATCGTCGTCGCGGTCGTGATCCTGTTCAATTTCATCGGCGGCCGTGCGTTTCGCGGCACGATCGGCTTCTTCGACCGGCTGCCGCTCGCCGCCCGGATTCCGGCGGTCGCGGCCGCGGTTTACCTGATCCTGCAGCTCGGCCCCGAAACCGTGCCGCCGTTTATTTATTTCAGCTTTTGAAGCCAGGTCGATTTCGGATTTCGGATTTCGGATTTCGGATTGGTCTGCTGTTGTTGGTTTAAGATTTACAGGTAAAACTCGGATTTCGGACACGAGCAATCCGAAATCCGAAATCCGAAATCCGAAATCGCTTAAAATTATGAGGATCGATTACGAAATGCTTCTGACGGCGGTGATCGCGGCGATTGTGATCGCGATCGCGGATTTCGGCGCGGTTTCGAAAAGCTTCGATTCGCTGTCCGACGAGCTCGCGGCTTTCCGGCAGTCCGAGGCTTACCGGCAATATGCGGCCTTTAAATCGAAGGAAAGCTCTTTCTGGGCCGATCTGAAGGGCGAGAAGACGGCCGGCGGCGATCTCGCCGACGTGCTGAAAGACGCGCCGGCGAACGAAAATCCGGCCGCCGCGACGAACGCGCCCGCGCCGGCCGCCGCTTCGAAAATCAGCGGGCCGGTCAAATATCTGATGGTCGGCGATTCGATGATGCTCGTCGGTTTCGGGCCGGCGCTCGAAAACTCGCTGCTCAAACAGCCGGGCGCGAGCGTCGTCCGCGAGGGCGCGTATTCGACCGGGCTCAACCGGATCGATTATTTCGACTGGTTCACGAAAACCGACGAGCTGATCGCGCGCCACCGGCCCGACGTCCTGATCGTGATGTTCGGCGCGAACGACGGGCAGGGCATCGTCGACCGCGCCGGCAAAACGAGCGAATTCGGCTCGGCCGGCTGGAGCGAAGCCTATCGCCAGCGCGTCGCCGTCTATCTCGCGCGCGTCGCGCCGAAGGTCAAAAAGATCTACTGGGTCGGCAACCCGATCGCCGGCAGCGACAGCTTCACCGAAAAATTCTCGGTGATGAACCCGATCTACAAAGCCGAGATCGCGAAATTCCCGAACGCCGTCTTCGTCGACACGTGGGAACGCTTCGCCGTCAACGGCGTCTACCGCCAGTCGATCCCCGACGACAACGGCCTCTGGCAGATCGCCAAACAATCCGACGGCGTCCACGTCACCGACTTCGGCGGCGCGATCATGACCGGCCTCGTCATCCGCGAAATAGCCAAAGACATCGAACCAAAATGATTTCGGATTTCGGATTTCGGATTTCGGATTGCTCGTGTCCGAAATCCGAGTTTTGCTTGGATAGCTTAAGCGAAACACAACAGACCAATCCGAAATCCGAAATCCGAAATCCGAAATCGAAATAATCCGAAATCCGAAATCCGAAATCCGAAATCAAATGTCTTTTTTGTTTGTCAGGGCGAAGGCGAGCAATGCGTTTTTGCCTTCGAGGTCGAGTTTGGCGCAGATGTTGGCGCGGTGGTTTTCGACGGTGCGGACGCTGATGAAGAGCTCGTCGGCGATCTGTTTGTTGCTTTTCGCTTCGGCGACGAGCCGGAGGACGCGGCGCTCCGAAGTCGTCAGCGAATCGAGCCGCGAAGTCTGCGGGTTTTCGACGCGGTTGAGCCGTTTGATGAGCAGCGTCGAGAGCAGCGGGCTGATAAAGTTCTCGCCGCGCGCGGCGGCGCGGATCGCCTCGGTGATCTCGCCGACGGCGCTGTCCTTGATGACGTAGCCCTTGACGCCGGCGTCGAGCGCGGCGTTGAAAAACCGCTCTTCCTTGTACATCGTCAGCAGAATCACCGAGCTCGGCAGATTTTCCGCGCGGACGGCGTTCAAAACGGCAAAACCGTCGCGCTTCGGCATATCGACGTCGAGCACCGCGACCTGCGGTTTGAGGGCGCGCAGGCTGGCCAGAGCCTCGTCGCCGTCGGCCACCGACGCGACGATCTGCAGCCCGTCGTCGGTTTCGATGATCTGCTGCAGCCCGCGCTGGAAAATCGGATGGTCGTCCGCGATCAGAACCGTAATTGGTGATTCCATAGTGTTTCCTTAAATCGACGCTTCGTCGAAATGTTTGAAATTCGATGTTCGGTCTTTGATCTTTGGTCTTTGATTTTATTTATAGTTCGTGGCAAACCTTGTCGGAATATTGAGCGTTAAACCTTCGAACGTTTGTTTTGGGGTCCACTAAAAACACTAAAAACACTAAATAATTTCGTGTTTTTAGTGTTTTTAGTGGACGAATAAAACAGCGTCCGCGGCCCGAATCGCCGTTTCCGACGAGTTTCGTCCCTAACTAAAAAAATCAAAGACCAAAGACCAAAGATCAAAACCCGATTTCGACCGCGACCGTCGTGCCCTTGCCGGGCTCGGATTCGATCGCGTATGTTCCGCCTAATATCTTCGCCCGCTCGGCGATGCCGTTTAATCCCAAACCTCTTTTTTCGTTGACCCTGACGGCGTCGAAGCCGGCGCCGTCGTCTCTGATGTTGAGGACGAGCTTCCGGGTTTCCCGAAAAATGCTGACGCTCGCTCTTTGCGCCCGCGAATGCTTGACGATATTGTTCAGGCATTCCTGGACGATCCGGTAAAAATTGATCTCGTTTTCCTTGCTGAAAAAATCGTCGATCGGCGCGACGTCGTAAGTGATCGCGATGCCCGAAACCTCTTCGATCTCCTCGATCATCTCCTCGATCGTCGAGGTCAGACCCAAACGGTCGATATGGAGCGGCCGCAGGTTGTAGGCGATCGCGCGGACTTCGGCGAGCGCGTCGGTCACCGATTCGCGGATCTCGCCGAACTGCTCGTCCTTGTCTTTGACGGCGAGCCCGAGCTGCGCGCGGTTTTTGATGATCAAAAGATTCTGGCCGAGCCCGTCGTGCAGCTCCTGCGCGATCCGTTTGCGCTCGCGTTCCTGCGATTCGATGAGCTGTCGCGAAAAGGTTTCGTGCGCCTCGCTGATCCGTTCGAGCTGGCGGATCCGGTAGCGGTAAACGAGATAGGCGACGACGGCCGCGGCGGCGAGCAGCGCGAGCCAGAACCGCAGCGTTTTGTAAAACGGCGCGACGACGACGATTTTAACGGATTTGCCGTCGGGATTCCAGACGCCGTCGGAATTGGCGGCGATCACCGTGAACGTGTATTCGCCGGGCGGCAGATGCGTGTAATTGACCGTCCGCCGCGTGCCGGCGTCGATCCAGTCCGGGTCGAGCCCTTCGAGCCGGTAGCGGAAATGCACCTGATCGGATTTGACGAAGCTCAGTCCCGTGTAGGCGATATCGAGATGAATCTGCGACGGCCCGAATTCGACCGGCCGGCCGAAATCCGTGCTTTCGCGGTCGATCTCGACGCTTTCGATCGCGACCGGCGGCGGCACCGGATTGCTCTGCAGAGCGTCGGGATCGACGATCGCGATGCCTTCGAGCGTCGGAAACCAGATCCGGCCGCGCGCGTCCTTCATCGACGCCGGCTGGCGGCCGCCGTTGCATTCGGACGACGGCATCCCGTCGGCCTTGCCGTAGGCGAACGATTCGTAATGCAGGATCCGGCCGTCGGCGAAATCGTCGAGCTGCCGTTTGGCGGCGCGATAAATGCCCTTGTTGCTGCTGATCCAGAAATTGCCGCGCGCGTCTTCCTCGATCGCGAAGACGCCGTTGTTCGAAAGCCCGTTGCCGGTGTTGAAATTGAAAAAGCGGCCGTTTTTGAAACGCGAGAGGCCGCCGTCGTAGGTGCCGATCCAGAGCGTCCCGTCGGCGTCTTCGCGGAGCGCGCGCACGAAATCGCTCGCGAGCCCGTCGCGGGTCGTGTAATTCGTGAATTTCCCGTTCTCGAAATGCGCGAGGCCGCCGTAAGTGCCGAACCAGAGCGAGCCGTCGGCCGCTTCGTGGATGAGCTTGACGTTGTCGGACGGCAGCCCGTCGGCGGTCGTGTAACGGGCGACGATCCGGTCGTTCCGGAACTCGAAAACGCCGCTCGACTCGGTTGCGACCCAGACGCTGCCGCGCCGGTCGGCGAGGATCGCCGGCACGGTCGGCGGCGGCCCGAGCGTTTTCGAAAGATCGTGCGTTTTTCCTTTTTCGAGCACGAACAGACCGCCGACCGTCCCGATCCAGAGACGTTTTCCGGCGTCTTCGGCGAGCGACTGGACGTTGCCCGCCGACGGCGACGCGGCCGCGACGGCGATCTTCGAAAAACGGCCGTCGCGATAGAGATTCAAACCGCCGGCCGTCCCGACGTAGATGTCGCCGGCGGCGGTCTTGAGCATCGGGTAAACTTCGTTGTCGGACAAACCGGCACTCGTCGTCAGCGGCGACACGATCTGCCGCCGGAGCCGGTTGAGTCCCTTGTCGGTCGCCAGCCAGACGGTGCCTTCGCGGTCTTTGAAGACATAGCCGACGGTTTCGCTCGAAAGACCCTGCTCGCGGCCGAAACGCTCGAATTTCCCGTCCTTGAAGCGGAGCAGGCCCGCGCCGGCGACGTTGAAACTGCCGGTCGCGCACCAGAGACTGCCGTCCGCTTCTTCCCAGAAATTATGCGGCAGCGTCTTCGGCAGCCCGTCTTTTTCCGTGTATTCGACGATCGACCCGTCGCGCAGATAGTAGAGCCGCCCGACGTCGCCGAGCCACAGACCGCCCTTCCGGTCCTCGTAGGCGGTCTCGCCGTAAAAGGTCAGAAACCGCAGCCCGACCGGATAAGTCCGCGTGCCGTCCGTCCGGATTTCGCGGGTTTCGTTCGGATAATTCTCCCAGCGCGTGCCGGACGGCCCGACGTGGAATTGTCTGGCGTCGCCGGCTCCGGTCGGCCGGACGGTGACGAAGCGGCCGTCGCGCAGGCCGTAAAAATTGTCTTCGGCGTGGATCAGCGTCGCGCCGTCGGCGTCGGGCTGAAAGCCGAGAATCTGGTTTTCGGGAACCTGTTCGGCCGGGTATGACGTGAACGCGCCGTTGCGGTAGATCGTCAGATCGCCGCCCTCGGTGCCGGCCCAGACGCTGCCGTCGGGCGCCGCGTAAACGGCGAGAAAACGGTTGCTGACGAGGCCTTTCGAATTGCCGGTGTTGAAAACGGTGAACTTCATCCCGTCGAACCGGACGAGCCCGTCGAAGGTCGTGAACCAGAGATAGCCGTCGGGCGCCTGCGCAATGCCGCGGACGCCGTTCTGCGGCAGCCCGTCGTCAGTCGTCCACGAGTCGAACCGATACTGCGCCGGCACGGCGAGAGCGCCGAACACGCACAAAAACAACCAGAAAAAAACCGGAAAACGCGGCATCCTGAAAAAGAAAAGAGAAATTATCGCGGGGACTGTGAATCACCAATCTTGCGTCACTTCGCGCAAAAACGCAAGCCCGCGCGGCGAGTTTGAACCGTTTCCCGCGCGGCCGCCGGAAAGCCGTTTCGAAACCGGAATTTTCCCGCGCGGGCTTCGAAAACGAGGCCGCGGAACGGCGTTTTATGATGAAAACTTGTAAAACCTTTTGTGCGGAATGGTATTCCGCACTTGCGAAATACCATCCCGCACGTGCGGGATACCATTTCGCACGTGCAAGATATCATTCCGCACGTGCGGGATGACATCTTGCAATTGCGGGATACCATTTCGCACATGCGGAATACCATCTTGCACGAGCGAAATGATATTCCGCACGAGCGAAATACCATCCCGCAATAAACATCCGGAGCGAATTTGGATTGATTTTAAGGCCCGCCGTCAGCCGGTGAAGCGCCCAAACCGAACTGATGAGTGTCCGGAAAAGTTTTGAGTTCCGCCTTCAGGCCAATGGCATTAAGTTAAGGAATAAGTTCAGCTCGATGATTGATTTAGGGGGGAACAAAATAGGCCGCGGATGACGCGGATGACGCGGGTTTCCACGGATTTTTCTTTGGTTTTGTTGATAAGAAAAAGAAATCCGCGAAAATCCGCCAAATCCGCGTTTGTCCGCGTCCTATTAACCCCTTCATTTCATTCAACTTCGCGCTTAACTTAAGGCCATTGGCCTTCAGGCGGCCCACAGCTTCATCGTGAATTTATTTTCACATCAAACGGGAAGCCGCCTAAAGGCGGAACTCAAAACTTTAATCCGAGATCGGCTCAGTTTTGCTCTTTGGCGATCAGCGGCTCGCCCGCGCCGTCCGCGGGTTTCGTGTCGGGAATCACGTAGTTCTCGCCCTTCGGGACGGAGGCGTCCTTTTCGAGCGCGGCAGCGATCACGTCCGAGATGTATTTCGCCGGGATGATCTCGAGCTCCTTGCGGACGTCTTCGGGAATCTCCTCGGTGTCGGCCTCGTTGCGCTCGGGCAGGATGATCCGCCGGATGCCGGCGCGGTGCGCGGCGAGGACTTTTTCCTTGATGCCGCCGACCGGGAAGACGAGGCCCGAGAGCGTGATCTCGCCGGTCATCGCCGTGTCCGAACGGACTTTGCGGCCCGTGTAGAGCGAGGCCATCGCCGACGCCATCGTGACGCCCGCCGACGGGCCGTCCTTCGGGATCGCGCCGGCCGGCACGTGGACGTGGACGCCGTTCTGTTTGATCATCTCGGGGTTGATGCCGAATTCGGTCGCGTGCGACCACAGGTACGAGCGCGCGGCCTGCGCCGATTCCTTCATCACCTCGCCGAGTTGGCCGGTTAAGGTCAGACCGCCGCCGCCCGGCAGCATCGTCGCTTCGATGAACAGAACCTCGCCGCCCATCTCGGTCCACGCCATTCCGGTCGCGACGCCGGCCGGGAGTTCGGCGCGCGCCTCTTCCGGGTAGAACCGCGGCGCGCCGAGAAAGCCCTTGACGTCTTTGGCCGTGATCGTCGCTTTTTCGGTCGCGCCCTGCGCGACGCGGAGCGCGACCTTGCGGGCGAGATTGCCGACCGTTCGTTCGAGCTGGCGGACGCCCGCCTCGCGCGTGTAGCGCGCCGTCAGCAGGTTGATCGCGTCGTCGGCGATCTCGAACTGCTCGGGCCGGAGCCCGTTTTCCCGGATCTGGCGCGGGACCAGATACTGTTTGGCGATGTTCAGCTTTTCGCGGTCCGAATAGCCGGCGAGCTGGATGATCTCCATCCGGTCGCGGAGCGGCGCGGGAATCGGCCCGAGCTGGTTCGCGGTCGCGATGAAGAACGTTTTCGAGAGATCGAACGGCAGATCGAGATAATGGTCGCGAAACGTGTTGTTCTGCGCCGGATCGAGAATCTCGAGCAGCGCCGACGCCGGATCGCCGCGGTAATCGTTGCCCATCTTGTCGATCTCGTCGAGCATCAGCACCGGATTGTTGACGCCGACGCGCCGGAACGTTTGGATGATCCGGCCGGGCATCGCGCCGACATACGTCCGGCGATGACCGCGCAGTTCGGCTTCGTCGCGGACGCCGCCCAAGGAAATGCGGTCGAACTCGCGGCCCAGCGAGCGCGCGATCGAGCGGCCGAGACTCGTCTTGCCGACGCCCGGCGGGCCGACGAAGAGGATGATCGGGCTCTTCGAATCGGGCCGCAGTTTGACGACCGCGAGCGATTCGAGAATCCGTTTTTTGATGTCTTCGAGCCCGTAATGATCCTCGTCGAGAATCTTCTGCGCCTCGTTGAGATCGAGCTTTTCCGCGCTCGATTTCTTCCACGGTAATTCGAGCACGTATTCGAGATACGTCCGGATCACGTGATAATCCGGCGCGGCCTGCGGAAGCTGTTCCATCCGCCGGAGCTCGCGCTCGGCTTCCTTGCGGACGTCCTCGGGCAGATCGGCGGTTTCGAGCCGTTCGCGAAGCTGCGCGGCCTCGGCCTTTTCGCCGCCCTCGTCCTCGCCGAGCTCTTTCTGGATCGCCTTCATCTGCTGGCGCAGGATGTAGTCGCGCTGCGATTTGTCCATCTCGCTCTGCGCCTCGTTCGCGATCTTCGAGCGGATCTGCATAATTTCGAGCTCTTTCGCGAGCGCCGCGTGCGTCAGCATCAATAATTTATCGGCGGTCGGCGCTTCGAGCATCTTCTGCTCGGTGTCGACGCCGAGATCGAGGACCGACGCGAGAAAATAGGCGAGCTGCACCGAATTGTTCTGCGCCATCACGGCCATCCGCACTTCGGGCGGGATGTTCGGCAGCATCGCGAGCGCCTGCTGGATCATTCCCTGAATGTTGCGCTTTAAGGCTTCGACCTCTTCCTCGTCCTCGACCGTCAGTTCGGGCAGCACCTCGACCTTCGCGCGCAGAAACGGTTCTTCCTGCGCCCAGTAAAGGATTTTGACGCGCTCGACGCCCTGCACGATCAGCTGCATCACGCCGTCCGAGCGCATCATCCGCTTGATGTTGACGATCGTGCCGACCTCGTAAAGATCGACGGGACGCGCGTCGCTGCCCTGCGTGTCGGGCGATTTGACCGTCACGCAGGCGAGCAGCTTTTCCTCGGTCGCGAGCGCCGCTTCGACCGCGCGGGTCGAGCGTTCGCGACCGACCGAGAGCGGGACGACCGTCTCGGGAAAGAGCGTCGTGTTCTGGAGAGGCAAAACCGCAATTTCAAACTGCTGCGGCGTTTGCGGCTGATTTGTTTGATTTTGTGTGTTCTCTTCACTCATAAGCTTTATAGGTTTGGTTTAGATGCGCCCTTTGGTCAGGCTTTTGTCCGTTCGCTCTTCAGCAGGTTGATGATCAGCAGACCGTTGTCGAAATTATGCTCGATCGTCGCGCCGTCGATCGACGCCGGGAAGGTCAGCGTTTTTTCGAAGCGGCTGTAGGTGATCTCCATCTGGTGATACGAGACGCCAGCCGTGCAGGAACGGTCGCGGCGCGTGCCCGCGAGATAGAGCACGTTGCCCTGAATCTCGATCTCGATGTCCTCGGCCGAAACGCCGGCCAGCTCGACCTTGACGAGCCAGCCGGTCGGCGTTTGATAAACGTCGGCCGCCGGATACCAGAGCTTTCCCGAACGCACGTCCTTCGACGAGCCGAGAAACTGAAAATAACGGTTGATTGATTTTGCCATATTTCGATTTCGGATTTCGGATTTCGGATTTCGGATTGATTTTGGACACAATCCGACTTTGCCGAAAGCGAAAAAATACCGGTTTGTTGCCAGCGACGATTAATTTTTATTCCAGAAACCCGAGCCGCTCGAGATTTCTTCGAGCGCTTCGGCGATTTCGAGCTCGTCCTCGGTTTCGAGCGCGACGTCGGCCATCGCGATGATCCCGACGAGCTCGCCCGTTTCATTTATAATCGGGACGCGGCGCACTTGTTTGTCGCCCATCAGACGGATCGCTTCGAAAACGAAATCGTTTTCGCGCACCGAAAAGACTTCGGCCGTCATCACCTCGCCGATCGGCGTCGCCGTGTCGCGGCCGTCGGCGACCGCGCGGACGACGATGTCGCGGTCCGTGACGATCCCGACGAGCTTCTCGTTCTCGACGACGGGAATCGAGCCCATATCGCCGTCGCGCATCAGCGCCGCCACCTCGCGCACGCTCATTTCGCGCGTCGCCGTTCTGACGTTGCGCGTCATTATTTCCCGGCATCGCCGCCGTGCATTTTCCGAAAGGGTCGTTTCATTCATCCGATAACCTCAACTTTATCTAAAGATTAATTTTATTTTCCAAGACCCGGACAAATAAAGCAAGCGATTTCGATTTCGGATTTCGGATTTCGGATTTCGGATTTGCCATTTGGCGACGCGGCCTTTAATTTGTAATCTGTAATCGGTATGTCGAAACACAGGGAAAATCAGCATAAACCGGCGCGCGCGGGCCGGCTCGTGACGGTCGGGAAAACCGACGCCGTCCCGCCGGGCCGCGGCGCGACCGTCAAACTCAAGGACGGCGGGGAAGTCGCGCTCTTCAACGTCGACGGCAAATTTCACGCGATCGAGAATTTCTGCCCGCACAAAGGCTACCCGCTCGCCGATTCGAGACTCTACGGCGCGACGGTCGAATGCGATCTCCACGGCTGGCGGATCGACGTCACGACCGGCGAATGCCTGACGAAAAAGGAATGCTCGCTCGAAGCCTACGAAGTCGTCGTCGAGGACGGCTGGATCAAGATTCTGGTTTGATTAATGATAGAAGAAAAAAAACGAATCGGACGAAAAAGATAACAAAACCGGGTGTTTGCCGCTTTGCCGCCCACTATGCGGAAAGGCTCGGCCTGATACGCGTCAAGATTCGGAGCAATGATCGTTAAACTTGCGAACGTTTATAACTGTCCGCCAAAAATNNATTTTTGGCGGACAGTTATAAACGACTGAGGCGAAATCGCAGCGAGTTTGATCGTGAATTCGTCAAAGCGGAGCGGCGATTCGGCGGAGTAATTTCTCGTAGCGCGGATCGTCGCGCAGCGGATCGAGCGAGGGCTCGACGCCGAGCCAGACGAGCAGGCTTTCGCGGTCGGCGAAGGCGCGTTCGAGATGTTCGAAGGCGGCGTCCCGGTCGCGCAGATAGCTGTAAAAAAGCGCTAAATAAAAATTCGAAAACTGGCGCCCCGCGGCGGCGGACTTTTCGATCAGCTCTTCGACGGCGCGGCGGTCGCCGGCCGCCGCGTAAACCTGGGCGAATCCCAGATCGACGATCAGCGAATCGTTCGTCAAGCGGGCGGCGCGCTCCATTTCTTCGCGTGCTTCTTCGATCCGGCCGGCAAAACTGAGAAAACTGATGCGCGAATAAAGCGCCTGCCCGACCGTCGGAAACTTTTCGACGAGCCGGTCGGCTTCGGCGAGCGCCCGTTCGTGATCGCGCGAAAAATAATAGCTCCAGGCCAGCGTATTCTGCGGCTGAAAGGACAACAGGTCGAGCTCGAGCGTTTTTTCGAGATGCCGCCGGCCTTCGGCAAAGCGCTTTTGCGAAAACAATACGTGCGAAAACCACAGATGCGCGACCGAATTGTGCGGGTTCAGTTCGACGGCCCGCCGCAGATCGCGCTCGCTTGCCGTCCAGTCGTATTCGCCGTAAAGCCGCGCCAGACCGAGCGCGGCGTGGGCTTCCGAGAGATTCGGATCGAGCGCGATCGCGCGCAGCGCGGCGTCGCGCGCCGGCGGGTAGAATTCATTCGTCGGCAAAACTCCGTAAATGCCGAGCCAGATGTAATAATCGGCGATCCCGGCGTAGCCGAGCGCGAAATTCGGGTCGATCTCGATCGCGCGCCGGTAATGGACGATCGCCTGCCGAAAGCTGTCCTCGGTAAAGTTGTTCCAGTGAAATCGCCCGCGCAGGTAGGCCTCGAAAGCCTCGGGGTTATCGGTTCCGCGTTTGGTGAGATGCCGCGCCTCGCCGGCCGAAAGATGCGGCAGCAGCGATTCGACGACGCGGGCGGAAATCAGATCTTCGAGCGTCAGCACGTCGGTCAGCGTTTCGTCGAATCGTTCCGCCCAGACGGTGTTGCCGGCGGCCACGTCGAGCAGCTGGACGGTCAGACGCAGCTTGTTTTCGACCCGCAGGATTCGGCCTTCGAGAACGTAATCGACCTTCAGCTCGCGGCCGGCGGCGAACGAATCCGTTTCCGCCTGGTTGAAACGCAGGACCGCGCTCGTCGGCCGGACGGCGAACTGGCGGATATTGGAAAGCCGCGTGATCAGCGCGTCGGCCAGTCCGATGCCGAGAAATTCGGTTTCTTCGGCCGTTTCGCTTCCGGCCAGACGGAGAGTTCTGAACGGCAGCACGGCGACCAGCCGCTCGCCGAGCGTGTTTTTCTCGTGCGTCGTCCGATTTTCGGGACGCGTTTCGAGCGGCGTTTCGGAGCCGGTCGGTTCGGTTCCGATTTCGGCGCTGTTTTCCGCCGGCGGCCGCAGCTGCTTCCGGCCGGGCTCGAAGATGAGCGCGTAGAGTATGCGCAGCAGACCGCCGAAAAAGAGGAGCGGAAAAATCGCGGCCGTGACCGGCGGCGGAATAATGCCGGTGATGATGAGAATCACGAAAAGCGGGATCAGAACGATCGACGAAATCGTGATGAAAGCGCCCTGTTTGACGCCCCGCGCGCGCGGCGAACCGTGCCTGACGGCCCCGAAGCGCGGCGCGGCCGCGGGCTCCGGATCCATTCGATCGGGAATTTTTTCGGCGTTCGCGGAAGATCCGCTTTCCGGATTTTCGTAAATTTCGGCGCGCACCGTCTCGCCGCGCAGAACGCGTTCGAGATCGCCGGCGAACTCTTCGACCGACCGGTAACGCTCCGCGGGATTTTTTCGTAAAGTCTTGAGCACGATCCGGTTGAGATCGGAATCGGCGGCCGGACGAAAATCATCGTCGATCGCTGCCGGCTGTTGAAAGCCGCCGGTCAACGGCGCGGAAGGCGTTTCCTCGCAGACGACGCGCGCGATTTCGTGGGCGGCCCGCGACGGGAATTTGTAGGGCCGTTTTCCGGCGATCAGCTCGTAGAGCAGAATGCCCAGAGAATACTGATCGCCGGCGGGCGTGACCGGTTCGCCGCGGACCTGTTCGGGCGAGGCGTATTCGGGCGTCATCAGCCGCATCGCGGTCGCCGTCGGGAGCAGCGATTCGTGGACGGAATCGGCGTCGAAGATTTTCGCGATCCCGAAATCGAGCAGTTTCGGGACGCCTTTGCGGGTGACCAGAATATTCGAGGGCTTGATGTCGCGGTGAACGATTTTTTTCTCGTGCGCGTAGGCGACGGCGCGGCAGATTTCGAGGAAGATCTCGATTCTGGCGCGCAGATCGAGATTTTCCCGCTCGGCGTACTTGAGAAGCGGCGCGCCTTCGATGAATTCCATCACGAAATACGGCGCCTGATCGAAGGTCGTGCCGCCGTCGATGAGCCGCGCGATGTTCGGATGATTGAGGTCCGCCAGAATCTGTCGTTCGTGGCGAAAACGGCGCACGATGAAATCGGTGTCCATCCCGCGCTTGATTAATTTGACGGCGGCTTTTTGCCGAAACTCGCCGTCGTCGCGCTCGGCCGCGTAGACGACGCCCATCCCGCCCCGGCCCAGCTCCTCGATCAGCCGGTAAGCGCCGATGCGCGCGCCGGCGAGCGCGCCGTTTTCGGCGGCGGGCAGCTCTTCGTCGAGCGAGGCGGCGAGCTCGCGCCTGGCCTGCGATTCGAGCAGCCGGCTGTCGGTCCAGACCGGCGATTCGAGAAAGTCCTCGTTTTGTTCGAACCGCGCGATGAATTTTTCGACTTCCGCCCGGACGTCTTCGTCGGCGCCGCATTTTTCCGCGATGAAACGCTCGCGCTCGCCCGCCGGCAGATCGAGCGCGTCCTGAAATATCTCTTCGATTTGCTGCCATTTTTGGGGGTTCATACCTGAATCGTTTCGGCCAGAAAGGCCTTTGCCAGCCGCCAGTGGCGTTTGACCGTGATCTCGGAAACGCCGAGCACCGTTGCCGTTTCCTCGACCGAAAGCCCGCCGAAGTAGCGCAGCTCGACGAGCCGGCTTTTGAATTCGTCGAATTTCGCCAGTTCCTTCAAAGCCTCGTCGAGCGCGAGCAGATCGACGCTTTTCTCGTCCGAAACGATGACGATCGATTCGTCGAGCTGAAGGTTTTCCTCCGCGCCGCCGCGTTTCCGGGCGCGATGCCGCCGGGCGTGATCGATCAGAATCTGCCGCATTATCGTCGCGGCCATCCCGACGAAATGGGCGCGGTTCTGCCAGTTCATCCGGGTATGGTCGATCAGTCTCAGATAGGCTTCGTGAACGAGCGCCGTCGGCTGGAGCGTGTGATTGACGCGCTCGTTTTTCAGATAACTGCCCGCGAGAAGTTTGAGTTCCTTATAAATCAGCGGAAATATTTCGTTGACGGCGTTTTCGTTTCCTTCCGAAAGCCGGATCAACAGTTCGGTGACGTCATTCGGCATAAAAGCTGTTTTTGAGATTTACGCGAGGCGTAAAAGATCCTGAAAGTTTGTTTTAGTATAGGAAATTTCGGCTTTGCTGTATATCGAAAGGCGTTTCGGACGAAAAAAAACGGGATTTTTCGCGCCGCTTTGATACCTTTTCGTCTCCTGATTTCGCCTTCAGGCCGGCAGATAAATTTTTGTGAGGAAAACGATATGAAACGGCGAATGAATTTCAAACAGACGGTGACGAGCTTATTTTTACTGGCGGCGATCTGCGCCGGCGATTTTTCCGCCTTTGCGCAGACGCGGCGCGGCGGGACGACCGGCGCGCCGCCGAAAGCGTCGTCGGGCGACGGGAAAAAGCCCGAAAGCTCGTGCAAAAACGGTTATCAGGGCACGGTCACCTATACGAAAACCGTCTCGACGAGCTCGACCGGCCGGTACGGCTCGTACCGCAATATGAAACGCGTTTACACGGCGACGATCGATATTCGCGACGCCGGCACGCTGCCGGGCACGGTCTCGATGTCGGCCGCCGGCGTTACCGGCAGCTTCAATCTTTCCGGCCGGGTGACGGCTTCGGAAAACGAAACGGTCGATCAGCTGGACGTTTCGGAAAAGGACGAATACTGCAATCTCTCGCTCAAAGGCGCGGGCAAGCCGCAGCGCCGCCGCTGCGAAAACCGGCTCAACGACCGGTCGGAGGCGAGCGGCACGGGCGATGCCGCGAACGTCTTCATCGGTTTGCGCGGGCGCCGGATGACGCTCGGCATCACGAACCTGCCGAAGCTCGCGGGCAGTAAAAGCCGCGCTTCCTCGACCAATTGCTCGGGAACCTGCGTGCCCGTCCAGCCGACGAGCGCTTCGTCGAGCGTCGAGATTCCGGGCGCCGGCGAGCGGGGCGCGCGGACCGACGACGACGCGGTCGAGTTCAATCCGGAAAGCTTCAACCGGCTGGCGGGAAGCTGGACGCGGACGAGCACGGACGGCGCGACGGTCGAGAATTTCGAGTGGCGTCTCGCGCGCTGCGCGCCGGCGCTCGAAATCGCCGACGTCCGTTTCGAGCATAAACGCGTGACCGATCCCGACCGCTGGACCGGCGTCGATCCGCTGACCGGCACCGTTGACGGCAACCTCGTCCGGATCAAAGCGAAAGTCTACAACAACGGCGGCGACACGGCTTACGCGAGCGTCAAATTCGCGGAAACGAAATCCGGCGAGCCGCTGCCCGACGGCGCGACGAACGTGATGGTCAAGCCGGGCGAAGCGCGCGACGTCGAATACGAATGGGACACGAGCGGCTTCGCGTGGGACGAGAACCGCCGCAATCAGTCCGAGCGCGAGATCGCGGTCGCGCTCGAAGGCGGCAACATCGAAAAGGCGAAGATCAAGATTCTGCCGAAACCGGTCGTGATGGTCCACGGGCTCTGGTCGAACGCGGCGGCGTGGGCGGATTATCCGGGTTATCTTCGCGAAGCGCACAGCTTCGCGTGGAAGGCTTACGCGGTCGGCGCCGATCCCGAGCACGGCAGAATGTCGACCGGCGATCATCCGGGCAATTACAAACCGACGAACACGATCTATCAGAACGCGCAGGAGCTCGCCAAACAGATCAAATTCGCGCGCGAGACGAACAACGCGTGGCACGTCGATCTGGTCGCGCATTCGATGGGCGGGCTGATCTCGCGCCAGTATATCAACACGTTTATGCCGCCGGTTTTCGACGGCCGGCCGGAAGTGACGCATCTCGTGATGCTCGGCACGCCGAATATGGGCAGCCCGTGCGCCGACACGGTCAACGAGCAGTTCGAGGAGAACGGCGCGACCGAGATGCACGCGATGCGCGAGCTCAAGCCGATCATCGTCCGCGCCTTCAACCAGCGCGTCGGCGACCGCAAAGGCGTCAAATTTTCGGTGCTGATCGGCGTCATTCCGGTCCCGCGCACCTGTCTCGCCGACGGCGTCTTCGGCGACGGCGTCGTGCCGGTCGAATCGGCGAAATGGAACCTGACCGATTACGAATACGTGCCGCGCAATCATATCGCGCTGACGGGAGAAGAGGATTTCAAGGGCTTCGTCCTGCCGCGTCTCGCCGTCGGGCCGAAAAAAGCGCGCGCCGAAAAATCGACGGCGCTGAGCTTCAACGGTTTGAACGACGCGTTCGCGCTGATCGACCGGCGGCGGAGCGAAGCCGGTTCTTGTTTTCGAAACGCCGCCTACAAACCGGCTGATGCGGATTCCGGCGACGGCGACGCGGCCGCGAAGGAAAAAGTGGTTTTAGCCGCGAAAGGCGTCCGCGAGATCGAGCTTCCCGGTGCGGCGGCCGGCGTTCTGATCGTCGCCGAGCCGGGCGTCGCCGCGACGCTGACCGACGCGGGCGGCAGAATTCTCGGCCAAAACGAGGGCGGGCTCGAAGCGCTGCGCAATCCGTTTCGCCTGATTCTGCCCGCTCAAAAACCGTCCGGCGCGTTAAAGCTCCGGCTCGAAAACTTCGCGGACGGGGAAACGGTCGTTTTCGTGACGGCTTTCAATGCGCGGCCGGCCGGTTCGAGCCTGACGATCGAGGCCGGAAAACCGACCGCCGCCGGAAGCGTTCCGCTGATCGCGCGATGGCTCGAAAACGGCGCGCCGGTGCGGTCGGCCGCGATCACCGGCCGAATCGCCGGCCGTTCGTCGGAAATCCGCTTTTACGACGACGGCCGCCACGGCGACGGCGCGGCCGACGACGGTCTTTACGGCGCGGCGGCCGAAAAACTGCCGGTTGGCGACTATTTTATCGAGATCGAAGCCGAAGCCGGCAGTCTGAAAAAAACGGCGGTCGCGCCACTCGGCGTCGGCGCGCCGAACGCGCCCGCGAAACCGGTCCGGCGCGGCCGGTGATTTTCGAAAAAAATTCCGGAAAATAAATTTTTTCGAGATACCTTTCGACCGGTTGTTTCGCCTTTTGGTCAGGAGCCGAAACAATCGGTCGAAAAATTTTTTATCGAGAGGTTATTTAAATGAACAAAATAAAATGCTTTATCCTGATCGTGCTGAGCGCCGCGCTGGTCGGCGCGGCGGTCGAAGCGAGAGCGCAGGGTTTGGACAATGTGCTCGTTTCGGCGGCGGGAAAGACGTTTCGCCAGTCGGAAATGGATCAGCTCATACAGTTTTACGAATGGACTTTCAGGGCGAGTTTTACGCCGGCGGAAAAGGCTTATTTTCAGCGGCTGACGGTCAATGAATTTCGCGCCCGGCCGGCCGAGAGCCGGAAAACGATCGACGACGTCGCGGTGACGCTGCCGAAAATTCTCGCCGCTTCGGAAGACCTTCAGGAAGCGACGCGAAAAAATCTGCTGGAAGTTCTGCTGCCCGATCTGGAAAAGGATGCGAGCGAAAGCTCGAAAATTCTGCTCGCCGTTTACCGGCGCGGAGCCGGCGGCGAAACGCGTGAAGAACCGGAAACTCCGACCGCCGAAACGACGACGAACGACACTCCCTCGCCGTCAACGGGCGGCGCGGGCGCGCAGAAGCTCGTCGGCGCGTGGTTTCGGAGCGACGGCACCGGCGGCGCGCGCGATTACACCGGCAAAACGCGCTACAACAGCGGCACCGACACGACCTTCGAATTTTTCGCCGACGGCCGGATGCTCGTCACCGTCAAAAAAGAAACGCTGAGCATCACGCAGTGCCGGATCGACGAAACGACAAAGCTGCCCGGAACCTACACGGTCAGCGGCAGCCAGCTGACGATGAATCTCGCGACCGGCACGACGGTCGGGACGGATTCGTGCCAGGCGAGCGGCAATTTCAAAAAGACCCTGACGGCCTCGAAGCTCGTCCAGACGTTCGTCGTCAAAAATCTCGACAGCGTTTTTCGCCCCGATGCGCCGCTCGTTCTCTGTCTCGACGGCGCGGCGGACGATCAGTGTTTCGAGCGGCTCGTGAAATAAAGGCGGCGGAATCGATCGCAACGGGGATGATCGGATATTTCAGCCGTCGTCGCCGATCGCTTCGACCGGGCAGGCCATCAGCGCTTCTTCGCAGAGCTCGGTCTCTTCGGGCGTGGCGGGCTGTTTGTAGACGTAGGAATAACCGTTTTCGTCGTTGCGCGTGAAGTTGCGCGGCGAGGTGTCGCGGCAGACGTCGCAGTCGATGCAGTTGTGGTCGACGTAATATTTGCCGCGCACGTTGTCGGGAAACTTGTCTTCGATTTCGGCCATAATTCTTCTTTAACGCAAAGGCGCGAAGCCGCAAAATCCTTATTAAATTTTGCGGCTTCGCGGTTCAGTTTTTCTTGTCCGAATTCTTCTCCGTCAGGTCGATCATCCGCTGCAGCGCGACGAGCGCGTAATGCTTGGTTTCGTCGTCGACCGCGATCTCGTTGACGACGTTTCCTTCGACGAGATTGTCGAGCGCCCAGGCGAGATTCTGCGGCGCGATCCGGTACATCGTCGCGCACATACAAAGATCCGGCGCGAGCAGGTGAATCTCCTTGTCCGGAAATTTCGCGGCGAGCCGGCTGACGAGATTGACCTCGGTGCCGATCGCCCATTTCGTGCCCGGCGCGGCCTTTTCGACCATATTGATGATATACGACGTCGAGCCGTTGAAATCGGCCAGCTCGACGACCTCGCGCGCGCATTCGGGATGGACGAGCACCTCGACGCCCGGAATCTGTTTGCGGATCTGATCGACGTGCCACGGCTTGAAGCGGCCGTGAACCGAACAATGCCCGCGCCAGAGGATGAGCTTCGCGTTCAAAAGATCTTCCTCGGTGTTGCCGCCCAATTCTTCGTGCGGGTTCCACAAAACCATTTTTTCCAAAGGAATGCCGAATTTCGCGCCGGTGTTGCGGCCGAGATGCTGGTCGGGGAAGAACATCATCTTGTCGTATTCCTTCAAATAGGCGTCGAAGAGTGGGACAGCGTTCGACGAGGTGCAGACGACGCCGCCGTTGCGGCCGCAAAACGCCTTGATCGCGGCGCTCGAATTCATATAGGTGATCGGCGCGACTTTCTGCTCCAAAACGCCGATCTCGCCGAGCTGCTGCCACGCGTCCTCGACCTGTTCGACCGTCGCCATATCGGCCATCGAACAGCCCGCGCCGAGATCGGGCAGGATCACGCGCTGCGCGGGTTTGCCGAGGATGTCGGCCGATTCGGCCATAAAATGGACGCCGCAGAAGACGATGAATTCGGCGTCGGTCTGCGACGCCATCATCGACAGCTGATACGAATCTCCCGTCAGATCGGCGTGCGCGATGACGTCGTCGCGCTGGTAGTGATGACCGAGGATGACGACGCGCGAACCCAGCTCGCGGCGCGCCGCCTCGATCCGTTCGGCGATTTCGGCGTCCGCCATCACGAGATAATCTTCAAGCGGCCTGACGGCCTCCAAAACTGCTGACATTTCGTTTCAATCTCCTTGCTTTTTAGATGCGAAAACGACAGATAACGCAAAGAAAAATGATGGCACTTCGGGAAGGTTTTCGCAAGAATCCGCGATCGATCGAAGCGCGCGGCGATTCTCCGCGGCCCGGAAACAGCGTTCGTCAATGGGCGAAACCGCCGATTGCCGGGCCGATTTTTCATTTATTTCGAACTTTTTCGTCCGGAAAACGTCATTGCAGACGGAAATCCTTTCCGGTGAGGTCTTTGGCGATGCAGGAAATCTACAAACAGGTCTTTGTGCTCTTTATGTTTTTCGCGATTATGACGCCGCTCGAACGCCTGTTCGCGCTGCGCCGGGAACAGAAGATTTTTCGCGCGGGCTGGCGCACGGACGTCGTTCATTTTCTCGTCGACCGCTTTCTGATCGACGCCGGCAGCGCCGTTTTGATCCTGATTCTGATGGTCTTCTGGCACTGGATCGTCAGTCCCGACTTTCAGGCCGGCGTCGCCGCACAGCCTTTTCTGCTGCAGTTTTTCGAGGCCGTGCTGGTCGTCGACATCATCGGCTATTTCTATCACCGCTGGACGCACACGAGCCCGTTTTTATGGAAGATCCATTCCGTTCATCACAGCCCGACGCAGATGGACTGGCTGGCCGGCGCGCGGATTCACCCGCTCGACCAGATCTTTCACCGCGCGGTCACGTTCGTCCCGCTTTACGCGCTCGGCTTCACCAAAGAAACGTTCGGCGCGTATCTCGTCTTCGGCGCGATCCAGGCGCTCTTTATTCATTCGAACGTCCGTTTCCGCTTCGGTTTTCTGCGGTGGATCGTCGCGACGCCCGAATATCATCACTGGCATCACAGCCGCGACCCGGAAGCGCAAAACAAAAATTTCGCCGGGCAGCTGCCCTTTCTCGACTGGATCTTCGGCACCGCCTATCTGCCGAAAAACAAACGCCCGCAAGCCTACGGCATCAGCGAACCGATGCCGCCGGGCTACTGGGCGCAGCTGAAATATCCGTTTGCGAATAAATAAAGGAGCGCCGTCCACGTGGACGGCGCTCCTTATTTGTTGATCGAACTAAACGTCGAGATTCTTGACGTCGAGCGCGTTGGTTTCGATGAACCGGCGGCGCGGTTCGACCTGATCGCCCATCAAAACGGTGAAGATCTCGTCCGTCTCGATCGCGTCCTCGATCCGCACCTGCAGGAGCGTCCGTTTTTCCGGGTCCATCGTCGTTTCCCAGAGCTGTTCGGGATTCATCTCGCCGAGACCTTTGTAGCGCTGGATCGAGAGGTCTTTTTTGGCCGCCCCGAGCACTCTTTCGAGCAGCTCCTCGCGCGTCGCGATTTCCTCGGATTTACCGTTTTCACCCAAAGTGAACGGCGCCGGAAAATCGTTTTCCAGAGTCTGTTTGAGCTTGAGCGCTTCCGTAAATTCGGCGTAGCTCGCCTTTTCCCAGTCGAAGATCAGCGTCGTTCCGTTCGGATAAGCGATCTCGATTTCCGACAGCCCGTGCTCCTCGTCGCTTAAAAGCTCGGTGTTGTAGCCCCGATCCGAGACGACGGCTTCGATCTCGGCCATCAATTCCTCGTTGTCGAAGATTTTGCGGAGCCTGACGCCGTTGTTCTTCATAACCTCGGTAAAAGCGTCGAGCAGTGCGTTCAGGAGCCGTGAATCGTTGTTCAGACGGCGCGCGAACCGCGAAAAGTATTTCTGATACTCGACGACCCGTTCGAGATTGCGCGACAATTCGCGGCCCTCGACCGTCCGTTCCTTCGACTTGACGACGATATCGTCGGTCGCCTGCTTCATCATAAAGCGGAACATCTGTTTCTCGTCCTTGATGTACTCTTCCTTCTTGCCGCGCTTGACCTTGTAGAGCGGCGGCTGCGCGATGTAGACGTGGCCCTTCTCGACGAGCTGCGGCATCTGCCGGTAGAAAAACGTCAGCAGCAGCGTTCTGATGTGGCTTCCATCGACGTCGGCGTCGGTGTTGTGGGCCAGCAGACCGCCCGCGCCGCAGACGAAGTTTTCGTCTTTTTCGACCGAAAAATCATAGACGAATTCGGCCGCCTGACGCGCCGAATTTTCGACGACTTTGAGACCGATCAGATCATCGCTGATTTCGACGAAATCGGCCTTTTTGCGCGTCGGTCGGGCCAGATAACACGCGGTTTTGCCGGCATTGACGTGGCGCGACCAGATGGCGCGGGTCTTTTCGAGCTGCGATTTTTCGCCGACCGAAATCGTGAAATAATCGTGACGCGTTCGGATCGAATCGTTTTCCTTCGCCGCCAGCTTGCTGTGCGAAGCCAGAACGCCGAGCTGGCCGAACAAATAGAGCAAACCGTCCTTCAGGCTTTCCGAATTGGTCGTCATCGAAAAACGATTTTCGCTCAAAGTTCCGTCGCCCAGAAAATAGCCTTCCAGAAACGCCGACTGCATTTCTTCGGAAAGGCCGAAAACGAGGTTCGGCAGCCGTTTTTCGCGGGCTCGGCCGCTGATTTTCCACGCTTTCAAAAGCCTTGCCGCCATAACGCTGTGGAAATACAGTTTGATTCCCCGGCTTTCCGGGTCGTGATAACAGCGCGGAGTCTCGCCGAAAGTTTTTTCGATCGCCGCCGTCAATTCGTCGATAAAACGCCGGTCTTTTTCGCCGATGTTCAAACTGACCTGATGCGCGCTCAGCGAGCCTTCCGCGACAAACCAGCCCAAAAACCAGAGCAATTCGCGCGTGATCGGCAGATAACGCGAAAACGCTTTGGCGGTATGCGCCCGCGGAACGATCATCACGTCGTCGTCGAGCGCGGCGATTTCTTCGGCCGAAAATTCGCCGAAAAGCTTGTAATCGCTCGTTTTGCGCCAGCGGACGTTTTTCGTTTCGCGGTCGAAATCGATGTTTTCCTCGATTTTCGACGGCAGAAATTCGACTTCCAGCTCGTTCGTCCAGCCGATTTCGCCGAGATATTTCTCGAAATGCGACCTGATCGGACGATTAACGCCGCGTTCCCAGTGACTGATCGTGATCGGTTGTCTGACCCCGATTGAATCGGCGACGGCTTTTTGCGAAAGCCCCTGCGCCGCTCTTTTTTCGACCAGCTTCTGCCAATCGCCGCGGTTCAATAAAACGCGCGGTTCAGCCCACAACTCGGGCCGCGGCAGATTTGCGAGAACCCGGCGAGCGGCGATTTTTCGCACGCTTTCGCCCTGCAGATAGAGCGATTTAGTTTCTCCGGCCGCATAAAAAACGTCGATCAGATCGATCTCGAACGGATTCATTGCGGGGCGCGGCAGATTTCGACCGGCGACCAGATAATCGCCGACCTTGACCTTGTCGCCCGCCCGCATTTTCACTTCGCCGTTTTCATAAACGAAAACGCTGTGTCCGACCGTGACTTCGACCGACCGGTTATAGCGCGTCCGGATTTTGTGCATCGCGCCTTCGTATTGATGGCGAATGACGGCTTTGAGCGGACGGAAACCGAGCTCTCGCGTTTCGGTGTCGAACGCCGCGACCTGATAATCCTCGGCCCGTTTTTCGCCGCTCAGACAGGCATCGATAAATTCTCCGACCGTCGTCAACTCGAGATTTCCGTCGTTGTTTTTGACCAGCGTCGGTTCGTTTCTGGCGACGCTCATCAAACAGATTTTGTGATACCGGAGTTTTTCGACGTCGAAATCGTCCTTGCCGATGCCGGTGCCGAGCGCGGTGATCAGCGCCTTGATTTCGCCGTGGCCGAGCATCTTGTCGAAACGCGCCTTTTCGACGTTGAGAATCTTACCTTTCAAGGGCAGAACGGCCTGATTTTTCCGGTCGCGGCCCTGTTTGGCCGAATTATGAACAAAAATTCCGGAGGCCAGCGCAAAGTTGTGGGTATGCGGGACTTCCAAATCGTAAACGTCGATTCGTTCGCTCAGTTTTTCGACTTTGACGATCCGGTGATTATAGTTGGCGACCGTTTCCCGGAGTTTTTCCCGATTGCCTTGGAAAAATCTGTCACAGAACCGGTCGAAACGAAGCAGTGATTTGTCTTTCGATTCGAGCCTGTATTTCTGATACTTTTCGACATCGATCCGTCCGTTCTCGATTTCGATCTGCTTTAAGGCAGCGATCGTTTTTCCGTAATAAGTTTTTTCTAAAGCCGCTTTGCGTTTGGCGCGAAACTCGTCCGTCCACTGTTTTTTTGTTTCCTGCTTGCGCCATTCAAGCAAACTTTCGTCTTTCCATTGCTCTTTGGCAATTTCGGAGAGTTGTGTTTTCGCTTTCGGATTTTTCTCGTAAAACTTACGGGTTCTTTCCGATTGAGCCAGACGATTTTCTTCCTTTGCCCAAAATTCGCGTTGGGCTTTGTCCAATTGCCGGCGGTTCAAGTTACGATATTCTTCGTTCGAATCGTAAAATTCACGCCATTTTTCGGTCATATAGGCTTTGTAATCGTTATCGGCCCATTGCGTTTTAGCCTGTTCGGACAAAACTTGACGGGTTTCGGGGCGTTTCATTCGTTCGCTCATCCGGGCGCGAAAGTCATCCGAACGGCGGATTTTACGACATTTCTCGATAACCTCAGGCCGATGCAAAGTTTTATCGGCGTGTTCCCGATGAATCTGTAAATGCGTTTCCTTCGACAGACGAATCACATTGGTCGGATTATTATTAAGTTTGTTGAAATCGATGTGATGACAATGTTCGCCCGATTCCTTTTCATAAACACCCTGCCAGCGGTTATGCCAATCGGCCAAAAGATGTGTGAATAGCCACGAATCGGACTTGGCATCCCAAACCATTTCATAGCCGTCGATCGTTACTCCTTTCTCTTTGGCGTCGGAAAGTTTTCGGTAAAGCGGCATCAATGAATCATCGGCCGTCAAATTTTCCGCTGCCCGGTAACTTCCGTCACGCAGCATAAACGGATGATCGGGTGTACAAATCAATTCTTCGCCGTTATCGAGAGTTACTTTAACGACTTCCGAGTTTTGCTTCGTTCGGCGAACGTTCGTGATTTTTTCAAGCCCGATCTTGCCGTCATTGCGGATCGTGTAGCAGAAATTTTGTTTTCCGGCCTGTTCTTCTTCAATCAGCTCCAGGAAATTTAAGTTTCTTCCGTCCGCTAACGCCACCTTCGTTTCAGGATGCCAGCAGCCGCCGGCCGAATCGCCTTCGACAAGGTAAAGTTCCGACAGCGTCGGGTCTTTTTCCTGACAGTCGGCGAGCTTGCCGGGCAGCGTCGACGTGCCGAGCGCGCTCTTGCGGACGATTTCGCGGGCCTTGCGGGCGGCTTCGCGGGCGCGGGCGGCGTCGACCGCCTTGCCGACGATCTTTTTCGCGATCACCGGATTCTGCTCGAAGAATTCGCCGAGCCGCTCGTTGAGAAACGATTCGACCGGGCCCTTGACGGGCGAATTCAATTTGCCCTTGGTCTGGCCCTCGAACTGCGGCTGCGGGATCTTGACCGAGATCACCGCGACGAGGCCTTCGCGGACGTCGTCGCCGGAAAGACCGGTTTTCGAGTTCTTCATCAGGCCGGAGCTTTCCGCGTAGGCGTTGATCGTGCGCGTCAGCGCGCCGCGAAAGCCCGACAGATGCGTGCCGCCGTCGACCGTGTTGATGTTGTTCGCGAACGAGAAGATCTTCTCGTCGTAGGAGTCGTTATACTGCATCGAGACCTCGCACGAAAAATCGTCCGAGACCATCTCGAAATAAAGCGGCTCGTCGTGGAGCGGCGACTTGTTCTTGTTGAGATGCTTGACGAATTCGGCGATCCCGCCCTTGTAGTAGAATTCGTGCGATTTTTCCTCTTCCTCGCGCTCGTCCTTGATGAAGATGCGGATGCCCTTGTTCAAAAAGGCCTTTTCGCGCAGTCGTTCCGAGAGTTTTTCGAAGCTGTAGGTCGTCACCTCGAAGATGTCCGGGTCGGGCTTGAAGGTGATCTTCGTGCCGCGCCGCGTCGTCTTGCCGGTTTCCTTGAGCGGCGCGACCGGAAAGCCGACCTTGTATTCCTGCTCGTGAGTTTTGCCGTCGCGCCAGATCTCGAGCTTGAGCCATTCCGACAGGAAGTTGACGCACGACACGCCGACGCCGTGGAGGCCGCCGGAAACCTTGTAGGAATTCGAGTCGAACTTGCCGCCGGCGTGGAGCACGGTCAAAACGACCTCGGCCGCCGAGCGGCCTTCCTGTTTGTGAATGTCGACGGGAATGCCGCGCCCGTTGTCGACGACGGTGATCGAATTGTCGATATGAATCGCGACCTCGATCGTGTCGCAGTAGCCGGCGAGGGCTTCGTCGACCGAATTATCGACGACTTCGTAAACCAGGTGGTGAAGACCCAGTTCGCTGGTCGAACCGATATACATTGCCGGACGCTTGCGAACGGCGTCGCGGCCTTCCAGAACTGTGATCGAATCTGCTCCGTAATCTGTTTTTGCTTTAGCCAATTTTATTAACCTCTACCTATTTATCTTTTAAAATAATTGCTTCTAAATCCAATGCTTCTTCGAACGTCAATTTGTTTCCGTTCAGCAGAACGGTCGGCGTCGCGTTGATATTCAGCGATCTTCCTCGTTGAATGTCGCGATCGATTCGCACGACGACTTCCTCGCTTTCCAGATCCCGTTTGAACGCTTCGACGTCGAGCCCGAGCTTTTTGGCGTAGGCGTTAAAAATAACGTCCGCCGAATTGCTTCTGCTCCATCTTTTCTGATGTCTCAAAAGCAGATCGTACATTTCCCAGAATTTGCCCTGCTGCCCCGCCGCCTCGGCCGCTTTCGCCGCCGCGCGCGCCTTGTCGTGAGCCGGGATCGCGAGCGGAAAATTCCGGAAGACGATCGATATGTCGTTCGGATACTTCGCTTTCAAAGCATTCAGTTTTTGACCGAACACGGCGCACGTCGGGCATTGAAAATCGACGAAAACCTCGATTTTGTATTTCGCGTCCGGGTTTCCGGTCTGATACGCCGGAAACGCTCCGGGTTCTTCGTTTTGAGCCGAAACTTCGAATATGCAAAGTAAGCAAATCACTAACCCCACAGCGAAAGTTTTTGCTTGCCACATAACTAAATTATTGTATCATTTTTTCGCGATTTTAGACAGTTCAAACGCAAGAAAACTCTTAATATTAGACAGTTTTTACGGCACCGTTTTCGATCGTGAAAATCCGCGCCCCGGCGCTCAAAAATTCGAGCCGGCGGCGGGCGTTGGTACTCGGGTCAGACATTGCGCTTTTTTGCGGCGGTCAGATTTTATCACGACTTTGCAAATTGCTTTCGAAGCGACATTTTTATTACGACCGAATTCTGACCGAACAGGACGGCGAAACGGGAAAATGCTTTTTTATTTAATGGCTTTGCGTTAGAATGAAGCGATTCGGAGCCGTTTCGGAGAAACTAAATGAGGAACTTTCAAAAAATCGTGAAAATCGGTTTAATGCTGTGGTCCGTACCGTTTTTGTTGTGCGCGGTTTGTTTCGCCCAGGGCAAAGTCGATTTGGAGGTGAAAGCCTTTGCTTCGTCAAAAACGGCGCGCGGTGGCGAAAGCTTCTCTTACACGATCACCGTCAGCAATATCGGTTCGGCGCGGGCGACCGATGTGATGCTGGTTCAAACCGAGCTGCGGGCAGCAAATTTCGTTTCAAACGTCCCGAGCCGGGGAACCTGCGCAGTCGACGACAGGGAAGGCCGGGGAACCAGGATTTTGCGCTGCAAACTGGGCGACATCGAACCCGGCGAAACGATCGTTACGGCGATTGAATTAAAAATCCGCGATTTCGGCGATCTTTCGGAAGCGCCGGATAAGCGATATAAACTACCTTCTTTACAGTCCTTACCCGATTCGATTCAATCGTCGGCGAATTCGAACGACGATTCGCTGGCCGTGATCGACGTCAGCGCGGAGGAACGGGAAGAAAATAAGGAAAACAACTACGCCCGGGTTTCCGTCCGGCTGCTTCCGAGCAAAAACATTCCGCCGCGGGTGCAGATCGTCGCTCCCGAAAACGAAACCGTTATTACGCGTTCCGCGAAAAAACTCGCCCGCGTCACATTCACGATCAAAGCGTTCGATCCGGACGGGAAAATCGAACGAGTTCGCGTCAACACCCAGCAGTTCGACATTCTAATCGGCTCTTCCGAGAACCTGTTTGTGATCGAGGGAAAGAGCTATACGTCAAAGGAGCTGGAAGATAACAAGGACCTCCAAAAATATTTCGGCGGCGACGCAAAGAGAATCGCGCCGGATACTTATACCTTCACGCTGGAAAATCCCAAATACGGATTGAACGTTATTTTCGTCGAAGCGGTCGACGACGGCGGCCGCGCGGCCGATGACTCCGTTCGTTTGACGGTGAAGGGCGACAATTCGATCGAATTCACAAAACCCCTGCAGAATTCGGTAATCAAGCCCGGCACGAATGTCGTGATCGAAACCCTTTCAAAGCTCAATGACGGAAGCGAAGGCAAATTCGAACTGATCGGGAATCAGATTTGCTGCGGAAATCCTCCGCTTATGAAACAAATTTCCCGTCGGGGTAACGATTACGTTCACCAGTATATTTGGGAAAACATCGCCAAAGGCTATTACAACCTGCAAATATTTTTGACCGAAGATACCGGTGCCTTTACCTATTCCGGAAGCCTTCAGTTTAAGGTCACGGAAAAACCGGCGGTCAGGATAATTTCCCCCAGACCGGGACAAACTTTCAAGGCCGGCGAAAAAATTCCGATCGAAATCGAAGCGGCCGATCCGGACGGGACGATCAAGGACGTTTCGGTGAAGGTTAACGGAAAGTATGAAAGTAAATTCGACTGGCGGCCGGAACGTTACGGGAAGAGCGGCGACATCGACTTTTTGAGCAGCGGAATTTACAGGATCACCGCCACGGCGGTCGATGAGATGGATGTCGAAACGGAATCCGAATCGATCACGATTATCGTCAAGTAGTTTTTACAACTCCGTTTTCGATCGTGAAAATCCGCGCGCCGGCGCCGAATTATAAATTTTCCGTCAGGCCCGGTTTTTTCGAAGAACAGCAATTTTTGACGGCCTCGTCCAGCAGGGCCCGATCGACATCCCACCATTCTTTTAGTTTCAAAAGCGCCTGGCAAAGCCGCTCGTCGGCTATTTCGGAAGCGGCTTCGACTTCCAGAGAATAAACCGGAGCGCTCGACAGTCTTTTCAAAATAGGACTTACGCAAGACGCATTTTAACAGATGGACTTTTCAGTTGTTGGATCAAATAATCTGAAAGTTGTCCGAACTTGATTTGATAAACTGTTTTTCCTGTTTCGTACATTAGTTCTTTGAACCGACACCAGACCAGGAAA
>JAFDVJ010000082.1 GCA_018269075.1 Acidobacteriota bacterium
GTGCCGGATTCGCCCGTGATCAGCACCGGCAGATTGGTCGCGGCGACGCGGCCGACGAGCTTCAGACAGTCGACGAATTTCGGGCTGCTGCCGATCAGCGGAATTTCCGACACGTAGCCCTGCACGGGCGCTTCGATCGGCTGTTTGAAATGCTGTTCGCGGAGCTTGAAATGTTCGCGGACGGAACCGGCGATATTGAGGATGTTTTCGATCTTAAACGGTTTGACCAGATAATCGTAGGCCCCGATGGCGGTCGCGTCGAGCGCGCCGGCGGCCGAGCCCTGACCGGTCATCAGGACGAACCGGGCGTCCGATCCGTGTTCGGTAAAATGCCGCAGCACGGTGTAACCGTCGCCCTCGCCGAGCATCACGTCGCAGATGATCAGATCCCAGTTCTGAACGCTGATCAGCTCGATGCCGGCATCGGCGGTCGCCGCTTCATTGACTTCCCACTCGTCCGAACGCAGGATGTCGGCGACCAGTGCCCGAATTTGGGGTTCATCATCGATGACAAGAGCTTTGAGAGCCTGTTTCACGCCCGAAAGTATACCACGATTCTGACCGTTTTGTATCATTTTCTTAAGTTAGTCCAGCTGTTTTTTTTATCAAACCCCCGGGCTTTTCCGGCGGCGTTCGAAACCTGACTTCGGAGCCCGGTGCAAAGAGCCCCGGCGGGCGTTCCCGGGGGCCGGCCGGGGAAATCGCCCCGAAAAGAATAATCGGAGTTTTTTTTCACTCGTCGATAAAGCTGATCGGGTCGTCTTTATCGGAAAAAAACTCCGAAAATCGAAAAAAATTGTGATTGAAAAATGGTTGTAAATTTTGCAATAAATTGTAATAATTTGATTAGGGATTTAGCTGTCTGTTTTATCCGTCCCGAATCTCCCCGGTCTTTTTCCACATTATTTCTTTTAACCAAAGAATCCATTCGGAAAACGAAGAGTTGGTTTCAGCCGGGGAAGCCGGTCAGACGACGCGTCGAATTATCAGTATCCGGTCGGTCCTAAGTGAAACAAACCAACTTCCGTTATCCCCCCCGGAAGTTGGTTTGTTCTTTTTACGGTGCCGTGAAAATCTTGCCTTATCACACGGTTACCGTAGAAATTAGATCAGTGCTTTGGTCTGCCCTGATTGTGTCCTGAAAATTCGAAACATTAAAGAAACTTCTCATTTTACCGATATGGTTTAGGAGAAGATTCGGAAAGCTCGTCTTTCCAAATTACCTATCGGCAACATTCGTGCCAACTTTAATCCGGTCGAAAAAAAATGAAAAAAAAATGTAAATCATAACGTTTTCAGACTTTTATTATATAGGGGATGATTTTCGAACGGATTGAAGATATTCCCCAAAAGGAGCAGCAAGAACGAAACTGGGGCAAAAAAGACGGGCAAAAAAGACCTTTTAGAGGTATCGGCCAAAGCCCGTCGGCCTTCGACGGCGCCGACTCTCAGACCCGGCCCGGCTCACCTAAATTATGAAATCGACCGAATTGGATTGATATCCGAGCGAAATTTTCGGACATACTTCGGAAATTACCGTTAAGGCTCGAAAATTGCAAAGAGATTTTCGCCTGAAAAAAAACGAACCCGGCCCTCAAATAACTGACTTCCGATTTTTTTCACGACACCGACTAAATACAACTCATTATGAATATGAAAGAAGGTGAATTAAAAAAAGCGAAAATTCTGATCATCGACGACGAGATATTCGTGCGCAATATCCTGTCGGACATCCTTTCGGACAGCTATGACTGCCGGACCGCGGCGTCGGCCGAAGAGGCGCTGAACATCATCGAGGCGGAAAGCTTCAACCTCGTTTTGAGCGACATCAAGATGAACGGGATGAGCGGGATCGAGATGATCCCCAAGGTTCTGAAGATCGCGCCGGACACCGTCGTGCTGACGATCAGCGGCGAACAGAACATCGAGAGCGCGATCGAGGCGATGCAGGCCGGCACGTTCGACTACATCCGGAAACCCTTCGAAATCGACGCCGTCCGGATCAGCGTCGACCGGGCGCTCAAGCATCATTTTCTGCTGGTCGGCAAGCGCCGCTACGAAAACCATCTCGAAGAGCTCGTCGCCGAGCGGACGAAACAGCTCAATTTTCTGGCCTTCTACGATTCGCTGACCAAGCTCCCGAACCGCACGCTCTTCGAAGACCGGCTGACGCAGGCGCTGACGCTGGCCCGCGAAAAAACGCAGTCGATCGCGATGCTGCTGTTCTCGCTCGACCGCTTTAAAAAGATCCAGGAAACGCTCGGCTACAATTTCGGCTACCTGCTTCTCCGCGAAGTCGCCGACCGGCTCAAGGGACAGATCCCGGCCGGGGCGACCGTCGCGCGGTTCGAAACCGACGAATTCGCGATCCTCCTGCCGCAGGTCGGCGGCACCGACGAGATCGTCGAGATCATCGAGAACATCAAGGACGCGTTAAAGCTCCCGATCAACCTCGACAACCGCGAGATCTTCATCTCGGCGAGCGTCGGCATCAGTATGTTTCCCGACGACGGCGAAGACCTCCACGTGCTCCAGAAAAACGCCTCGGTCGCGCTCTCGCGCGCCCGCGAGCAGGGCGAGGACGGCTACCAGTTTTTTACCGAAGAGATGAACTCCCGCGCGCTCCACCGGCTCGAGCTCGAAAACAAGCTCCGGCACGCGCTCGAACGGGGTGAGTTCGAGGTTTACTACCAGCCGAAAAAAGACTGTACGACCGGCAAGGTCGTCGGGATGGAAGCGCTCGTCCGGTGGAACGACCCCGAGCTCGGCGTGATCTCGCCGGCCGAATTCATTCCGCTCGCCGAGGAAACCGGCCTGATCGTCCCGATCGGTGAATGGATTCTCGAGATGGCCTGCCGCCAGACCAAACTCCTCCACGACGAGAATTACGACCTTCGCGTCTCGGTCAACATCTCGACCCGCCAGCTGCAGGACAACGGTCTCGCCGACAAGATCATCCGGATCATCGAGGAAACGAAGATCTCGCCGCAGAACCTCGAGCTCGAAGTGACCGAAAGCTCGCTGCTCCAGAATGCCGAGTCGGCCGTCGAAATCCTGAACGTCGTCAGAAAGGCCGGCGTCAAGATCTCGATCGACGATTTCGGGACGGGCTTTTCCTCGCTCGGTTATCTGAAGCGGCTGCCGATCGACGTCCTGAAGATCGACCGGTCGTTCGTCCAGGACATCACGAACGACCCGAACGACGCCTCGCTGGTGATGGCGATCATCGCGCTGGCCCATAATCTGCGGCTGAAAATCGTCGCCGAGGGCGTCGAAACCGCCGAACAGCTGAAATTGCTGCACCTGCTCCGGTGCGACGAATGGCAGGGCTATTTTTACAGCCGGCCGATCAAGTTCGACGATTTCCGCGAGCTGATCCGGGAAGCCAAAGAAAACTCGGAAATCTGACGCCCTTTGCCGATGGATGAAACTATGAAAATCGAGATTGTAGCAAAATTCCCGAACCGTTCGGCGAAGCCCGACTTTTTCTCCGCAGCGGCATTTTTCGGGACTGCCGGAATATGAAACGAATTTATCGAAAACAAGGGTTTCGACCAGTAAACAGCCCGGGCGCGGCAGGCCCGGGTTGGCGTCGTTCAAGCGGCACGCATTTTGCTCTTTGTTTTCGATGCGGGTGAACCTCCGTTCGCCCGCGACCCCTTCCGCTTTTCGGCTTCTCTTTCGAAAAGCAAACTCCATTTCAAATCCTGTTCTTTTACAAGAGGACCCTATGCAATCAACAACTTTGTTCGACCCGCGGTGCGCGGTTCACCGTCTCGCCTTTATTTTTTTCATATTTCTGATATTACTCACGCCGGCCATCCGCGGCCAGCAGACCGTCCGGGCTTATCCGGGCGCCATTCGGGTGGAAAAGGGAAAAACCCGCACCTTCACGGCGATCGCCTTCGATTCGGCCAACAGCTATATGGCCAATCAGAACTTTACCTTTTCGATGACCGGCGGCAGCTCGGCCGCGGCCTCGATCAGGCACAGCGTCGAGGGCAACACCGAATCGAATAACTCGCGCTACTCGGCGAATCTGGCCGAGGTCAAGGGCCTCGCCGCCGGGACGACCGTGTTTGCCGCCTCGCTCAACGGCGTCTTCAGCAATCCGGTGACGGTCACGGTGTTCGATCCGGCGGCGACGCCGCAGGCCGTGATCCGCGGCGACAACGAGGCCGAGAACAACACGACGATCCGGGCCCGGATCGGCGAAGCGATCGAGGTCAACGCCGAATCCTCGCAGGGCACGAAAATGGTCGAATGGTTCTGGGGCGACGGCGACCGGACGGCCGATCTGATTTCGGCGACCCACGCCTATCTCGTCGCCGGCAGCTATCAGCTGATGCTCCGGGTCACCAACAGCAGCGGCCAGGTTTCCGAATCGACCGTCAACGTGATCATCACCGATTTCCCGGCGCCGACGCGGACGCTGACCGCGACCAACGCTTCGGAGCTCGTCGCCGCCTATAACCAGTGCGCCGGCGGCGAGGAGATCGTCATTCCGGCGGGCACCGTGATCACCGGCCACGTCGAGCTCGCGCCGCGCCCGCTGAGCGATTTCGTGACGATCCGTTCGAGCGCCGTGATGCCGGGAATGACCGTCCGCGTCGCGCCCGGTCAGAACGGGCTCGTGACCTTTCGCGGCAGCTACAACGACGAGCTCCCGTTTCTGATCAAAAACCGGGCGTCGAAGATCCGCCTGTCGGGCCTCAAGTTCGATCCCTATCCGGGCGGCGCCGATTATCTGAAAAATTACTATCTGCTCCAGATCGGCGAGGCTTTCGGCCAGACGACGAGCGCCGACAACCCGACCCGCATCATCCTCGACCACTGCGTCGTCAACCCGCCCGACAACGTGCAGGTCGTCCACGCCGTGCTCAACGACGGCTATAAGGTTTCGATCATCGGCTCGTGGCTCGGCAACATCAAGACCTACGGCAGCCAGGACAGCCAGGCGGTCTTCGGGCTCGACGGCCGCGGCGCGCACGTCTACAACAACACCTACTTCGAAGCGGTTTCGGAAAACGTGATCTACGGCGGCGCCGGCAACCAGATCGAGGGAATGGTCCCGACCAACATCGAATTCCGCCGCTGCGTCTTTACCAAGCGGCTTTCGTGGCGCTCGCTGCCGCCGATCAGCAACGGCGACACGCTCAACGTCAAGAACCTGCTCGAAACGAAAAACGCCCGCCGCGTCTATATCGAGGGCTCGAGCTTTTCGAATCACTGGGACGCCGACCGGTCGCAGTATCAGGCCGTCGTCTTCAAGAGCGCGTCCGATCAGCCGAACAGCGGGCAGGGCAGCCCGTGGTCGGTGAGCGAAGAGATCGTGATGGAAAACTGCCAGTTTTCGCACATCAACGGCGGCCTCGGGGTCGCCCGCGATTTCTACCGGCCGGGCATCGTTTACGACCCGCTCAAGCCGCAGCACATCAGGATCTACAACACGCTGTTCGACGATATGACCTACGGCCGCTGGGGCACGAACCGTTCGTGGACGATCTATCTCGGCGGCGGCGACGATCTGTTGTTCAAACACGTGACGGCGATCGACGCGATCGACACGACCGACGAATATCACGAGATGATGCTCCAGCTCAATTCGGTCAATTCGCAGCGGCCGGAAATCTCCGATTCGATCCTCCCGCTCAACGCCTACGGCATTCTGAACACCTGCGGCGAGGGCAAGGCGGCGCTCAACGTCGGGACTTCGGGCTGGTTCGACACGGCGACCAGCGGCAGCTGCGCCGCGACCACCGGCACGAACGCCGGCAGCTGGTCGATCTCCGGCAACGTCCTGCCGAAAATGCGGAGCTACCACAACTCGAATATGTATCCGACCGGCAATTACTACCCGGAAAACTACAGCGGCGTCGGATTCCAGAACTACCGCAACTGCAATATCTCGGCGACGACCGATCCGTGCAACGCGTCGATCGCGGATTTCGCGCTGAGCGCGGGCTCGATCTATAAGAACACCGCTTCGGACGGCACCGACCCGGGCATCAAGACCGCGGTTCTGACCGACCGCCTGCGCTGCACGGCGACCGGCAATTCGGGGCCCTGTCTGACCACCGGCGTCGCCCCGACGCCGACGCCGACGCCGACGCCGACTGCGACACCGACGCCGACTCCGACGGCCACGCCGACGCCGACCGCGACACCGACCCCGACTCCGACCGCGACGCCGACGCCGACGCCAACTCCGACGGCCACGCCGACGCCGACGCCGACCGCGACGCCGACGCCGACGCCGACCGCCACACCGACGCCGACTCCGACGCCGCAGGTCGCGCCGTTTCCCGGCCCGACGGCGGCCCGGATTCCGGGAATCATCGAGGCTGAGAACTTCGACCGCGGCGGCGAGGCGCGGAGTTATCACGATCTTTTCGGAGCGACCGACAGCAGTGTTTACCGTGCGGTTCCGGTCGAAGGCGTCGATCTTCAGTCGCGCCCGACCGCTTCGGGCGGCATCGCGGTGATGGAGGCGAGCGCCGGCGAATGGCTCAATTATTCGGTGACGGTCGCCAAGTCCGGCCGTTACGATCTCGGCGTCCGCTACGCTTCGGAATTCGCCGGCGGCACATATCACATCGAGGTCGACGGGGTGAACGTTTCGGGCACGATCACCGTCGCCTCGACCGGCAACTGGGGCGTTTACCGGACGATTTTCCGCAAGGTCGATCTGACGGCCGGCGCGCACGTCGTCAAGCTCGTCCTCGAAACGAATTCCGTCAACCCGCAGACCGGTCTGGTCTCGACCGTGATCGGCAATTTCGACTCGCTGATCTTTATGGCCGCGAAGTTCGACTTCAACGGCGACGGCAAGGCCAACGCCGGCGTCTTCCGGCCCTCGAACGGCGTCTGGTACGTCGACGGCGCGCCGACGACCGGCAGTATGACGGCGGTCGCCTTCGGCCAGAACGGCGACATTCCGATCGCGGCGGACTTCGACGGCGACGGGCGGCCCGACAACGCGGTCTTCCGGCCGTCGACCGGCACGTGGTATTTCCTGAACAGCGCCAACAACGGTTTCGGCGCGATCAAGTTCGGCATGAACGGCGATCTCCCCGCGCCGGCCGATTTCGACGGCGACGGCGCGGCCGACATCAACGTCTTCCGGCCCTCGGACGGCGTCTGGTACCGGCTCAACAGCTCGAACGGCGCGTTCTCGGCCTTCAAGTTCGGCACCTCGGGCGACGTTCCCGTCCCGGCCGATTACGACGGCGACGGCCGCGCGGACGTCGCGGTTTACCGGCCCGCGGAAGGCAACTGGTATCTGATGCCGTCGGTCAGCGGCACGATGACGTCGGTCAGGTTCGGCGTCGCCGAAGATATTCCGACGCCGGCCGATTACGACGGCGACGGCCAGACCGACATCGCGGTCTGGCGGCCTTCGTCGGGCGTCTGGCATTTTCTCTACTCGCAGACCGGTTCCTATGCGGCCGTCCAGTTCGGAATGAACGGCGACAAACCGGTCGCGGCCGACTACGACGGCGACGGCAAGGCCGACATCGTCGTCTTCCGCCCGTCGAACGGCAACTGGTACGAGCTCAATTCGCAGACCGGCCTCCAGATCTTCCGCTTCGGCCTGAACGGCGATCTGCCGGTCTATTCATTGTCGAGCAATTAAATGGACGGCGGGCGTGAACGGAGCGCCGGCATCTCGGCCGGCAATGCGTTTGAAAAACGCAAACAGCGTGTCATTTACCCGAAGATTAAAAGAAATGAAGCGTTTTGACGCCGTTTGCACGGCGTTTGCCGGCAGGATGCCGGCGCTCCGTCCGTCGCCGGCTCTTACTTAAACAACCAAACATCCAGGAAGGAAGGACGATCAAAAAGGGAAGGTCAAGCAGCCGAAAAGCCTGTGCGTTAAGCGCAGGCTTTTCGGCGTAATGATTTCCTTGAACCACCTTCGTTAAACTGGCGGAGGTTTTTAATCGGTCCACTAAAAACACTAAAAACACTAAATAAATTCGAGTTTTTAGTGTTTTTGGCGGACAGTTAAACCAGCTCATCGTTGAAAACAACGAACAACCGACAAGGATCAATTATTCGCTTCCTGCTCGCGTTTTTTGGCGCGCTGCTGTTCGAGCCAGATCTGGTAGGCGGCCTTGCCCCGTTCGAAGTCGGCGGCCGAGGCGTAGAAGTTATGCGAGCCGTCGTTTTTCTCGACGTTGAGGACGTAGAAGAGATAATCCGTCTGTTTCGGGTTGAGCGCCGCTTCGATCGCGCTTTCGCTCGGCGACGAGATCGGGCCGGGCGGAATGCCCGCATATTTGCGCGTGTTGTAGGGCGAATCGACATCGAGGTCGCTCTTGTTGATCGTCCCGTCCCAGCGGTTCTGCATCTTGGCGATGTAGACGACCGACTGGTCGAGGCCGAGCGGGATGTTTTTGCTCAAACGGTTGTAGATCACCGACGCGACGACCGGCCGCTCGTCGTCGACCTTCGATTCGGTCTCGATCAGCGACGCGATCGTCACGATCTCCTGCGGCGTCCGGCCCAGACTCCGGGCCTTTTCGCTCCATTCCGGCTTCCAGATCCGCTTAAACTGCTCGACCATCTTTTTGATGACGTCGGCCGGCTTGGTCCCGATCGGGAACTGATAGGTGCTCGGGTACATATAGCCTTCGAGATTCTTCGCCGTCGGCGAGATGTCGCGGATCAGGCCCGGGTCGTCCATCATCGCGAGCACCGTTTTCTCGTCGGTCGGCGGGCTGGTCGGGAATTTCTCGGCCAATCGTTTGGCGATGTCGAAGCGCGTAAAACCCTCGGGGATCGTCACCTTGATCATCCGTTCCTCGCCCTTTTCGAGCTCTTTGATGACCTGGAGCGGCGTGATCGGCGATTCGAACTGGTATTCGCCGGCCTTCAGCTTGCCGGGGTCGCCGAAGGTGCGCAAATAGATCAGCGTCGGCAGCGAGTTTTTGATGATGCCTTCGGCGGCCAGCTTGTCGATGATCTCGGTCGGGCTCGAACCCTTCGGGATGACGACGAACTGATTGGCCTTGTCGTGCGGCTGCGGTCGGTTGAGCGAGCTGTAAACCCAATAGGAAACGCCGCCGAGCGCGGCGACGGACAGGATGAAAAGGACGAACAGGATTTTGACGAATTTCATTCAGATGAAAGTGTAACAAAAAAAATATATTTGGCGAAAGCGCCTCTCTCTCCGCGCCTCCGCGCCTCAGGGCTCTTGCAAAGTCGGAAATGAAAGAAATCTATCAGCTACGATCTATCATCTTGTATCTATTCCGAAGGTTAAACCGGCTGCTCTTCGGAATAGATGATAGATCGTAGATCATAACTGATAGATTATTATTCGCTCAGCGCGACTTTGCAGAAGCCCTGCTCCGCGCCTCTGCGGGAAGATAACCGTTTCTCATCGAAGACTTCGAAAGCGGAACCTGAATTTTCCCGCCGAGGCGCAAAGGCGCAGAGAAGCCCGAAAAGTGATAAAATAAAGCCGTTATGAAAAGAATTTTCGTGGCCGTCGAGATCTCGAACGAAGCCCGCCGGCGGGTGACCGCTTTGATGGATTCTTTAAAGCACGAATTCCCGCGCGCCCGCGTCGGCTGGGAAAAACCGGAAAAGCTCCATCTGACCTTGAAATTCCTCGGCGAGACGACCGATTCGCAGCTCGAAGAACTGAAGGTCATCGTCGGAAAGATCGCCGTTTCGGTTCCGCCCTTTAAGCTGAGGATCAAAAACACCGGCGTCTTTCCCAACCCGCGCAGCCCGCGCGTCCTCTGGATCGACGTCGCCGACGAGCATTCGCGATTGAAGCAGATCAACCGGGAGCTCGAAGCCGACTGCGCGCCGCTCGGGTTTCCGCCCGAAAAACGCGACTTCGTCCCGCACCTGACGATCGCCCGGATCCGCGAACCATTAGCCGCCCGGCCGCTCGCGCAGAAGCATCTCCAGAAAGGCTTCGAATCGGTCGGCTTCGACGTCGCCGAAATCGTCATCTACGAGAGCAAACTGCTCCCGTCCGGCTCGGTCTACAAAGCGGTCGAGCGGTACGAGCTCGAAGGTTTGAAGGGCGAATGAATAGCGACTGCGCCCAGATTCGCCGCCATTAAGTCTGAAAGTCCTGTTTGACTGCGGCTCCGCCGCCCGATGTGCGGACGGGCTCCGCCCTTCCGGCGCGCCGCCCCTTGATTTTCGGCGAAAGGCTGCGCCTTGAGCCGCACCGCGCGAGGCCGAGCCTCGCCAATGTAATGGAAAGCCTTCCCGGCGAGGCGGAGCCGTCGCCGCACATCGGGCGGCCGAGCCGCAGAGAATCAAGCCCTTGCAATTCACCGGCCCCCGGGGCACTAAACTGATGGTCGCCGGGCGAGCATTAAAGGATAATTTTTTTAGTTTATTCCCGGATTTGTTAGGCACCGAAATTGACCGGTGCGGCGATTCGTTCGAGAACCGCGTTTACGATCGAATCGGAACCGGCAGCCCGGCGAACAGCCGGTTTTATCCACCAAAAACACCAAAAACACTAAACATCTTGCGTGTCTTTTTAGTGTTTTTCGTGTCTTTCGTGGATCAAAAACAACCGTTCGCCGGTTTGTTTTTTCATTTGCCGGCAGGTTTCGCGGCGTTTAGTCTGAAAAATCATAACAGTTCCGGTTTTTTTTCATTTTCAAAGTGATAATTTTACAGGTTAATGCCGGAAATCCGCCGCGCCGAAATTTAACGGAAAAATATTTTTTCACCCGCCCGAAAAAAGTTCTTTACAAGCAGATTTCTCTATGCTACAGTATCTGGAATTTCATTGAGAACGGCGCGTCAAACCCTTTAACGGCGGGCGTTTCCGGTCTTTTGAAAGCGTGTGGAATTTGATTGCGAAAATCCGCCGTGAGTCAGGCGGGCGGCCGGAATTGAATTGCGCGGGCGGCTCCTTAAACAAGACTTTCCCGGCCTTTTCCCCGACCTCCGACGAGCTCTTCGACGGGTTTGCGAATTCAAATATGGGCATTGAAACACGGCGCGGCGGTTTTCGAATTCTCGGCCGGGGTTTTGAAAAATCAGCCGGAGGTTTTGGCGGATTCTTCGAGGGTTTTCAAAAACTGTTCGAGGGTTTCCGAAATCAATCCGGAGGTTTTCAAAATCAATCTTCGAAACTCGCCGGACAATCTTCGAAAACCCGCGAATTATCCGCGGGTTTTGAAAAGCAATCTTTGAAACCCGGAAACCAATCCGGAGGTTTTCAAAATCAATTTTCGAAAACCTTCCGCCTATCCGGAGGTTTTACAGGGAAAGCTTTGAAGATCGTCAGGCGAATCGGAACAAACCGTCACCGACTTGCCGAAACCGGCGCGCGGCGTTTCACTTTACAAAAATTGTTGTCAGACCCGGAAACGTCGGTTTCGATTCGTTCGAAAGCGGCTCTCCAAATCCCAAAACAGTTTTGCTAAAGACGTTTGTTAATTCACGGATATCGAATTAACGGGATTTCGGATTTCGGATTTCGGATTTCGGATTTGTCTTTTGGTGTGGGGGTCGCGACAAAAAGCGGATCGTTCGCCGGGCAGAATCGGGCTCTTGTTTCGGAAGTTCGAATCGTTTTAGCAATGTGAGGACAATTTAAAGATATGTCGAGATTAAGAAAAGCAATTCCGGTGGATGTCCAGGCCGCGCAGGCGCGGCTGGACGGTATGTTGTCGGTCGATCCGAGACTCGATTTCGGCAGCGGCGTTTCGGTCGAAACGCTCGCCGCCGCGATCAAGGCGGTCACCGACGCGATCAGCGACTATAACCAAAAGCTCGCGCTGCTCGATCAGGAAAGCAACCAGATCGACGTCAAAAAAAAGATTCTGAACGATCTGACCTCGCGCGCCCTCAAAGGCGCGGAGCTTCGGTTCGGCAAGAACAGCGACGAGTACGAGATGGTCGGCGGCACGAAAACCTCGGACCGCAAAAAGCCGGAACGCAAGAACGGCGGCGGGGCTGTGAAATAGGCGAGTGGAGAGTGGAGAGTGGAGAGTCCGGTGATTTGAATTTGTAATTCATCGGGCTCAAGACTCAAGACTCAAGACTCGAATCTGAACAACAATTATAATAACCGGCGAAGTGTGGGGTTGAAGGCCCGTCCATCTCGCCGGTTTTATTTTGGAACGCCGGCATCTCGGCCGGCAAAGATTGCGCAAGCAATCTCATCGGAACGCCGGCATCCTGCCGGCAAAGATTGCGACAGCAATCTAACGGCGTTACACTACCCCGGAATCTCAAGGTAAACAAAGGCTGTTTGAACGCTGTCGCGTTCATTGCCGGCAGGATGCCGGCGTTCCGTAAGGATGCCGGCGTTCCGTTATTTGTCCTTCAAGTATTTCTCGATCGCGCCGGTCACGGTTTCGCTTTCGGGCGTGTCGGCGGACGAGAAGCGGGCGACGACCCTGCCGTTGCGGTCGATCAGGAATTTGTTGAAATTCCAGGTGATGTCGCCGCCGAATTCGGGGTTCGTCTCCTTGCTCGTCAGGAATTTGTAGAGCGGGTCCTGATCGTCGCCCTTGACCGAGATTTTGGCGAACATCGGGAACGTGACCTTGTATTTAGTCGTGCAGAATTCCTTGATCTCGGATTCCGTGCCCGGTTCCTGGGCGCCGAAATTGTTGGCCGGGAAGCCGAGGACGTAAAAGCCTTTCTCTTTGTATTTCTTATAGATCGCTTCGAGCCCCTCGTACTGCGGGGTGTAGCCGCATTTGCTGGCCGTGTTGACGACGAGCAGGACGCTGCCCTGATACTGCTTGAGCGCGACGTCCTTGCCGTCGATGTCCTTCATCGTGAAATCGAGAAACGAATTCGCCCGCAATTCGGCAACCGGCCGCGGCCGCGTCGAATAAAAAACGCCGACGATCGTTAAAACCAACAGCAAAATACCGAAATTCTTCATTTGTTCTCCCTTGTTTCTTTAGTCGAGAGTCGAGAGTCGAGAGTCGAGAGTCAGGATTTCATTTGACTCTCGACTCTCGACTCTCGACTCTCGACTGTTTTCCTATCGTCCGAGCTCGCGCGGCGTGCGCGGCGGCAAGTTCGGCGGGTTTTCCTGTTTCTGACGAACCTCGCCGGTTTCGGCGAAGATTTCCTTGAGCGAGCCGATGCTCGAAAGCATACTCGACGTTTCGACCGGCATAAAGATGACCTTCGAGTTGTTGGTCTTCGTCATATCGCGGAGCGATTCGATATAGCGCGCGGTGATCAGATACTGCGCCGTGTGTTCGGGGCTGCCGATCGACTGCGAGATCTGCGCGATCGCCTGCGCTTCGGCGTTGGCCGCCCGCAGACGGGCCTGCGCCGCGCCTTCGGCTTCGAGAATCGCCGATTCCTTTAAGCCTTCGGAACGCGTGATCGCGGCCTGCTTTTCGCCCTCGGCGCGCGTGATCGCGGCCTGGCGGTCGCCCTCGGCCTGGAGGATCAATGCGCGGCGGTTCCGTTCGGCGGTCATCTGCTTTTCCATCGTGATCCGGACGTCCTCGGGCGGCGAGATGTTCTTGATGTCGACGCGCGTCACCTTGACGCCCCATTTGTCGGTCGCTTCGTCGAGGATCAGCCGCAATTCGTTGTTGATCTGATCGCGCGACGAGAGCGTGTGGTCGAGATCGAGCTTGCCGATCACCGAGCGCATTCCGGTAAACGTGAGCTGGACGATCGAGCCGACCAGATCGTTGACCTCATAGGTCGCCTTGATCGGGTCGGTGATCTGCCAGTAGACGACCGAATCGACGTTGACCATCACGTTGTCGCGGGTGATGACGGTCTGCGGCGGCAGATCGATGAACTGCTCGCGGAGATCGATCGAGGTCGTGCCTGGCCGGACGTTGGTCCAGTAAACCGCGCGCGGCGAATCGAGAAAAGGGATGATGATGTTTAAGCCGCTGGCGGCGACGCGGTTGAATTTGCCGAGCCGTTCGATCAGCAGGACGGACGACTGCGGGACGATCTTGATCGTTTTGGCTAACGCGATCAGCAGCGAGATTCCGACGAACGCGAAAAATGCGAAAGCTAAAAGGCCGTATTGCATATTTTTGTTTCTCCTTTTCTACGGATGTTATGCAATAAATATAACCCAAGCCGGGATTTGAGTCGAGAGTCGGGACGAACGGCGCGAAAAAAGGATGATGTTTGATCCATCACGCGGCGAAAATGCCGGTAAATGAAAATACCAGGCGGCGACCGGTTGTTTTTTTTGTCCACCAAAAACACCAAAAACACTAAATATCTTTCGTGGCTTTTTAGTGATTTTAGTGTGTTTCGCGGATCTAAAACCGACCGGTCGCCGTCCGGTGTTTTCATTTACCGGCAGGTTTTGTCGTTTTGATGGGCGGATTTCATCGGAAAAAGGAAAAAAATCGAAGAAAATGTTCGAAAATAGAACAAATGCTGGTACTTTTTCGTTAAAATTTTCGCGTTAATAAGTGAGGGCGAAAAAAGCCCGAAAAAAGTTTGAAAATAAATTGTCGGGCGTTCGGCAAAAAGTTTTCGAAATAAAAGTCATATATATAGGAATTAGTTATTTGCAAATCAGAACGGAGCGCGAGAAAGAGCCAGTTATCATTTCTTAAAATCTACAGAATATCCGCAGTTGTCTTCTTTTTATCATACCAAAGCCTTTCGAAGCGCTCCGTTTTGGTATTTTAAACCGAAAAAACCTTTGCGCCTCGGCGCCTCTGCGTTAAAACTCAGGTTTCACTTTGGAATACATCCGAATGAAAACTGAATCTTAACGCAAAGGCGCAGAGGCGCAAAGATTTTAAATGGTCATCAGTTCGACTGCGCGGGAATCGGTTTGTCGCCGCTCAGGCCGAAGTTGAAGATCGCGACGCCGGCCGTGCTGCGGAAGAGATACCAGTTTCCTTCGGACGGCCGGAAGACGACGTAATCGGCTTTGCCGTCGCCGTCGTAGTCGGCGGTCGCCGGGATGTCCGTGCCGATGCCGAACTGAAGCGAAGCGAATCCGGCGGTCGAGCGCTGGACGTACCAGATGCCGTTCCGGTAGACGGCGTAGTCGGTCTTGCCGTCGCCGTCGAAATCGGCCGGCTGCGGGATGTCGCCGGCGAGCCCGAACTGGTAGGCGAAAAAGCCCTGCGTCGAACCGAGCACGTACCAGATGCCGCTGCGATAAACGGCGACGTCCTGTTTGTTGTCGCCGTCGAAATTGCCGACGACCGGCTTGTCGGTCGCGAGGCCGAAGTTGACGATCGAGTAGCCGCCGTTCGAGCTGTTCGCGATATACCACGTGCCGCTCCGGAAAACGGCCGCGTCGGCCTTGCCGTCGCCGTCGTAATCGCCCGGCACCGGCAGATCGGCGGCGATGCCCCAGTTGTAGATCGAGACCGTATTATTGCCGCTGTTGACGATGTACCAGACGCCGTCGCGAAAGACGGCGACGTCGGTCTTGCCGTCGGCGTCGTAGTCGGCGGCGACCGTTTTGTCGGTCGCGATCCCGAACTGCGTCGCGAAAAAGCCGGCGGTCGAGCGCTGGACGTACCAGATGCCGTTGCGGTAAAGCGAGACGTCGGCCTTGCCGTCGCCGTCGAAGTCGTATTTCGCGGCGGCCGCGGGCGGCGCGGCCTGAATCGTGAAGTTGGCGTCGGAGATGTCGAAGAAGATGTTGTTGACGGCCTCGATCTTGATTCGCGCGGTCGTCGTCGCGACGGCCGGGAAGGTGATCGCCTCGGTGCCGTCGTTCGGCGTGCTCGCGGCGAGCACCTGCGGGAAGGTCTGGCCGCCGTCGGTCGAAAGCGAGATCTTGACGTTGGCGGCGCTGACCGGCGCGGCGGTCGTCGAGGCGACGTTCCACGTGACGGTCGTCGGCGTGCCGGCGGTGACGGTCGTCGCGTTGTTCGGCGCGGTCACGGCGAACGGGCCGGAATTGCCGTCGACGACGACGGTCGCGGTCGCGGTGTTGATGCCGCCGGCGTTCGCGCGGTTGTCGCGGGCGACGACCTGAAACGTCATCGTCCGGCCGATCTGCGGCAGCAATTCGCCGGTCAGACAGGGCGTCGCGCGGTTGTTGCAGTTAAAGGTGGCGGGCGGGACGTTGGCGTTGTTCAGGATATAGGTCAGTGACGGGAAGGTCCGCGTGCCGTCGACGGTCGCCGGGTAGGGCCGGAGAACCGGCCGCGCGCCGCCCGAGGCGTCGGTGTTCGGGACGGCGGTCGTCGACGCGCCGAGATTGTATTCCTGCCAGTCGTAGGTCAGCGTGTCGCCGTTGACGTCCGAGCCGGTCGCCGTCAGCGTGAACGGCGTCTGTTTCGGAATGTTGTAGCTCGTCGCGCCGACGACCGAGACGGTTGGCGGCGTGTTGCCGGTCGCGGTCGTCTGGGCGCAGGTGTTGCCGTTGCCGGTCTGGCTGTAGGCGACGATCACTTCGAGGCTCTTGACGTGGAACGTGTCGATGCTGTGCAGATTGAGATCCTGATTGCCGCAGATGCCGGCGTAGGCCATGATCGTGATGCCGCTGCCCGGCTCGTAAGCCGAGCCCGAGCTCCGGTTGCCGCCGCCGCAGTTGCTGACGGTGCCGTTAAAGGTGTGGTTCGCGCCCCATTGGTGGCCCATCTCGTGGGCGACGTAATCGATCGCGAAGGCGTCGCCGACCGGATTCGACAAACCCGTCACGCCGCCGGCCTTGCTGCCGCCGCAGGGCACGCCGAGAAAGGCGACGCCGCCGCCGCCGGTCGAAAAGACGTGGCCGATGTCGTAGTTGGCGGACAGGATCACCGAGTCGAGATTCGTCTGGTTTTCCGAGAGCATCGTCGAGCCGCTGTTGTTCGTGTAGGGATCGTTCGCGCTCGTGCAGGCGACGCCGCCGCACATCTGGTCGCCGGCGTAGACGATCAGGTTGTTGTTGGCGACGATGTTCATATGGATCGCGACGTCGCGTTCGTAGACGCCGTTGACGCGGTTCATGATCAGCACCTGCGCGGCGAGCGTCCCGGCGATCGTGTTGCCGCCGACCGCGACCGCGTATTCGTTGGTCGCGGCGAGCGCCAGCCGGTAGGTCCGGAGCTGCGTGCCGGAGATCACGGTCGGCGACATTTCGGGCAGCAGATTGCTCGCGAGGAGCTGTTCGGGCGATAAAATATCGACGAGCGATTTCGTCGATTCGAAATCGCACTTGAAGTTTTCGGTGCGCGGCGCGTCCGTTTTGCGGTAGCTGATATAGTTGGCGGTGTCGCCTTCTTTATAATAAGGGTCGACGAGCACCGTGCCGCGCGGCGAGAGGATCATCGAGTGAAAGCCGCCGGGCAGAAAGTCGAACCGGACGGTCGCGGTCGGATCGTCGATGCCCTGACCGCGGTAGGTCTCGCCGAGCTCCGGGTATTTGGCGATCAGGCCGGCCTCGGCGACCGGCGATTTTTCGATCGCGAATCTTTGAAAAGTGCCGTCGGGCATCGGCAGCGTCAGCACCGCCGGATTATCGGCGAAAGAACGGGTAAATTCGAGGGGCGCGGATTTGAGAATCGAGAACAGCGCGTCCTTGTCGAGGCTGAAAGTGCGGTAGGCGGCCGGGACGATCGTCCGGGCGGCGGGCCGTCTGTTGAGCTGCGAAGCGTCGGTTTCGCGCCAGACCGAGTCGGGCGAGGAAGCGGCGGCGATGGTTTGCGCGAAAACGAGCGTCGCGACGGCGAATAAAATCGAAATAAATAGTCTTCTGGTCATGAACTGGCTCCTGTCGATCGTTGGGGGGCGGAAATATGCAAAAAATAAGCAGTTTCGGGCTTAGGAAATTCGGTTCCGGCTTGTCTTAATCTGAATTCGGGATAAGAAAAATCACCTTCCGTCAGTTATACAATTTTGAATTAAATCCGCGAATTTGTCCATCGGAAAATTCAGCCGGGCAATTTGGCCGCGGCGGTTTTCAACTTTAAGCCTTTGAAATGATAAGATTACTTTTTTCTTATGACGGAAAAAGGCATCGAAAAGCGCGCAAATGTCCGGCCGGCGGTCGTCGGGGATCTCGAACCGACGGCGGCCGAGATCGCCGTGCTCGGAACGACCGAAAAGCTCGGTTTCCGGCTCACGCACCGGATGAACAAGGGCGTCTGGAAACGGTTCTGGACGTTTTGCCAGCGCCACCTCGGCTCGCTCTGGATCAAGATCTGCACCTACAACCTGATGAACGTCTTCGGGCTCGAAAACATCGCCAAAACGGACGTCGGCCGGCCGGTGCTGCTGGTCGCCAATCATCGCTCGTTTTTCGATATGTACACGGTGTCGTCGGTCCTGTTTCGGCAGGCGAACCGGCCGATGAATCTTTATTTTCCGGTCCGCGCGAAGTTTTTCTACACGAACCCGGTCGGCTGGTTCGTCAATCTCGTGATGGGCTGGTTTTCGATGTACCCGCCGTTCTTCCGCGAGGCGAAGGAGGCCGAGAAGCGGGAATTCGACAAGTTCAGCCTCCGCAAGCTGATCGCGATCGCGACCGACGGCTACGGCACGATGATCGGTTTTCACCCGGAAGGGAAGCGGAACATCAACGACGACCCGTACAGTTTTCTGCCGGCGCAGCCCGGCGTCGGGGCGGTCATTATGAAGGCGCGGCCGCAGGTCGTCCCGGTTTTTATCGCCGGGCTCGGCAACGATCTGCCGAAACAGGTCTTGGGCAACTGGACGGGCGGCGAAAAAATCCGGATCTGGTTCGGCGAGCCGGTCGATCTGTCGGGCTTTTACGAAAAAAGCGACCGGCTCCGGACGCACAAGGAAATCGCCGATTTTTTGATGTCGAAGGTCGCCGAGCTCGGCGCGCTCGACCGCGCGAAGTTCGGAAAATGATGCGCGCGGATCGGCCCGGACGATCGCCGGGCCGCCATCCGATAAAGGCATTGGGGAAAGAACAAGGTGGAAGAAACTTCTAAAACGGGCCAGCCGGCCCTCAATAAACCGCAGCTCGAAATGTCGTCGGCCCGCCGCTGGGCGGTGACGGCCGGGGTGATGACCGGGATGTTCATCGCCGCGCTCGAAGCGACGGTCGTCGGGACGGCGATGCCGACCGTGATCGCCTCGCTCGGCGGGCTCAATCATTACAGCTGGGTCTTTTCGGCGTATCTCGTGACCTCGACGGTGACGGTGCCGGTCTGGGGAAAACTGTCCGATCTCTACGGCCGGCGATTGCTTTACCAGACGGGAATCGCGGTGTTTCTGATCGGAACGCTGCTGTCGGGGCTGTCGGGCTCGATGACGCAGCTCATTATTTTCCGGGCGCTTCAGGGGCTCGGGGCGGGCGCGCTCGTGCCGCTCGGGATGACGATCATCGGCGACGTCTTCACGCTCGAGGAACGGGCCAAAATGCAGGCCTATTTCAGCGGTGTCTGGGGCTTGTCGAGCGTCATCGGGCCGATCGTCGGCGGTTTCATCACCGATCAGATCTCGTGGCGCTGGGTGTTTTTTATCAATCTGCCGGTCGGCGTCGTCGCGGCGATCGTCATCGGGCTTGCGCTCAAAGAGCCGAAAAGAACCGAAAAACCGAAGATCGACTACGCCGGAGCGGGGCTGCTGATGCTCGCGATATCCCTGCTGATGCTCGCGCTGGTCGAGGGCGGCTCGTCGCTCCGAACCCTTTTGACGACGGAAAACCTGCTGCTGATCGGCGGCTCGGTGATTTTGCTGGGCCTGTTCGGGGCGGTCGAAAAACGGGCGCCGGATCCGATCATCCCGTTCGTGCTGTTTAGGAATCGAACGGTCGCGGTCGCCGTCGCGGCCGGTTTTCTGGCCGGCGTCGCGATGTTCGGCGCGATCTCGTTCATCCCGTTGTTCGCTCAGGGCGCGCTCGGCGCGACGGCGACCGCCGCCGGCTCATTGCTGACGCCGCTGATGCTGAGCTGGGTCGCGATGTCGGTGGTCGGCGGCCGGTTGCTGCTGCGGGTCGGCTACCGGATCGTCGCGATCGTCGGCTTTACCGTGCTGACGACCGGGTTCGTGCTGCTTGCCCAGTTTCAGCGCGAAACGGCGCGCGGCTGGCTGTATTTCGATCTGATCCTGATCGGCGCCGGGCTCGGCCTGACGATGCTGACGATGCTGATCGCCGTCCAGCAGGCCGTCGAAAGATCGAAGCTCGGCGTGGCGACCTCGCTCAACCAGTTTTCGAGGGCGATCGGCGGGGCGTTCGGCGTCGCCGTGATGGGCGCTTTTCTGACCTCGGGGCTCGCCTCCCGGCTGATCGAGGGCGCCGAACGGGGAACGACCGGCCTGTCGGTCGAACAGGCGAGATTGTATGCCGAAAACCCCAACGCGCTCGTCGATCCGGCGGCGCGGGCCGGCATTCCGGCGGCGACGCTCGACGTCCTCCAGCGGGCGATGGCCGATTCGATTCACAATGTTTTCTGGGTCGGAGCGGTGCTCTCCGGGCTCGCGCTGCTGGTGACGTTTCTGCTGCCGGCCGAAGGCCGTCGAAAGGAAGAGCGCAAAATCCGGACTGACAACAACGTCGGCGAAAAAATGCTGATGGCCGAACAGACCACGATCAACCGGCGGAATCAGCCCGAAGCCGGCGTCGAGGGCACGAGTCTGAAGTCTTGAGTCTGAAGTCTTGAGTCTGAAGTCGGTTTTCGTCAAAGCTTGACGCTTTCATTTCGAGCAAACCGAAAACCGAAATCCGAAATCCGAAATCAAATTGTTTTATCGTAGCCGATCAGGTTCGAGATCTGGTTGGCGGCTTTTTTGACCAGCTCGACGATTTTCGGGAGATGCGATTCGTCGAGCCGGATGATCGTGTCGCTCGTGCCGAGCGCGGCGACGATCTTGCCCTGCGCGTCGAAAACCGGCGAGGCGATGCAGCGGACGCCGGGACTGTTTTCCTCGTTGTCGAGCGCGAAGCCGTAGGTCCGGACCTTTTCCAGCTCCTTCAGATAGCGTTTCGGATTGGTGATCGTGCGGGGCGCTTTTTTCTCCATCCCGCGCAGCTCGAGAATCGCCACCACGTCCTCCTCGGTCATATTCGAAACGAGAACCTTGCCGATCGCCGTCGAATGAACCGGCAGCCGGTGGCCGACCCAGATATCCATTTTGATGAAGCTGTTCGGGTTTTCGACCTTTTCGACGTAAACCGCGCGCCCGTTGTCGAGGACGGCGAGATGCGTCGAGAGGCTGGTTCGTTTGACGAAGGATTCCATGATCGGTTTGGCGACTTCGCGGATGTCGGTATGCGTCGCCGATTCGCGCGTCAGGCCCATCAGTTTCAGCCCGAGCCGGTATTTGCCGGAATTGGTTTCGCGCGTCAGATAGCCGCGGTTTTCGAGGATCCGCAGGATGTAGCTGGCCGAGCTTTTGGGCAGCTTGAGCCGCCGGCTGATGTCCGAATTGGTCAAACCGCTGGTGCTGTGCGCGACCGTTTCGAGAATCGAAAGCGTTCGTTCGACAGTGTTCTTACTCTCAATCATTTTGTTTAAGCCCTGAATTATTTCTCACGTTTCCGTTTCAAAGTCTAACAAATACGGGCGGTTTTAATCAAGCGGCGTTCGATATTGTGAAAAAATGTTCAAAATCTCGAACCACCGGCAAAATTATTCTTTACAAATTTGAATAAAAATTTATAATCAGTTCGTAAACCAGAACGAAAGTTCAAAATACTGAACAACAAGGAGTATGAATATGAAGACAACGACCGAATTCGGGTTTGACCGCCGCATCAACCACGCGCCGTCGGATTACAAAATGCCGTCGGATTTCGCGGAATTTTTTCAGCCGCTGCACGAAGAATTTACCCCGCGCCAGCAGCTGCTGGCGGCCCACCGGCGCGAAGTTCTCGAAAATGCGCATCTCGGCCTGATGCCGCACCATCTGCCGCACGGCCCGGCGACCAGAACCGATTGGTCGATCGAGCTGCCGCAATGGTGCGCGGACCAGCGCAATCAGATGACGGGCCCGGCCGACGACGCCGAGCTGGTGGTCAAAATGCTGAACTCGGGCGCGCCGGGCGTGATGATCGATCTCGAGGATTCGATGGCGAACGTCTGGGAAAACCTGCAGGAAGGCTACGAAAACTCGCTCGCCGCGCTCCGCGGAACGCTCAAATACTACGACCAGAAACGCGGGCGCGAAGTCTCGATCGCCGACAGCCAGACGGTCGCGATGATCCGGGTGCGCGGTCTTCATCTGAACCAGGCCGGCGTCCTCCCGAACGAGCTCGTCTCGGCCACCGTGTTCGACGTCGCGAACATCGCCTTCTACATCGACGCGCAGGATCTCAAACACCCGCTGACGTTTTACATTCCGAAATCCGAGGCGGCCGCCGAGGCGCTTTTCTGGCGCGATCTGTTTGAGGCCGTCGAGCGGGCGAAGGGCTGGGAAAAAGGCTATATCAAATGCTTCGCGCTCGTCGAATCGCACCCGATGGCCTATCAGATGGAGGAATTCCTGTACAATCTTCGCGACCATATTCTTGGTCTGAATCTCGGCCGCTGGGATTATATGGCGAGTCTCATCCATTTCAACCTGCACGACGAAAAATGGGTGCTGCCCGACCGCAACACGATTCCGACGGACATTCCGTTCTTTCAGAATCTGCGGTATCTGCTGGTCAACATCTGCCACAAACACGGCGCGCTGGCGATCGGCGGAATGACCGCGCTCTACCCCAACCGGCTCGACAAAGAGCTCAACGAGCGCGCGCTGAAAGTGCTCGAAGCCGATAAAAAGAACGAGGCGAGCGTCGGGATGGACGGCGCGTGGACCGGCCATCCGGACCAGAACGAGATCGCCGTCGCACAGTTTCCGTACCCGAACCAGGACTTCATTCAGTTCGTCAATCAGCCCCGCTATCCCGATCTGCGGCCGCTCCCGGAAAACGTCGGCAAGTTGTCGGTCGACGGCACGCGGGCCGCGATCCGCACCGTGATCCGCTACCGCCACGGCGTTTTGACCGGCAAGGGCGCGTCGCTGCTCGACGGTTATATGGAAGATCTCGCGACCGACCGGATCTACCGTTTGATGATCACGCAGCGGATGAAGCACCGGAATCTGATCACCGTCACCGATTCGATGGGCAGCGACGTCAAGCACACGCCCGAGACCGTGTCGCGGCTGTTCGACGAGGAGCTCGCCAGAATTCTCCGGGATCTGCCGGTCGACGTCTGGGAGCAGGAAAAGGAGCATTACCAGCAGGCGCGAAAAATCAGCGAGGAAATGATTATGAAAGGGCAGCACGACCCGATTTAACGGCGGAATTTAATTTCCAAACCAGATTAGGAGAGTTAAAAAAAAATGACAAAAGAAGAACAAATCAAAGCGATTGAAAAAGATTGGGCGGAAAATCCGCGGTGGGAAGGAATCGAACGGCCCTATACGGCCGAAGACGTTCTGCGGCTGCGCGGATCGGTGAAAATCGAATACACGCTGGCCGAGCTCGGGGCCGAAAGGCTCTGGAAGTTGATGAAGGAAACCGATTACGTCAACTCGCTCGGCGCGCTCACCGGCGGGCAGGCGATCCAGCAGGTGCAGGCCGGGCTGCCGGCGATCTACTGCAGCGGCTGGCAGGTCGCGGCCGACGCCAACATCGCCGGCCAGGTCTATCCCGACCAGAGTCTCTATCCCGCGAACAGCGTTCCCGAGCTGGTTCGCCGGCTGAACAACGCCCTTCGCCGGACGGACGAAATTTACTCGGCCGAAGGGAAAAACGAGACCTACTGGTACGCGCCGATCATGGCCGACGCCGAGGCCGGTTTCGGCGGCAACCTCAACGCCTTCGAGCTGATGAAATCGATGATCGACGCGGGCGCGTCCGGCGTCCATTTCGAAGATCAGCTGTCGAGCGCGAAAAAATGCGGCCATCTCGGCGGCAAGGTGCTGGTGCCG
>JAFDVJ010000083.1 GCA_018269075.1 Acidobacteriota bacterium
TCGACGCTCCACACGAACGACGCGCCGTCGACGATTTCGCGAATGGTCAATATGGGCATCGAGCCGTTTCTGGTCGCGACGTCGGTCAACATCATTCAGGCGCAGCGGCTGATCCGCCGCATCTGCAAGGACTGCAAGGAAGAAGTTCACGTGCCGGTCGAGGGCCTGATCGAGATCGGCTTTTCGGCCGAAGAAGCGCCGAACATCAAGTCCTTTAAGGGAAAAGGCTGCCAGACCTGCAACGGAACGGGTTACAAGGGCCGCGTCGGTCTTTACGAAGTGATGGAAATCACGGACGAACTGCGCGAACTGATTATCATCGGCGCGAGCGCCATTGAATTGAGGAAGAAGGCGATCGAACTCGGAATGATCACTTTGCGGCAATCGGGGCTTTACAAATTGCGCGAAGGCATTACGACGATCGAGGAAGTGGTCAAGGAAACGGTTTTGTAATTATTGGAGGAAGTATGATTAGGGCAATTGCATTATCTTTAGCTTTACTGATCGGACTCGGCGTAATTATTCCGCTCGCGACGGACTACGCCGAAGCCGGTGCGAAAAAACACTATAAATACGGTAAGAAGAAAAAGAAGATCAAAAAATATTCGCGCACCTGGTGGCGTCTGTACCGTGCCCGGATGAAGCGCAAGAAGGCGATGCAGGCGCGGATCAGAGCGATCCGCCTGCGCCAGCTCAGACTGGCTCGCGCCCGTCAGGAAACGAGCGAAACGGAAACGGTCAAGACTCCGAAACGGAGCGCCCGCGTCGTTCCGGAAGAGACGACTCCGGCGATCCTGCCGTCGGGCGAAACCGCTCCGAAAACGTGGAAGAAGAGCCAGTCGACACAGGCCGAAATGCAGTTTCGCGTCGATGACGACAACGGTTCGGCGCTCGGTTCGGCCTCGATTTCGGTGGTCGGCCCGTCGATGGGCGGCGACGACAGCAGCAGCAAGACGAAAACGGTCGGCGGCGTGCCGACGGCCAGTCTGCGGCGCAACGTGATCGACCGGATGATCAAGGAAAACGGCTGGGTCGTCAACGACTTCCAGAAGGAGATCGGCGGCAAGAAGGTTTACGTGGTCGTCGCGCAGTCGGAAGGCGCGGGCGGTCAGATTCAGTCGCGGATCTTCTATTTCGCCGAGGCCGACGGCCGCATCTACAGCGTCTCGACCAATGCGCCGAACGATTCGTCCGAACGGATCGCCGAGGAATCGGAAAAGGTCATCAACTCGCTGGTGCGCAGCCGGCAAAACCCGCAGCAGGCGGAACTGAATAAATAAGAGTCGAGGGTCAGGAGCGGAGAGCGGAGAGTAAAACCTCCGAACTCTCCACTCTCCACTCTTCACTCTCCACTAATATTATGAGTTACGAGCAACCACATACCGATTTACAGATCTCGCTGCCCGAGCTTTTGCGGAAATTGACGGACAAGGGCGGTTCCGACCTCCATCTGACGACCAACGCGCCGCCGCAGGTCCGTATTCACGGCCATCTGCAGCCGCTCGAAGGCTATCGCCCGCTGACGGCCGCCGAAACCAAGCAGCTCGCCTACTCGGTTTTGACCGACGCCCAGAAGCATCGTTTCGAGGAAAATCTCGAGCTCGACTTTTCATTCGGTCTGAAGGGAATGTCGCGTTTCCGCGCCAATTTGTTCAACCAGAAGGGCGCGGTCGGCGCGGTTTTCCGCGCGATTCCCTACGAGATCAAGTCGTTCGAGGCGCTCGGCCTGCCGCCGATCATCTCCGATCTGTGCAAAAAGCCGCGCGGTCTCGTGCTCGTCACCGGCCCGACCGGTTCGGGTAAATCGACGACGCTCGCGGCGATGATCGACAAGATCAACATCGATCGGCGCGACCATATCCTGACGATCGAAGACCCGATCGAATTTCTGCACAACCACAAAAACTGCATCGTCAACCAGCGCGAGGTCAATTCCGACACGCACGGGTTCGGCGCCGCGCTCAGAACCGCGCTCCGCCAGGACCCGGACGTCGTGCTCGTCGGCGAAATGCGCGACCTCGAAACGATCGAGATGGCGCTCCGCATCGCCGAAACCGGCCACCTGACCTTCGCCACGCTGCATACCAATTCCGCCTATTCGACGATCAACCGCATCATCGACGTTTTCCCGGCCGGCCAGCAGGCGCAGGTCCGGACGCAGCTCTCGCTCGTGCTCGAAGGCATTATGTGTCAATCGCTGCTGCCGAAAGCCTCGGGCGACGGCCGCGCGATGGCGCTCGAAGTCCTCGTCCCGAACGCCGCGATCCGCAACCTGATCCGCGAAGACAAGATTCACCAGATCTATTCGATGATGCAGACCGGCCAGGACAAATACGGGATGCAGACCTTCAACCAATCGCTCGCGACGCTCTACCACAAGCGCGTCATCACGCTGGAAACCGCGATGATGCGGAGTTCGAATCCCGACGAGCTGCGCGAGTTGATCGAACGCGGTTCGGGCATCAACCAGGCCTATACCGGCCAGGGCCAGAAACCGAACGCGCCGCAGCAGGGCGGAAGCCCGTATATGCAGGGCCGTCCGATCGGACAGCGCCCGCCGGTCCGTTGAGAACAATTCAAAATCCAGAGGGAAAGATCAACGAAGCTCAGACTTTGATTTTTCATTAAAAGAAACAGGAGCAGAGAGAGAAAATGCCAACATTTGTTTTTAAAGGTCGCAATCGCTTGAACGAGATGGTTTCCGGTGAGAGAGACGCCGCCAATCAGGACGAGCTGCGCGCGCTTTTGCGTCGTGAACAGATCGTAATGACGCAGGCTTCGGAAAAGGGCCGCGAAATCGCGATTCCCAAGCTCGGACGCAACAAAAAGGTCAAGGCCAAGGAACTGGCCGTCTTCACGCGCCAGTTTTCGGTGATGATCGACGCCGGTCTGCCGCTCGTGCAGTGTCTCGACATTCTCGCCGAGCAGCAGCAGAACGCGTTCTTCAAGGACGTTTTGCGGCAGGTTCGCCAGAACGTCGAAGAAGGCTCGACGCTCCATTCGGCGATGGAAAAACACCCGAAGGTTTTCGACTCGCTGTATTCACATATGGTCGAAGCCGGTGAAACGGGCGGTGTGCTCGACCTGATCCTGCAGCGGCTCGCGACCCTTATCGAAAAGGTCGTCAAACTCAAGCGGAGCATCGTTTCGGCGTCGATCTATCCGGCCGCCGTCATCTTCGTCGCGATCGCCGCGGTCGCGGTCATTATGATCGTCGTCATCCCGCAGTTCGAACAGATCTTTCTCGGCCTGCTCGGGCCGGGCGAAGCGCTGCCGCTGCCGACCCGCATCGTGATGGCGATCAGCGGATTCCTGGCCGGCTGGGGCGGTCTCGCGCTGCTCGTTATTATGATCGGCAGCGCCATCGGGATCCGTTCATACTACAAGACGCCGAAAGGCCGCTGGCAGATCGACAGCCTGATGCTGAAAATGCCGATCTTCGGCAGCATTCTCCGCAAGATCGCCGTCGCGCGGTTCGCGCGGATCCTGTCGACGCTGCTCTCGTCGGGCGTTCCGATCCTGCAGTCGCTCGACATCACGGCCAAAACTTCGGGCAACGTGATCATCGAGGACGCGATTATGAAGATTCGCGCCGGCGTCGAACGCGGCGAAAACTTCGTCGAACCGCTCAAGGCGACCGACGTCTTCCCGCATATGGTCGGCCAGATGGTCGGCGTCGGCGAACAGACCGGCGCGCTCGACGCGATGCTCGGCAAGATCGCCGACTTCTACGAAGACGAAGTCGATTCGGCGATCGCCGACCTGCTCGCGATGATCGAGCCCGCCCTCATCGCCTTCCTCGGCGTGACCATCGGTTCGATCGTCATCTCGATGTACCTGCCGCTCTTCACCCTGATCGGCAAGCTCGCCAGCGGAACGAAATAACCTGAGAAGGATTTGATTCATTCCGAAAAAAGGATTTAATCCCGAAAAGGAAATGATTCGTTTCTTTGAAAAAGCCCGTATTTACGGGCTTTTTTATTTGCTCTCTGTCAGCCGTAAACCTTTAGGGATCAGCAGGCGATCCAGCCCGTTGAAGGCGAACTGGACCAGCAAAGCCAAAACCGCCGAGGGGATCGCGCCTTTTAAGACCGTTGAGGTATCGTTCAAGGCCAGCCCGCTGACGATCGGCTCGCCGAGCCCGCCGCCGCCGATGAATGCCGCCAGCGTGGCCGTCCCGACGTTGATGATCGTGCTCGTTTTGATGCCCGCCAGAATGGCGCGCGAGGCCATCGGCAGATATATTTTGATCAGCCGCGCGCGCGGTTCGAGACCGAGAACTTCCGCCGATTCGCGCAGTGAGCCGGGAATGTCCTGCAGTCCGGCCGCCGTATTTCTGACGATCGGGAGCAGGCTGTAAAGAAACAGGGCAACGATCGCCGTCGCCGTGCCGATGCCCAGAAACGGCACGGCAATGAGCATCGTCAGCAAAGCGATCGAGGGAATCGTTTGAATCACGCCGGCGGCTCCGAGAATCAATTGCCCGGCAAAGCCCGGCCGACTGGCGCGGATGCCGAGCGGCAGCCCGGCCGCGATCGCGAGCAGCATCGAAATCGAAACCAGTTCAAGATGGCGGAAAGTCCAGCGGGCGATGTTCCAGGCCAGGGATTCATCGCTCTTGCCGGCAGTTTTCGGGGACTCCTCAAAATAAAGGGCGGCGGCTTTCGTATAATCCTTCGTTCGTTCGGCTTCGGCATTGAGCCGGATCATTTTTTCTTCGCTGATCGTTCCGACCAGCAGATTCAAAGCCTTCAGCGCCTCCGGCGGGATGTCCAGACGGTAGAGAAAAACGGCTTTGTACTGCGGAAAGAATTTCAGATCGTCTTCGAGGACGACCAGATCGAATTCGGCGATCTGAGCATCGGTCGAATAAGCATCCATCACGTCGATTTTGCCGTTGGCGAGCGCGGTGTAGCCGAGCGCGTGATCGACCCCCCGGACGTCGCGCATCGCCAGGTCATACCGCCGGCTCAAAGGTTCCCATCCATCCTGCCGCTGCAGAAATTCCGGGGACGGGCGCACGATCAGATCGGGATGGCCGCGCAGATCGCTGATTTTACGAACGCCGAGCCGGTCGGCCTGTTCGCGTCTCATCACCAGGGCGTAGGTATTGTCGAAGCCCAGCTCCCCGGTCATCCCGACGCCCTCTTTCGCCAGTTCGGCGCGCATCCGGTCGGGCCCGGCGTCGCCCTTCAGTTTGAGGATTTCCTCGCGAACGGTTCCCGTATATTCCGGGTAAAGCGTGATTTGTCCGGTCTGAAGGGCCGTCCAGACGATGCCGCCGCCGCCCATTCCCTGACGATGCTCGACATTGAGCCCTTGATTTTCGAGCATCCGTTTGGCGATTTCGCCGAGCACGTACGATTCGGTAAACCGTTTCGAGGCGACGATAATCGAAGGCCGACGGCCGCAGGCCGAATAAATGAAAGAGACGAGCAGCAGCAGGAAGACGGCGGCCGTGATTTTCAGTTTCATATGGCAACCAGACTCCTTTGCGCGCTGATGAACTCGGAAACGAAAGCATCGGCCGGGCGGTCGCGAAGATCGCCGAGCGTTCCTTTCTGAATAATCCGGCCTTCCCGCATCAGCACGATCGCATCGGCCAGATAACCGGCCTCCGCCATATCGTGCGTGACGAGGACGACCGTTTTCCCCAACTGCTGAAAAATGGTTTTCAGGTCGGTCTGCAGACCGGCGCGAACGAGCGGGTCCAAAGCCCCCAGCGGTTCGTCGAGCAGCAGAACCTGCGGGTCGAGCATTAAAGCCCGCATCAGGCTCACGCGCTGCCGCTGACCGCCCGAGAGCTCCGCCGGATACCGCGCCAGCCCGCCGACGGGAAAGCGCGTTAAATCGCACAGCTCTTCGAGCCGTAAACGCATTTCGGTCCGGGGCCGTTTGAGGTATCGCCACATCAGGCCGGCGTTTTCCTCCGCTGTCAGATGCGGGAAAAGACCGCCGTCCTGAATCACATACCCGATCCGGCGGCGAATATCCAGAATCGCGGCCGGCGTGACCGAATGCCCGTCGATCTCGATCGTTCCGGTCGTCGGCTCGATCAACCCGACGATCAGGCGCAGCACGGTGGATTTGCCGCAGCCGCTCGAGCCGATCAGGGCGGTGGTTTTGCCGGATTCGATCTCCAGATCGGTCGGCGCAAGCGCCGTCAGGGAATCGTATTTCTTGCTGACGTCCCGAAATAGAATCATCCTTTAACCTTATGCTGAATTTTACCCGAACGCGCGGATATTCGCCAGAAAGTTATGATCCGCCCCGGCAAATGACGTATGACAGCTTCAAACCGGCGGATTTTTTCGGGTAAAAGATCCGCCGGGCAGTCTTTGAATTGAATAAATGTTCGGGGTGATAAAATCCCTCCGATTTGACAAAAACCGATCGCCGGGCGGCATAAAATAAGACGCCCCGCCTCCTCGTTCGGATTATCTTCTATCCAACTTGGCTGTTTGGCGATGATTCGATCAATCGTTCGGCCGATTTTCGTTTACTGCGGGTCGCGCGGTTCCGGTTTTTTGAAATAGTCCCGCTGAAACGGACCGCCGCCGCGGATGCTTTTGCAGTAGGCGATGCGGGCGTCGCGGTCGTCGTCGAACGCGCGTTTGACGTCCTGTTCGGTCGCCTGAAATTTCAGCGTGTTGGTGATCGAGAGCGAAAGCGCGATTTTTTCGACGTCGTGGTTGGCGCCGATGTAGGTAAACGTCCAGCCCCGTTTTTTGAGCTCTTTGACGAGCGCCTTGATTTCCGCGCCCGAAAACTCGCGCGAGGCGTTTTCCTCGCCGTCGGTCAGAATCGTCACGAGCACGCTGCAGTTTTCGGCCCCGTCGAGCGCGGCCCGCAGCTTGTTGACGCTGAAGCCGATTGCGTCGTAAAGCGGCGTCAGCGAATCGGGATGATAACTGCTCTCGTCGAGCTCTTCGAGCGTTTTCACCTTTTTCGCGAACAGCTTGGTCTTGATGCCGAGCCCGTTGAACGTGACGAGCGAGATGAAATGTTCCTGTTCGGGAAACTGTTTTTCGACGCCACGGACCGTCTGCACGACTTCGTTGAAACCCTGAATCGTCGCGCTTTTGATCGACTGCATCGAGCCGCTTTCGTCCAGAATCATCAGGTTGTGAACCGTTCGCCGGCGAAAGCCGTTCTGATCGTCGTTTTTCGTTTTCATAATTTCTTCGTCTCCTTTCGTTCGAATTGGGTTTTTCGGGAAACCCGTTTTACGGACGGGTTTCCCGGACCCTGTCGGTGAGGCAGTGAGGCTAACCGACGTGTGGTTGGGGAGAGTTTGTTTTCAAACGGCCGCCGCCCGTGACGCGCGGCCGGAAAGGCAAAGCCGGCATTCGGCGCCGCCCGTCGTTTCCGTCATAATTCGATTTACAGACCGGCTGCCAGCAGATGGAGTCCGGATTGGGCGTTTTTGAGACCGACGACGACGAAATCCGTGAGCGCGATGTCCGGGCGAACCTCGACCTGCGCGGGCAGCCGCCGGACGAGCGTGCGGAGCGCCCGATGCTTGACGGCGTAGGCGAGCTGTCTTTTATGACCGCGGCTCCGTTTGGCGAGCCGGTTGGCGAGCCGCGCGCGCGTCATCAGCTTTTCCGAGTTGCTTTGTTCGAGCCCGTGCAGGATCTGGTTAAAAGTCGGTTTGTTCGATCGCATCTTTTTCGTCTCCTTTTCGTTTTGTCTTTCAATAAGGAAATGACGAGTGCGGCCGGGAATCGGAAACGCGAAAATAAAAAAACCGCAAAAATATTTTCACGGTTCTTTAACACGAATTCGACCCGAAAATCGGCACCAAACGGAGCGCCGGCATCTCGGCCGGCAAACGTCGCGCAATCGGCGTCAAACGTTTCATTTTCCTTTATTCATTGGGGAATTGAAGCGCTGTATGCGTTTTGCAAACGCATTGCCGGCAGGATGCCGGCGCTCCGTTCGGGCAATCCGAAATCCGAAATCCGAAATCCGAAATCTACTTGCCGCTCGGGCAGATGAAGTAATGCGGGCAGTGCGGGCAGTTGTTGTCGCTCGGGGCGGCCGGAAATCGCTGCCGGTTGATGCCGTCGATCGCCTGTTCGTATTTGGCGAGCCGGTTTTTGACGACTTTCTCGGTGACCGGCACGTCCTGCGCCGTGTCGTCGCTGAGGAAGATCTTCTGCAGGACGGCCGGCGCGCCGGCGAAATGCTGCTTCGCGGCCTCCACGAGCAGCGCGTCGACGTCGTCGGTCGCCGCTTTTTTCGGCGATTTGCCGGTTCGGAAGCGCCGCACGACGACCCGTTTTTCGCCGTCCGTCTCGAATTCCTCGACGGCGTCGGGCTTGACGTGGATCGCGCCGCCGGCGAGCTTGAGCTCGAAGGTCGGCCGCAGCGCCGCGCGGTTTTCGCCGGCGAGCCGGGCGCAGATCCGCCCGATCATCTCCTCGGCCCGGCGGCGGTAAAGCGGCGCGTACGGGTGCGCGTCGATCTCGGCGGCCTGCCAGAATTCGTCGAGCTTGCCGAGCGCGTCCTCGACGGTCGGAGCCTTGTTTTCGAGCTGGCGGGCGGATTGCAGCGCGTGAATCGTTTCGTAAACGCAGCTGTGAAATTTGAGATAAACCGAGCGCTCGCCGCGTCCGGTCAGACCGCAGACGTCGGTGTAGAAATACTGCCGCGGGCAGCGCAGATAACGGTCGAGCTCCGCCGCGTAATGCGTTGCGAACGGGAAATCGTTCGTCTCGGCCGGATCCGCGATCGCCGGTTCGGCGTCTTCGACGACGCGCGGAACCGGCAGCGCCCCGGCGAGCGCGTCGAGAAACTTCGACTGGTTTCTCGAATAATCGAGCGCCCGCGAAAGATGCAGGCAATCGCGGGCGCGCGACATCGCGACGAAAAACAGACATTCTTCCTCCTCGTCGTGAAAATCCGTCTCGCCGTCGATCATCCCGGCCGGATCGGGACAGGTCTTCGACTGGCGGTTGGCGGGAATCTTGCCGGCGCCGAGATACGGCAGAAAGACGCTCCGAAATTCGAGGCCTTTCGCCGAATGCACGGTCAGCAGCCGGACGGCGTCGAGATTTTCGGCGGCCGCCGGAATCTGCGCGTAGTTTTTGTCCTCGTTGAACCACGCGAGCTTTTTGACGTAGCCGAGAAATTCGGGAATCTGCCCGTCGCCTTCGTCCGCGAACCGCGCTTCGAGATTCTGGGCGAGCCGCAGAAACTGGTAAACGGCGAGCCGCCGCGCCTGCCGGTGAACGTCGTCGACCGCGAAAAACGGCTCCAGATAATCGCTTCGAATAAAGAGATAATCCGCCAGAAAGCGCCACGCCGACACGCTTTTCGGCAAACCGGCGAGCTGCGCCGTCAGCTTTCGCCAGCCGCGCCGGCCGTCGGCGGAAAGCCGTTCGTCGATTTCGGCGTGGGCTGAAATCTCATCGAACGCGAGCTCGCGGTCGGCCGCGAACCCGATGATCGCCCTGACGTCATCGAACGGCAGCCGGTATTCGGGAAATTGCGCGACGCGCACCAGCGCGTGACAGTTCGCCGAATATTTCAGATCGAGCAGCGCGAGCAGGTCGCGAACCTCCTCGCGCTCGAAAAGCTCGCCGAGATAAAAGACCGGAATCTCGCGCGCGGCGAGCCCGGCGGCGAATTTGTCAAGCTGTCTGTGCGTCCGGCAGATCACCGCCTGATCCTTGTAGTGAAAGCCCTTTGCGCGGTAATCGTCGATCCGCGCGGCGAGCTCGCCCGCTTCGGCCCGGAGCGAAGCGGCGACGAAATGATCGACCGCCGCCGAAGCGGCCGGACCGCGGTCGGCTTCCCACGCGTGAAAGAATTCCGCGCCCGCCGCCCGCATATTTTGCGCGAAATTTCCGAACAGCGAGACGATCTCCGCGTGCGAGCGGTAATTTTTTTCGAGCGAAACGGTTTCGGCGTCGGGAAAATCCTCGTCGAAGAGCCGGATGTTGGCCGGCGAAGCGCCGCGCCAGCGATAGATCGACTGCCGCAGGTCGCCGACCGCCCAGAGGCCTTTTCCCTCGCCGGCGACTTCTTTCAAAAGCCGGCCGCAGGCGCGGTTGACGTCCTGAAACTCGTCGACCAGAATCGCGTCGTAGCGGCCCGCGACTTCCGCCCGGACGGCCGGATTTTCGCGCAGCAGCCGGACGGCGCGAAAGATCAGGTCGCCGAAATCGAGCAGTTTTTCGCGGTCGAGAAACCGCTGGTAAAAATCGTAGACGCGCGCCGTTTCGAGCGCTTTTTCGGCGGCGATCCGTTTTTCGTCGTCGGCGCCCGCTTCGGCCAGCATTTCCTCGGCCAGCCGGCGATATTCGGCGGGCGCGCAGAGCTCGTCCTTGGCGCGCGAGATCGCCGCCAGGAGCGCCGGGAGATTGAGCGTCGGCTCGGGCAGGTGCTGGTAATGTTCGAGGTCGATCGCCGTCAGGCCGCGTTCGAGATAGAGCAGCGCGTCGATCTTGTCGAGGAGCTTCGATTTCGGTTCGAGACCGGCTTCGGCCCAGAACGAGCGCAGAATGTCGAGCCCGAACGCGTGAAAGGTCATCATTTGGATCTGCGCGGCGGCTTCCGGGTTTTCCCCGGCGACGCGCTCGCGCATCTCCTCGGCGGCCTTGTTCGAAAACGTCAGCGCGAGAATCCGTTTCGGCGGCGTGCCTTTTCCGAGCAGGAAAGCGATTCTTTTCGTCAGCGTCTGCGTCTTGCCGGTGCCCGGCCCGGCCGTCACGAGAACGGGACATTTTTCGGTCTCGGCGGCGCGGCGCTGGCTCGCGTCGAGCTCGAACTTCTTTTTCGGTTCGGCCGTCTTTTCGTCTCCGGCCGGCGGCACGAGCAGCCCGCGCGCGAGCTGACCGGCGACCGTCTCGACCGGCATTTCGACCCGCGCCGAAATTTCGGCGGCGTTCAGTTTTTCATCGAGAAAAGCCCTGCGCAAAACGTCGCACGGCAGCAGAAATTCGAGCGCGAAAAGATTCGCCTCGCGCTCGCGCCGTTCGCCCGCGCCGTAGCCGACCGCTTTTTCGGCCGTCGACGCGGATTCCTCGTCGGCCGAGAAATCTTCGATGTCGGCCCGCGTGCAGTGGACGCTCCGGCGATGGAGGACGAAATGCGCGAGCTCGTGCGCGATGCAGTAGGTTCGATACCATCGCGGCAGGTCGCCGCGGTAATAAACGCAGTCGTCCTCGAGCACCGCGAGCGCGCCGCGCAGATTCGCGGAATTCGGATGTTCGGGAATCGCGTAAAGCTCAAGACGGTCGAGCGCCCGGTCGAGAAATTCTGCGGATTTCGACAAATCGAGCTCGTCGAGGTTTTCGGCGGCGGCCGTTTCCCGCCGCAAACGGTTGGCCGCGTCGCGGATTTTTTGCCAGTGAGACATAGGATTTCGGATTTCGGATTTCGGATTTCGGATTTTTTGGGGCGTAACCTGAGAGTTGAAATTTCAGGTTTGTCGCCCGGCATCCGAAATCCGTGATCGGGTTTATTTCATTTCGAGCAGCTTTCGCTTTTCTTCGGTTGAGAGGATCTGGTCTTCCCGAACGGCGTCGGCGAAGGTTTTCGGTTTGATTTCTTCGGGCCGCGTCGCCGTTTTATAAAAGCTCGCCTCGGCGAGCGCGTCCGGGCCTTTCGCGAGATAGGCGGAAACCGTTTCTTCGGCCGTGTCGAGCACGCCGGCGATTTTTTCAACCAGCATTTTCGGGATCGAAGCGAAATCGAGCCGTTTTTTCTCGAGATACATCAGCAGCGAGAGGCTCACGCCGACGGCCGCCGCGAGCTTTGCTTTGTTGAGCCCTTTTTCTTTGGCGCGTTCGGTGAGACTCGCAAGCGGCGCGCTTTCGGCCGCCGCGTTCCGCAGCGCCGCCCGCAGATTTTTCAGACCGAGCTCGCGATACCGCGTTTCCTCCGCTTCGGTCAATTCGGCGGGCGAATGTTCGAGCACGGCGCGGGCGGCCGCGAAATCCGTCAGATCGCCCGCGAACTGCGGGTAGGCGGTCGTCCATTTTTGCAGGACGGCCGGATTATTGCCTTCGGGAGTCGCCATCGCATAGCCTTCGAGAACGTCGGCCAGATTCATTTCGTTCATCTTTCTTTTTCTCCTTCATCATCGGCTAAAATCCGTCGGGCTTCCTTCAGCCAATTTCTGATGGTGCGTGAGCTTACATTCATCATTTTACTGATCGTCGGTTCGTTTTCGTCCCGACTTTCGATCTGCCAGCCGTCGAGGAGCAGCGCGGCGACGAGCATAATGTTCGGCGGCAGCTTCGAGATCATTTCGCGAAGGATCAGTCGTTTTTCCGCCGAAAGCTCCTTCGATTCGAATTGAGGTTCGGGCGCGTCGTCGCCGTCGGCGGGCCGCGCGTCCTGAAACAGGGCTTTTTCCCTGACGATTCGGTTCAGACTTCCCCGCCACGCGCCGTGCGTCTGCATCGCGACGAATTTGCCGAACATCACCTCCGCGAAATCGGCGGCGTCGGTTTCGACGTCGAGCAGCTTGCGGATTATTTCGAGCTCGACCTTTTGACCGAAGTCCTCGAAGTCGGCCGGTTCGTCGAAGTATTTGAAATAGCTTTTGAACAGCTTCCACAACCGGCGATTGAGTTCGGGATAGAGCGTTTCGACGGTCTGTTCGTCATTCTCGCGGCGGGCCTCGCGCAGTAGGTAAACGAGCGTTTCGTCGAACAGGTAATCTCCGGAATCCCGGTTCCGGTTATCGAGCCGCGCGAATATTTCTTCGCGGTCGAGCGCGACGATTTCGGCGAGCTGCGCTTCGACCTCCGGCCGGCGGACAAACGTCTGCCCCGTTTCTCTGGCTCGTTTTGTTAAGGGTTTGATCCCGGCTGAACTTCCTGCGCGCGTGGTCATTCAATCCTCCTGTCTGATAAATGTAAGAAACTCGCGATAATCGGAATCTGTTTTGTAAATATTATAGTGTGTGACAAAACTTGTTGGAATAATGAGCGTTAAACCCGCGGGCGGTTGTTAAACTATCCACTAAAAACACGAAAAAACACGAAAGAAATTTAGTGTTTTTAGCGTGTTTAGTGGAAGACGAAAAAAGCGAACGCGACCGGAATCAATGCTTTTTCCAATAAGTTCTGTCACTAACTATAATCAATTTCGGCCGCCGCCGCACGCCGCGAAGCTGATCCGGTGTGAAGTCCGCCGGAAAACGACGGCCGTTTCGGGCTTGTTGATCAACCGCTCAAAGACAAAAATAGGAACGACCGCGATCGGGTCGTTCCTTTTTCAACGGATTTGTTTGCTTTTTTACGATCCCAGCCGCGCGAGATGCTCTTCGTCGAGCTGTTTGATGCGGGCGCGGCATTTTTCGCCGAATTCGGCGCCGAGCGGCGGGTCTTTCGTCAGCCGGTCGACCCAGTCGGTCGAGATCTGGCTCCATTTCTGCGGATTGATGCCGAACCGAGCGTACATCGCGTCGAAATCCTTCGAACGGGCATTCTCGCCCCTTAAATCCGTGTTGATCATCGCCGACATCTCGATGTATTCCTCGAAGGTCGCGGTCGCGCGCTCGCCGCCGTATTTCGTGAGCGCGGCCTGGTAAAGCGGCATATAGGCGAGCGCGACCGTGCCGGCCGTCGCCGTGTCTTCCATCCGCGCGTTCCAGCCGGCGCGCGCCGCCGTCCAGTCCGCGCGCGAAACGCCGTTCTGTTCGGCGACCGCCGCGAACGCCGCGTCGTCGTTCGGCGTGTTCGCCATTTTCGCGCATAATTCGGCGTATTTTTCGAGTGAAACGCCGGCGATCGGCGCGAGCGCGTCCGTCTGATTATTCGCCGCCGCCGCGCCCTGACCGCCCGCGCCGCCGAAAAGTTGTCCGATAAGTTTTGATAACATTTTAGATTTTTCCTTAAGAATGAATTATCGAAATTTTAATCGAACCGGCCGCCAAAATCCCCACCTGTTTGGGCGGGAAAGTTGTTTATGCTTTTCAGAATCAAAACATTTTTGGCCCGCTAAATACGCGAAATATCCGAAAGCTGATTTTTATTTCTATTTTTCATTTTTTTCGCGTATTTCGCGTATTTAGCGGGCCAACCCGTTCCTTTGATCACGCGCCGCCGGCTTTATTGACATAAAACAGCTCGTCGGCCGGCCGCAGCGGGCGGGCGAGCCAGAGCGGTCTTCGCAAACCGTTCGGCCCCGGCGCGGGGCGCGTTTTCGCGAGCCATTCCCGGTAAACGGCGAATGATTTTTCGGTGTCGACGAACACGTCGCCGTATTTGTCGCCCGGATGCGCGCGCTCGACCGTCACCTTCTGATGCCAGCAGTGCATTCCCGAAACCGGGTCGGGATGGACCGGAAACGTGATGTTCTGATGAACGCCGCCGTCGGTCCAGAAAATCCGCGCCGTGTCCGGGTCTTCGCTCTCGTAGGCGCCGATGCCCTCGACGACCGTCATCTTCCACTTGCCTTTTTCGATCTCGTCGAGCGTCACCTGGTTCGTCGACCAGCGGTTGTTCTTGGCGTCCTCGGCGCGCCGCCAGCGGCCGATGTGGTGCGAGCAGGCGACGACGCCGGGCCGCATTCCCTCGGTCACCCAGGCGCGGTTGACGAAATGGCCGATCTCGGTCGAAATGCGCACCAGATCGCCGGTTTTGACGCCGAGCCGCTTGCCGTCGTCGGTGTTCATCCAGAGCGGGTTGCGGTTCGAGATCTCGGCGAGCCATTTCGCGTTGCCCGAGCGCGTGTGGATCAATGTCGGCAGCCGGAACGTCGGAACCAGACACATCTCGTTTTCGTTGAGGTTTTCCGGATGAATATGGCTTTTGACGTAGGTCGGCAGCGCGTATTCGGGCCAGCCCCAGATTTCGGTCGTCGCCGAATACAGTTCCTGTTTGCGCGACGGCGAATTAAAGCCGGCGCAGGCGCGGCCGCCGACCATCACGCCGATCGTCTTGCCGTTTTTCGTGATATTGCCGTGCTCGTCCGTTTGCGAGCCCGCGAGGTCTTTTTCCGACAGCGCGTTGAGATGCTGCTCGTAAACGGCCGGCTCGACCTCGTAAGCGCCGTATTTCCGCATATAATCGAGCGCCGACAGCCCTTCCCCGGCGGCTTTTTCCGGCAGGCCCTTCGTGTTCTCGAAAATAAACCGGTAATACTCGTCGATCGTGATCTTTTCGCCCTCGCGGTACGGCGACATAAAATGCTTGCGGATTCCCAGCGATCCGTCCGGGTCGATCCGCCACGAGAGCTCGAACCAGAATTCGTCCTCTTCCCAGACCTCGCCGGGGTTCGCTTCGTAGGTGAATTTCACCGGTTTGCCCTGTTTTCTGAGGGCCTCGCGCAGAACCGGCTGGCGGAACGAGATCCACATTCCGGAATGCGTTTCGTAAGACGTCAGATCGTGGCGTTCCGACGAATGGCCCATCGGCAGCACGTAATCGGCGAAATAGGCGGTTTCGTTCCACGTCGGCGTGAGCGCGGCGTGAAGACCGATCTTCGATTCGTCCGACAGGGCCTCGATCCACGAAAATCCGTCCGGATAAGTCCAGACCGGATTGAAAACGCGCGTGAAATAGACGGCCAGTTTTCCGCGGTTCTCTTTCAGGAAATGCGGCAGCAGAAAGCTCATCTCGTAATGCCCGAGCGGGTATTCGAGCGGGAAATGGAGCTCGTTCCAGAATTTCTGCGCGGGCGGCGTCGAAAATCCCTTCGGCTTGAATTTGTTCCACGCCGACGGCATCGTACCGCCGACCGTCCCGACGCTGCCGGTCAAAACGCTCAGGAAATGCAGACACCGCGCGACCGCCCAGCCGCCCAGATTTCCGGCGCCCGCGCTCCGCCAGTTGTGCGCCGAAAACCTTGTTCCGGCGCGGCCGATCTCGGCCGCGACCTCGCGGATCATCGACGCCCTGACGCCCGATTCCGCTTCGGCGAATTCCGGCGTGTATTCGGCGTAAAGCTTTTCCAGCTCGGCGATAAAGTTGTCGAAGGTGATTTCGGCCTTCGCGTTCATCGCCGCCAGCGATTCGCGCCAGTTGACCCAGTTTCGCAGAAAATCCTCGTTGTAAAGCCGCTCTTTGATTAAGATATAAGCGATCGCGAGCAGGACGGCCGCTTCGCTGCCCGGATACGACGGCATCCAGTAATCGGCCATCGACGCCGTGTTCGACAAGCGCGCGTCCATCACGCAGAGCTTCGCGCCGGCCATCATGCCCTCGATGATCCGCTGCGCGTGCGGGTTGAAGTAATGACCCGACTCGAGATGCGCCGAGATCAAAAAAATAAACCGCGCGTTGCCGTGATCCGGCGACGGCCGGTCGGCGCCCTGCCAGATCGCGTAGCCGAAGCGCGCGCCGGCCGAGCAGATGTTCGTGTGCGAGTTGTGACCGTCGACGCCCCACGCCTGCAAAACGCGGTCGATGAATCCCTCGTGGCCGGGCCGGCCGACGTGATAGACGACCTCGTTTCGCCGATCTTCCTGCAGCGCCGTCCGGATTTTCGCGGCGATCTCGTCCAAAACCTCGTCCCACGTGACGCGCTCCCACGCGCCCGCGCCGCGCGCGCCTTTTCTCCGCATCGGATAGAGAATCCGGTCCTGGTCGTTGATCTGATTGATCGTCGCCGGCCCTTTCGCGCAGTTGCGGCCGCGGCTGCCCGGATGATACGGATTGCCCTCGAACTTGCGGACGCGCATCGTCTCTTTGTCGATGTAGCTCAGCAAACCGCAGCCCGCCTCGCAGTTAAAGCAGGTCGTCGGCACGATCAGATAGTTCTTCTTCACGCGCCGGTGCCCGCTCGTCGCTTCGTACTCGGTCCAGTCGTCCCACCGCTCGGGCGGCGGATAATTCGTCAATTCGCCCGGCTCGGTGATCCGCGGCAGTTCTTCCTCTTCAAATTTATGAAGATTCTCGATCAGGCCGAGCTTTTCGGCGATTTTCTCGATAAACGACGGTTTGTGTTTCTGCATAACTTGTTCGATGGATTCGTGTTTTCGCGCCTTAAAATTATTTCAAGGCGGCCAGATCCGCCTGTAATTTTCTCTCCAGATCCGAAATGTTTTCGTAAATGATGCAGCGCTCGCCCTTGACGTCGAACTTCAGGTCGTCGAGGTTTTTGGCGAGCAGCAGCGTCGGCCGGTTTTTGCCCCACGCGTAGCCGACTTCGAGATAAACGTTGGCGTTCGCGCCCGTCAGATCGGCGATCACCAGCGCGGCCGTTTCGATGCGCGATTTGATGCGCGCCACGATGTCGCCGGTAAAGATCGCCATATCGACCCGTTCGCATAAAAAGCCGGCGGCGTTGACCGGATTCTGAATGCCGAAGCGATAGACGTCCTCCATCTCCTTGCTGAACGGCATCGCGACGAAAACGTGCGGTTTGGCGTTCGATCCGGCCCCGGCGCTGCTGATCGCGAGCGATTCCGGCGACCGCGTCGACAGGCTCCGGCTTTCCGTCGCTTTCGCCGATAATTTAAGATCGTTGTCGAGAATCTGCCGCAGACGCGTCGCGCGCCGGGGATTTATTTCGACGATCGTAATGCGTTCGAGCGACCGCGGTCCGGCGTCGGCGTTCAGCGCGTCGAGCAGTCCGGCGACCTGCGCCAGAAAAGATTCCCGCTCGTCGAGCCCCGCGCCGACGCCGTGAACCGTCATCGCGATGTGTTTCGCTTCCGGTGCCGCGTCTGCCAGAATTTCGAGCGAATGCGCGGCGAATTTTCGGATCTGCTCGTAATCGAAGCGCTGTAACCGGACGACCCCGACGAATAAGACCTTTTCCGCGGCGAGGCGGCGATTGGCCGGCAGCAGCACAAACTCGTCCGCGGCCGGCGCGATTTCTCCGAGCGTCTGCGGCTTGAGCAGATTCGCGACCTGCCAGTCCGCTCCGTAAAACGACTGCGCGAACTTGAGAACCAGGACGTCGCAGGAAAATCTGGCGATGTCGGCGCATTCGACCGTCAGCTCACATTTCATAATTCGATTCAGCTCAGCGGAATCCGCTGCGGGGCTTTGACCCAGATGTCTTCGGCGAACCAGAGGCCGATTAAAATCAAAACGCCGGCGAGCGCGAACGCCCACGGCGCGCCGGCGAAAAGCCAGAAGAGCGGCAGAATATTGCCCGCGAAGACCATTCCGAGCCAGAATTTGCGCGAAAATTCGCCTTTCAGGATCGATTTCACCGTTCGATGCGCGTCTTCGGTCGCGTGCGTCGTCGTGAGCTCGATCGCGAGCGTGACGAGATGGAAGACGAGCAGGACGATCGTCAGCAGGTTCAAAACCATCGTGAATCCGATTCCGGGCTTTGCGAAAAACGACGCGATCTGGAAAACGGCGGCGCCGGCCATCAGCGAATGGATGATCATATGGACGCCGAGCATCGGCGACTGCCAGAAGTCGCGGCCCTTCGCCTGCGCGAACAGAAACGCCGTGTAAATCGCCGAAAGCAGCGCGAGGACGATTCCGAGCGGCTCGACGTATTTGACGGCCTCTTCGCGGCCCAGAAACCAGAGCGCGAGCCAGAGCGTCAGGATTCCGCCGTAAGCGGTGATGATATACGCGCCGCGCGAGAGCCACGATTTGAATTGCGGCCGGAAAAGCACGTTCAAAAAGCGGTCGGGCCGCCCGAGGTCCATAATCAGCAGGACGCCGGTCGCCGCCAGAAAGATCAGCGCGACGATCGTCCCGAATTCGCGGACGGCGAGCGGCACGGTCATAAAATAATCGGCCGCCGCCGGAATCAGAAACGCGCCGGCCGCGATCGCTTTCGTTAAGATGTAGGCCGAGACCTCCCAGCCCCAGAGCACGCCTTTGTCGGGCGCGTCGTAAACTCTTCGGGCTTTTTTGCGCGGCTCGATCTGGACGAGGTTCTGCCGCGCGGCTTCTTCCCGCAACGGCGAATTATCCAATCGTTCGGCCGCGTATTTCGCGAAATGGCCGACGCCCGACGCCTGGCTCGACCACATATAATCGGTGCCGGGATTCGCCTCGGCCGGATTGAGCGAAACGCGGTCGCCGTCGATGTAGAAAAGCTTCGGGTTCGTGCCCTTTTCGGGTTTTCTGACCGAAACGGTCTCGCGCGCGAGAAGTTTGGAAATTTCCGACGCCGGATTGTCCATATCGCCCGAAACGATCGCGTGTTCGGGACAGACGTTGACGCAGGCCGGCTCGAGACCGATGTCGGTGCGGTGCGCGCAGTAATTGCATTTCGCGGCCGTGTGTTCGTCCGGGTGCATATACAATGCGTCGTACGGGCAGGCCTGCGTGCAGGCTTTGCAGCCGATGCAGCGGCGGTTGTCGAAATCGACGATCCCGTCGGCGCGCGTGTAAAGCGCCGTCACCGGACAGATCTCGACGCACGGCGCGTCGGCGCAGTGATTGCAGCGCATCACCGAAAAAAGGCGGCGCGTTTCGGGAAACTCGCCCTTTTCGATGTATTTGACCCACGTCCGGTTGACGCCGACCGGAACCTCGTGTTCCGACTTGCACGCGACCGTGCACGCGTGACAGCCGATGCATTTCCGGTTGTCGATGATAAAACCAAAGTTCATATCGATTTCTCTTGCGGACAATTTGAGTCTTGAGTCTTAAGTCTTGAGTCTTAAGTCTTAAAAGACCAATAATCAAAAATTGACTTAAGACTCAAGACTTAAGACTCAAGACTTAAATAAAACCTGCTTCAAGGAAATTGTGAAGTCTCGCACCGTGTTTTGTCTAGCGGCAGGAATTGTTTTATCCGTCGCGCGGCGGAACTGTCGATCGGCCCGCGCAAGACGGAAAAAGACGCTGAAAAGTCGGAGAGATGTCCGAAATCGGCTATTTCCCGCGTCTTTTGCGGGGCAAATATTTCCGGCTGTCTTTCAATACAATGAAATGCCTGAGTCGAGGCAAATCGACTTCCGGAATAAGTGATAAGTTTTTTTCGACCTCTCACTTGTCACCTTTCACTTATCACTTATTCCGAATCGTTTATCTCTTCATCGGCTGATGCTCTCGCTGAAAGACAGCGACCGATTTTATTGACGGCAACGATCCGGATTTTCGGATTTTTCGTTTAATTTTATCGGTATTTATCACGATTTTTCGGCGGTCTGCAAAACCTTTTGCGCGGTTTTCGCGTTAAATCAACGCCATTATTCAATCCGAACCGGGCGGCGAAGTTCGGCCGCGCCGGGTTCAGCGTTTTAAGTCCCGAGTCTTGAGTCTTAAGTCTTAAGTCGATCGGCGATCGCGAAAAGCCCGAACGAAACGGCGATCTTAAACGTCAGGCGTCCGCCGCGCGAAAGTTTCGCCGTCGGCGAAGACTCAAGACTCAAGACTCAAGACTCAAGACTGATTTTATCTAAAGGAGCAGCAAATATGTCTTTCAATTACCGGCAGCAGCTGGCCGCGGCGGCCCTGCTTTTCGCGTTCGGCGTTTCCGCGCTGGCGCAGTCCAAAGCCTTCGATCCGAGCTTTATCGATCAGACCGTTTCGGCCTGCGACAATTTTTATCGCTACGCGGTCGGCGGCTGGCTCAAAAACAACCCGATCCCGGCGGCCTATTCGAGCTGGGGCGTCGATCAGATCGTCGAGAAGAACAATTTCGACATTTTAAAGAGCGTGCTCGAAACCGCCGCCAAAAATAAAAAGGCGGCGAAGAATTCCGACACGCAGATGATCGGCGATTTCTACGCGTCGTGTATGGACGAAGCGGCGATCGACAAGGCCGGCGCGAAACCGCTCGCAGCCTATTTCGACCGGATCAAAACCGTCAAAGACGCGGAAAGTCTGCGCCAGACGCTCGCCTTTTTCCAGCGCGAGGGCTTTTCGCCGGTCTTCGCCTTTTACGCCGACGCCGACCAGACGAACAGCGCGGTCAACATCGCCAACCTGCGGCAGGGCGGCCTGAGCCTGCCGAACCGCGATTACTACACCAAGACCGACGCCGATTCGCAGACGATCCGCGATAAATTCGTCGCCCATATGACGAAGATGTTCACGCTCGCGGGCGACGCGCCCGAAACCGCGAAACAGGCGGCCGAGACGGTGATGAAGATGGAAATGCGGCTCGCGCTCGCCTCGAAAACGCCGGTCGAGCTGCGCGATCCGGTCGAAAACTACCACAAGATGAGCGTTACGGACGCCGACGCGGCGACGCCGAATTTCAAGTGGGAAAGTTTCGGCCGGGAAGTCGGCGTGCCCGTTTTCACGGAGCTCAACGTCGCGCAGCCCGGATTTTTCGGCGAATTCGGCAAGATGACGGCCGACGTCGCGCCGGCCGACTGGCAGACCTACCTGCGCTGGCGCGTGCTCACGCGGACCGCCGCGCGGCTCGCCAAACCGTTCGCCGACGAGAATTTCAACTTTTATTCGACGACGCTGCGCGGCACGAAGGAGCAGCAGCCGCGCTGGCGGCGCTGTCTCTACGCGACCGACGGCAGTCTCGGCGAAGCGCTCGGTCAGGAATACGTCAAGCGCGCCTTCACGCCCGAAGCGAAAAAGAAGATGACCGAGCTCGTCGAAAACCTGTTCGCGGCCTACCGCGAGCGGCTCGAAAAGCTCGACTGGATGGGCGAATCGACGCGCAAGGCCGCGCTTTACAAGCTCTCGACGTTTCTCCGGAAAATCGGCTATCCGGACAAGCTGCGCGGCTACGCGGGCCTTTCGATCGGCCGCAAATCGTATTTCGACAACATCGCCGCCGCGACCCGTTTCGAAAACGTCCGCGATCTGCAGGACATCGGCAAGCCGGTCGACAAAACGCGCTGGGGAATGACGCCGCCGACGATCAACGCCTATTACAACCCGAGCTTTAACGAGATCGTCTTTCCGGCCGGCATCCTGCAGCCGCCGTACTTCAACGTCGCGGCCGACGACGCCGTCAATTACGGCGACGCGGGCGGCATCATCGGTCACGAGATGACGCACGGCTTCGACGATGAGGGAAGCCAGTACGACGCCGAGGGCAACCTGAAAATGTGGTGGACGCCGGACGACCGCGCGCGGTTCGAGAAAAAAGCCGACTGCATCGTCGATCAGTTCGACAATTACGAGGTTCTGCCGGGTTTGAAGATGCAGGGCAAGCTGACCTTGGGCGAAAACATCGCCGATCTCGGCGGATTGATCATCGCCTACCACGCGTTCGAAAAATCTCTCGAAGGCAAGCCGCGCCCGCCGAAGATCGACGGTTTCACGGCCGAGCAAAGATTTTTCCTGAGCTACGCGGTCGGCTGGATGGTCAACCAGCGTCCCGAATCGATGCGCACGCAGGTCCTCGGCGATCCGCACGCCTTGCCTGAATGGCGCGTGATCGGCCCGCTCTCGAATATGCCCGAGTTCGCCGCCGCGTTTCAATGCAAGACGGGCGATAAAATGGTCCGCTCGAAACCCTGTCAGGTCTGGTAAACTACCGGGAGCGCGGGCATCCCTGCCCGCCCGCGCGTTCGCGCAAAGCGCCGAATGCGCGTCACGTTCGCGATCGAAACGCGGCTTTTTTAACCGCAAACGCGGCGTTCGTTTTCGCTCTGCTCGAACGGACGGGCGGGCAGGGATGCCCGCGCTCCCGGTAATCGGCGCTCCGGGCGGTTTTATCTTTTGCGGTTTTCGGGAAGCAGAAAAAAGGCCTGCGGACGGCGTCCTTTGTTGTCGTTGTTGCGGTTGTCGTTGTTGCGGTTGTCGTTGTTTTTCGGGTTTTTGTTTTCCTGGGCCTTGATCTCGGCGTTATCCTTCGGCGGTTTTTCGCGGCGGCCTTCTTCGGGCCGCTGCGCCGACGCCGCGAGCGCGCCGCCCGCGACGAGCGCCGCCGCCAGTAAAAATTGTCTGATAAATTTCATCGCGTTCTTTTTCCTCAATCGGTTGCCGGGAAGAGTGAACCGCTTACTTTGTTGCATTTTTTCACAAACCGGATGCCAGTTTTTTTAGTGGAGAGTGGAGAGTGGAGAGTGGAGAGTCAGGGTTTAAAGTTTAGGAAAGGAATTGTCGTTTTCCAAAACTTCCAAAACTTCCCGAACTTCCTAAACTTACTCTCCACTCTCCACTCTCTACTCTCCACTCTGATAAACGATGTGGCCGTTGAAGATCGTGTAGACGGGTTCGGTCGTTAAGATCTCGGCGGGCGCGATCGTCAGCAGGTCTTTCGAATGGACGACCAGATCGGCGAGCATTCCGGGCGCGATCACGCCTTTTTCGTTTTCCTGAAATTCGGCGTAGGCCGATTCGAAAGTGTGGCAGCGAATCGCCGCTTCGATCGACAGTTTCTCCTGCGGCTGCCAGCCGCCCAGGGGTTCGCCGGATTCGTCCTGCCGCGCGACGGCCGCGTAGAGCGTGCGGTACGGATTGATCGATTCGACCGGGAAATCCGTCCCGAACGGCACGTGAACGCCGTAAGACCGCATCAGATGCCACGCGTACGCGCCGAGCACGCGGTATTCGCCCAAACGCGATTCCGCCCAGCGCTTGTCCGAGATCGCGTGCGACGGCTGCATCGACGCGATGATCCCGAGATCCCTGAAACGCTTGAAATCCGACGGGTTGACGACCTGCGCGTGCTCGATGCGGTGACGCAGCGGATTCAATCTCTGCATCGGATTGTCGATCGATTTCTCGCCGCCGGCTTTCGCCGCGCGCGCGTTTTTCGCCGCTTCGTAGGCGTTGAGGCCCATCCGGTTTGCGAGGTCGCCGATCGCGTGGAGCGTGAGCTGAAAACCGGCGGCGTCGCGCTCGACGATCATTTTCGTCAGTTCGGCCTGCGGGCGGCGCGGGATGCCGCTGTTTTTGTCGTCGTCGGAAAAAGGCGCGAGCATCGCCGCCGTTTTCGAGCCCAGTGTGCCGTCGACGTAGCCTTTGACCGCGCCGAGATGCAAACGGTTCCGATCGTCGTTAAAGGCCGTAAACTCGTCGCGCTGGCGTTTGAGTTCCTGAACGGAATCCTCGAAATCGAGCCATTCCGAAACCCTCACGGTCAGTTTGTCCCGTTTGAGAAATTCGCGGTAGAGAAACGTCGTCCGGTAGCCGGAATTGTCCTGCACGCTCGTGATGCCGTATTTGCGGGCCAGATCGAGCGCGAGCGTCATCGCTTTCGTCTGCTGTTCGGCGGTCGGTGCGGGCAGCAGCGCCGACACCAACTCCTGCGAGGTTTCCTTCAAGATGCCGGTCGGCTCGCCGTCAGCGTCGCGCTCGATCGCGCCGCCCTCGGGATCCTTCGTCGTTTTCGTGATCTTCGCGAGCGCGAGCGCCTTCGAATTGACCCACGCGACGTGGCCGTCGACGCGCACGAGATAGACCGGATTATCCGGCGCGAGCGCGTCGAGATCTTTGCGCGACGGAAATTTTCCGCCCCAGAGCGTATGGTCCCAGCCGCGCCCGATGATCCATTCGCCGGGTTTGACCTCTTTGGCTTTGGCGGCGACGCGCGATTTCGCCTCGTCGAGCGATTTCGCATCCAGCAGGTTGACGGTCAAAAGCGCGAGCGCGCCGCGCAGAAAATGAACGTGCGCGTCGTTGAAACCGGGCGTCACGAGCTTTCCCTTCAGATCGATCTCGGTCGCGCCCTCGTATTTCGCTCTGATCTCGGCGCTCGGGCCGACGGCGACGATTCGCTCGCCGTCGACGGCGACCGCTTCGGCGATCGTCTGATCGTCGACGGCCGTAAAGATCTTGCCGCCGTAGAGCAGCAGCGTGATTTTCCGTTTGGCCTGCGCCGGCGCGGGCAGCGCGAAAAAATTCAGGACGAGCACGGCTACGAGCAGTTTTTTGAGCATTTCTTTTCCCCTCGATGTTTTGCGAATGTTCGATTATAAACCATTACCGTTAAAAGGATCGAAAGAACAACGGACGATTGGGTTAAGAGTTTGTTTAAATTTTCGAAATTTCCGCCGAATCGTTTGAATCGATCAACCGTCCGCACGGCGAGCGGTTGTTTTTCGATCCACGAAAAACACCAAAAACACGAAAGATATTTAGTGTTTTTAGTGTTTTAGTGGATCCATTAAAAGACGTTCGCGGTCTTAAACTATAGACGTAAACTGACCTTTTTTCGAACGGTTTGGCTTTCCGGTTGGTAAACGGCTAAAATCCTTTTGCGGACAAATTCCCGGGAAAAAATAATTCTATGAACAAAATCGTCACCGTTTTGCTTTCGATCACGCTTCTTTTTTCGCTCGAAATCGCGGCGCAGATTCCGACCGGCGTGCTGGTCCGGATCGTCGCCGCCGAAGACGCGCGGCGCTTCGATCAGACGCTCGAAGATCTGATGAAAAAGCCGGATGCGAAAATTCGCGCGCGGGCGGCGCTCGCGGCCGGGCGGATAGGCGACGACCGCGCCGTCGAGGCGCTCGGCGCGCTGCTCGAAAAGGACGCCGACGAAAATGTCCGGACGACGGCCGCGTTCGCGCTCGGCGAGCTCGAATCGGTCAAAGCGGCGGATGTTCTGCTGGTAATTCTCGACAATCTGAAGGAGGACGAACCGGTCCGCGCGCGCGCCGTCGAAGCGGCCGGGAAAATCGTCGCCGCCAACGCCAAAGACGCGAAATCAAAGGAGTTGAGCCGCGCGATCGTCGAAAATCTCGAATTCGAAAGCGGCCGCCGCTCGATGCCGGCGCTCGACGTGATCCGGCTCGGCCTGACCGCGGTCCTGCGCGCGCGGCCCGAAAAAGGCGCGGAAGCGGTCGCCAGATTTCTCGGTTATTCCGACGCGCGGCTCCGCGCCGACGCCGCCAACACGCTGACGCGCCTGCGGGCGAAAAACGCCGTCGAACGCCTGCGCGAAATGCTCGAACTGGACAAGGACGCGGTCGTCCGCGCGAACGCGGCGCGCGCGCTCGGCGCGGCCGAAGACAAGGACGCGCTCGGCGCGCTGCTCAAGGCCGCGCGGTCGGACACGGACCTTCGCGTCCGCGTTTCGGCGATCCGCGCGGTCGGAAGTCTGAAGGACAAATCGGCCGCCGCGCCGCTCCTCGAACGCGGCGAATATATTTTCTCGTCGATCAAAATGAGCGCCGGAACGCGCGGAAAAAACGCGGCCGAAAAAAACGAGCTCCTCGAAATCGCGAACGTGCTCGGCCGGCTGACGGCGAACTCCGGCGATCGGCGGACGGTTCTTTTTCTGAAAAGCCTGCGCCAGCTCGACGGCGCCCAGTCGCCCGAAACCGAGATCGCGCTCGTCCGCGTCGCGCCGAAAGAATATCTCGAAGCGATCGCCGACGGCGCGGAAAATCTTTTCACCGAAGACTGGCGGACGGCGTCGGCCGTTTTTCAGGCGTTGGGCGAGATCGCCAATCTCGAAGCCGGGCCGGAAAACGACGTTTTGAAATCGGCGACGCGCATCCTGCTGGTGCGGCTGATCAGCGGCTGGCTGACGATGAATCCGAAGGCGAAGAACGCCGCCGCCGCGCAGCTCGCGGTTCCCGATCTGCTGCGCGCGTTCGCGGCCTTTAAGTCGGAAAACACATCGGGCCTGATGCGCGAGATCATCGACATCGAGCCGGACGTCTTCATCCGCGCCGCGATCGCCGAAATTCTCGGCGACCAGCCGGCGTCGAAGGAAAACGTCGAGGCGCTCAAAAAAGCCTTCACCTATTCGCTTTTGCGCGACAAGACCTACAACGACGCGACGCTCGCGATTATGGACGCGCTCTTCAAGCTCGATAAAAAGGAAGCGTCGGGATCGCTGCTCGTCGCTTTGAGCGCGACCGATTATCTCGTCCGCAAAAAAGCGTTCGAGCTGCTGGCCGATAAAGATCTGCAAACCGCGCTGCCCGGTCTGCCAACGATGCTCGAAAGCTCGCGCGCGAAGAAAAAAGATCAGCTTTCGACGTTCGCTTTGGGTTCGAAGCTCGGCGTGCTGCTCAACACGAACGCCGACTACGTGCGCGCCGTCTCGCGGAAAAACGGTTCGGTCAAAGCCGTCCTGACGACCGACAAGGGCGCGTTCACGATCGAATTCGCGCCCGAAGACGCGCCGCTGACGGTCGATAACTTTATCAAGCTCGCGCGCGCCGGTTATTTCAACGGCCTGACCGTCCACCGCGTCGTCCCGAATTTCGTGATGCAGGACGGCGACCCGCGCGGCGACGGCAACGGCGGCCCCGGCTGGGAAATCCGCTGCGAGATAAATATGCTCCCCTACGATCGCGGCGCGGTCGGAATGGCGCTTTCCGGCAAAGACACCGGCGGCTCGCAATGGTTCGTCACGCATTCCCCGCAGCCGCATCTCGACGGCGGCTACACGGTCTTTGGAAAAGTTTCGGAAACGGATATGAAAGTCGTCGATCAAATCGTCCGCGGCGATCGGATTTTGAGTGTGAAGATCGTCGAGAGCAAAACGCCTTCGACGACGGTTAAGAAAAAGTCGAAGGTCAAATAGGAGTCGGCCAAGCGGTACGGCGAACGGCAAAGCATCCGTTTTATCGATCCTGTAATCAGTACAGCGAGCGGTAGTGAGACGCGTTTCATCTTCTGAAACTTGTCTGAAATGAGCAGCGTTCGCTACCGCTCGCTGTACTGATTTGTTGTCCGCATTTAATGGAACTCGCTGCCGCGCGCTGTAATTATTATTCGCCGGGCCGTCCGATCGGGTATTATTGAAAAAGCGATGAAGTTCACGAATCTGGCCGGGCTCCCGGAAAACGAATTCGAAGTGCTTGAAAAAGAGCTCGCGAAGCTGAAGCTTTTGGGGCAGGTGCTCGCGTGGGCGGGCGCGCAGCCGAAAGGCGTTTGTCTGCCGCAGATCGTCGCCGAAGTCGTGACGCAGGACGAATTCACGCACGACGTCGTGATTCCGTACAAGGATTTCTTTCTCGTCTTCGACACGACCTGAATCGGCGCGGTGACGGCGGTCGCCGTCCGGAAAAATCGTCCAAACGCGGACGAATTACTGGAATACCGAATCGCGAACGGCTGGCGGCCGACCGCGTCGAGCCTCAAAGACGGCGACCGCGTGCTCGGTCACGCGGCCTGCATTTTGGATCAGTCTTGAGTCTTGGGTCTTGAGTCTTGAGTCAAATCAATCGGACTCAAGACTCAAGACTCAGGACTCAGGACTTTAGAAAAATGGTGAACGAAAACGCGCGGTTTCTCGATACGGGAACGCAGGTCTACGATTTTTACGAGGAATTTCTGGTGGTTTGCCCGAAATGCGCGGGGCTGGCCCGCGTGCTGATCGATCGGGACGAGCTCGAAAAGATGTCGAAGAAAAAGATCGACCGTTTGCGCAATCTTCTGTTCGCGCCGCGGCGGCTCGTCTGTCTGAGCTGCCTGCACCGCGATTACCGGAAATGCACGCAGATCGCGGTCGGCGGCGGCGTCGACTGGTATTTCCGTTTGCCGCTGTGGCTCGACGTTCCGTGCTGCGGCGAGCGGCTCTGGGCGTATAACCGCCAGTATCTCGAAACGCTCGAAAATTACGTCGGCGCGAAGCTCCGCGAGCGGACGATCGAGGGCCGCCGCTCGTTTCTGAGCAAGCTGCCGACGTGGATCAAGCTCGCCAAAAACCGCGCCGAGATTCTGCGGGCGATCGAAAAACTCAAGGCGAAACTGCCCGCCGGCGTCTGAAATCGGCGACGATTGATGGTCGTTCGCTGTCGTTTGTGGTGAAGCGCGCGAACCCGGTCGTCAAATGCGACGAACGACGAACGACGAACAATGTCTAAATTCTTGTCGCCCGCTCCGAATTTTTCGGGGCGGGCGAACTTGTGGCGCGATATTTCGTTTTTGAGTTTATAATCGGAAAAACTATGAAGGAAATCGAAAAAAGAAATATGTTCGGAATGTCGCGCAAAGAGCGCGGCGCGGTCGAGATCGAGGAAAGTCTCGACACGCTCGCGTTTTATCTCGACGATCTTTTCCGGATTCCGGCCGTCGGCTGGCGGTTCGGGCTCGACGCGCTGATCGGTCTGGTGCCGAACGTCGGCGACACGATCACCTCGCTGATGTCGTTTTACATTCTCGTCGCCGGCGTCCGCTACGGCGTCCCGAAGATCACGCTTTTGCGGATGGCCTTCAACATCGGGCTCGATTATCTGGTCGGCTCGATCCCGTTTGTCGGCGACGCGTTCGATTTTTTCTGGAAGGCGAACAAGCAGAATATGAACCTGCTGCGCGAGCGCGCGACCGGCAAAAACGTCGCGACGACCGGCGATTACATCTTCGTTTTCGCGATAATTCTGGTTCTGATCGGAATTTTAGTTGGCTCGATTCTGATAAGTGTGCTAATTTTAGGAACGATTTTCAAAGGAATCTGGGATTTTCTGAAATTTTAAGGAGGGAACAAATTTCGGAGCTCGCGCCGCGGATTTCACCACAAAAATCCGAAATCCGAAATCCGAAATCCGAAATCGCCATATGTTTGGTTTGATGCGCGCCAAAAAATGCGGAATGTCCGACGAGGAAAAGCGGTTCCGGCGGCTGAATTACTGCGGAACCTGCAAGACGATCGGGCGTCTTTACGGATCGAAATCGCGGTTTCTGCTCAATCACGACACGGTCTTTCTGGCCGAGCTGCTGTCGGCCTTAAGCGGTGAAGATCCGGCCGGCTGGACGAATGCTTATCAATCGTTCAACTGTCTCCGGCTGCCGGCGTCGGAAATGCCTTTTGCGCTCGAATTCGCGGCGACCGCGAACCTCATACTGACCGAATTCAAGCTCGCCGACCACGTCGCCGACGAACGAAAACGCCGCTACCGCTTCGCCCGGAAAGCCTTCTCCGAAGAGTTCAAAAAAGCCGCCGCGCGGCTGAAAGCGTGGGATTTCCCGCTCGCCGAGGTCGAAACGGTGCTCGCCACGCAAGCCGCGCGCGAGGCGTCGGAAAAATCGCTCGCCGCGCTCGCCTATCCGACGGCGCAAACGACCGCGCTCTTTTTCCGCGAGGGCGTCTGCGGGATCGGCCGCGCGGAGCTCGCAGAAACGGCGTTCGGGCTCGGCTTCGCGTTCGGCCGGCTGGTTTATCTGGTCGACGCGTTCGAGGATTACGAGAAGGATTTTCGCGCCGGCAAATTCAACGCCTTTCGGGCCGCGTTCGGTCTGACGGAAGCGAAACTATCGCCCGAAGCGCGCCGCCGGATCGGCGCTAAGCTGCGCGCCGCCGAGAGCGAGATCGCCGAAAAGCTGCGCGCGCTGCCGCTCGCCGACGGTCAGAAAACGCTGTTCGTCGGGCGGCTCTCGCAGAATCTGGGCCGCAAGCTGAAAACCGGTCTTCCGGTTCTGAAAACGGCGAAAGCCTGCGCCGTCCGGCCGCGGCCGACGTTCGGCGAAAGATGGCGCGCGGCCGGCGACCGGGCGCGCTCGCTCGCCGGCAGCTACGGCTGGCAAATGCCGCTCGTTTTTCTCTTCGTCTTCGCCTTCGCGCTGGTCGCGCCCGCGCAGTCGCGCGAGGCGCGCTCGGCCCGCGAATGCTTCGATCTGAGCTTTAACCTGATGTTTCTCGGCGCGCTCGCGACCGCTTTCGTCTCGTCGGTCGGCTCGGCGATCCGGATGACCGGCGAAGAACCGCCCGCCGGGCCGGTCGAAGCCGTCGAACAGGCCGTCACCGGCAAAAAAGGCCGCAAGCGCGGCGGCGGCTCGGGCGGCGGGGACGACGACGACGGCTGCTGCTGTTGCTGCTGGGACGGCTGCGACGGCTGCTGCGACTGCGGCGATTGCTGCGACGGCTGCGACTGCGACTGCTGTTCGGGCTGCTGCGACGGCTGCGACTGCGATTGCGGCGGCTGCTGCGACTGCTAGGCGATTTCGGATTTCGGATTGCGGATTTCGGATTGGTTTGGGATCGGAAGTTCGGGTTTTTGATGAATCCTTATTTTAGTGTGTGACACAACTTGTTGGAATAATGAGCCTTAAACCCGCGAGCGGTTGTTAAAATATCCACTAAAAACACGAAAGAAATTTAGTGTTTTTAGTGTGTTTAGTGGAAGATCAAAAAAGCGAACGCGACCGGAATCGACACTTTTTCCAATAAGTTTTATCACTAACTATAAATACAAATCCGAAACGCTCCGGGTTCGCTTTGACTAAATGGGATCGACGAGGCTTGCCGTTCGCTCGGCCGGAGCCGGATTTGAAAAGATTATAAAAAAGCGTTCCGGCTCGTTTTTCTCCGAGCGGAACGCTTTTCTTATTTTTCGGCCGAATCGATGCCGTTTCGAATTATCGGCTCTCAGGATTTCTGCCCGCTTGATGTAACCGCTTCAATAAAACAAGCCCTTTGAATTACGAGCAATCCGAAATCCGAAATCCGAAATCCGAAATCGTTTTATGCGGTCGCGGTTTCCTGGGCCGGAAACATCTTTTCGAGCGCGCCGGTCAGGACGCCGATGCCGAATTCGCCGGCCGAGCGGGTTTTCAATTTGCCGTCGGCGTCGAACAGGTAGTAAACCGGCACCCAGCCCTGCTCGTTGAGAAACGCGTCTTTCAGTTTATGCAGGTTGTCGATCGCGCAGACGTCGTCGATGCAGTATTTCGCGATCGTTTCGCGGACGCCGTCGAGATTCGTGTCGGCCTCGTAGCGCGGCATATGAATCGCCACCGTTTTGAGGCCGCGGTCTTTGTATTTGGCCTTCAATTCCTGCAGCTTGGGCATATTTTCCTTGCAGATGCCGCAGCTCGTCGCCCAGAAATAGACGAGCGTCGGCGCGCCTTTGACATAGTCGTCGGCCGTTTCCTGCAATTCGTTCAACCATTCGGTCGCGCCTTCAAATTTCGGGATCGCGTCCCCGATTCTCATTGGCATAATTTTTTACTCCGTAAAAAAATTTCGGATTTCGGATTTCGGATTTCGGATTGCTTTAAAAATCCGAAATCCGAAATTAAACTCTCGAACCCTTAAACCTTTAAATTTTCCTGTCCGGGCGACCAGTTGGCGGCGCAGAGACCGCCGGTCTGGAGACCCTGGAGAACGCGCAGCGTTTCGTCGACCGAGCGGCCGATGTTCAGGTCGTGGACGACGGCGTACTGCAGAATGCCTTCCGGGTTGATGATGAACAGACCGCGGAGCGCGATGTTCGCGTCTTCGACGAGAATGTTGTATTTCGCGGCGAGCCGGCCGCCGACGTCCGAGACGAGCGGGTAGGCGAGGCCTTCGATGCCGTTCTTGTCACGCGGCGTCTTGATCCACGCGCGGTGCGAATGAACCGAGTCGGTCGAGATGCCGAGAACTTCGGCGCCGATGCCGGTCAGTTCGTCGATGCGGTCCGAGAAAGCGGTCAGCTCGGTCGGGCAGACGAACGTGAAATCGAGCGGGTAGAAAAGCAGGATCAGCCATTTGCCCTTGTAGTCCGCAAGGCTCACGTTTTCGCCGAGCGTTTCCATATTCTTGGTCGAAGGCAGATTGAAATCCGGAGCCGGCTGGCCGACTTTCGCGATCGTCACTTCCGATTTGTTTTCCGTAGCAGTACCTGTAGCAGTTGCCATAATTTAAGATAGTCTCCTTTAAATTTTAGTAATTTATTGATTGCAGTCAGGACAGAGCCCGCGCAGCGTAAGCTCTAAAGATTCGGGTTTGAACCGCGAAAATTCGGCCGCCTGCTCGACGATTCCGGCCGGCAGGTCGATCTCCATATCGACGAGCCGGCCGCATTTCGTGCAGATCGCGTGATCGTGCCGCGAGGTCATCGAATCGAAGCGGCTCGCGCCGTTGCCGAAGCTGATCTCGGCGATCAGGCCGGCGTCCTTCAGATACCGCAGCGAATTATAGACGGTCGCGAACGAAATGCTCGGCAGAAGCTGTTTCGCCTTGTCGAAGACCTCGTTCGCCGTCAGATGCTCCGGTTCTTCGCGGATCACCTGCAGCACGACCTCGCGCTGTTTGGTCAAACCCAGTTCTTTAATCTTGATCGTTGCACTCATCTCTTCCTAAGTTAGATTTAGAATAATTCTAATTCTAATCTATGTCAAGCGCCGGTTGAAAAAAAATTCGATCGGCGAAAAAACGGGTTCCGACGACAAAAAAAAGGCGGGCCTCTGGTCCCGCCTTTTTCGCCGAAGCCGAGTTTACCGCGGTTTGCTCGCGGGTCCCGGTTCTTTCAGCGGGGGCAAAGCGATTCCTTCGGGGCTCGCGACGAGGTTCAGATCGGTCAGCTCGTCCGTCAAGTTGACGACGAGCGGATCGAAGCGATAGCCTTTCGACCGGACCGTGATCGTGTAGACGTTTTCCGTCTCAACGTCGTCGAAGCGGTAATAACCGAACGTCGAGCTGACGGTCGTCCGCGAAACGCCGCGCGAATCGGTGAGCGTGACGGGCACTTTCCCGAGCGCGCGGCCGGCCGCGTCGAACACGCGGCCGCCGATCGCGACCGCCGCCGCCGTCGGGACGGTGACCGCGAACGAATTGCTGACGGCGGTGTGGCCCGCGCCGTCGCTGACGCTGATCGTGCGCGAGGTGCCCGTGCCGCTCAGCGTCACGTTCTGCGTCCGCTGTCCGGAGGTGAACGCGCCCGAAACGGTCGGGGAAATCGCGCCGCTGCTCACCGACAAATTGACCGTGCCGTTAAAGCTCGTCACCGTATTGTTGCCCGCGTCCTGCGCCGTCAGCGAGATGCTGAACGGCGTCCCGATCGTCTTGGTGCCGGTGATCGTGCCGATCGCGAAATGATGCAGCGCGCCGACGTTGACGGTGAACGTATTGCTCGTGCCGGTATGTCCCGCGCCGTCGTTGACGCTGATCGTCTTGCCCGTTCCGGACTGCGTAACCGCGACGCTGACGGTCGCGACGCCCGCCGTAAACGCGCCGGAAACGGTCGGCGAGATCGTGCCGGCGGTCGTCGTCAGGTTGACCGTGCCGGTAAAGCCGGTGACCGTGTTGTTGCCCGAATCCTGCGCCGTGATCGTGATGTTGAAGGGCGTGCCGGCCGTCTTCGGACTCGAAATCGACGAGATCGCGAAGTGATGAACCACCTGGAGATTGATGACGAGCGTGTGGCAGATCGCGCCCGAAAAGCCGTTCGAATCGGTGATCACGACGCAGATCGGAAAGCTGCCCGCCTGGGTCGGCGTGCCCGCCAGCTGCTGGGTCGCCGGATTGTAATTCATCCCCGCCGGCAGCGTGCCGATCAGATACGAGCTCGGAAAATCGCCGTTTCCGCCGCTCGCGAAATAATTCTGCGCCGGATAGGCGAGGCCCGTCGTGCCGGCGGGAATCGTCGTCGGCGTGATCGTGATCAGATGTTCGAACGCGCCGATGTCGACGCCGGCGCCCTGCGGCCGCGCGACGCCCCGCTGGTCGGTTGCGGGCGCGCCCGTCGCCGTGCCGGCATTGACCGCCGGGCTGTTGCCGGAAAGCGCGCGGGTCGGCGTTTTGCCGCCGTAGTTTCCGAGCGGCGTCAGACGCGCGTCCGTGACGCCGACCTGATTGGAGTTGACGTCGTTCGTCAGACCGCCCGCGCCGCCGGTGCCGATCAGGTTGAACGAGCTCACGGCGACGACCGTGCCGGTGATGTCGGACTGGCCGCCGTCGCTCTTCGTGTTGTTGATGACGATCGTGTTTTTGAGCGTCACCGTGCCGGCCGAAATGCCGAGCCCGCCGCCGCTGTCGCCGATGTTCAGCTGCTGGTTTTCGGTGATCGTGCAGTTGGTGATCGTGCTGCCGAGCGAGGTGTCGAACGAGATCGCGCCGCCGGTGACGTCGGCGGAATTTCCCGAAAACGTGTCGTTGGTCGCGACCAGCGAGCCCTGCAGCGCGCCGCCGTTCATCACCGCGATGCCGCCGCCCTGCCCGTTGGCGGTGTTGCCGTTAAAGGTCGAGCCGGTGACGGTCAGCGGGCCGAAAGTGCCGACGCCGCCGCCGTCGAGGGTCACCGCCTGATTTGAGCTGATCGTCGAATTCTCGATCGTCAGCGTGCCGTTGTTCTGAACGCCGCCGCTCTGACCGTTCGAAACGCAGTTTGAAACCGTCACTTCGGAAAGGCGGAGCGTGCCCTGATTAAAGACGCAGCCGGCCTCGGTCGAATCGAAACCGTTGGCGATCTTCATCCCGAAGAGCGTGCCGCTCACGCCGGACGAAACCAGAAAATTGCGGACCGCGCCGTTGCCGCTGACCGTCAGATCGGCCGCGCCGCTGCCGAGGATCGCCATATTGGTCGAGATGTCGGGCAGCGCCGTTCCGAGCAGGATCGTCGACGAGGCCGGCAGATCGATCGCGATCACGTCGGTGCCGGCAAAGGCGTTCGCTTCCTGTACGGCGGCGCGGAGCGTGCACTGCGTGCCGGCTGCGGCGCTCGAATCGCAGGTGCCGTCGCCCGGCGTCAGATCGCCGCCGTCGGTATCAAGATTGACGACGAAATTGACCTCGACCGCGCCGATGTCGGTGTTTCCGCCGCCGGCCGTCCGCGCCGCGCCGCGCTGGTCGGTCGCCGGGACGCCGGTGTTGGTGCCGGCGTTGAGCGCGCCGCTCGCGCCCGAGGGCGGCATCGTCAGCGTCGGGCCGCCGTAGTTTCCGAGCGGCGCGAGATACGGGCTCGCGACGCCGACCTGATTGCCGTTGACGCCGTCGGTCAGCCCGCTCGCGCCCGGCGTTCCGATCAGATTATTGACCGAGGCGCCGGTGTTGACCGAACCGGTTCCGCCGATCTCGATGTCGGATTGATTGCCGTTCGGGTCGAGATTGCCGGCGACGATCGTGTTGATGAGGGTGAACGGCTGGGCGATGATATTGATGCCGCCGACCGCGCTCGCGACGTTGCCGCTCAGCGTGCAGTTTTTCAGGGTCGCGCTCGCCCGCGCTTCGATCGCGCCGCCGAAGGTCGCGGAATTGTTGGCGAACGTGCTGTTGGTGACGGTCGTGTTGGTCGTCCCGGTGCCGACGTGCAGAGCGCCGCCCGCATCGGCCTTGTTGTTGTAAAAGGTCGAGCCGGTGACGGTCATCGAAGTCCCGTTCTGCTTGAGCGCGCCGCCCTGACCGCTCGGCTCGTCGGCGGTATTGTTGCTGAACGTGCAGTTGGTGACCGTCATACTGCCGCCGTTGTTGCGGACCGCACCGCCGTCGAAGGTCGCGCGGTTGTTGTTGAAGACGCAGTTCGAAAGCGTCACCGTCGAGGCGTTGACGTCGATCGCGCCGGCCTGCGTCCCGTTGGCGTAGCCGTTGGCCATCGTCAGGTTCGAGATCGTCACGGTCAGACCGTTGTTGATCGTCATAATCCGGACGCTGTTGTTGCCGCTGATCGTCAGCGAAGCGGCGCCCGGCCCGCTGATCGACATATTCGTATTCAGCGTCGGCAGCGTGCTCCCGACGGTGATCGTGCCGGTCGTGCCGAAGCTGATCGTGTCCGTCCCCGAACCGGCCGGGCAGCCGCCGAAAGCGGCGTCGTTGTTGGCGGCGGTGATCGCCTCGCGCAGCGAGCAGCTCGCGCCCGTGTTGTTTTCATCGACGGTCGTGTTGACCGTGATCGTCGCCGCCTTCGCGCCGAGCGCGCCAAAAACCAATAAAACCGAAAGTAAAAAAATGATTTTCTTTGTTTCTCGCATTCTTCCTCACAAACATTCACATCATTCGATCGATTACTTCGCGAACCGCGGACAGATTTTCCTTTCCGACGAATCCGCAGACGCCGGCGGCCCGGGCCGCTTCGCGTAAATACCTGTCGCTGTACTGCGTTACCAGAACGATCCGGGCGGCCGGGTGAGCGGCGATGATCGCCGCGGTCGCCGTCAGACCGTCCATCGCGCCCATCTCGTAATCCATCAGCACGCAGTCCGGCCGCGTCTCGGCGTACCGCGCGACCGCTTCCTCACCGCTCGAGCATTCGTCGACGATGACCGCGAGGTCGCTCACCAGACTCCTGATCAATCCGCGCATCAGCGCGTTGTCCTCGACAATGAGAAGTCTCATACCGGATAAAATTATCGGGCAGGCGGGACGCGATTGGAATGGAGTCAATTACGGTTTGTCGGTCGGGACGACTACGAAATTTTTATCCGTAGAACTACGGATAAGCTCTCCGTGAATTGAGCTTTTTGGTCTTGGACTTTTGATCTTTGACCTTTGAATGAAGATCAAAGATCAAAGATCAAAGGCCCAAGACCGGTTGAATTTACACGATAATAAGCTCCGCCGCCGCGAAAAAAACGGGCCCGCGATGCGGCGCGGGCCCGTTGACGAAAATCGATGAAAAACGCGGCGTTCGACGCCGTCAGAAGACCGGCGGGCCGCCGAAGAGCGACGAGGAATAATCGATAAAGGCGGCGACGGCGACTTCGGTTTCCGACGGGTCGCGGCTTTCGAGCCGGAGCTTCCATTTGCCGGCGGAAAAAGGTTTTTTGACCGTGATCGTCCGAAAGATCTCGTCCGCGCCCGCGCCGCCCGCCGGGTCGGTCCCGACGACCTCGCCCTTGTCGTCGACGAGCGTCGCGGAAACTTCGGGCGAGCCGTAAAAGACGAGCGAAAACCGCGTGCCGCTCGTCACCGGGATCTCGATCTCGGCCGCGCCTTTGGCCTTCAGACCGACGACGGCCGAGAAATTCGCCTTCGCGTCGTCCGTTGTTTGTCCGGCGTCGACGGCCGCCAAATTCACCGGCTGAAACATCGCGCCGTAGCGTCTCGTCCGGCCGAAATTCGCCGCCAGCGAATCGTTCGGCGCGGCCGGATTCGAATCGGAAAAGACGGCGCCGAGCGTCGCCGGATCGGGCGCGTGATCGCCCTTCGGCGGAACCGCGAGCCATTTGTAGATCTGCCGGAAATGCGATTCCTCGCCGAGCAGAAACCGCGAGGAAACCGGTTTCTTCGAGACGAAATAGTTTTTGATCCGCCAGATGCCCGATTTGACCGGCGTCAGGCCGTCGCCCGGCGCGTCGTCGTCCTGGCAGGTCGCCGGCCGGATGTTCGCGACGAGCGCCGCGAACCGCGTGCCGTTCGTGTTGGTGACCATCATATTGAACCGCTTCATCGAATCGGGCGAAAGCTCGCCGACCGCGTCGAGGTTGAAGGTGTTGAGCTTGAACGAAAGCCCGTAAACGCCGACCGCGCACGGCGTTCCCGCGTTCGGGACGCCGACCATCACGAGATGCGTCGCCGTCGGCCGGCCGTCGAAGAGCGTCGGCATCTGGCTGTTGACGTAGACGCGCGCGACGAGCCCGCCGTTGGTCACGGCGATCAGATCGACGTGCCACGCGTTCTGGTATTTCTGGATCTCGCGAATTTCCCGGTCGAGCTTTTCGGCGTTGTCGGTCGAGATTTTTTTGACGTCGGTCGGCGTGTAGTAAATCTGCCATTTGTCGGTCACGGCCCGGAAAAACAGCGGGAATTTACTGACCGCTTCGGCGTTCTGCCAGAATCCGGGGACGAGCATCACCGGTTTCGGAACGACCGTCAGGTCTTTGGTCAGCACATCGTCGGGAATCCGCGCTTCGATCTGCCGCGCGGTTTCCGAGACGACGTCCGCGCCCGACTGCCGCCACGCGTAGCCGCTCGTGTCCCAGATCATCTCGACGTCCTTCTGCCCGCCGGACGGCACGGTCGCCGTCACCGCGCCGTCCGAAAGCGGCGCGTTTTCCCTGAGCTCTTTGAAGCTGACGGTCGCCGTCTTGTCGGTCCCGCCGAAATTGGCGATGGTCGCGACGATCCTGACCTGATTGCCGTCGACCGTCCGGCCGTTCGAATCGATCTCGCGCCAGTCGTTCGGGCTCGGGTAGCGCGGCTCGTAAAACCGGATGTCGGTGATCATCAGCGGCTGCGGCTTGCGGCGGAGCTTCCAGGTGACGACGTAGACGAAGCTCTTTTTGTCGCCGACCGTGTCGAACCACGTCTTGCTGCCCTCGATCACGTCCGGATTTTTGAAATCGACGACGCCCTCGACCGACGCGCCCGCGCCCTCGACGCGCGCCTCGCTGTCGGTCGATGAGGCCGACGGCGCGCGCGTGCTGTTCGGGCAGAGATTCTGATAGGTCTCGCTCGTGCTGTGCGTGTATTTGCCCTGAAAGCCCGGAAAGGTGAAGCCGAGGCGGAAATTTCCGTCGTTGACCGAGAGCGAATAGGACACGGCCTCGCCGCCGCCGGTGCCGGTCGTCAGCTTGCGGTCGGTGCTTTCGGCCGTGATCATCCGGTCGGGCTCCCAGCTGTGACAGTTGGTCAGCTCGTTTTGCGTGACCTTGTGAAAATCGCTGTCGCGAAACTCGATCTTCGTCGAGGTCGCCGCGCGGCCGGTGCCGGCGAGATCGTTGACGACGAGCGTCGCGGCGTAATTGTATTTCCGGGTGTAGAGATGCTTGATGCGCTCGCTGTCGTTGACCCGGCCGGGAATCTTCTCGTCGCTCGTAAACGTGTCGTCGAGCGTCTTGCGATAAGTGATGACGCCGCTCCAGCCGGCCCGGACGGCGCTCGGCGCGGCCGCCGTTCTGCCCTTCGTCTGCGCCGGCAGAACGCTCGCCGCGGCGTTGGTCAATAACAGGACCGCGATCAATTCGTGAAATATTCGGTTAAACGAAACCTTCCCTTTCATTCGATAAACTCCCCTCTGATTCGTTAAAGACGCGGGCCGCGGCCCGTCGTTTCGCGCGTTTACTTGATCGAGATTTCGAGCGCGTATTTAATGCTTCGCGCCTTGCGGCTCGACCCGTCCGGCCCGTAAACCTGGACGCTGTATTTGCTCGTCACGGGCAGCGCGCCCGACCATTCGCGGAGCCGTTCGCCCTCGGGCGTGAGCATATCCTCGTCCGGCCCGAGCAGCTCCGACTCGAAAACGAAGACGTAGGCGTCCGGTTCGTCGGTGATCAGCCGGAAGCTCAGCGTCTGGCCCCGGCGCGCCCGCACGATGTAGGCGTCGTAATCGCCAGCGGCGCGCGGCAGCAGTCCATTGACGACGGTCGCCGTTCGCCCTTTTTGAAAAGTCACCCGGCGCGCCGTCTGCGCCGACGCCGCGAGCGCGAGCGCGAGCAGCAAAACCGCGCCGGAAACGAGGTATTTTAATTTTCGGATCGTCTGCATAAATTTTTTCTCCCTGAGCGTTTTCGCCGGCTTCGCTTTCGCCGCCCGCTTTCGCCCTCCGGCTGTTTACGCGAAACCGGCGCCGGGAAAGTATCACGAAGCGACCGAAAACTTTTCGCAGAGCTTCGAAAATTCAATTCAAACCGAATCGAACGCCGGCCCGAAGCGCCGCCCCGCCGATCGCAAAACGCCCGGAATATCCATTTTATTGAGTTGTTGATTGAATTTTTTTTGTGATATCGACTGAATCCGAATCGTTTGACGCCGCGCGGCGGCGTTGGCCGGCAGGATGCCGGCGCTCCAACCGAAACTTTTCCTAAAGAGACCAATCCGAAATCCGAAATCCGAAATCCGAAATCAACTGACGACTATCTCGTTGGCGGCCGCCCACTGCCGGAGATCGCGTTTTTGAATGGCGGCGGCCATCAGGTCGGGAAAAAGATCGGGCGTGCAGGCGAAGGCGGGAATTCCGAAACCGGCGAATTGCCCGGCGACGTGGCGGTCGAAAAACGGCGCGCCGCGGTCGTCGAGCGCGAGCAGCGTGATAAAGTTGACGCCCGACGCGGCGAGCGCGGCGGCGCGCTTGAGCATCTCGTTGCGGTTGCCGCCCTCGTAAAGATCGCTGATCAGCACGAGAATCGTCTGGTCGGGCCGCCGGATCAGCGACTGGCAGTAGGCGAGCGCGCGGTTGATGTCGGTGCCGCCGCCGAGCTGCGTGCCGAACAAAACGTCGACCGGATCGGCGAGCATTTCGGTCAGATCGACGATCGCCGTGTCGAAGACGACGAGCGCGGTGCTGACCGCTTTGATCGACGCCATCACCGCCGCCATCACGCTCGAATAGACGACCGACGAGGCCATCGAGCCGCTCTGATCGACGCACAAAATGATGTCGCGCTGGCTCTGGGTCTTGCGGCCGAAACCGACGCGGCGTTCGGGGATGATCGTCCGGTAGGCGGGCTGGTAATGCTTCAGGTTGAGCCGGATCGTCCGGTGCCAGTCGATCTCGTTGTGGCGCGGGCGATTGTTGCGAACCGACCGGTTGAGGCTGCCGGCGATCGCCTGCCGCAGCGGGTTGGCGAGCTTGCGTTCGAGCTCGTCGACAACCTTGCGGACGACCAGCCGGGCGGTTTCCTTCGTCTTTGCCGGGATGATCCGGTTGAGCGAGATGAGCGTCGAAACGAGATGGATGTCGGGCTCGACGGCTTCGAGCATCTCCGGTTCGAGCAGCATCCGCTGGAGGCCGAGCCGTTCGAGCGCGTCCTTCTGCATCACGCGGACGACCGACGACGGAAAATACGTGCGGATGTCGCCGAGCCAGCGGGCGACGTTCGGCGACGATCCGCCGAGATTGCCCGAACGCTCGGAATCGTAAAGCGCCTCGAGCGCGCCGTCGATCCGCAGCTCTTCCGGCCGCAGCCCGACGCCCGTTCCGTCGCATTCGTCGCCGCCGAGAATCAGCCGCCAGCGTTTCAATGTGTTTTCGTCAGCCATAAAATTCAATGACGTGGGCTTTAAGTTATTGAGAGATTTGGTCTTTGGCCTTTGATCTTGGATCTTTGGTTTTCTGTCGAAGGTCTAAGATCATCGAAGTTGCTCGGATAAAAACAGCTCATTCAGTTTTTTCGGCAGCTCCGAGCAGCCGCGCGAGCAGCGGCAAAACCATCGCGGCGCGTTCGCGGTCGAAATCCTCCGTGTCGACGTCCGCCGATCCGGTGTTTCCGGCGGCGATCCCGCTCTTGATCTTGCCGCCGATCTGCCGGCGTTCGGGCGCGTGAAAGGTCGCGAACGTCCGGCGCAGGAGCGGCAGAATTCGGATGAAAACGTCTTCGTTGAGGCTTTTCACCCAGTCGTCGAGAATCTTCAGCAGCAGCTCGTTGTGCAGCAGGATCAGCCCGCTGCCGCGCAGGAAGCCCTCGAGCCACCCGGCCGCCGCGTCCGGATCGACCGCCGTCGAGAGCGCGAGATTAATCCGCCGCGCGGTCTCGTCGGCCGTGAAATGACGCTTGTCGAAGAGCAGCCGGACGGCCCGGCCCCGGACCAGACCGTTGAGACTTTCGGCGTCGGCGAGCCGGCGCAGAACCTCGCGCCACGCGTCGTGAAGCTCGTCGTCCTGCAAAAGCGAGATCGCGCCGTCGGTCTTGATCATCCGGTCGAGCATCGCGGCCGCCGCTTCGTCGTCGAGCGCGGCCGAAGCGTTCGGCAGACCGATGCAGATGCGCGTGACGAGCCCGTCGACGACCTTTTCGACCGCGCCGGCGTCGGTCTTGCGGACGTTGCCGTAACGCAAAACGTCGGCGAGCGGCGGGAGCGCGTCCATCATCGCCGGCACGTCGCTCGAAACGGCCGTTTTCGCTTCGAGCGCGATCATCAGAAAATCGACCGCGTCGGGCAGATCGGCGAGCAGCACGCGTTCGACGAGCGCCGTCAGATCGGCGAGCTCCTCGGCTTCGGCGGCCGTCCGGCGGATCTTGTTCGTCGCCGCCGAGACGATCGAATTGCCCCAGACGCTGGCCTCGATCAGCCCGATCTCGAGATCGGGCCGCCAGCCGACCCACCACGATTCCTTGAACGTGCCCTTGCCGCTCGTCCGCTGCGGCCGGCCCCAGTCGACTTCGAGCAGGTTGAGCCGGTGGAGCAGCTGACTGCGTTCGAGATCGTTCGGTTTGCGGAGATCGAGCTCGACCGTTTTGTGCGCGGCTTCGGGCGGGAACCGGAGCCGTTTCTGCGCGGACTGCAGATCGCGCTGCAGCGGCACGGCCGGCGTTTCCGGCGGGACGCGGCCGATCCGCTCGCCGACGATCAGTTTTTCGCCGATCAGCCGGAGCGGCGCGTCGTCGCCGAAGCATAAAACCGTCCGGACGGCGTCCGCCAGCTCGTTCAGCCCGACCGCCGACAGGCCGCGCATCACGGCGAGGCTTTCGGTCAGCCGGACGGCCTCGATGACGCTCGCCGACGAGGCTTCGATGTCCTGTTCGCGCAGCAGCGCCGCGACCCGCGCGAGCCAGTGCGAGGCGATCCGCCGCGGATTTTTCCAGATCTGATGATAAAACTCCGGCGAAGCGATTCCCGCGCCGTAGCCGCTCGCGGTCGCCAAACGATTGTAGGTGTAGGGAATCCACGTCGCCGCGAGCTTTGTCTGCGGAAGCCGGGCGAAACGCTCGCGGTCGTTTTCGAAGCGCGCCGGATCGGCGAGCCGCGGCGCGTGCCACGCGCCGCAGACGACGGCGATGTTTTCGAAGCCCTCGCGCGCGGCGCGGCGGATTTCCTCGCGCATAAAGGCCTCGCGCAGCTCGTCGCGTTCGGATTCGGCGTTCGATTCCTCTTTTTCGGCCTCCTCGCGGAGCGCCGTCATCAGCTCGAGGATGCCTTCGAAAAGCTCTCCGGGCACCGCCGCGCCGCGCGTTTCGACGAGGTTTTCCCACCAGATCTCGCCGTCGTCGAAACCGGCGGCTTCGGCCGCGAACTGCAAGGGATCAGTGCGGATTTCGGATTTCGGATTTCGGATTTCGGATTGTTCGTCGGGCAGCGAATCCGTTTCCTGTTGATCGATATTGATGGACGGAACGGCGTCGAGCAGTTGATAGCTTTGCGGGAGGTCGATGAAGCGGACCGGGATTTTGGTTTTGAGGGCGAATTTTATCGCCTGCCATTCGGGCGAGAATTCGGCGAACGGGTAATAGACGGCGCGGCGCGGGTCGTCGGGCGCGTAGATCAGGACGGCGACCGGCGGCGCGAGTTTTTTGTGGGCGGCGAGCGGGATCAGCTCGTTCGCTTCGGGCGGGCCTTCGATCAGCACGACGTCCGGCCGGAGCGCGCCGAGCGCCTGCCGGACGCTTCGCGCCGAACCGCAGCCGTGATGTCTGATGCCGTGAATCGTCAGTTTCATTCGGATAAAAGTCCTGAGTCCGTAGTCCTGGGTCCTGAGTCTTAAGTCTTAAGTCATTGTTTCCTTTGACTTAAGACCTAAGACTCAAGACTTCAGACTATAAGATCTCCCGGCAGGCGCGGTAGAGATCCTTCCAGCCGTCGCGTTCCTTGACGACGGTTTCGAGATATTCCTGCCAGACGACGCGGTCCTGCACCGGGTCCTTGACGACCGCGCCGACGACCGACGAGGCCAGATCGTGCGCGTTGAGGACGCCGTCGCCGAAATGCGCGGCGAGCGAGAGGCCGTTGTTGATGACCGAGATCGCTTCGGCCGTGCTCAGCGTGCCGCTCGGGCTCTTGAGCTTGGTCTTGCCGTCGGCGGTCGTCCCGCCGCGCAGCTCGCGGAAGATCTGGACGACGCGGCGGATCTCGCTCACGGCGGGCGCTTCGGCCGGCAGTTCGAGCGCCTTGCCGAGACTCGCGACGCGCCGTTCGACGATCTCGACCTCTTCCTCCATCGTCGCCGGGACGGGCAGGACGACCGTGTTGAAGCGGCGTTTGAGCGCGCTCGACAGCTCGTTGACGCCCTTGTCGCGGTCGTTCGCCGTCGCGATCAGGTTAAAGCCCTTGACGGCCTGAACCTCGGTGTTGAGCTCGGGAACGGGCAGCGTTTTTTCCGACAGAATCGTGATCAGCGTGTCCTGAACGTCGGCCGGCACGCGCGTCAGTTCTTCGAACCGCGCGATCTTGCCGTCTTCCATCGCACGCTTGACCGGGCTGTCGACGAGCGCCGCCGGGCTCGGCCCCTCGGCGAGCAGCCGCGCGTAGTTCCAGCCGTAGCGGATCGCTTCCTCGCCGGTCCCGGCCGTGCCCTGAATGATCAGCGTCGAATCGCCCGCGACGGCGGCCGCGAGATGTTCGGAAACCCACGATTTCGCGGTTCCCGGCACGCCGAGCAGGAGCAGCGCGCGGTCGGTCGCGAGCGTCGCGATCGCGATTTCCATCAGCCGGCGGCTGCCGATGTATTTCGGCGTGATCTCGAAACCGTTTTCGGTCCGGCCGCCGAGCAGGTATTTGGCGACCGCCCACGGCGACAGTTTCCAGTTCGGCGGCCGCTGTTTGTTGTCCTCGCGGGCGAGCTCGGCGAGCTCTTCGGCGAATTGTCGTTCGGCGTGTTCTCGTAAGACGTTGTTCATAATTTTTCCTCGTTTCGAAAGGCCGCGCGCAATTCGCGGCGAAAGGCGGCGACGGCCGCGAAATCTTCGGCCGAGCGCGCGTAGCCGGGCAGCTTGTCGAGATGCCCGGCGAGCCGGGCGAGCACTCTTAACTCGAAGTCGGCGAGCTGCCCGACGGCGAAAAGATGGCCGGAATTCAGGACCGGCAGGGCGATGCCGATAAATTCCTTGCCGATAAATTCCTTGAAGTCCCGAACCTGCGATTCGCGCTCCAGAAAGTTCGATATTTTCAGAGAGAATTCATCGCTCCAGCGCTCTTTGAGCCGATTGAAAAGCAGGACGGCGAAGTTCCGGTCGAGGCCTGTTTTCGGCTCGCCGTCGAGCAGAATTTCGATCAGGTTTTCGATCTGCGAATGCCGCCAGTCGCGCTCGATCTGGTTCGAGAGCGTGTAATAATCGTTCTGCCCGCTCTCCGGCAGGACCGCCGCCAGCCATTCCGCGTCGGCGAAATTGAGCGCGGCGGCGCGGAATCCGGTCAGCACGGCGTTTTTCCAGTCGGTGTTTTTGGCGGCCTCGACGAGCGTCTCGCGCGGCGCGCCGAAACGCTCTTCCCAGAAACGCGGCGGCACGGCGTGGAGCAGCTTGACGAGCCGGACGGCTTTTTTACCCAACTCGCGCTCGTTGAGAAAGAGCTCGACGTCGGCGAGCGGATCGCCTTTCGCGTCGCGGTCGAAATCGGCCGGAAAAACGACCTCGAGCTTCGCTTTCGAGAGAAAACCGCCGGGTTTGTAAACGAGCAGCGCGGCGGCCTCGGCGGCGAGCGTTTCGCGGAGCGGCGACCCGGGAATCTTCAACAGCAGATTGACGGCGGCGCGGCGCGCGTCGGCGCTCTTGTCGGTCTGCCGGACGCGTTCGAGAAATTCCCCGTCGGCCGCGTCGAGATTCGTCTTCAAAACTTCGAGAAAGGCGGCGCGGTCTTTGGCGGACTCGGCCGACCAGCCGGCGGCGAGCAGCTCGCGCGCGGCGGCCGGATCTTCGCGGCGCAGCGCGGCGAGCGCCGCCAGCCGCTCGGCGCGCGCGCCGGTTTCCCATTTCTCGGTTTGATTTTCGGCGGCGACCGCCCACGACCAGTCGTCGCGGCGGCCCGCGAGCCAGCGGCCGCGCGCGCCCAGGATCGGCACGATAAACGGCCGGAGCTCGCTTTTCGAAGTGCCTTCGTCGAGCGCCGCCGGCAGAAACGGCGGCGGCAGGACGCGCCCGTTTTCGGCGACGAGTTCGAAAAATTCGCGCAGAACCCGCGAATGATGGCCCGCGAGCATCGCCGCCAGATGATTTTCGGAAAGCGGCGGGATCGACGCGCGGGTTTCGTCGCCGGCCGGTTCGGGCGCGGCCCCGGCGTCGGGCGCGGCGGCGATTCCCGAACGAAGATACGACCCGAGCACGGCGGCCGCCTTCAACAGCCGCGTCTCGTCGCCGGCCGCGGCGAGCGCGCCGAGCAGATTCGCGACCGCGTCGCCGTCCGCCGGCGGCGGAAGCTCGAACTTCTGCCGCTCGGTGCCGACGATCGCCGTCGAAATCATTTGCTGCCACAGTTTCATAGCTTTTTTAGTCTTGAGTCTTAAGTCTTGAGTCTTAAGTCGGTTTAAGCTGCCGGAAAGACTCACGACCCCGGACTCAAGACTCAGGACTCAGGACTCAGGACTCAAGACTCAGGACTCAGGACTTTCAAAGTCGGATCGGCTTGCCGTCGCTCCAGACCGTCAGCGGGCGGAGCGTTTCGCCGTCCCATTCCGAAAAAATTGCCGTCGGGCGGTCGCCGCAGACCGCGTCGAGCTTCCAGAGCGCGGCTTCGTCCGCTTCGAGCGGGAGCAGTTTTCCGGTTTCGTCGCGCAGAAACCACGCCGCGCCGCGCCGGACGGGAACGGCCCGCCGGATCATCGCCGGAAAGGTTTCGAGCCAGACGTTTTTCGCGAGCGCCGCCGCGTAATCGCCGAGCAGCGCGTCGAAATCGTCGAACGCCGCCAACGCGTCGAGATTCGCGGCTTCGAAACGCTCTTTGACGAACGCGCGCTGCGGGAAATTGCCGGGATAGAACGCAAGCGCGGCGCGGATCCGCGTGCCGGCCGTGAAGCCGACGTCGAGCGGCTGGTTCCTGAAGGCGAAATTCAGCACGAGCGCGCGGCGGCCGCTCGTTTCGCCGGCGAGCCAGATTCGCTGGACGCGCAGCTTTTCCTCTTCGTAAACGCGGATGCCGTGAACCTGCCAGACGTCCTCGATCGTTTCGGCGGCGGTCAGCTCGTCTTCCTTGACCGTGAAGCCGACGGCCGTTTTGACGTCCGCCCGGACGGCTTCGGGCAGCTCTGCGAGCCGCCGCCAGCTCTCGCAGACGAGATAGAGCCGGCCGATTTGTTCGAGCAGTTTGCCGGCGAGCCGCTCGCCGTATTTGTCCTTCCGGTAAACGAGGCTCGAAAGATTGCGGACGAGCCGGGCGGCGTTTGGCGACTGCGCGTCGATCAGGCGTTTGGCGGTTTTTTCCCAGTATTCGGTCGGCTGGTTCTGGGCGGTCGCCAGACCCTGACGGACGAGATCGCCGAGCCAGAGCTCGAGCTCGGCGAGACCGGCGGCGACCTTCGCTTCGCGGTCGGCGACGCGCTTGAGCCGCGCTTTTTCGCGTTTCGCGTCTTCCTCGGGCGTCGTTTCGGCGGCCGCTTTCTCATTTTTGCGCTCCTCGGTCGCGGAGCGTTTGGCGAGCCATTCGGCGCAGAAATCGGGCGCGCTTCCTTCTTTGAGCTGGGCGGCGGCGTAGAGCAGAAATAGTCCGAGCCCGTGTTTGCACGGGAATTTCCGGCTCGGGCAGCTGCATTTGAAGGCCGGTTCGGCGAGCTCGATCGAGACCTGATAGGGAAGCTTGCCGCTGCCCTTGCATTCGCCCCAGACGGCGCGGTCGTCATAGCCGGAGGAAACCCATTTGGCGGGCGACGCGAGCCCGCGTCCGGCCTTGACCGACGATTCGTCGGGAGCCTGCGCGATCACTTGTTCGGAAGTCCAGCTTATCGGCATTCGGGTGTCGTGAAAAAATGTTTGACGATTGAGTTAACCTGAGTCTTAAGTCTTGAGTCCTGAGTCTTGAGTCCGTTTTCGACCGCGGACGTTTTCCGTTCCGAACGGAGATCTCACGCGATAAAGCGGGTCGATTTCGTGATCGGCGAAATTATCGAGCGACTTTTGACTCTAGACTTAAGACTCACCACTCGGATTGAGTTATTTCTTCTGTTAAAAACGTTTCGCAAACTCGCCGGCGCGAGTTTCCGGCAATCCATTATAGAGAATATTGCGGTGTTTCACAATAGTTTAGTCGAGAGTCGAGAGTCGAGAGTCGAGAGTCAAAGGTTTTCCCCGGACTCTCCACTCTCTACTCTCCACTCTCCACTCTTTCATTGATTGCCGAGAACTTTGGCGATCAGATTGAGGAGGTTTTCGGCCGTGTAGGGTTTCGGCAGAAACGCGTCGATTTTGAGCGTCTGGATCTCGGCCGTCTGTTCGGTCGTCGTGAGGCCGCTGGCGGCGATCACCCGGAGCTTCGGCTGCATCCGGCGCAGCGCGCGGATCGCCGCGACGCCGTCCATATAGGGCATCGCGATGTCGGTCAGGACGAGCGCGATCTCATCCATATTCTGCGCGTAGACGGCGATCGCGTCCGTGCCGTCCGACGCGGTCAGGACCCGGTAACCGTAGCTTTCGAGCGTTTTCTTCGTGATCTGGAGAATCTGGTCCTCGTCATCGACGACCAGCACGAGCTCGTCGCGGCCGCGCGGGTAGATGCCGCCGCCGCGATGCTCGGGATCGGTCGAGGCGGTCAGCAATGCCGGGAAATAGATCGAAAACTTGGTGCCGCGGCCGGTTTCGCTGTAAACGTTGACGAAGCCGCCGTGATTCTTGACGATCGAGCGCGCCGTCGCGAGGCCGAGACCGGTTCCCTTGCCGACTTCCTTGGTCGTGAAAAACGGGTCGAAGATCCGGTTCAGGACTTCCGGCGTCATCCCGGTGCCGGTGTCGGCGACGCTCAGCAGAATGTAGGTTCCGACCTCGGCCTCGATGTTCATCCGCGCGTAGTTTTCGTCGAGCGAGATGTTTTCGGCTTTGATCGTCAGCAGGCCGCCCGACGGCATCGCGTCGCGGGCGTTGATGCAGAGGTTCATCAAAAGCTGGTGAATCTGCGTCGCGTCGGCCGAGATCAGCCAGAGATCGGGTTCGATGTCGGACTTGACGGTGATCGATTTCGGCAGCGTCTGGCGCAGCACGTTGAGCAGATCCTTGATGATGTGGCGAACCTGCACCTGCACGCGCTCGCCCTTGATGCCGCGCGCGAAGGTCAGTACCTGCTTGACGAGATCGGCGCCGCGCTCGGAGCTTTCCTTGATCATCTGGAGAAGATCCTGCGTGCCCTCGTCGAAGTCCTTGAGCTGCAAAAGATCGACCGCCATCATAATCGGCGCGAGAATGTTGTTCAGGTCGTGCGAGATGCCGCCGGCGAGCGTGCCGATCGATTCGAGGCGCTGCGCTCGCAGAAGCTGGTCCTCGGTCTGCCGCTGGTCGGTGACGTCGGTGTTGGTGACGAGGATGTAATCCGGCTCGCCGTCTTCCCGGCGGATCAGATTCCAGCGGCTCTCGACGGTGATCGGCCGGCCGACGCGCGTCGTCTGCCGCGCGTCGGTCTTCCATTCGTCGCGATTTTCGAGCGCGTCCCGGATCTGGTCGAACTGTTCGCCGTCGCCGCCGAAAACGATGTCGCAGACCTCCTCGCCGAGCGCCTCGGCCGCCGCCCAGCCGTAAAGATTTTCGGCCCCTTTGTTCCAGTAAACGAGCCGGCAGTCGAGATCGCAGACGAAGATCGCGTCCTTCGTCTGGTCGAGCAGCGACGCCTGCTGCCGGATGCGGTCCTCGGCCTGCTTGCGGTCGGTGATGTCGGTGTGCGAGACGACCGCGCCGCCGCGCGACGTGACGAGCGGGCTGACGTTGACGACGAACCAGCGCGATTCGGACGGCGAATGGCGGGCGAATTCGAGCTCGAACTTCGGCCGCGCGCCGTCGAGCACGCTCCGGAGACCGGCGGCGAGCGCGTCGACGATCTTTTTGTCCGGCGCGAATGCGTGACCGACGACGTCCGGGTATTCGAGTCCGACGCCGGCGCCCGGCTGCCCGTAGCCGTTCTCGCGCACGAACCGGAGCCACGAATCGTTGACGTCGAGGATCTTTCCGCGGCGATCGATGATCGCGATGCCGGGGACGAGCGAATCGAGCGTCGAGCGCATAAACTCTTCGTTCTGCCGCAGTTTTTCTTCCGTCTGCCGGCGGCTCGTGATGTTTTTCGAGACGCCGACCAGCCGGACCGGACCGCCGTCGGCGTCGCGGACGGTGTAGCTCGACGATTCGAGCCAGATGACGTTTCCGTTTTCGGGGTTGACGAGCCGCACGTCGGTCGAATGAATGCCCGCTTCGGTGACGGCGCGCTCGACGTACTGGCGAATTTTTTCGACGTCGTCCGGGTGGATCAGCTTTTCGAAGGTCGCTTCGGTCTCCATCTCGGCGATCGGTTTCCGGAGGCCGAGAACCTGCGCGAAGTTTTCGCCGAAACGCGTTTTCCGGTCTTCGAGATCGAGCTCCCAGAGAAACATCTGCGCGGCGCCGGTCGCGAGCCGGATGTTCTCGCGCGAGCGGAGCAGGCTCTCCTCGATCAATTTGCGGGCCGTCACGTCGTGCCGGATCGCGACGTACTGGTAGGGTTTTTCCTCTTCGTCGAGAAACGGCACGATCGTCGTATCGACCCAGTAGATCGACCCGTCCTTGGCGCGGTTGCGCAGCTCGCCGCGCCAGACGCGGCCGCCGCTGATCGTCTTCCAGAGATTTTTTATGAAGTCTTTCGAATGATAACCGGAGTTGACGATCCGGTGATCCTGCCCGAGCAGCTCTTCGCGCGAATATTTCGAGATTTCGCAGAACTTGTCGTTGATGTAGGTGATGCGGCCGCGCCGGTCGGTAAACGCGACGATCGCCGCTTCATCGAGCGCGAACTTGATGTCTTTTAATTCTTTGATCGGATCGTCGGGCCAAGACTCGCGCTTGACCCCGCGACCTGATTGATCGAGGCTTTTCATTGCTACCGCCCCCTTGACAGTCGATTATGACTGACGGGTTAACCCTTTTTCGAAATTTTTTTTCAGTGAACGAGTAAACTAAACCGTCGAAAATCTTGTACACCCCGCCGTCGTGAAATCCGCGGATGATAAAACAATTTGAGATTTCAATTAAGATCAGGGGGGTCAATTTTGACTTTCACAGGTATTATAAGCGGAAACCGCCAAGAAGCAAACAAATTTTTATCCCGCCGCCGCAAATTTATCGCGCGACCATCGCTTTGTCATAGTTCGCCGCGCCGAAATGTGCGCATCCCGATTCCCGGCCGCGCCGCCCGCCGCCAACAAAAGAAAGATCGACGGCAGAAGCTATTTCAGACGTTTTTTCAAAAGGCTTTTACTTCATTATAGTGTGTGACACAACTTGTTGGAATAATGAGCGTTAAACCCGCGGTCGGTTGTTAAAATAGCCGCTAAAACCACGAAAAAACACGAAAGAAATTTAGTGTTTTTAGTGTGTTTAGTGGAAGATCAAAAAAAACGAAGGCGACCGGAATCGCCGCTTTTTCTGATAAGCTCGGTCACTAACAATAAATTACAACTGGTCCCGGAAAAAGAAAACGAACAACTTCGCCCCGTCGAAAACAATCTTTCAACAACGTCACCGTTCGGTCACCGCACCGTTGCAAAAATCTTTGGGATTTGGGATTTGGGATTTGGGATTTCGGATTTGTCTGGATCTGAAGACTTCGGTTTCAAACAAAAAACTTCCGTTTTGAAACCAATCCGAAATCCGAAATCCGAAATCCCAAATCCGAAGTGAGGCCGATTCACGATCTGAAGCTATTCGACGGCGTCGTCGTCGAGGACCGCCGCGAATGGTTCGAGATCGTTTCCGGGCAGAATCCGGAAATCGATGCGGCGACGCTCGTAACGGTTGCCGAACCGAAGGAGATTTACGAGGAATACCGGGTTTTCGTTGTCCGCCGCCGGGTCGTCGCGGCCTCGCTGTACCGGCGCGCCGGAAGGCCCGACCGGCGACGCTGCGCGCCGGCTTCGTTGGAACTGTTTCAGCCGTTCGCCGATCGCTGGCTCCCGCACGAAACGGTTGTGATGGACATCGCCGTCACTCCGGAAGGCCCGAAAGTGATCGAGTTCAACTGTTTCAACTGCGCCGGCTTTTACGCGAGCGACGTCGGCGCGGTCATCCGAAGTCTGGATTGAAGCGTGAAAAAAGAAAAAAAGTGAGGGTGAGGTCTTTCCGACAACAACGGATCTTCGCGACCCGTCAAGAAGGGCAAAACCGAACGAGGCTCATTTGCGGTCCCGGTTCAATCAATCCGAAAAAATGATCTGATCAATGAAACTTTAAGGAGCGGCATAAGGAAACAAAGGGCAGCGTTCCAAATAAAAATGACGCCTTTATCCGACAGCTTTTGTTTTATTACATTCCAGCTCTCAAATGCCACTCAAAATTCTTTGAGAATCGCCTCGAAAAACCATTTTCCCAAAAAATCTCTTCCGGCCCGCCGAATTTAAAGATATATTCGATTTCGGATTTCGGATTTCGGATTTCGGATTGGTCTGAATTCGAAGGCTTCGATTTCAAACAAAAAACTTTCGTGTTGAAACCAATCCGAAATCCGCAATCCGAAATCCGAAATCCCTATGTCTGTGATGTATGAATTTGCCGGTTTGAGATTTGCGCCGCTCGGCGCCGTGGTGGAGTATGCGGCGACGGGCAGGAAGATCAGGCTCACGCAGACGCAGGCGCATTTTCTGCTGACGCTGCTGGCGGCCGCGCCCGAGGTCGTCGGGTATGACGAACTGCGCCAAAACGTCTGGGTGCAGTATCCGGAGATGTCCGATTCGCTCAAGCATCTCATTCAGGAAACCAAGCGCGGGCTTGCGAAAACGCTTAAGAACGAAGGCTTTCCGCATAACTTCATCGAGCCGGTCGCGGGCCGCGGCTACCGGATCAGGATACCGGTCGCGGCCCTGCCGGAAAAAACGCCGGACGAACCGGAGCCGGAGCCTTCGCCGGCGGGCAGCGAAAAAAACTACACGGTCTTCAAGCTGGCGGCGTCCTTTTTTTACGGCGCGCTTTTTCTGCTCGGGCTGCTCGTCCAGACGGCCTACCAATTCGATCGTTACGCGGCCGGCTCGTTCCGGCTGGCGATTCCGCTGATCCTGTGGAACGGCGGCGTGATGCTGACGGCGCTGTCGCTGGCGGAAAGGCGACGGCCGGGCAGCGAGCGGACGCTGTTTGCGGCCGGCGTCGGGCTGGTCATCGCCGGCGCGGTCGTGACCTGTCTGGCGATGAATTTTTTCCTGCCTTCCGAGACGCTGACGCCGACCCGCTTTCAAGAGCCGTCGGCGCTCGCCGGCTTCGTCCGGGACGCGCTGATCTTCAATCTGCCGCTCGGGGTTTTTTACGTCTTCGTTCCTTTTTATCTGGTCAGCCGGAGGCCGTTCGAGAATTTTTCGAATCTCTTTCCGAATTTCGCGGGCGTTTTCTGTCTGGTGCTGATCTATTCGATCGTGACGACCTTCAACCTGCTCGGGCAGCTGCTGCCGGCGCCGTTTCACGGGTTGTTCGTGACGGTCGTCTTCCTGCGCTTCATCGTCTTTTTCGGTCTCGGCGGCGGCGTCCTGCTCTGGGCAAAGCTCGAGACCGAGACGGTTTTCCGGCCGTTTCCGGCGCGGCCTTACCGGTTCGCGATCCTGCTTTTCGGGCTGCTCGCGCTCGGTCTTTTTCTGTTTATGACGGCCGACCGCGGCTTTCGGAAACCGGCGCTCGACGGGCTCGAGATGCAGACCGGGCCGGATGCCGGCCATCAGCTTTTCGTCAATCTGCGCGGCGCGAATTTCGATCCCGAAACGGTCTGCGTGCGTGTGACCGGCGCCGACTGTCTCGAAACCGCGCCGTGTCTCGTCCCGAACGGCGCGCTCCGGAAACATTCGCTGATCTCGGCCGGCGAGCTGCGCAACGTGCCGCTGACGCTGCCCGGCGGCGAGTTTCGGATCTACGTCCAGAACGGCGATTCGCCGCTGTCCGACGGCCTCGTCCTGCACGTGCCCGAAGTCTCGCCCTGAAGCGCAAGGGGCGTTTGCCGGCAGGTTGTCCTGACCGCTCCGATCGGCGATAATTTCGTATATGAAAAGCTACCGGAAAGAGCTCTGGTTCGAGATCCCGACGCGGCGCGCGTTCGTCAACATCACCCGCGAGGTCGAAAACTGTCTCCGCGAAAGCGGAGTCCGCGAAGGCCTCGCGCTCGTCAACGCGATGCATATCACGGCGTCGGTCTTTATCAACGACGACGAGAGCGGGCTTCATCAGGATTACGAGAAATGGCTCGAAGGCCTCGCGCCGCACTCGCCGATCGGCCAGTATCGCCACAACGACACCGGCGAAGACAACGCCGACGCGCACATCAAACGCCAGATCATGGGCCGCGAAGCGGTCGTCGCGATCACCAAAGGCCGGCTCGATTTCGGCCCGTGGGAACAGATCTTCTACGGCGAATTCGACGGCGGCCGCCGCAAACGCGTCCTCGTCAAGATCATCGGCGAGTAAAATAAAGGGTTCGTCGTTCGGCCTAACGTCGATTCTAAAGCCTTCGTCATCAAAACCGCTCACTAAAAAATCTTGATTGTGAATCAAAAGTAATGCCGTATTGAAGCTCTTCGATCAATTGCCACTAGCTGATGGTCTTTGAAAATTAAATCCGTCAATAAAATATTCCT
>JAFDVJ010000084.1:0-7696 GCA_018269075.1 Acidobacteriota bacterium
TCTATTTAAACTTGACCATCTCATCTCGCCTCAGAGGAAGCAGTTATCGGTCGGGATCCGACAAATTCGATTTGCTTGAATGAATCTTCAGTCTCGCGCCGGCATTGTTTGGTAAAGCCTACTGTCGGTGGAGACTTTATGATTGTTGATCTCGATAGCTTCAATCGGACTTTTGTTAATGGCATACCAATTAAAGAAAAGTTGCTCGATGAAGGTGATAGAATTGAAATCGGCAACGTGATTTTGTTGTTTTTGATTAGCAATGAAATCGATCACAGCGAAAGTTTGGTAGGATTCGATGATTCCTTGTCCGTCACCGAATCAGCCGTCAGATTACAGAGAGACAAAGCTGTTTATCTAAACCCCGAAATAGTTCCTACTCTGAATCCATCAAAACAAGTTCTTCAAGATTTAAATGCGCTCCTAAAAATCAGCAATACCATTAATGCAATTAATGACAGCCTCAAACTACAAAATGAACTACTCAGGAACATCAGCGAGGCGCTTCCCGCCACACGAATCGCTATTTTGCTGATTGAAGATCAGTCCAACGAGATAATTTCAAAATGTACTTGGACAATTGATGAGAATCGCTCAAAAAAAATAACTATCAGCCGCACTGTCGTCAACCAGGTAATGGACGAAGGTGTCAGTTTACTGTGTCAGGATATAAAAACCGAAGAAAGGATTAGCCATGCCGAAAGCTTAATTGCTTCTCAGATCATCTCAATATTATGTGTTCCGATAACAGCTTTTGATAAAACCTTAGGCGTCATATATGCCGAAACGGATGGAACACTAGCTTTTGAAGAAAGTAATTTACAATTTTTAACCGCCGTCGCCGCCATCACTGCCGTCGCCCTACTCAACGTTCAGCGTTTACAGCAACTTGAATGCAACAATCAGATACTTAACGAACAAATCAATCTTCAGCATACGATGATTGGGGAAAACCAACGAATGCGGGAAATATACAGATTAATTTCGCGTGTTGCGCCAACCGATTCCACCGTTTTGATTTTGGGTGAGAGTGGTACCGGCAAAGAGCTTGCCGCCCGCGCCATTCACCAGAATAGTACGCGCGCGGGAAAACCCTTTTTGGCAATTAATTGTGCGGTATTGACTGATACTCTCCTAGAAAGCGAACTTTTCGGGCATGAGCGCGGTGCTTTTACCGGAGCGGTCAGTCTAAAGCATGGGAAGTTGGAATTAGCTAACGGAAGCACGCTTTTTTTAGATGAAGTCGGTGAGTTACCGTTAATCGTACAGGCAAAGCTCTTAAGAGTTTTACAGGAACGTGAATTTGAACGTGTCGGCGGAAATAAATCAATAAAGGTTGATGTTCGAATAGTCGCCGCAACAAATAGAAATCTACAACAAGAAGTGCGAGAAGGACGCTTTCGTCAGGATTTATATTATCGTTTGAATATAATAGCATTTGAAATGCCGCCTTTAAGAGAACGTAAAAGCGACATCCCTTTGCTTTCCAGTTATTTTATTGCTAAACACAGTGAAAGATGTAAACGAAGGGTAAAAAGTGTCTCTCCCGAAGCACAGGAGTTATTAAAAAATTATTATTGGTCAGGTAATGTACGTGAATTGGAGAACGTTATTGAGCGGGCAGTAGTTCTGGGTCAGACCGAAATAATTTTGTCTGAAGATTTGCCCGAGAATATTTTAGAAGCCACTTACATGAATGGTTCTAATAATACACAAACTAATTTAGGCGGATTGTATACTGCTCTTAAACAAGAAAAAAAGCGGTTAATTTCAGAAGCGCTGGAAATGAATAACGGTAACCATTCTGGCGCAGCGAAATTGTTAGGTATACATACTAATAATTTATACAGATTAATACGTGATCTAGATATTAAAATCGGAAAAGTTTAACTGTTTCAAAAAAATCAATAACTTGAAGAATAAAATTGCGCATAAAGTGAAAAAGTGCAGCCGAGAAGGTAAAAATTTCCGTTAAGACAGATAAAATACCGAGTGGTTAGTAAGTAGATGATCAAAACGGTTTCCATTTAATAGATAATGGCTTATGGAAACACATTGACCATTGACCGGCTGAATTTGAATTATAGTAATTTTTGAAAATTTTGAAACGATTGAACATAAAATAAATGATGGAAAGTTGGTGTAAAAATGGTGTAATGAAGAAACAAAAACAGACCAAATCTGGCAAATTCAGCCTGTTTTTGAAACTACAAATAGCCCTAAATTACTCTTCTTTTTGTTTGTTTTCGTCCTCGTCGTCCGGTTCGGGACCGTGAGGTCGGATGTTCAAATCATCTCGCCCCGACCAATAAAAAAGGGACTTTCATAAGTCCCTTTTTCCTTTTGGCATCAATCCTGGTATCACTATTAAGCTATCTCAAAAGATCCTTATCGAAATGCTATTATTTAACAATTAAAGGTTTGAGTCTTTCCCAGTAGTCCTTATCGACGTCCATCGCCAATCCTGATCTCTCAAGTAAATCATACGCTTTTTGTGGAACAGGGCACGAAAAGTCGTAAAGATTTTCACATAAATTTTCTAAAGCCAGACCGCTTTCATTATGCTCAATATTGTCATAAACGTCCTGCACTCGCTCGGGGTAACCGGCTTGAATCAGCGATTCGGCAACCAGCGCGGTCGCCTCCTTTAGATTTTTATCGGCTTGGACATAATAAAACAACCTGCGAATAAACTTGAACATCATTTTTTTGTTTCAAAATGCTTAAGATACTTCAATTGGAGTTTTTCAACTTTATCTTGCCTTGTTTGAATAACTGCCAGAATTGCTCTGGAAATTCGTTAACCATAAACTCCGGTTCGATTTTACTTTCACCGATCCGGAACTTAAGCACGTTGCTCCACAACTCATTTAAAGCGCCCCATCCGCCTTGATTTTTACCGAACTCTAGAAACGCCCCCTTTATGAATTTCCCGTCAATCCAAACAAGATAATACTGCCTGTCGAAACCGCTCGGCGGCGCAAACATCAGATAATCGCCGTTCTTTTTCAATGTAAACTGGTAATCTGACGTGCTTATCGAATCTTTCGGTTTCGTCGACCAGAAATCATAAATTGATTTCAGGATCGCATCGTGAAGTTCGTTCGATTCATCGAGACCAACAAGCAATTCATAGAAAGCATCAGCCTGCTCGAATGTGCCGGAAAAAGTTCCGTTACAGGATGTTTGAACTGTAATTCGTGCCGATACGATGAATTTCGAGGCTGTGTATTCTCTGCCGAACAAAACCAGTTTTGTCTTTCCGGTATATTCAACTTTTTTTGCATTGAATCGCAAATTGTTCAGTAATGCGTACTCACCGCCAAGCTTTGAATAATCTTTTCCCGCAGCAAATGCAGATTGAACACCCAATGAAATGCAAAATATCGAAACAAAGAATGTGCGGATTTTATTTCTCATTTAAGGTGTTTGATGCCACGGATCGATGTTTAATTTTCTGTGTCAAAAAGGGCCATTTCGAGACATTTTATAATAATTTTACCACGAAAACAAAAACACTCCCTTTTTCAACCTCCCTGATCAACTATATTTCATCCGCCTCGATGCTCGTCTGAACAAATGCGCCGTCGCCCGTCGCCGCACCGGCTGTGGTTTAAGCCGGATGTTGTTTGTCAGGTAATTTTATTTACGATGAGACGCAAACTGCCGGTTATCGTAACTCTGGTTTGATGGCCCGCGAAAGACGCGAAAAGACGCGAAAAAAGGATGGATTCGATTCAATCCGGCCATTTTTAGCGGCCTTTCGCGTCTTTCGCGGGCATCATCTCTTAAATTTCATTAATTGGCCGCCTGCGTTACCGGTAAACAGCTAAGTTTCCTGATGCTCTTTGTTTGCTGCATTTGACGATGAAGGCGGCACCGCCCGGCCATCAAAAAAGCCCGGGGCGGGTGCGTGTGGTGCCGGGGCGGATGTCTGTGGTAACGGGGCGGGTGCGTGTGGTGCCGGGGCGGGTGCGGGTGGTAACGGGGCGGATGCCTTTGGTAACAGGGCGGAGACGAATGGTAGCGGGGCGGATTCAGATGGTAACGGGGCGGGTGTCTGTGGTGACGGGGCGGATACCTTTGGTAGCGGGGCGGGTGTCTGTGGTAACGGGGCGGATGCGTATGGCAGTTGGGGGGCACTAAAGTTCATGGGAAACAGAGCCGATTACTGATAATCAATTTGTTAAGATCAAAAAGTATAGAGACTGTAACCAGACGGTTCGGCACGATCATTGCTCGACCGCACTTTTAATAATTTTTGAGACCAAACGCCGCGAAATCTGCCGGTAAATGAAAAGCCCGGCCGGCGAGCGATTGTTTTCGATCCACGAAACACACTAAAAACACAAAAAAATACGAATGAAATTTAGTGTTTTTGGTGTTTTTGGTGGATAAAACCCGACTGTTCGCCGGGCTGCCGATTCCGATTCAATCGAAAACGCCGTTCACGAACGAATCGCCGCACCGGTCAATTACCGTGCCGAACAACTCTGGACGGTAACACAAATTGTGTGATTCCCGGTCGACGAAGTCCGAAAAGCGGCTGCTCCGCTGTTTCCCTTGGATTCCGCAATTATCTTACAGTCCCCCGTTTTCGTTCTTCAATCTTGACAATCAGAGACGTCGGCAGCAAAATCAGACTATTCTTCAGGCCAATTTACGATGTTTCGGGAATTTCAGCAGATCGGAGCTTATATACTCATCCGCAAGCTCGGGCAGGGCGGTTTCGGCGAGGTCTGGCTCGCCGAAAAACGTTCCGGGATTCTGACGAAAATGGTAGCGATCAAACTGCCGCACGGGGAACAGATCAATCTCGAAGCGATCCGGCAGGAAGCCGCGCTCTGGGAACAGGTCAGCCGGCACGAAAACGTCCTGACGATCTTCGACGCCGACATCTACGACGGGCAGGCCGCGATCGTCAGCGAATACGCCGAGGACGGCTCGCTCGCCGACAAATTACAAGCCGAAGGCCGGCTGCCGGTCGATCAGGCCGTCGAAATGACGATCGGCATTCTCAAAGGCCTCGCGCATCTTCATTCAAAAAACATCGTGCACCGCGACATCAAGCCCGCCAACATCCTGCTGCAGGGAACGACGCCGCGGCTCGCCGATTTCGGCATCTCGCGCGCGATGAACACTTCGAACATCAGCTCGGTGATCATCGGAACCGATTCCTATATGGCGCCCGAGGCGCTCGACGGCGTGCGCAACGTGCAGACCGACGTCTGGTCGGTCGGCGTCGTGCTTTATCAGCTGCTGCGGGGAAGCCTGCCGTTTCCGCAGGAACATTATTCCGAACGGATGTTCGCGATCCTGACGAAGGATTTCGCGCCGCTGCCGGCCGACATTCCGCCGGAGCTCCGCTCGATCGTCGGCTACGCGCTCGCCAAAAATCCCCAAAATCGTTACCCGTCCGCCGAATCGATGGCCCGGGCCCTCGAGAATTTCCTGGTCTATTCGCGCAATCCGGCAGCCGCTTCGCCGCAATTTCATACCGACCGGGCGGCCCCGCTTTCGACCCCGTTGGAAACGCAGGACAATCCGACCGTCGTGACGAAAATCTCTTCGGCCCCGCCGCCGGAAATTCCGCCGACCCGATTCGCCGCGCCGCTCGACGCGGCCGCCCGACAATTTACCGATCACAATTTCCGGCCTTTGCAGACCGGTTCCGCCGGCGCGGTTATCGATCCGGCTCAGCCGTTGATAAAAAGATATTCTCCCCGCCGGAAGGGGATCATTCAGGGCGTGCTGCTGCTGCTTTCGGCTTTCGTCATCGTTCCGGCTTTGGCGATCCTCGGCGCGTGGGACAATTTGATCGGCGCGACGACCATATTTACCTTGATGGGCGGATTGTTGAGAATCATCTACGCCTTGTTCCAGTCGAAACACCCCGCCGGAAATGTATCGCCGAAACGAAAGGGCATCGGTCAGGGCGTCGTTCTGCTGCTCGCCGCTCTGCCGGCCGGCGCGTTGATTGTAAATCTTTTCAATACTCCGAGATTGATGGCGATTGTCATTCTGTTTATGCTGGCCGGCGGAATCATCCGCCTGATCTATGCGCTCTTTTTTCAATCGTCGCAGATCGACGGCCGTGACGAGGATCCTTCGCGCCGGTAAACGGGTCGGCGGAAGACTTCGGGATTACAATTCATTTGGGATTTTATGAATCGAAAGGTTCTGCTTTAGCTGACCAAGCACTGAGCCAAATATTTTGCGGTCTAAAAAAATCGGCTGATTCTGTTGATTTGTGATTGATGGACGGCGGGCTGTCAGCCGGCCGCACCCGCTCGCGGATGAGAAGCGTCTGAACAGAAGAATGAACCAGGAGCCAACCGCGCGCGTTCGCCGGTGAAAATGACTGAAGCGTCCGGCGGGCTCAGATGCTTGCCGCTGCGTTTCCCGGGTGCGGAGCGGTTTTACAGGCTGTCGCCTGTCAACCGGCTGACAGCCGATTGTACATCTTTCGGCAGGCTGTCGGCCGGCCGAAGCGCTTCAATGGCGGGAAGCCGCGCGACCGATCTAAAAATCTTTCGGGCAGTTCCCGTACATTTAACAAAATCTGCTCGGGCAGGCCGAACAGTTCCGGTGTCCCCTGCCAAATTTCAAGACGAAATTGAATATGCGGCTAAAATACTTGTATTACCCTCGTCCCGTAATTTTATCCCGAAAACATAACATCCGAGCGCAGGACGTATTTTATTCCTTTCGTCACTTCCGCGCCTTCGTGAAGGTGCAGATGATCAAAAGCCAGCATCATTCCCGTTTCGGGCGTCACTATCGTGTTTTCGTCGTTTCTAAAGGCCGTCTCGCCCCCGGTGAATCCTTCATTCAGGTAAATCATCAAGGTCAGCCGGCTCCGTTCGCCGTTTTGGCGTTGGAAATAGCCATCCAGATGATAAGCAAATTTCTGCCCCGGCTCGTAGCGATAAAACCGGAACCGCTCGTTCAGCCCCAAAGCGATCCGGCCCTCGATATATTTCGGTAAATGCTCTTCGGCCGCCTCCCAGATCTCAGAAGCCAACGCTTTGTTATCGACCATGATGCGTGAATTATTGCGAACGTCTTTACGAACCGCGGTCTTTCCGTAGCCGACATTGATCGGGGCTTCATCAAACCCTATCGATTCGCACCAATCGATCCACTCCCGGCATTTTTCCGCCGGTAAAAGATTATTTACGACCCAAATTCCATTCGAAATTTCCATACGTCCGCGATTTTATAAATTGTCGAAAGCCTCTTCCATTCGGGTTTTGTCTCGAATAGGTCTTTTTTGAAACACTTTATTCTTCAGCCCATCATAATCCGGATATTCCGAGAAAAAAAGGATCGGTTTCGAAAACGGAATAGAACTTTGCTCAAACCAGTCTCGAAATGGCGGTGTTTTCGAGACGGTTGTTTTTGATCCACGAAAAACACCAAAAACACTAATTTTCTTTCGTGTTTTTGGTGTTTTTAGTGTGTTTGGTGGAAGAAAAAACAGCGGACGCGGCCGGAATCGCCGCTTTTTCCAATGAGTTCTGTCACTAACTAAACTTCATCCGCCCCGATGCCGGTCTGCGCGAGCGATCCCGCCCATTGCCGCGATCTCTCAAACCGTGGAATCAATATTTCTTCTTCCCGAACTTTTTTTGTACGACAAACTGTTAGTTTGTCGCCGCGCCGCGCGGGCGTGAAGCGTTTTTACAGGCTGTCG